>CAWHNO010000015.1:0-252413 GCA_963830725.1 uncultured Solirubrobacteraceae bacterium | reverse complement strand
TGAACGATTCCCTACGCGTCGTGATCGCCGACGACTCCGTGCTGCTGCGCGAGGGTCTGTCGCGCCTGCTCGAGGAATCGGGCTTCGAGGTCGCCGGCCAGGCCGGCGACGCCGAGGACCTGCTCCGCAAGGTCGGCGCCCACCGACCGGACGTCGCGGTGGTCGACGTTCGGATGCCGCCCACGCACACCGACGAGGGCCTGCGCGCCGCACACCGGATCCGCGCCGAGCACCCCGACACGGCGGTGCTCGTGCTCTCCCAGTACGTCGAGGAGGCGTACGCGCTCGAGCTGCTGTCGGAGTCGACCGAGCGCACCGGCTACCTGCTCAAGGACCGCGTGGCCGACGTGGACACGTTCACCGACGCTGTGCGCCGCGTGGCCGGCGGCGGCTCGGCGCTCGATCCCGAGGTCGTCGCCCTCCTGCTCGGGCGCCGCCGCCGCGAGGATCCGCTCGAGGTGCTGACCGCGCGCGAGCGCGAAGTCCTGGGGCTGATGGCCGAGGGCCGCTCGAACGCCGCGATCGCCGAGGCGCTCGTGGTCACCGAGCGCGCCGTGGAGAAGCACGTCACCTCGATCTTCTCCAAGCTCGACCTGACACCGACGGTGGAGGACCACCGCCGCGTGCTCGCCGTACTCGCGTACCTGCGCGCCGGCGAGTGATTTCGGCGCGTAAGTGCGGCTAGCCGCACCCTGGGTAACGAGTCTTCCACCCCATCCGCTTCTGGCGGGTTGACCATTCTGTCCGGCATGACCGACATGACGTCGCGCCCGATCGTCAGCACCACCGAACTCAGCCGCGTCTACGGCGAAGGCGAGACGGCCGTCCACGCATTGCGAGGCATCTCGACCAGCTTCCCCGGCGGCCAGTTCGCCGCGATCATGGGTCCGTCGGGCTCCGGCAAGTCCACGCTGATGCACCTGCTCGCGGGACTCGACCGGCCGACCGCCGGCTCCGTCGTGGTCGACGGCTCCGAGCTCGCCAACCTCGACGACAAGGCGCTCACGCGCCTGCGCCGCGACCGTCTCGGCTTCGTCTTCCAGGCCTTCAACCTCGTGCCGGTCCTCACCGCCGAGGAGAACATCCTGCTGCCGCTCACGCTGGCGGGCAAGAAGCCCGATCGCGAGTGGCTCGACAAGCTGATCGCCGCCGTCGGCCTCGGCGACCGGCTCGAGCACCGCCCGTCCGAGCTGTCCGGCGGCCAGCAGCAGCGCGTCGCCGTCGCCCGCGCGCTGATCCACCGCCCGGCCGTGGTGTTCGCCGACGAGCCGACCGGCAACCTGGACTCGCACTCCTCCGATGAGGTGCTGGCGCTGCTCCGCCAGGCCGTCGACGAGTTCGGCCAGACGGTCGTGATGGTCACGCACGACGCCCATGCGGCCTCGGTCGCCGACCGGATCGTCGTCCTGAGCGACGGCCAGATCGTCCACGACGGCGGCGGCGAGAGCACGGAGGGCGTGCTGGACCTGATGAAGGCCGTGGCATAGTGCTCAAGGTCGCGCTGAAGGGCCTCCTGGCCCGGAAGCTGCGGACCGCGCTGACGGGCTTTGCCGTGGTGATCGGCGTGGCGTTCGTGGCGGGAACGTTCGTCTTCACCGACACCATCGACGCGTCGTTCAAGGATCTCTTCGAGCGCGCCAGCAAGGGCACCGATGTCTCGGTGCAGTCAGAGCTGGTCGTGGAGGAGGACTTCGCCGCGCCGCCGCCGATGGACGCGTCGACGCTGGAGCGCGTCCAGTCGGTCGACGGGGTCGAGGAGGCGGCCGGCTTCGTTTCGGGCGACGTCTCGCTGCTCGACCGTGACGGCGAGCCGATCGTCTCGGGCGGCCCGCCGACGCTCCTGCTCACCCAGGGCCCCGAGCGCTTCGACCCGCTGACGTACACCGAGGGCGGCCCGCCCGAGTCGGACGACGATGTCGTGATCGACAAGGCGACCGCCGACGAGTTCGGCTGGAGCGAAGGCGACACGGTGACGATCGCCGGCCGCCAGCCGAAGAAGGACTACACCGTCTCCGGCGTCGCCCGCCTCGGCGACTCCGACAATCTCGCCGGCTCGCGGATGACGGTGGTGACGCTGGAAGAGGGTCAGCGCGTCCTCGACGAGGACGGCTTCAGCGACATCTCGGTCGCCGCCGAGGGCGGCACCACGCCGGAGGACCTCAAGGCGGCGATCTCAGCCGAGCTCGGCGACGGCTACGCCGTGCGCACCGGCGAGGAGCAGGCCGAGAAGGCCGCGCAGGACCTGTCGAGCGCGCTCGGCTTCATCCGCATCGCACTGCTCGTGTTCGCCGGCGTGGCCGTGCTCGTCGGCGGCTTCCTCATCTTCAACACCTTCGCGGTGACGGTGGCGCAGCGCTCGCGCGAGTTCGCGCTGCTGCGCACGCTGGGCGCCTCGCGCCCGCAGATCCTGCGCTCGGTGATGGTCGAGTCGCTGGTGATCGGCCTCGTGGCGTCGATCATCGGCATCGCCGCCGGCCTGATCGTGGCCCCGGCACTGCGCTCGCTGTTCAGCGCCTTCAACCTCGACCTCGGCAGCACGAGCATGCCGCTGGAGCCGCGCACGATCATCATCTCGCTGCTGGTCGGCGTGATCGCCACCGTGGTCTCCGGCTTCGTGCCCGCGCGCCGCGCCACGCGCGTGCAACCGGTCGAGGCGATGCGCGACGCCGACACCCCCGGCCCGCCGCGGCTGCGCAAGCGCCGGATCGCGGTCGCGCTGCTGGTCGAGGCCGCGGGCGTGGCGCTGCTCCTCTACGGGCTGCTCGGCGATCCCGGGACGGCCGCCGCGACGGCCTACGTGCTGGGCTTCGGCACGCTGCTGATGATCTTCGGCCTCGCGCTGCTCGCGCCCACCCTCGTGCGACCGTTGAGCTCGGCGATCGGCAGGCCGCTCGAGCGCGTCCTCGGGCTCGCCGGCCGGCTCGCGCGCGAGAACTCGACGCGGCAGCCGCAGCGCACGGCGATCACCGCCTCGGCACTGATGATCGGCGTGGCCCTCGTCGTGCTGGTGGCGATCTTCGCCGCTGGGCTGCGGGCGACGATCGACCAGGGCATCGACGAGCAGGTGCGCGCCGCCGGCATCATCACCCACGACGACGGCTTCTCGCCGCTGCCGGTCGGCGTCACCGAGGCGGTCGAGCAGGTGGACGGCGTGACGGCCGTCTCGGCGCTTCGCTTCGAGTCGGGCCGGATCGTGGGCGAGACCGGCAACACGGGCGTGACCGGCGTCGACGACGCCACGGTGCGCGACGTGTTGACCCTCAACTGGGACGAGGGGTCGGACGACGTCCTGTCCAACCTGGGCTCGGACGGCGCGGCGATCAGCAACGAGTTCGCCGAGTCCAACGACCTGGCGGTCGGTGACAGCCTGAGCTTCCTCACCCCGCGCGGCAACGAGGTCTCCTACACGGTCAACGGCATCTACGACTCCACGGCCGGCTTCGTCGGCGGCGTGGTCGTCGGCAACTCCTCGCTCGAGAGCGCGTGGGACGTCGACGACATCGCGTTCGCGCTCGTCGCCGGCGAGCCGGATGCCGATCCCGCGGCGATCAAGGGCGCCGAGGAGACCGCGCTGGCGGACTTCCCGACCGCCAAGCCGATGACGATCGAGGACTTCAAGGACGAGCAGAACAAGCAGGTCGACACGCTCGTCTATCTCGTGCTGGCGCTGCTCGCCCTGTCGGTGATCGTCGCCCTGCTCGGAATGGTCAACACGATGGCGCTGACCGTGCACGAGCGGCTGCGCGAGCTCGGGATGCTGCGCGCGGTCGGCATGTCGCGCCGTCAGGTGCGGCGCATGGTGCGCGCCGAGTCGGTGATCACCGCGCTGATCGGGGCCGTGCTGGGCACGCTGCTGGGCATCGCGTTCGCGGCGCTGTTGTCCCGGCCGCTGGCCGACGAGGGCTTCGTCTTCGAGCTCCCGTGGGCCTGGCTGATCGGCGTCGCGATCCTGGCCGCGATCGCGGGCGTGCTGGCGGCGATCCCGCCCGCCCGCCGGGCCTCGCGCGTGGATGTGCTGAGAGCAGTGACAACCGAGTAGGGCGAGGGCTAACCTGTGCGGCCGCTGATGCGTGCCGCTCCGCCGGATCTCGAGTCATTGAGCGCGCAGGAGGTGCTCGCCCATGTCGTGGACGAGCACCATCCGCGCCTGTACGTCGCCTGCTCCTTCCAGAAGGAAGCGTCGGTCATCCTCGACATGCTGCTGGCGATCGAGCCGGCGGCGCGCATCTTCACGCTCGACACGGGGGTGCTGTTCCCGGAGACGTACGAGACCTGGCGGCGGATCGAGCAGCGCTACGGGATCGAGATCGACGTCTACCGCGGAGAGTGGATCGACGGTCTGTGGCAGCGCGACCCGGACGGCTGCTGCGGTATGCGCAAGGTCGAGCCGCTCGAACGGGCGCTGAGCGAGGTCGACGCCTGGATCACCGGCCTGCGCCGCGACCAGGCGCCCAGCCGCGCGGATACCCCGAAGCTGGCGCCGGACACCGGCCATCGCGGCAAGCTCAAGTGCGCGCCGCTGGCCGACTGGAGCGAGAAGGACGTCTGGCGCTACATCGCCTCCAACGACGTCCCGTACCACCCGCTGCACGACCGCGGCTATGCCTCCATCGGATGTACGCACTGCACGTCCCCGGGGGGCGGTCGCGACGGCCGCTGGGCCGGCACCGACAAGATCGAGTGCGGCCTGCACCTGCCGGCGTCCTGATGGATCCGGCGGTCATCCTCTTCGGCCTCGGCGTCGGCATGCTGGTCGGCATCACCGGCATGGGCGGCGGCTCGCTGATGACGCCGCTGCTGATCCTCGTGCTCGGCGTCAAGCCGGTGGTGGCGGTCGGCACCGATCTCGCCTACGCGGCGATCACCAAGACGGTCGGCGGCTGGCGGCACTTCACCAAAGGGACGGTGTTCCCGCGGATGGCGCTCTGGCTGGCGGTCGGGTCGTGCCCGGCCGCGCTTGCCGGGGTCTGGCTGCTCGACCGCCTGCGCGACAGCATCGGCGACGACTTCGACACGTTCATGCTGCTGTCGATCGGCGGCGTGCTGCTGCTCACGGGCGCGCTGGTGCTGCTGCGGGCGCTCGCGCTGGCCGACATGGCGGCGCGCGAGCGCGGCGCGTTCCGGATGCAGACGCGGCACAAGATCGCCGCCGTGGCGCTCGGCGCGTCGGTCGGCTTCGTGCTCGGGATCACGTCCGCCGGCTCGGGCACGCTGATCGCCATCGGCCTCATCCTCGGCTTCCGGCTCAGCCCCCACCGCGTCGTGGGCACCGACGTCGCGCACGCCGCCGTGCTGCTGTGGGTGGCCGCACTCGCGCACCTCGCCTCCGGGAACGTCGACTTCGGGCTCGCCGGCACGCTGCTGATCGGCTCGATCCCGGGCGTTTGGCTCGGCACCCACGTCGCCACCCGCATGCCGCAGGACGTGCTGCGCGCCGCGCTCGGCGTCGTGCTGCTCGCGTCCGGGCTCGGCCTGCTGAGCAAGGCGGGCCTCGAGCTGCCGGCCTTCGTGCTGGCCGGCGTCCCGGTCGTGCTCGCCGTCGTCGTCTTCTACATCCTGCGCCGCCGCGCTCCGGTGGAGGCGCGCGCGTGAACCACCTGGATCTCCTGGAGGCGGAGGCGATCCACGTCTTCCGTGAGGTCGCGGCGGAGCTCGAGCGGCCCGTGCTGCTGTTCTCCGGCGGTAAGGACTCGATCGTGCTGCTGCACCTGGCGCGCAAGGCGTTCCGGCCGGGCGAGCTGCCGTTCCCGGTCATGCACGTGGACACCGGGCACAACTTCCCGGAGGTGATCGAGTTCCGCGACCGCCACGTGCCCGACGTGCTGGTCGCCTCGGTGCAGGAGTCGATCGACCGCGGCCGCGTCCGCGACGCGCCGTCTCGCAACCGGCTTCAGACCACGACCCTGCTCGACGCGATCGAGGAGCACCGCTTCGACGCCGCGTTCGGCGGCGCCCGGCGCGACGAGGAACGGTCGCGGGCGAAGGAGCGGATCTTCTCGTTCCGCGACGACTTCGGCCAGTGGGACCCGCGCCGCCAGCGCCCGGAGCTGTGGAATCTCTACAACGGGCGGGTGCTGCCAGGTGAGCACGTGCGCGTGTTCCCGCTGTCGAACTGGACCGAGCTCGACGTCTGGGAGTACATCCGCACCGAGGGGCTGGAGTTGCCCTCGATCTACTTCGCCCACGAGCGCGAGGTGTTCGAGCGCGACGGCATGATCTACGCCGCGTCCGACTTCGTGCCGCTCAACGGCGACAGGCCGTTCGTCGTGTCGGTGCGCTATCGGACGGTGGGCGACATGACGTGCACCGGGGCGGTGCGCTCGGAGGCGACGACGCTCGACGCGGTGATCGCGGAGATCGCCGCCACACGGGTGTCCGAGCGGGGTGAGACGCGTGCGGATGACCGGGTGAGCGAGGCCGCGATGGAGGACCGAAAGCGCGAGGGCTACTTCTGATGGCGGTTGCGGCGCCGCAGCTGCTGCGCTTCGCCACCGCCGGCTCGGTCGACGACGGCAAGTCGACGCTGATCGGCCGGCTGCTGTACGACTCGAAGGCGCTCCTCGCCGACCAGGTGGCCGAAGCCGAGGTCGACCTCGCGCGGCTCACCGACGGCCTGCGGGCCGAGCGCGAGCAGGGGATCACGATCGACGTCGCCTACCGGCACTTCTCGACCCGCCGCCGGCGCTTCATCATCGCCGACACCCCGGGCCACGCCCAGTACACGCGCAACATGGTGACCGGGGCCTCGACGGCCGACGTCGCCGTCGTGCTGGTCGACGCGCGCGAGGGGCTGCTGACGCAGAGCCGCCGCCACGCGGCGATCGCCGGGCTGCTCGGCATCCCGCGGATCGTGCTCGCCGTGAACAAGATGGACCTCGTCGAGTACGACGACGATCGGTTCCGCGCGATCTGCGCGGACTTCCGCGCCTGGGCGGGACGGCTCGACGTCGAGGAGATCACGTGCATCCCTATGTCGGCCCTGCAGGGCGACAACGTGGTCGAGCGCTCGGAGGCGATGGACTGGTACCGCGGGCCGACGCTGCTCGAGTTCCTCGAGGCCGCGCCCGTGGCGGTCGGCCTGGCGGCCGGGCCGCTGCGGCTGCCGGTCCAGTACGTGATCCGCGCCGGCGAGCAGCGCGCCTACGCGGGCCAGCTCGCCGGCGGGACGGTGCGGGTCGGTGACGAGGTCGTGGTGCAGCCGGGAGGCCTCGCCTCGCGAGTGACGGCCGTCGAAGGGCCCGCGGGGCCGCTGGAGTCGGCGAGCGCGCCCCTGTCGGTCGCGGTGTCCCTGCAGGACGAGCTCGACGTCGGGCGCGGGGCGTTGATCTGCCCGCCGGCCGAGCGGCCGTTCACCGCCCGCGAGCTGGAGGCGACCGTGTGCTGGCTCGGCGAGTCGCCGGCCCGGGTCGGCGGCCGCTACCTGCTCAAGCACACCACGCGCTGCGAGCGCGTGAAGCTCGACACGGTGCACGAGACGCTCGACGTGGCGACGCTGACGGGCAAGCCGGGCGCCGACTCGCTCGGCCTGAACGACATCGCGCGGGTGTCGCTGCGGTCCGCGTCGGAGCTCGTCTTCGATCCGTACGCGGAGAACCGCTGGACGGGTGCCTTCATCCTCATCGACTCAGCGACGAACGACACGGTCGGCGCAGGAATGATCCAGTGATCGGGTCGTTCGCCGGGCGTCCAACGACACCGTCGGGGCGGGGATGATCGCCGCATGAGCGACCCGCCTCGGTCCGCGGACGTCGTCTGGCAGCGCGGCATCGACCGCGAGCAGCGCTGGACCGCACTCGGGCACGGCGGCGCGACGGTCTGGATGACGGGCCTGCCGGCGTCCGGGAAGTCGACGGTGGCGGCGGCCGTCGAGGCGCGCCTGCTGACCGAGGGCCGCAGCGCCTACGTGCTCGACGGCGACAACCTGCGCCACGGCCTCAACGGCGACCTCGGCTTTTCGGCCTCCGATCGTGCCGAGAACGTGCGCCGCACCGCCGAGGTGTCGGCGCTGCTGGCGGACGCCGGCGTCGTCGTGCTGGTGGCGCTGGTGTCGCCCTACCGCGCCGACCGGGCCGCCGCCCGCGCGGCGCACGACCGCCGCGGCCTGCCCTTCCTCGAGGTCCACGTGGCGACGACGCTGGAGGAGTGCGAGCGGCGGGATCCGAAAGGGCTCTATGCCCGGGCGCGGGCCGGCGAGCTGAGTGGCATGACGGGGGTCGATGATCCGTATGAGCCGCCGGAGTCGCCCGACGTCGTCGTGGGCGGCGAGTCCTTGGAGGAGTCCGTCGCGCGGCTGTTGGCTGCGCTGTCGCGCTGAGGGTTCGAACTTCGGCTGGGTGGGGAAGCTGGGTGATCGGCCGCGCCGGCCTGCCGATTGTCGGGTCTGTCAGCCTGTAAGGGGTGGGTTTGTCAGTGAGGGTACAAACCCAGCACTCGACCCGCGCGCCGGCCGATCCCGCCTCCCTACAAGCCCGAAGTTCGGCTACCGCGCGGCCACGGCCCGCGCCTCGGCCAACCCCGCGGCCGGCGTGATCCGGACGGAGAAGTGGACCGGGCGCTTGCGAGCCAGCCGGCCGGTCAGGCGGATCGACAACGTCGGACCTGGATCGGGCGCCGACGGCTGGCGTCGCGGCTGGATGATCGAGGCCGTCGCGCCCTTGACGCGGTCGAGCGGTTCGACCACATAGCCCGAGCGCTCGCTCTGGACCCAGAAGGCCGCCACGCCCATCACCGGCCGCTTCACGGTGACCTGCACCGCCTGGCCGTCGCGCAGCAGCGCCCACACCGCGGCACGCTCGCCGCCCGTGCTCGGGAACAGCGCCTCGGCGCTGCGGCGGAGGCGCGTGGTCGCCCGCACCGTCCACTCGCCGGCGATCGAGTTGCGCCGGAAGGTGTACGTCGATCGCGCGTCGACGCCCGCGCCCGCGCGGCGCCCTGTCACGCGCAGGACATCGAACGGCCCCGCGAAGGGGCGCAGCACCGAGCCCGCGCTGCCGACGCCGCTCGGCGCTCGCAGCAGCCGCAGCGGCCGGCGGGCTCGCTCGGCGGCGGGGCGGGCGGTGGCGAGCCGGATCCGGCCATGCCGGTCGCGGGCGACGATGCCGAACGCGGACGGCACACGCGCGCCGAGCGTCGCCGCCACCTCCTGGCGCCCGTCGTAGAGACGCGCGAGGTCGAGCCCGCCGTACGGATAGGCGCCGTTGGTGACGGCGGTGATCGCCGTGTTGTAGCGGGGCGTGGTCACCGCCAGGCGCCCGACCGCCGGGTCGAACGAATACAGCGCCGGCGGCTCGGACCCGTCGCGCGCCGGGATCCCCGCGGCGACGGCGCGGGCCGCGTTGGCGGCCATGCGGGAGGCCGCGAACAGCGCCTGCTTCTCCGACTGCGGCTTCGGCCTGAGGTCGTAGAACAGGCCGGGCGCGACGCCGCCGCCCTCGGGCAACCTGTGCTCGTACAGCTCGAAGCCCCGCTCGAGCAGGTGCTTGGCCCACGACGCCTCGGCGTGCGACGGCGACAGCCGGCCGCCGGACGCGATCGCGATCAGCGCCTGCTGGGAGAGCGCGAACTTCTTCATCTGATGCCAGCGCCCGAAGCCGAAGCCGGTGTCCCAGTTCAGGTAGCCGCCGTGCGTCCAGTAGCCGGCCAGCACGCGCGTCATCCAGCGGCGCAGCAGCGCCTCGTCGGACGCCGGCAGCGGCCGCATGCCGCGCGCGATGGCGCTGTCGTAGAAGCGCGCGACGGACGCGACGATGTTCGCGTACTCGGCCGAATCGACGTTGAGCTTCGACCGCTCGAGCCCGTACGGCAGGTAGTGGAACTGCATCCCCGGCCCGAGCGAGCCGGCCGTGTTGGGCGCGGGCTCGCGGATGCTGCGCACGAACGCCGCGAGCTGGCCGCGCAGGTCGCGCTGGAGCCACACGGGGTCGCCGGTGGCCTCGGACGCCGCGTTGTAGACCTCGGCGTACCAGTTGATCTGGTTCAGCCGCAACGTGGGGTAGCGCCAGTACGGGCCGTTGGCCACGCGCCGCAGGCGGTCCTGCATCAGGGCTTGGACGGTGGGATCGAGCCCGAGCGCGCCGCGCGCCCGCCACGCCATCGCCAGACCGTCGGTGACCTCGCCGTCGACCACCAGGTGCTGCGGGGTCCGCGGCTCGCTCATCGAGGCCACCCAGCCGGGCTCGTGCGGCTGGCTGCCGGGCGCGGGATCCGGCACCGTCTCCACCCACGGCGGCGTGTTCACGAGCTGCGCAACGATGCTGCGGGCGCGCGCGTCCTGCCGCGCCGCGCCCTCGTGCCCGTGCAACGCCGCGGCCGAGTGCAGCAGCAGCAAGTTGGCGTTCATCATCGTGTCGATCGAGATGGAACCCGGGCGGTAGCGGTCGAGCGCGGGGCTCCAGGTGTCGTCCAGCCGCCCGGCGAGCTTGTCGGCGAAGTCCCAGTAGCCCGCCTCGTCCCACGCGAGCGCGGGCGCAGGCAGCCAGAGCAGGATCACGCCGGCCACGAGACCGGCGACGGCCGCCCGCATGAAGGCGCGCGGGCGGGATGTCGACCCGCCGAAATCGCCGCCCACGCGCCTACCGCAGCCAGGTGCGCATGATCGCGTTGGTGAAGCCGAGGCCGTAGCGCAGCACGGCCGGCTTCTTCGAGTGCCCGTGGATCCGGCGGTCGACGGTCACGCCGATCTCGGTGGCGGGGATCCCGCGCTTGATCGCCTCGATCATGAACTCGGACGTGTGGAACTGCTCCTGCCGTAGGACGAGCTGGGGCAGGACCGAGGCGCGCACCGCGCGGTAGCCGTTCGAACAGTCCGACACCTTCGTGCGGGTGATCGCCGACACGAGGCGGTTGAAGAAGATGATCCCCATCTCGCGCGCGACGTGGTTCGGCTCGGCATGCCCGAGCACGCGCGAGCCGTGCGCCATGTCGACGGTTCCGTCCGCCACCGGGCCGACCAGCCGCTCCATCTCCTCGGGCCGGTGCTGGCCGTCGGCGTCGAGCGTCACGACGATCCGCGCGTCCGAGTCGACCATCAGGCGGTAGCCGGTGCGCAACGCGGCGCCGCCGCCCAGATTGGTCACGTGGCGCGCGACCGCGGCGCCGTGCTCGCGCGCGATGTCGCCCGTCCGGTCCCTCGATCCATCGTCCATGACGAGCACCGCCGTCTCCAACCCACAGACGGTCTCGGGGATGCGGGGGAGCACCTGCCCGATGTTGTCCTCCTCGTTGTAGGCCGGGATGACGATCGCGACCTTGTCGCGGAACCGCTCCGGCAGCCCCGAGCGGCGGAACTCCTCCCACGCGATGCCCTCCAGCGTGGCCGACAGCTTGCGCTCGATGCGGCCGTTCTGGACGAGCGAGCGCAGCGTGAGCAGGAACAGCGCGATCACGGAGAAGACGGCGAGGCCCAGGATGCGGCCGCCGTTGCCGCGCTCGAACGAGAACAGCTCGAGCGCCGAGTCGAGCAGGTCGGTCCCCGAGACGATCAGCAGCGCGATGCCCGAGCTCAGCAGCAGCAGCACGTCGCCGTTGCGGAGCGTGCGTCGCCGCCACGCCGCGAAGACGATGAGCGCGGCGCCGATGACCAGGCCGACGATGCGGAGGGCGGAGAGCTCCACGGCGCCCGCAGGATAGCGGTGGTTTCGGCGTCAACTGTCGCGCTGGACGGCCGAGAACCGGACCATGATCGCCTCCGCAAAGCCGTCGCGGTCACCTGCGCGGCGGCGACCGCTCTACCCTTGCCGTCATGCCTTCGCGGAGCTCGCTGCGGTGGGCAGCGGTTCTCGCCTGTTGCGCTGCCGCGCTGATCCCTGCCACGGCGGCGGCCCGCACGCTCGTCGGAACGCCGGGCAAGGACCGCCTCGTCGGCGGCCCCAACGGCAACCACGTGATCAACGGCGACGGCGGCGGCGACAAGATCATCGGCGGCCCCGGCCTCGACCGGCTGCTCGGGGAGTGGGGCGGCGACGACGTGCACGGCCGCGCCGGCGACGACTACCTCGACGGCGGCTCCGGCGGCGACCTGCTCGAGCCCGGGCCCGGCAACGACACCGCCATCGGCGGCTTCGGCGGCGACAGGATCGCCGACGAGGACGGCTACGACGTCATCGACGGCGGCGCGGCGGGTGACGACATCGACGCAGGGCCGGGCGACGACATCGTGCACGGCGGGACCGGCAGCGACGACATCCGCGGCGGCACCGGCAACGACCAGATCCACTCCACGAGCGGCGGCGACGACATCGACGCCGGCGCCGGCGACGACGTCGTCTACGTCAACAACGGCACCGCCGTGAAGACCGTCGACTGCGGGCCCGGCAACGACACGCTGCACATCAACCCGCAGGACAGGCGAGGCGGGTTCTCCAACCATCGGTCGATGCGCCGCGGCGAGATCAAGCGCTCGACCTGCGAGACCATCCTCGAGGTCCCGCCCCCGGCGAACCCCACCAAGGGCAGGACGAAGCTCACGCGCGACCGCGGCGGCCGCGCCAAGGGCACCGAGCGCAACGACAACCTGCTCGGCTCGCGCGGCCCCGACAGGCTGATCGGGCTCGGGGGCAACGACATCCTGTGGGCCAACCGCAAGCCGACCGGCACCAGCCGCGGGACCGACCGGATCGAGGCCGGGCCGGGCGACGACATCGCCTACGGCGCCTCGCGCGGCGGCCGCACCTGGATCACGGGCGGCAGCGGCAACGACTACCTCCAGGGCGGCGGCGTCATCTCGACCAACTTCATCTTCGCCGGCCCCGGGTTCGACACGATCCGGCTCGTCGGCCACGGCTACAACGGCGTCAGGGCCGGCTCGGGCGACGACCTCGTCTACGCCTACTCCAAGGACAGCGTGCGGATCGACTGCGGCCCGGGCACCGACACGGTGAAGATCGGCTACAACCGCAACGTCCGCACCCGCCGCTGCGAGCAGGTCAGCCGGCGCTACAAGCGCTAGCGTCGACACCCGGTCCAGGGTGGCAGGCGTCACGAGCCGCACGACCCCCTCAAGCTGAGGGTCGTCCGCATGCGGACTAAAATCGGTTCGATGGGGCGTGTCCGGACGCTGCCCGAGCGCCACGGCCGCGTCGTGCTGGTGCTGCTCGGCCTCATCCTCGCCGTCGGCCTGGGCCTGCGGCTGATCGGCGTCATCGACCCGATCGACTCCTCCTACCAGGGAGCCGACGCCGCGCGCTACGAGCGGATCGCGGCGCTGCTCTACACCGACCAGCGCTTCGCGGTGCCCGGCTCCGACGCCCCGTACGACTGGTCGCCCGGCGCGCCGCTGTTCTACGCGGGCATCTACTACGCGACCGGCGGCGTTCACGCTGCGATCGGGCGGCTCGCGATCGCGCTGCTCGGCCTCGTCACGATCGTGATCTGCTACCTGCTGGGACGGCGCCTGAGCGGCGCGCCCGGCGGGCTGCTCGCCGCGCTGCTCGCCGCGACGTACCCGGCCTTCGTCTTCAACACGGGGCGGCTGCTGAGCGAGCCGCTGGCCGAGGTGACCGTGCCCGCCGCGGCGCTGGCGTTCCTGTGGGCGCTCGACCGGCGGACGCCGTGGGCATGGCTCGCGCCCGGCGTGCTGATCGGGCTCAGCGCGCTCGTGCGTCCCGAGTACCTACTGTTCGGCATCGCGTTCGCGCTGCTGGCCCTGATCAAGCGCGGCCCGGTGCGCGCGCTCGTCGTGGCCGGGGCCTTCGCGCTGCCGATCGCGCCGTGGGCGATCCACGTCTCGAACGAGGTCGGCCGCTTCGTGCCCGTCACCACGGGCGCCGGCAAGGCGCTGTTCATCGGCTCCCACCTACCGGGCGACGGCATCCACGACCGCGTGAAGATCGAGCTGATGGAGCGCCACCTGGGCCTGAGAGACGTCACGCCCGAGCAGCGCGCGCGACAGCCGATGGAGCCGCTGCTGGACCGCGTCGCCGCGCGGTATCCGGACATGCCGCGCGACGCGGCGCTGAACCGGATCGGGCGCGAGAACCTGGGTCGGTATGTGCGCGAGCAGCCGCTCGCGGTGGCCGAGATGATGGCCAACAAGATGCGCTGGATGTGGCGCGGCTCGAGCGGCGCGATGCTCCCGCCGGCCGCTGTCGCGCTGCAGGTCACGATCATCGTGTTCGCGATCACCGGCCTCGTGATCCTCGCGGTCCGCCGGCGCTTCGAGGCGCTCCTGCTCGGCGGCCTGATCCTCGGACTGACGGTCTTCTCGGGCATCGTGCTCGCCGCGCCGCGGCGCAACCTGGCACTGATGCCGCTGGTGATGACGCTCGCGTCGACCGGCCTGGTGACCGTCGCGGTGTACGCCCGCGCCCAGTTCCAGGCCCGCGGCCTGCAGCCGAGGCTGGACACGTGACCGCGATCGCCGCCACCACGCCGCGCGCCTGGGCCGCCGGCCTGGCCGAGCGCCACGGCGGCCGCGGCGTCCTGATCGCGCTCACCGCGATCGTGCTCGTCGGCCTCGCACTGCGCGTCGACTCGGCGCTCGAGCCGCTCGACGTGCGGCCGGGCACCGACTCCGCCGTCTACGCCTCGGTCGCCGAGCAGCTCTACGAGCACCAGCGCTTCGCGTTGCCCGGCGCCGCGAGCCCGTACGACTGGTCGCCGGGCGCGCCGCTGTTCTACGCCGGCATCTACTACGCGACCGGCGGCGTGCACCCGAGCGCGGTGCGGCTGGTGGTGGCGCTGCTCGGCGCGCTGACGATCGTGCTCGTGTACCTGATCGGACGGCGGCTGGCCGGCCCGCTCGCCGGGCTCGCCGGCGCGGCGCTGTTCGCGATCTACCCGGTGACGATCTTCTTCACGGGCAAGCTGATGAGCGAGCCGCTCGCCACGCTCACGCTCGCCGGCGCGGTGCTGAGCTTCTTCTGGGCCGGCGACCCGGGACGGCACAGGCTCGCGTGGGCGCTGCCGGGGTTCCTGCTCGGTCTGACCGCGTTCGCGAGGCCCGAGTACCTGGCCTTCATCGTCGTGTTCGCCGTGATCGCCCTGTTCCGGGGCGGACTCGTGCCCGCGGCGATCGTGGCCGTCGCCTTCGCGATCCCGATCGTCCCGTGGACGCTCCACGTCTCCGATGCCGAAGGCCGCTTCGTCCCGATCAGCACCGGCGGCGGCAAGGCGCTCTTCATCGGCACCTACCTGCCGGGAAACGGCCTGCACCTCGACGTCAAGCGCGAGCTGCTGAGGCAGTACGAGGGGCGCGAGAACATCCCCGCCACCGAGCTGAGCCGGATCAGCATGACGCCGCTGCTCAACCGGGTGGCGTCCAGGTACCCCGGCCTCGAGCGTGACGCGGCGCTGCAGAAGATCGGGCGCGAGAACGCGCAGCGCTACCTGACCGAGCAGCCGCTCGACTTCGCCGGCATGGTCGCCGGGAAGATGTGGCACATGTGGCACGGCTCGGGGGCGGCCGGCCGCACGACCTACGGGACGATCTTCCAGTTCACCGTGCTCGCGCTCGGCCTCGCCGGGCTCGTGCTGCTCGCCGTCCGGCGCCGCTGGGAGTTCTTCCTGCTGGCCGCGCTGCTGGTCGGCGTGACCGTCGTCGGCGGGCTGCTGCTGGCCGGCACACGGCGCAACGTGACGCTCATGCCGCTGGTGATGGCACTGGCCGGCATGACCGTGTTCGTGCTGGCGCAACGGGTCTGGCCGCGCCTGGTGAGCCGCTAGGCTGCCCCGCCATGCGTATCTTGATCCTCGGCGGCGATGGCTACCTCGGGTGGCCCACGGCGATGCGATTCTCGGCCCGTGGGCACGACGTCTACATCGTCGACAACTTCGCCCGCCGCCGCTGGCATCACGAGCACGGAACCGACTCCCTGACCCCGATCCACGGTCTCGCCGACCGCATCGACGCCTGGCGCGAGGTCTCCGGGCGCGACGTCCACGCCTTCGTCGGCAACATCGAGGACGGCGAGTTCCTGGACCGCGTGGTGGCCGAGGTGCTGCCGGACACGGTGGTCCACTACGGCGAGCAGCCGTCGGCGCCCTACTCGATGATCTCGCGCCGCCACGCCGTCGAGACCCAGCAGACGAACGTGATCGGCAACCTCAACCTGCTGTGGTCGCTGCGCGACCGGGTGCCCGAGTGCCACCTGGTCAAGCTGGGGACGATGGGCGAGTACGGCACGCCCAACATCGACATCGAAGAGGGCTTCATCGAGATCAACCACAAGGGCCGCACCGACGTGCTGCCCTTCCCGAAGACGCCCGGGTCGCTGTACCACCTGTCCAAGGTCCACGACTCGCACAACATCCACTTCGCCTGCCGGATCTGGGGCCTGCGCGCGACCGACCTCAACCAGGGCGTCGTGTACGGGATCGAGACCGAGGAGACCGCGCTCGACGAGCGCCTCTGTACCCGCTTCGACTACGACGAGATCTTCGGCACCGCGCTCAACCGCTTCTGCGTGCAGGCCGTGATCGGCCACCCGCTGACCGTTTACGGCAAGGGCGGCCAGACGCGCGGCTTCCTCAACATCCGCGACACGCTGCAGTGCGTAGAACTGGCCGTGACCAATCCCGCGCAGGGGGGCGAGTTCCGCGTCTTCAACCAGTTCACCGAGCAGTTCACGGTGCTCGAGCTCGCCGAGCTCGCGCAGCGGGCGGGTGCCGAGCTCGGCTACGACGTCGAGATCGAGCACTTCGACAACCCGCGCGTCGAGCAGGAGGAGCACTACTACAACGCGGCGAACACCAAGCTGAGAGAGCTCGGGCTCAAGCCGCACTACCTCGGCGAGGAGCTCGTACGCTCGATGCTGGCGACCATCGAACGCCATCGCGACCGAGTGATCTCGCGAGCCATCGCACCCAAGACGCAGTGGCGCCCCGGCGAGGCCGAGGCCAACGCCGAGCAGCTCTCGGCCGCCGCCGCTTCACACGCTTAGACGCAACTTTCCGCGCATTGCCGATGTTGAAAGGACTCATGACCCGCCTCGTTCTTCTCACCACCCTGCTGGTCCTCGGGCTGGCGGGCCCTGCTTCGGCCAAGCTCTCCGTCGGCATCGGGGAGAACAACGCAGCGATGTTCGACGACAAGCGCTGGAAGGCGCTCGACGCCCCGCACGTGCGCTACGTGATGTCGTGGGACGCGCTGAGCCGCAACAACTGGGAGATCGTCGCGCTCGACCAGTTCGTGCACAAGGCGCGCGAGGTGGGCGCCAAGGTCCTCATCACCTTCAACCACACGCGCCGACGCGGGCGTGAGCTGAAGGCGCCGACGCGGCTGCAGTTCGTCCGCGAGTTCCGCAAGCTGCGCAAGCGGCATCCCCACCTGCGCGAATTCCAGGTCTGGAACGAGGCCAATCACGGCACGCAGCCGCTGTGGACGAAGCCGGGCCTGGCGGCCAGCTACTACAACTCGATGCGCCGGACCTGCCCGGAGTGCACGATCACCGCGCCGTCGGTGCTCGACGCGCCCAACATGACGTGGTGGATCCAGCGCTTCAAGCGCAAGACCCGCTATCCGGTGCGGATCTGGGCGATCCACAACCACATCGACGCCAACCGCCACCGCACGAGCGGCACCCGCGAGATCCTGCGCATCACCCGAGGCAAGCTGTGGTTCACGGAGACCGGCGGCATCTACAACCGCTGGGTGGACGGCCGCAAGGTCAGCCGCTACAACCCCAAGAACGCGGTCCGGGCGATCCGCAACGTGTTCAGCCTCGCGCGTATCAACCGCAAGCGGATCACCCGGATCTACCTGTACCACTGGTTCGCGCCGCCGGAGCGTCGTCCGCGCTGGGACTCGGCGCTGGTGGGCCGCCGCGGCGAGACGCGCTCGACCCTGCGGACGTTCCGGGCGCAGCTGCGCCGGCTTCGATGACCCACAGCGCCACGGCCAGCAGCGCGGTCGTGGCGCAGTAGCCGATCTCGACGGCCAGCACCATGTCCTCGAGCGGCGTGACCAGGAGCCAGCCCAGGAACAGCGCGGCCGAGGCGAGCCAGGCCGCGGCGGCCTGCGCGCCGCGCCGGCGCGCGAGCGCGGCCTGGTTGAGCGTGCCGGCGGTCAGGTGGAAGCCCATGCCGAGCCCGACGAGCATCAAGCCCGCGCGACCGTATTCGTGGACGCCGCCGAACAGCACGCCCATCGCCCACGGGCCGATCAGGCCGAGCGCGAGCACGACCACCGCGGTGAAGCCGGCGATGGCGAGCACGGTCACCCGGATCGCGTGCCGGAACTCCGGCCCGCCGCCCGTCGCGGTGATGCCGGAGAGGTGGGGGAGGAGCGAGGTCTGGATCGCCTGGAAGAGCTGCAGCGGCGCGCGCGTGATCAGCAGGACGTTGAACACGAAGCCGGCCAGCGCCGCGTCGGCCGCTGTCGCGTCGACCGCGATCACCGGGCCGTTGAGCAGCGCCTGCTCGGCGATCATGATCGCCAGCACCGCGCCGGCGAAGCCCGCGCCCTCGCGCATCGAGCCGCGCTCGCCCTCGGGCGCGCCCCGGTGCTCGATCGCCCATGGCACCACGAGCAGCGAGACCAGCGGCGCGGCGGCGATGCCGAGCGCGACCGCGCCCTGGCCCGAGAAGATGCCGACCGCCACGGCGACGGCGAACAGGCAGCGCGAGCAGGACTCGAGCAGCACGAGGCCGCCGTAGAGGCCGAAGCGCTGGTGGCCCGCGAGCCAGCCGCGCGCGAAGTAGCTGGCCGCGTAGGCGAGCACTGCGACGACCAGCACCCAATACAGCTCGTCCGAGCCGTCGAACAGGTCGTCGGTGATCGGCTCGCGCAGCGCCAGCGCCAGCACGAGGAACACCCCGGCCGCGCTCGCCTGGATGATCAGCGGCACCCGCAGCGGATGCCCCTCGTGCCCCTGCGCCCGGCGTGACGCGATCGTGTGCGAGAGCAGCTGCTCCACCGGCCGGTAGATGATCGAGATGATCAGGAACAGCACCGACCACAGCAGTGCCACGCCCGTGTAGTCGTCCTCGCTGAGCGAGTGGCTGGCCAGCGAGAAGTAGGCGAACGTGACGAGGCCCGTGGTGGCGATCCCCACCGAGAGGATCCGGGCGCCGCGCCCGTAGCTAGACACGCACGAGCAGCATGGTCCACGGGAACGGCGAGCGCCGCTCGACGACCTCGCCGTGCCGCGCGAGGAGCCGCACGAAGCCCTGCTTGGTCCAGTGGTTGACGTGGCCCGGCGTGTTCCCCAGGTCGCGCAGGTACGCGCCGCGCGCGATGTTCAGTCCCCGCCACAGCGGCTCGCGCGGGACCGAGACGAGCAGGTGGCCGCCGCGGGCGACACGCGCCATCTGCGCCACCGTGTGCTCGGGGTCGGGCACGTGCTCGAGCACCTCGATCGCGGCCGCGAGGCCGAACTCGCCCTCCTCGAACGGGAGCCGCTCGGCCTTCATGACGCGGTACTCGAGGTTCGGCGCGCGCCGCGTTGCCCACTCGGCCTGGATCGCGGGGTCCTCGAGGTCGATGCCCACGATGCGGCCGTCGAGCCGCTGCGCCCACTTGTGCGTGAGCACGCCCTCGCCGCAGCCGACGTCGAGCACCGAGCGCGGGGCGGCGCGGGCGAAGAGCTCGTCGAGCGTGCGCTCGAAGCCCGCCATCAGCCGCTTCACGACCGGGTTCGTGGAGCCGTACTTGTCGTAGGTGTTGCCGGTGACGGTGCCTTCGGCGTCGCGCGTGACCGTGCTCACAGCTTCAGCGCCTCGCGCTCCTCGGTCTTGCCGTGGCCGCCGGCTCGCGCGCCCGTGGTCGGCTCGCGGCCGCTGTCGGGCGCGCCCGGCTCGTAATGCGAGGGCGGCACGCCGAGCTCGAGCTCGACGCGGCGCACGCGCTCGAAGATGCGCTGGAGGGTGATCCGCTGGCCGGACAGGAGGTCGCCGATCACGCCGAGCGCGGCCAGCACCATCGCGGCGTTGAACAGCACGGCGCCGAGGATCAGCGACTGGACGTGGCCGGCGCCGTCGCCCTGCAGGAAGAAGTACGCGAAGCGGCCCCACACGAAGAGCGCCGCGACGCCGACCAGCAGCGCCGCGGTCATGAACACGCGCAGCGGCTCGTACATCGCGTAGATGCGGAAGATCGAGACGCCGTTGCGGCGGATGTACGTCCACATCGACGGGAACAGCCGCGACTCGCGCAGCTTCGGGTTGGTCCGCACGGGCACGTGGTCGACCGCGACCGTCATCTTGCCCGCCTGGATGATCGTCTCCAGCGTGTACGTGAACTTGGACACGACCTGCATGGCGAGCGCGGCCTCGCGGTTGTAGGCGCGGAAGCCCGACGTGGTGTCCGGGACCGAGGTCTGCGAGGCCTGGCGCACGACCCACGAGCCGAGCCGCTGCAGCAGCTTCTTGGGCGCCGAGAAGTGCTCGATGCCGGCGACCTCGCGGTCGCCGACCACCATGTCGGCGTCGCCGGCCAGGATCGGCGCCACGAGCCGCTCGATGTCGGGCCCGTGGTACTGGTTGTCGGCGTCCGTGTTGACGATCACGTCGGCGCCGAGCTTGAGCGCCGCGTCGAGCCCGGCCTGGAAGCTCGAGGCGAGCCCCTTGTTGTTCGTGAGCCGGACGATGTGGTCGACGCCGTGCGTCCGCGCCACCTCGACGGTCTGGTCGGTCGACCCGTCGTCGATGACCAGCCACTCGACGGCGTCGAAGCCCGGCAACTCACGGGGCAGATCGGCCAGCGTGACGGGGAGCGTCTGCTCCTCGTCCAGGCACGGGATCTGGATGATCAGTTTCATGAGCGCGCGGTAAGACGGTATCGCCTCGTCATCCTGTAACCGCCCATGGAAGGCCTGACGCTCACCCAGCGCCGGGGGATCGCCCGCGTGCGCTCGCTCGACGCCGAGACGATCGCGCGCGTCGCGTTCGGTCTGCTCTGCCTGGCCTTCGCCATCGGCTTCTTCGTCTACCCCACGTACCCCAACTACGACTCGTACTACTCGCTGCTGTGGGGGCAGGAGATCCTGGACCTCACGAAGCCGGGCTTCGAGGGCTTCCGCGTGCCCACCGAGCATCCGCTGGCGATCGCCGCCGGTGCGGTGCTGTCGCTGTTCGGCGAGGTCGGCGACCGGCTCTGGATCGCGCTCATCTTCGCCTCCTTCCTGTGGCTGGTCTGGGGCGTGTACCGGCTCGGCCAGGTCGCGTTCACTCCGTTGGTGGGCGGGATCGCGGCCGTACTGGTCCTCACGCGCTTCGACTTCGGGTTCCTCGCCGCCCGCGGCTACATCGACATCCCGTACATGGCGCTCGTGATGTGGGCGGCCGTGCTCGAGGCGCGCCGGCCGCGCCGCGGAACCGCCGTCCTGGTGCTGCTGGCGCTCGCCGGCATGCTGCGCCCGGAGGCGTGGGTGCTGGCAGGCTTGTACTGGCTCTGGGTCGCGTGGCGGGCGACGTGGCGGCAGCGGGCGATCTACGCCGCGCTGGCCGCGCTCGGCCCGCTCGTCTGGACGCTGGTGGATTTCGCGGTGACCGGCGACCCGCTGTTCTCGCTCCTCTATACGAGCGGCTCGGCCGAGGATCTCGGGCGCCAGCGCTCGCTGGCCGAGCTGCCGACCGCCATCCCCGGCTTTCTGAACCTGATCGTCAAGCTGCCGGTCGCTGCTCGCCGCCGGCGGCGGGCTGCTGCTGGCGCTCGCGCTGTCGCCGCGGCGGGCGGCGGTGCCGCTCGCGCTGTTCGTCTCCGGGGTCGGGACGTTCGTCCTGATCGGCGTCGCCGGCGCGTCGGTCATCGAGCGCTACCTGGCGATCGCGGCCGTCGCCCTGCTCGTGTTCGCCGGCGTGTTCCTCGGCGGCTTCACGATGCTGCAGCCGGGCCCGGTGCGCACGTGGTGGATGGCCGGATCGGCGACGCTGGTGCTCTTCGGCATCGTGTTCACCGTCACCCAGGTCCGGCTCGACTACTTCGACTCCGAGTTGACCTTCCGCGGCGCCGCGCACGACGACCTCGTGCGCGTGCTGGAGTCGCCCGCGGTGCAGGAGGGCCTGCGCTGCGGCCCGCTCACCGTGCCCAACCACAAGCTGGTGCCCGACGCGCGCTGGATCCTCGGCGCGCCCGCCGGCCGCGTGATCCCGCGCGCGGACCCCGGCGAGCGCCGACCACGTCGCGGTGTCGCGCTGGTGGTCACGAGCCGCTTCGCGGTGTTCAAGCACGCCTGGAGCAACGACACCGACTCGCCGCTCATCCAATCGCCGCCGGCCGGCTGGCCGCTCGTGGAGACAGGCGACTTCTACGCCGCCTATGCGCGCTGCTAGCGCCGGCGTCGCCGCGCTGCTGATCGGCGCGCTCGCGCTCCGCCTGTGGGGGATCGACCACGGGCTGCCGTACGTCTTCAACGCCGACGAGAACGCGCACTTCGTGCCGCGCGCGATCGGGATGTTCGGCCACTCGCTGAACCCGGGCTACTTCATCAACCCGCCCGCCTTCACCTACCTCCTGCACGCGGCCTTCTGGGCGCGCTGGGGCGGGCGCGAGGCGCTCGGGGACGCCTTCGCCGCAGATCCCGGCAGCGTCTTCACGCTCGCGCGCGCGCTGTCGGCCGTGCTCGGCGCGGCGGCGGTCGGCTTCCTCGTGTGGGCCGGCCGGCGGCTGTTCGACCTGCGCGTCGGGCTCGTGGCCGGCGCGCTGCTGGCGGTCGCGTTCCTGCCGGTCCACTATGCGCACCTGGCCGTCAACGACGTGCCGGCGCTGGCGCCGCTGTGCCTGAGCCTGGTCGGCATCGCCGGCGTCTATCGGACGGGCCGGCCGGCGGACTACGCGCTCGCCGGGGCCGCGCTCGGCGTCGCCTGCGCCACCAAGTACACCGCGGGCATCGTCCTGCTGTGCCTGCTCGCCGCCGCGCGCGAGAACCGCCTGCGCGGGTTGGCGCTGGCCGGCGCGCTGGCCGTCGCGGGGTTCCTGGTCGCCAACCCCTACGCGCTGCTCGACGTGGAGAGCTTCCGCGCGGGCCTCGCCGAGCAGTCGCAGGCGTCGAGCGACGGCGGCGGCAAGCTCGGGCTGGTCGGCGACAGCGGCCATCTCTACTACCTCGCGACGCTGACCTGGGGGCTGGGCTGGCTGCCCGCGATCGCCGCCGCGGCCGGCGCCGTGGGCCTGTCGCTGCGGGACCGGCGGATGGCGCTCGTGCTGGTGCCCGCGCCGCTCGTGTTCCTGCTCTTCATGGGCGCCCAGGACCGCTTCTTCGCCCGCTGGCTGCTGCCGATCTACCCGCTGCTCTGCCTGCTCGCCGCGTGGGCCGCGGTGGAGGCCGCCTCGCGCCTGCGCGCCGGGCGGACGTGGCCCGTGGTGCTGGCCGGCGCGCTGCTCTGCGCGCAGGGGCTGGTGTACTCGATCCACAACGACGTCGTGCTGGCGCGCGACGACACCCGCGCGCTGGCGCGGGCCTGGATGGTCGACAGCATCCCCGAGGGCGACCGCGTGGTCATCGAGCCGATCGCGCCCGACCAGTGGGCGATGGACACCGGACGCCCGTCGGCGGCCACCGGCACCGGCAACCGCTGGATCAAGTGGCCGACGTCGCGCTTCCGCGGCCGGGTGATCAAGCTCGAGGACTTCGAGCGGACGCTGCGCACCAGCCTGCTCGACCGCTACGCGCGCGCCGGCTACTGCCACGTGGTGACCGGCTCGACGCAGTACGGCCGCGCTCTGACCGAGCCGCAGGAGGTGCCGAAGGCGATTGCCTACTACGACGAGCTCAGGCGCCGCGCCGACGTGGTCCACCGCGTCGGCCCTCTCGGCGACGAGCCGGTGAGAAGCTTCTCGTTCGACTTCTCGTTCAACAGCTATCCGCTCGACTACGAGCGGCCGGGGCCGGAGGTCGTTATCTACAAACTGCGCGATTGCACGTAACGTCGCCAACCGACCGCCGCCTCGCCGTTCGGGCGGTTGGCGAAATCATCATCAATATTCTTCTGAGAGACCGTGCCCACACTGCTCCAGACCGACGTCGTCCATCTCGCCCGCGCGATCGAGCTCGCCGAGGGCGGGCGCGGGCGCACGACGCCGAACCCGCTCGTCGGCGCGGTGGTGGTCAAGGACGGCGAGGTCCTCGGCGAGGGCTTCCACACCGCCTACGGCAAGCTGCACGCCGAGCGCGAGGCGCTGGCCGCCTGCAGCGCCGATACGCACGGGGCGACGCTGTACGTGTCGCTCGAGCCGTGCTGCCATCGCGGCCAGACGCCGCCGTGCACGGACGCGATCCTGGACGCCGGCATCGCCCGCGTGGTCGTCGGCTCCGACGACCCGACCGAGAAGGCGGCCGGCCGCGGCCTCGGCATCCTGCGCGACGAGGGCGTCGAGGTGGTGGTGGCAGGCGGCGAGCTGGCCGCCAAGGCGCGGCTGCTGAACCAGCCGTTCCGCAAGCACGCCCGCACCGGCCGGCCGTACGTGCTCTTCAAGTCGGCGATGACGCTCGACGGCAAGGTCGCCACCCGCACCGGGGACTCGAAGTGGATCTCCGGCGAGGCCTCGCGCCGGCTCGCCCACCACTGGCGCGCCGAGTGCGACGCGGTGGCGGTCGGCATCGGCACCGCGCTGGCCGACGACCCGCTGCTCACCGCACGCGTCGAAGGCGTCCACCGCCAGCCGCGGCGGATCGTGTTCGACTCCGAGGCGCGGCTGCCGCTCGACTCCCAGCTGGTGCGCGGAGCCGCCGAGCAGCAGCTGACCGTCGTCATCTCGCGCGCCGCGCCGCGGCTGGCCGCCGACGCGCTCGAGGTCGCCGGCGCCGACGTCATCGTCGCGACGGGCGAGAACGAGCCGGCGCGCGTGCGCAACGCGCTCAGCCAGATCGGCGCGGCCGGCATCACCTCGATCCTGCTCGAGGGCGGCCCGCACCTGGCCGGCGCGTTCCTGGACGCCGGCGAGGTCGACGAGATCCGGCTGTTCCTCGCGCCCGTCGTGCTCGGCGGCTCGCACGCGCGCGACCCGCTCGAGGGCGAGGGCGTCGAGCGGATCGCCGAGGCGACCCGCGCGCTCACGCTCGACTGCGAGCGGGTCGCCGACGACGTGCTCGTCTCGGCGCGCATGAAGGAGTGGTGAGCCTGTTCACCGGGCTGGTCGCCGACCTCGGGACGGTCACCGCCGTCGACGCCTCGGGCGACGGGGTGCGGCTCACCGTGCGGAGCGCGCTCGAGCTGCGCGAGGGCGACTCGGTGGCCGTCAACGGCGTCTGCCTGACCGCGACCTCGCTGCCCGACGGCGCGTTCACGGCCGACGTGATGCAGGAGACGCTGCGCCGCTCGTCGCTCGGCGCGCTCGAGCCCGGCTCGCGCGTGAACCTCGAGCTGCCGCTGCGGGCCGACGACCGGCTCGGCGGGCACTTCGTGCAGGGCCACGTGGACGGGCTCGGCACCGTGTGGGACGTGCGCGAGGAGGGCTTCTCGCACGTGGTCTCCATCGGCGCGCCGCCCGAGATCATGCGCTACGTGATCGAGAAGGGCTCGATCGCCGTCGACGGCGTGTCGCTGACCGTGTCCGGGCCTCGGCGACGACTGGTTCCAGGTCTCGCTGATACCTGAGACGCTGGAGCGCACGATCCTCGGTGAGGCGACGACCGGTACGCCGGTGAACCTGGAGGTGGACGTGCTGGCCAAGTACATCGAACGACTCGTCCCCGCCCGATGAGCGCCTTCGTGACGATCGAGGAGGCGATCGAGGAGATCCGCGCCGGCCGGATGGTCGTGGTCTGCGACGACGAGGACCGCGAGAACGAGGGCGACCTCACGATGGCGGCGCAGTTCGCGACGCCCGAGGCGATCAACTTCATGGCCAAGGAGGGGCGCGGGCTGATCTGCCTCGCCCTGACCCCGCAGCGCTGCGACGAGCTCGGGCTCGACCTGATGGCGGCCAAGAACGAGTCGCCGTTCGAGACCCCGTTCACGGTCACGATCGAGGCGCGCGACGGCGTGACCACCGGCATCTCGGCGGCCGACCGCGCGCGCACGATCCAGGTCGCGATCGACCCGCAGTCGGTGCCGCGCGATCTCGTCCAGCCCGGCCATGTCTTCCCGCTCAAGTCCAAGCCCGGGGGCGTGCTCGAGCGCACCGGCCAGACCGAGGCCTCGGTCGACCTCGCGCGCCTGGCCGGTCTCAACCCGTCCGGCGTGATCTGCGAGGTCATGAACGACGACGGCACGATGGCGCGCGTGCCGGACCTCGAGCGCTACTGCAGGCGCCACAAGCTGAAGATGATCACGGTCGCCGACCTGATCGCGTACCGGCGCCGCCACGACAAGCTCGTCGAACGCGTGGTGACCACCCGGCTGCCGACCGCCTTCGGCGAGTTCGACGTCGTCGGCTACCGCTCGCTGGTCGACGACAAGCACCACGTCGCGATGGTCAAGGGCGAGGTCGACGGCCGGCCCGATGTGCTCGTGCGGGTGCACTCCGAATGCCTGACCGGCGACGTGTTCCACTCGCTGCGCTGCGACTGCGGAGAGCAGCTCGAGTCCGCCCTGGCCATGATCGAGCGCGACGGCCGCGGCGTGCTGCTCTACCTCGCCCAGGAGGGCCGTGGGATCGGCCTGTTGAACAAGCTCAAGGCCTACAACCTGCAGGACAAGGGGCTCGACACGGTCGACGCCAACCTCGAGCTCGGGCTGCCGGTCGACCTGCGCGACTACGGGATCGGCGCCCAGATCCTGTCCGACCTCGGGCTCAGCTCGATCCGCATCCTCACCAACAACCCGAAGAAGATCCGCGGCCTCGAGGGCTACGGCCTGTCGGTCAGCGACCAGATCCCGATCGTGCACGCCGCGAACCCGCACAACGAGGCGTACCTGCGCGCCAAGCGCGACCGGCTCGGCCACTCCTTGCACCACCAGGGGCTGGCGCTCGACGAGGAGATGGTGCACGAGGAGCACGTGCACGATCGCGAGGCAGGCCGAGGTTGAGGTTCGCGATCGCGGTCGGCCGCTTCTACACCGACCTCGCCGAGCGCCTCGTGAGCGGCGCGCAGCGGGCGTTCACCGCGGCGGGCCACGAGCCCGCGGACGTGTACGACGTGCCGGGCGCCTTCGAGCTGCCGCTCGCCGCGCGCTACCTGGCCGACAGCGGCCGCTACGCCGGCGTGGCGTGCCTGGGAGCGGTGATCCGCGGCGAGACCGACCACTACGACTACGTCTGCGCCGAGGCCGCGCGCGGCATCCAGGACGTCCAGCTGCGGACCGGCGTGCCGTGCGCGTTCGGCGTCCTGACGGTCGACAACATGGATCAGGCGCTCGCCCGCAGCGGCGGCGGCAAGCGCGATCAGGGGGAGCACGCCGCCGAGGCGGTGATGGCGCTCGCGGCGATGCGAGCCGATCTGGCGCCCTGAGCGTTTCAGTAGGCATGAAAGCGGTCAGAACGCGAGGCATGCGGACTCTCGCGCTGGTCGTGGCCTGCGCCGCCGTGCTGGCGGCTCCGGCGGCGGCCGACGCGAAGATCTGGCGGGGCGAGACCAAACAGGGACGCGCGGTGTCGGTCAGGACCGGCCCCGACGATCTTGTCAACCAGGTGCGCGTGAGCTGGCGCGCGCCGTGCCGAGAGGGGCACTACGTGAGTCGCACGCTGTTCCTGCCACCGTTCGACGTGTCCGAGGCCGCCCGCTTCGAGGACGCCGGTGTCGTCCGCAAGCGCATCGGCGGCGGCTACCGGGCGCGGCACCGGCTGTTCGTGCGCGGGACGCTCGGCGCCGACGACCGCTGGACCGGGACGTTCCGGGTCAGGACGCGCGTCAGCCGCAACGGGCGCGTCGTCGACAACTGCCGCCTCAAGGGCGTGCGCTGGTCGGCGGAGGGCTCGTGATGCGCGTCCGTACCTCAGTGGTCGCCGCCCTCGTCGCGCTGCTGCTCGTCCCCACCGTCGCCGACGCCGCCCGCTGGCGCGGCAAGACGCGCCAGGGGCGCCTCGCCCTCGTCGTCACCGGCTCCGATGGCCTCGTGAGCAAAGTGCGCATCCGCTATCGCGCGCGCTGCAGCGACGGCGAAGTGCTCACCTCCGGCGTGATCTTCCTGCCGCCGCTCGACGCCTCGACCACCACGGCCTTCGCGGACGGCGGCGTGTTCCGCTTCAAGCTCCCCGACGGCGAGCGCGCGCGGGCCCGGGTCTCCGTCGACGGCGGCCTGCGCCGCTCCGGGCGCTGGACGGGCAACTTCCGCATCCGCGTTCGCGTCACCAGGAACGGACACTTCGTCGCGAACTGCCGGAGCGGCCGGATCGGCTGGAAGGCGAGCCCGCGCTGAGTACCGCCGGTACTGCTGCGCGTAGCGCCTCCCTTACCGCGGCGAGCGCGGGGCGGCGATCGGCGCCGGCCCGCGCGGCCGTGAACACGGTGCGGTCGGCCTCGAGGCCGGACACGGGCCGGACCGCGACGCCCTCGTGCCCGCCCGCGAACGCGATCTCGGGCAGCAGGGTCACGGCGTGGCCGCCGGCGACCAGCGCGAGCAGCATCGACAGCTCGTTCGTCTGGTGGCGCACCACCGGCTCGAAGCCCGCCGTCGCGCACAGGCGGTGCACGAGCGCGGCCATGCCGCCGCCCGCGTAGCCCGTGGCCCACGTCGCGGCGGCGAAGTCCGCGAGCCGCACCGGCCCGCCGGCCGCGGCCGGATGGCCGGCCGCGATCGCGAGCAGCACCGGCTCGACGAACAGGTCCTCGCGATCGATCCCCGGCCGGCGCGCGCGGGGCGTCCCGGCCCACTCGTCGGCCAGCACGAGGTCGAGCGCGTGCGAGGGCAGCGCCTCCAGGGCGGGCTCGGTCTCGGACTCGACCAGCCGCACCTCGACCCCTGGGTGGCTCCCGCGCAGCGCGTCCATCGCCGGCAGCAGCAGGTGCAGGCTCGCGGTCTGGAACGAGCCGACCCGGACGACGCCGGCCACCGCGCCGGCCGCCGCGGCGGCGAGATCCGCCTCCGCGCGCTCGACGCCCGCCAGCAACTGCTCGGCGTGGGCCGTCAGCACGAGCGCCGCGTCGGTCAGCCGCACGCGCCGGCCGGCCGGCTCGAACAGCGGCGTACCCGCCTCGCGCTCGAGCACCCGCAGCTGCTGCGACACGGTCGAGGGGCTGTATGAGAGCGCCTCGGCGACGGCGCCGACCGTCCCGCGGCGGTGCAGCTCGTGCAGGAGGCGCAGGCGGCGGAGGTCGAGCATTGTTCGACATCATCGCACGATAACCGGCGAAAGTATCCGTTGCTCTCGATGAGTTGGGACGCGACGATGACGGCATGCACGGCGCTCTCCTCTGCCTCCTGTCGGCCGCGGCGTTCGGCACGCTCGGCGTCTTCGGCAAGCTCGCCTCGGAGGCGGGCGCGAACGTCGCCAGCACGCTGTTCGTGCGCTTCGCGCTCGCCGCGCTCGTCTTCGCCGTCGTGCTGCGCGTGACCGGGCGGTGGGCGGCGCTGCGCCGGCTGCCGCGGCGCGTCGTGCTCACCGGCCTCGGCCTCGGGGCGTTCGGCTACAGCCTCCAGTCCGGTCTCTTCTTCGCCGCCATCGACCGGCTCGACGTCTCGATGGTGGCCCTGCTGCTCTACACGTATCCCGCCTTCGTCACGGTCGCCGCGATCGCTGCTCGGCCGCGTCGCGCCCTCGCTGCGGGCGGGCGTGGCGCTGACCGTCGCGTCGGCGGGGCTCGTGCTCGTGCTGCTGGCCGGCGGCAGCGGCGACTTCGAGGTGGTCGGCGCCCTGCTCGCGCTCGGTGCCTCGCTCACCTACACGACCTACATCCTCGTCTCGGACAACGTGATCGAGGCGATCGACCCGCTCGCGCTCGCGCTGCTCGTGCTAACGGGCGCCTCGGCCAGCTTCACGGTCGTCGGCCTGGCGACCGGGTCGCTCGACCTCGGGCTGTCCGGCGAGGCGTGGCTCTGGCTGGTGCTGATCGCGCTGGTCAGCACCGTGGTCGCGGTCTCGTGCTTCTTCGCCGGGCTGCGCCGCGTCGGCCCGTCGGAGGCGGCGATCCTGTCGACGTTCGAGCCGCCCGTGACGGTCGTGCTGGCCTTTCTCGTGCTCGGCGAGCGGCTGACGCCGCTGCAGCTCGCGGGCGGCGTGCTCGTGCTCGCCGCGGTGATCCTGCTGCAGCTGCCGGCGCGGCTCAGTCCTCGCCGGCGGCCTTCTCGGCTCGCTTCAGCTCCTTCTCGACGTCCCGGTTGGGCCCGTACTGATCCAGCCGCTGCTGGAGGTACGGGATCGCCTCGTCCGGGCGGCCGAGGGCGTTGAGCGCGGCACCGACCTCGTACAGCGCGTAGCCGCAGGGCGAGAGCTGCTTGGTGTCGCCGCAGGCCTCGAGCGCCTGGGTCGAGAGGCCGAGCGCCGACTCGTTGTCTCCGGCGAGGCGGGCGTTGTAGCCCTGGAGCTGCAGGTCGGCGGCGCGGTCGAGATCGGTCCCGCCGGACGCCTCCGGCGTCGCCTCGGCCGTCGGCTCCGGAGTCTGTTCCGGCGTCTGCTCCGCCGTTGGCGTGGCGGTCGGCTCCCGGGTCCGCTCGGGGGTCCGCTCGGGGGTCTGCTCCGCGGTCGGCGTGGCGGTCGGCGTCCGTGTCGGCCTGGGGCTCACCGCCGTCGCCGCCCGAGAGCAGCATGACCGCGGCCACGGCCAGCACCACGAGCGCGGCGACGCCGGCCAGCAGCCAGGGCATGGCGCCGCCGCCGCGGCGCTCGGCCGGGGAATCCGACCCGGACGGGGATCGCGGAGGCCGACCCTCATCCCACGAACCAGGCGTCGGAGCCGCGACCCGGCGCGTCGGCTCGGTCGGTGGCCGCGAGGAGCCCATCGCGCGGTCGAGCGCCTCGACCATGGCGCTCGCGCTCGGCCAGCGCTCGTCCGGATCCTTGGCCAGCCCGCGGTCGAGCACGGCGTCCACGCCGCGCGGCAGCGACGGGTCGCGCTCGGTCGCCAGCGGCGGCAGGTCCTCGACGTGGGCGCGCGCCTGGGCGGCGAAGTGCTCGGCCTGGAAGGGGCGCGAGCCGGTCAGCAGCTCGAAGGCGACGACGGCCAGCGCGTAGCGGTCGGACGCCGCACTGGCCGGCGTGCCGACCGCCTGCTCGGGCGAGATGTACGACGCCGTGCCCAGCACCTGGCCGGTCGCCGTCAGCTGGTCCTCGAGCGCGATCCGCGCGATGCCGAAGTCGGCGATCGCGAGCCGGTCGCGGTCGTCGAGCAGCAGGTTGCCGGGCTTGATGTCGCGATGCACGATGCCCGCCGTCGTGGGCCGCGTCGAGCGCGCTCGCCGCCTCGCGCAGCCAGCGCAGCGCCGTCTCGTCGGCGATCGCGCGGCCCTCCTTCAGCCGCTCGCCGACGGTGCCGCCGCGCATCAGCTCCATGACCATGAAGACGCGGCCGTCGTGCTCGCCGACGTCGTAGATCGTCACGACGTGCTGATGCGAGGACAGCCCGGCGGCGGCGCGCGCCTCGCGCTCGAAGCGCCGGCGTGCGCGGTCGTCCTCGGCCAGGTGCGACGCGAGCACCTTGACCGCGACCGGGCGGCCCAGCAGCTCGTCGTACGCCTCCCATACCCCCGCCATCCCGCCGTTGGCGATGTGGCGGACGATCCGGTAGCGATCGGGTAGCGTGATTCGGGCCGTGCTGGCTGGCGGCACCTCTAAGACCGTACCCAACCGGTCCTGTCGCTATGCTTCCCGCCGCGATGGCACGTATCTGTCACTCCTGCGGCAAGCGTCCGGCTTTTGGGCAGAGCCGGTCGCATTCGATGGTCGCCACCAAGCGACGGTTCGACGCGAACCTCCAGAAGGTCCGCATCAGTGAGAGCGGTGCCCCCAAGCGCGTGTATGTCTGCACGCGCTGCCTTAAGGCCGGGAAGGTCACTAAGGCGTAGGTAACGTCGCACGAAGGTCCGAGCTTGCGAGGACCGTAGGCGAAACCGGTTTCACGACATCGTGGCCGACCCAAGTCTCATCCGATTCCGCGCCGTCGTCGAGGGGGCGCTCGCCGAGTTCGAGACGCGCCGGCGCGAGGTCAACGACCTGAACGTGTTCCCGGTCGCCGACGGCGACACCGGCGACAACATGGCGCTCACGCTGCGCGCCGTGCTGGAGGAGCTCGACCGCCTGTCGGCTCAGGGTGACATCGACGACATCGGGCGCGACACGATCGTCGAGTCGGTCGCGCGCGCCGCCCTGCTCGGCGCCCGCGGCAACTCCGGCGTGATCCTCTCGCAGCTGCTGCGCGGCGCCGCCGAGGAGCTGATCTCGCGCCCCGGCGAGCTGATCGATCCCGTGCTGGTCGCCGCCGCGATGGCGCGCGCCGCCGAGCGCGCGTACGGCTCGGTGCGCGATCCGGCCGAGGGCACGATCCTGACCGTGGTCCGCGAGATGGCCGCGCGACTGTCGTCCGAGGTCGCGCATCTGGACGAGCCGCGCCTGCACCACCACGTCGATGACGACCAGCAGGATGCAGTGATCGCCACCGTGCTCGAGGCGGCGCTGCGCTCCGGCGAGCTGTCGGTCGCGCGCGGGCCGGAGCTGCTGCCGATCCTGCGCGAGGCGGGCGTGGTCGACGCCGGCGGCTACGGCCTGACCGTGATGTTCGCCGGCGTGATCGCCGCGCTGCGCGGCACCGAGGCGCCGCCGCTGGCGCACCACTCGCCCGCCCGCATCACGCACCCGCAGCACGAGTCGACGACCTACCGCTACTGCACGAACTTCGCGGTGATGGGCCAAGAGCTCGACCCCGCCGCCTGGAACGACCAGCTCGAGCGGCTCGGCGACTCGGTGCTCGTGGTCGGCGACAGCCACACGCTCAAGGTCCATCTGCACACCGACGTACCGGGGCGTGCCACGGCGCTGTTCGAGGAGATCGGCGAGGTCTCGCACCTCGACGTGGCGGACATGACCGAGCAGGTGCAGGAGCGCAGCGAGCGGCTCGCCGTGGCCGTGCAGACCTGCGGCGTGCTGGCCGTGGTCGCCGGCTCGGGCATGAGCGAGCTGTTCGAGGGCCTCGGCGCGGTCGCGCTCGACGGCGGCAGCACGCTCAACCCCTCGACCTACGAGCTGCTGGCCGGGATCCACGAGGTCCCCGCCGAGGAGGTCGTGGTCCTGCCCAACTCGCCGAACGTGATCATGGCCGCCGAGCGCGCCGCGGAGCTGGCCGAGAAGGCCGTCCACGTCGTCCCCTCGCGCTCGATGCAGGCCGGCCTGGCCGCCGCGGTCGCGCTCGACCCCGCCCGCGGCGCCGCCGAGAACGCGGAGGCGATCCGCGAGGCGCTCGACCACGTCCGGACGGGCGCGGTCACGCACGCCGCACGCGACGACGCCGAGGGCCGCTTCCGCCGCGGTGACGCCGTCGGCTTCATCGACGAGCAGCTCGTGGCCTGGGGCCAGCCGGAGGAGACGCTCGAAGCCGTGCTCGGGGAGCTGGGGCGTGAGGCCGAGCTGCTGACGCTGATCGAGGGTGACGGCGCGCCACTGGACTCGGGGGGTGTGGCGCCGTTGGTTCCCGGCGGCGTGGACATGGAGTACTCGCGCGGCGACCAGCCGGCGTATTGGTGGCTGATCGCCGCTGAGTAGCGGCGGGCTCGGCGAACGTCAACTGCGGCTGGGTAGGGCGGCGGTGGATCGACCGCACGGCCTGCCGATTGTCGGGTTTGTTCCTCCACGGGCACAAACCCATCAATCGGACGCGGAATGATGGGTTTGTCAGCCTGAGCCGTACAAACTCGTCAATCGGCGCCCGCGCGGTCGATCCCGCCTCCCTCAATGCCGAAGTTCGTCCCGCCGCCCGGCAACAATGCACGGCGTGCCCACGGCGTTCGCGACGAACGAACCGCTCAGCGACGACGAGCTGAAGGCCGTCGGGCCACCGCGCTACCCGCGCCCGTCGCGCCTGCAAACCCCGCTGAACGTCAAGCCCGCCAAGGCGGCCGCCGCCGCCGAGCGGCTCGGGCTCAACACGATCGGCGACCTGCTCGAGCACCTGCCGCGCGACCGGCAGGACGCTCGCACGATCATCGAGCTGAGCCCGGGGGAGACCGCGACCGTCGTCGTCGAGGTGCGCTCGATCGCCAGCCGCCCGGTGCGGCGGCGCGGGATGCGCCCGCTGGTGGAGGCCGTGGTGGCGGACGAGACCGGCACGATGAAGGCGACGTTCTTCAACCAGCCGTGGCTGGAGCGCAAGTACCGGCCGCCGGCGCGGCTGCTGCTGCAGGGCAAGTACGAGGCCCGCAACCGCTTCCGCGTGCAGTTCCACGCGCCGACCGGGGAGGCCGTCGGCTCGGCCGCCACCGAGGTCGCCACCTACCCGGCCACCGAGGGCCTGTCGTCGACGCAGATCCTGGCGCTCGTGCGCGAGTGGCGCGGCGCCGCCCAGGAGGCGCTCGAGCCGCTGCCGGCGCGCCTGCGTGCGCGCGACGGCCTGCCCGACCGCCCGGCGGCGCTCGACGCCGCGCACTTCGGGGACCACGAGGGCGGCCGCCGCCGGCTCGCCTACGACGAGCTGCTCCTGCTCCAGATCGCGCTGCTGCGGCGCCGCGCGCGCCGGCGCGAGGGATCGCGCGCGACGCCGCTCGCGCCGCCCGGCGAGCTGACCGCCCGCTGGCTGGCCGACTCGCTGCCGTTCGAGCCGACGAGCGACCAGCGCAAGGCGATGGCCGCTGTGGACGAGGAGCTCACGCGCGACCGGCCGATGCAGCGCCTGCTCATGGGCGAGGTCGGCTCCGGCAAGACCGTGGTCGCGGTCCACGCGATGCTGCGGGCCGTCGAGTCGGGCGCCCAGGCCGCGCTGATGGCGCCCACCGAGACGCTCGCCGAGCAGCACTTCGCCACGCTCCAGGCGCTGATGCCCGGCGAGCTCGTGCAGACCGCGCTGCTCACCGGCTCGACGCCCGGCGGCCGCCGCGCCGACCTGCTCGGCAAGCTCGCGAGCGGCGAGCTCAAGCTGCTGGTCGGGACGCATGCGCTGATCGAGGAGGCCGTCGAGTTCGACCGCCTGGCGGTCGCGGTCGTCGACGAGCAGCATCGCTTCGGCGTCAACCAGCGGCGCGCGCTGGACCGCAAGGCTCCGGATCGTCTCGCCCCGCACGTGCTGCACATGACGGCGACGCCGATCCCGCGCACGCTCGCCCTGACCGCGTATGGCGACCTCGACGTGACCGTGCTGCGCGAGCTGCCCGCCGGCCGCCGGCCGATCCACACCCACGTGTGCGCCACCGAGGCCGAACGCTCCCGCGCGTACGAGCGCATACGCGAGGAGCTGCGCGCCGGCCACCAGGCGTTCGTGGTCTGCCCGCTTGTGGAGGAGTCCGAGGCGCTGCAGGCGCGCGCCGCCACCGCCGAGTACGAGCGGCTGAAGGCGGGCGAGCTGCGCGACTTCGAGGTCGTGCTGCTGCACGGCCAGATGCGCCCGCGCGAGAAGCAGGAGTCAATGGCCGCGTTCGCGGCCGGCGGCGCCGACGTGCTCGTCGCCACCACGGTGATCGAGGTCGGCATCGACGTCCCGAACGCCACCGTCATGCTCGTCGAGGACGCCGAGCGCTACGGGATCTCGCAGCTGCACCAGCTACGCGGCCGGATCGGGCGCGGCGAGCACGAGTCGCTCTGCCTGCTGTTCGGGCCCAAGGAGTCGCCCCGCCTGCGCGCGCTGGCCAAGCACCGCGACGGGTTCGAGCTGGCCGAGATCGACCTCGACCTGCGGGGCGAGGGGGAGATGCTCGGAACCCGCCAGTCCGGACTACAGGCCTTCCGCTTCGCGCGCCTGCCCGAGGACGTCGAGCTGCTCGAGCGCGCGCGGATGCGCGCACGGCAGATCCTCGACGACGACGCCGAGCTGGACCAGCCCGAGCACGCGCTGATCGCGGAGGCGCTGGTGGCGGCGTTCGGCGCCGACGCGCTGGAGCCCATCCCGGCCTGAAATACGCTGTGCGCCGATGACGCGCGTGGCGTGGAACGGCGAGCCGCAGTGGCGCACCGAGGTGTGCGAGCTCGCACTCGGCGAGGACGGGCTGGCGGCGACCGGCGCCCAGCTCGGCGCCGACCCGCGCCCGTACCGCGCCGCCTACGAGCTGGAGGCCCGCAAGGGATGGGTCACGCGGAGGCTGCTCGTGGAGGTCGCCGGCGTCGGCTCGCTCGAGCTGCGCCACGACGGCAAGGGCAACTGGGCGGGGGTCGAGAACGCCGCCGAGCTCGAGGGCGCGCTCGACTGCGACCTCGCCTTCTCGCCACTCACCAACCTGATGCCGGTCCGCCGCCACCGGCTGCACGAGCAACCCGGTACGGTCGGCTTCGCCATGGCGTGGGTCTCGCTGCCCGACCTGAAGGTGCACCGCGCGCAGCAGCGCTACGAGCACCTCGCCCCGGGGCGCGTGCGCTTCAGCGACGACGAGGACTTCACGGCCGACCTCGAGCTCGACGCCGACGGGCTCGTGATCGTCTATCCGGGGCTGGCCCGGCGAGTCGGCTGATGCGCGTCTTCGCCCCAGCCGGGACCGGCCTCTCACTCCAGCTCGTGGCGGGCACGTACGTCGTGGTGCTGGGCATGAGCGTCGACGCGTCGCAGGTCGCGGGGCTGCTGGGCTTCTGCATCGAGCGAGTCGACCACACCGAGGCCGAGGTCCGCACGCTCGAGAACCCGCTCATGTTCGAGCACAGCGACGGTGACCACTCGAGTGCGCGCAACCCGATCCAGTCCTTCGTGTGGGGCGACTACGCGGCCAAGCCCGAGCACACCTACACCTACACGGTGACCGCGATGTACGGGACGTCCGCGCGGCCCACGCGGGGAGCGTCGGTGCGGGCGCAGGTCAGCACCGAGACCCCCGACGACGGCACGCACGGCGTCTTCTTCAACCGCGGCGTCGCGGCCTCGGACGCCTACCAGGCGCGGTTCAAGGACGTCAGGCCCGACAAGGTCCCGAACCGCGAGGCCTACCGCTGGCTCTCGCGCGGGCTGGAGGAGGCGCTGCTCGGCTTCATCGGGCAGGCCGTCGACAGCCACTTCGCGCTGCGGGCCGCGATGTACGAGTTCGAGTACCGGCCGGTGCTCGACGCGTTCAAGATCGCCGCTGACGCCGGCGCCGACGTGAAGATCGTGGTCGACACCGTCAAGGGCCGCGGCACGGCGCGCGACAACCCGATCGCCATCGCGGCCGCCGGGCTCGACGCCCAGACGATCCCGCGCACGAGGATCAGCATCGGCCACAACAAGTTCATCGTGCTGCTGCGCGACGGGGTGCCGCTCGAGGTCTGGACGGGCTCGACCAACATCACCGAGGGCGGGATCTTCGGCCACGCCAACGTGGGCCACCGCGTGCGCGACCGGATCGTCGCCCAGCGCTACCTGCGCTACTGGAAGAAGCTCGCGACCGACCCCGAGCGCAAGGCCTTCCGGCCCTTCAACGACCCGGCGCCGAGCTTCCGTGCCACGCGCCCGCGGCGCGGCAGCACGCCGACGGTGTTCAGCCCGCGCAGTGCACTCGACTCGCTCGCGTGGTACGTACGGCTCGCGGACAGCGCGCAGCAGGCCGTGTTCCTGACCGCCGCCTTCGGCCTGACGGCCGAGATCGCGCCTGTCTTCGCGGGCCGGCGCCCGTACCTGCGATACCTGCTGCTCGACACGTTCAAGGGCCAGGTCGAGGCCGTGCGGCGCGAGCCCGGGAACGTGCTGTCGGCCGGCGGCTTCGAGGGGACCGGCGCCTACCGGACGTGGATCGCGAACGCCCTGCGGCATCTCAACCGGCTCGACTACATCCACACGAAGCTGATGCTCGTCGACCCGCTCACGAGCGACCCGCTGATCGTCACCGGCTCGGCCAACTGGAGCGACGAGTCGAGCAAGACGAACGACGAGAACATGCTGATCATCCGCGGCGACCAGCGCGCGGCGGACATCTACCTGACCGATTTCATGCGCCTCTTCAACCACTACCGGCTGCGCGGCACGCCGAAGAAGCACCTCGCGCCCGACGACTCGTGGGCACAGGCGTTCTACGTCGCCGGCTCGCCCGAGGAGAAGGAGCGGCGGCTCTTCAGCGCCGCTCCCGCGTGATGTGCGCGTGATCGCGGGCCGGTACCGCGGGCGGCGGCTCCAGGCCCCGCCCGGCGAGGCCACACGGCCGACCTCGGACCGGGTGCGCGAGGCGCTGTTCTCGGTGCTCGGGGCCCGAGTCGAGGGCGCGCAGGTGCTCGACCTCTTCGCCGGCTCGGGCGCGCTCGGGATCGAGGCGCTGTCACGCGGCGCGGCCGCCGCGACGTTCGTGGACACCGCGCCTGCGGCGATCCGCGCCCTGCGCGCCAACCTCGAGGCGCTCGGCGCGAGCGCCGAGGTCCGCCGCTCCGACGCCCGCCGCTTCCTCGGCGGCGCATCCGCGGCCGCGCGTCAATACGATCTCGTCTTCCTCGACCCGCCCTACCGGTTGGCGGGGCGCCTGGGAAGCGAGCTCACGACGGCGCTGCCGGCGGTGTTGGCTTCCGGCGCTGCGGTGGTCGCCGAGAGCGATCGCCGCGCACCGCTGGAACTCGGTCTTCCTATCCTCGACGAGCGCCGCTACGGCGACACACTGATCCGCATCCATGGCCCCTGACCCCCGTATCGCCGTCTGCCCCGGCTCTTATGACCCGATCACGCACGGGCACGTCGACGTGATCACGCGCGCCTCGTACATGTTCGACGAGCTGATCGTGGCCGTCGTCAACGCCTCCGTGCGCAAGAGCAAGTCGCTGTTCAGCGCCGAGGAGCGGATCGGGTTCATCGAGGCCGCGACGGGGCATCTGGGAAACGTGCGCGTGGAGCCGTTCTCCAACCTCGTGGTCGAGTTCGCCCGCCAGCGCGGGGCCAAGGCGATCGTCAAGGGCCTGCGCGCGATCTCCGATTTCGAGTACGAGCTCGAGATGAACCAGCTCAACCGCCAACTGGCGTCCGACATCGAGTCGATCTACCTGATGGCGTCGCCGCAGTACAGTTTCCTCTCCTCGAGCGGAGTGAAGGAGATCGCCACGTTCGGTGGCGATGTCTCCGATCTTGTCCCAGAGCCGGTTGCCCGGCGATTGAAGGAAGCGCTGGCGCGCTGACGAAACAGGGAGCGCCATGGACGTCCTGGTACTCATCGACAAGCTGGACGATCTGGTCCACAACGCCAAACAGGTCCCCCTGACGGACCAGGTGCGCGTGGACAAGGAGGAGATCTACGACATCCTCGACCAGATGCGCGCCACGATCCCAGAGGAGATCAAGCAGGCGCGCTGGATCGTCAAGGAGCGCCAGGAGATGCTGGCCGAGGCCAAGCGCGAGGCGGAGCGCATCGTCAAGGAGGCGCGCGAGCGCCAGCAGCAGCTCGTCTCCCAGCAGGAGGTCACGCGCGAGGCCGAGCGCCAGGCCGAGGACATCATCGGCGAGGCGCGCGCCCGCGAGCGCGAGATCCGGCTCGGCGCCGAGGACTACGCGGACGAGATCCTCAACACGCTCGAGGTCAACCTCTCGAAGTTCATCGCCGCGGTGCAGCGCGGGCGCGAGCGGCTGCAGGGCCGCGACGAGCCTGCCGAAGTGGGCTGATCAAGCTGTAGGCAGTGCTCGAGCTGCGGGACCTCGCGCGCCGCTACGGAGACGTCGTCGCCCTCGACGGCGTCTCGTTCTCCGTTGAGACCGGCCAGATGTTCGGGTTCGTCGGGCCGAACGGCGCCGGCAAGACCACGACCATGCGGATCGTCCTCGGTGTGCTGGCGGCCGACCGCGGCGAGGTGCTGTTCCGCGGCGCGCCGGTGGACTTCGACATGCGGCGGCGCTTCGGGTACATGCCCGAGGAACGCGGCCTATACCCGAAGATGCGGGTCCGCGACCAGCTCGTCTACCTCGCGCGGCTGCACGGGCGCGACCGCGCGTCGGCGGCTGAGTCGGCCGACGGGTGGATCGAGCGCCTCGGGCTGACCGAGCGCGCCGGCGACCGCGTCGAGCAGCTCTCGCTCGGCAACCAGCAGCGCGTGCAGCTCGCGGCGGCGCTCGTGCACGAGCCCGAGCTGCTGGTGCTCGACGAGCCGTTCTCGGGCCTCGACCCGGTCGGCGTCGACGTGCTCAGCGGCGTCTTGGCCGACTATGCGTCCCGCGGCGTCCCGGTGGTGTTCTCCTCGCACCAGCTCGAGCTGGTCGAGCGCCTGTGCGAGGCGGTGGCCATCATCAAGGACGGCCGGCTGGTGGCCTCCGGCCGCGTCGAGGAGCTGCGCGACCGCGGCGCCGACGGACGCCGCGTCCGCGTCGAGGTCCAGGGCGCGGGCGATGACTGGCTGCCCGCCGGCGTCGAGGTCGTCGACCGCGGGGCCAAGGGCGTGCTGGTGGCGCTCGACGACGGGATCGGCCCCGACGCGCTGCTGGACGCGGCGCGCGACGCCGGCAGCGTCACCTACTTCGCGCTCGAGCGGCCGACGCTGAGCGATCTCTTCCGCGAGGCGGTGGCGGAGTGAGCGGGCGCCAGGCGACCCGGCTGGTCGTCCGGCGCGAGATCACCGAGCGCGTGCGCGAGAAGGCGTTCGCCGTCTCGACCGGCATCAACATCGTGATCATCGTCGCCGTGGTGATCGTCGCCGCGATCCTGGGGAGCGACGAGGAGAGCTACAAGGTCGGCTGGTCCGTGGAGAGCGAGCGCGTCGTCGTCGAGGCGGCCGCCGCCGCCGGCCGCGCGGTCGACGTCACGATCGAGGCCCGCCAGATCGGCAGCCCGGGGCCGCCGGCCGACGTCGCGCTCGAGGACGGGTCGCTCGACGCCGTCGTCACCAACGGTCAGATCCGCACCAAGGAGGAGCCGGACGACGAGCTCGTGACGTTGCTGCAGGCGGCCAACCGCGAGGTGCAGGCGGCCGATGCGCTCGAGCAGGCCGGCGTGACCGGCGAGGAGGCGCAGCGCGCGCTGTCCCCGCCACCGCTCGAGATCTCGACGATCGAGGCGGTCGACGAGGACGACGAGGGCAAGGCCGGCGTGGCGTTCTTCGCCATCCTCGTCCTCTACGGCCAGCTGCTCACCTACGGCTACTGGGTGGCGGCCGGCGTGGTCGAGGAGAAGGCCTCGCGCGTGGTCGAGGTCGTGCTGTCGACGATCCGCCCCAGGAACCTGCTGGCGGGCAAGGTGATCGGGATCGGCCTACTCGGGCTCGGCAACCTGCTGCTGACCGTGGCCATCGGACTGGGGGTCGCGCAGGCGGTCGGGGTGGTCGAGGTCGACGCCTCGACGTTGAGCGCTGCGGCGCTCGCGCTCGCCTGGTTCGTGGTCGGCTACGCCTTCTACGCGTGCGCGTTCGCCTGCGCCGGGGCGCTGGTGCCGCGCCAGGAGGAGCTGCAGTCGTCGATGACGCCGCTGACGCTGACCATCCTCGTCGCCTTCTTCATCGGGTTCGCCGTGCTCGAAGACCCCGACGGCACGCTCGCCCACATCACGGCCTTCATCCCGATGACGGCGCCCCTCACGATGCCGCCCCGGATCGTGACCGGCGACGTCCCGACGTGGGAGATCGTCGCCTCGCTGGCGGTCACGATCGGGGCCAGCATCGCGCTGATCCCGCTCGCCGCCCGCATCTACTCCGGCGGCATCCTGCGCACCGGCTCCTCGCTGAAGCTGCGCGAGGCCTGGCGCGCTGCCCGGGCCTGACGAACGGGGCCGGCGATGCCGGCCCCGTTCGTGATCGGTGTGAGGGCTTGCGCGTCAGGCGGCAGGCGCCGTCCGCGGGCCGCGCCGGCGACGATGCATGACCGCCATCGCGCCGCCGAGGCCGACGACGATGACGCCGAACAACGTCCCGGCGCCGATGCCGGCGTCGCCCCAGTCGATGCCGCGCTCGGCGACCGGCACCGGCTGCGGCAGCTTGACGACCGTCACATCGGGGACGCTCCAGGTGCCGCGGCCGATCGCGGCGTCGCGCGTGTCGGGGCTGCGCAGGTCCTGGCGCGCCTCGGCCGGGGTCGCGTCCGGCCGCGACGACGTCCACGCCCAGTGGTCGTCCGCGACGCTCGCCGCGGGAGCGACCAGGGCGCCGGCGAGCGCGATGGCGATGGTCGTGCGGTAGATGCGGCGGGTGGTGAGCATGGTGGCCTCCTGGCCGGGTGGGTGGGAACGGCCCACACCGTCCTGCGGCCCGGTCTGCGCCGGTTCTGCGTCGGGTCACCGGCGGCGTAGACCGGCGGCGTAGACCAGCCGTAGACCAGCGTGGCGCACGCTACGTCCGTTCATTGATCGGCGCTGGAGGAGGTGATTGGGTTGGTCTACCGCATGCATCTCACCATCCTTGGACACGTCGAGGCGAGCGTCGACGACCGCCCGATCGCTCTCGGCGGAGTGAAGCAGCGCGCCGTCGTGGCCATGCTCGGTCTCGAGGCGAATCGCGCGGTCAGCGCCGACCGGCTGATCGAAGGGCTGTGGGGAGACGAGCCGCCGGCGAGCGCCGCGAAGATGGTCCAGAACTACGTCTGGCGACTGCGTGGGGCGCTGGCCGACGACGGCGGCGCCGAGATCGTCACCCGCGGGCGGGGCTACGAGCTGCGGATCGACCGCGAGCTCGTGGACGTCTGCCGGCTCGAACGGCTCGTCTCCGAGGCGGCCCGGGCCGCCGAGACCGGCGAGTCGGTGAACGGGGCGGCGCGTGAGGCGCTAGCGCTGTTTCGCGGCGATCCGCTCGCCGACGTCGCCGGCGAGCCGTTCGCGACGGCGGAGATCCGGCGGCTCGAGGAGCTGCGCCTGACCGCCGCGGAGCTGGCGATCGAGGCGGATCTGGCCACCGGCCACCATCAGGAGGTGGTCGCCGAGATCGACGCGCTGCTGGCGGAGAATCCGCTGCGCGAGCGGCTGCACGCGCAGCGAATGCTCGCGCTGTACCGGTGCGGGCGGCAGGCCGAGGCGCTGGAGGCCTACCGCGACGCCAGGCGGACGCTAATCGACGAGATCGGCGTCGAACCGACTCCTGAAGTTCGCCGCCTGCACGACGCGATCCTCGCCCAGGACGCCGCGCTGGACATCGAGCCGGCGATCGCGGAGCTCCCGCCCGAGCTCGACACGGCGGCGTCGCCGCCGCTGATCGGCCGCGACGATGATGTCCGCCGGCTGCGGGAGCACTGGCTGCATGCGGCCGCCGGCGCGGGCGCGCTGGTGACGCTCGCCGGCCCGTACGGGATGGGCAAGACCCGGCTCGCCGCCGAGCTCGCGAGCGAGGTCCGCCGAGAGGGGGCCGCGGTGGTGTACGCCGCCGGCACGGGACCGCCGGAGGCCGCGTCGGCGGCCATCGCGCGCGCACGCGCAGGCCGGCGGCCGACGCTGATCGTGATCGACGGCGCCGACCGCCTGCCGGCCGACCTGCGCGCCGCGCTGAGGACGCTCGCGCCGGCACTCGGCCGCCTGCCCGTGCTCGTCCTGGCCACCGGGCAGGAGACGGCGGCGCTCGCTCGGTTGGAGCCCCGGGACGCGATCGCCCTCGAGCCGCTCGACGCCGAGGCCGTTCGTGCGATCGCGGGCTTCTACGCTCCCGCCGGCGGCGCCGACTCGGTACCGGTCGAGAACTTGCTCGAGACCAGCCGCGGCGTGCCGCGCCGCGTCCACGAGGTCGCAAGGGAGTGGGCACGGCACGAGGCCACGCGCCGCGTCGACGCAGCCGCCGACCGCGCGGCCGCCGGCCGCACCGAGGCCCGCGCTCTCGACGCCGAGCTGGTCGGAACCGTCGTCGACCTGCAGTCGGTGCGCGAGCGCGCCGGCGACGAGGAGCGGGCCGGCACGCCGCTGGTGTGCCCGTACAAGGGCCTCGCGACATTCCGCGCCGAGGACGCCGAGTACTTCTTCGGGCGCGAGCGGCTCGTCGCCGAGCTCGTCTCACGGCTCGTCGGCGCACCGCTGCTCGCGGTCGTCGGCCCCTCCGGCAGCGGCAAGTCGTCCGTGCTGCGGGCCGGGCTGCTGCCCGCGCTCGGCGGCGGCGTCCTGCCCGGGAGCGCCAACTGGACGCAGGCGCTGATCCGCCCCGGCGAGCAGCCGCTGCGCGAGCTTCGCCGCGCGACCCGCCGGCTCGACCGCGAGCACAGCGGCGTGCTCGCGGTCGACCAGTTCGAGGAGCTGTTCACCGTCTGCGCGGACGAGGCGGAGCGCGCGGAGTTCATCGCCGCGCTCGTCCGCACCGCCCGCGACCGCGTCGTCGTGCTCACCGTCCGCGCCGACTTCTACGGCCGCTGCGCCGCCTACCCGGAGCTGTCGCGCCTGCTCGGCGCCAATCACGTCCTCGTCGGCCAGATGTCGCGCGACGAGCTGCGACGCGCGATCGAGCGCCCGGCGCAGCGGGTCGGCCTGACCGTCGAGCCGGAGCTCGTCGACGCGCTGCTGACCGACGTCGACGGCCGCCCGGGCGCGTTGCCGCTGCTGTCGACCGCGCTGCTCGAGCTGTGGAGCGCGCGCGACGGGTCGCGGCTGCGCCTCGCCGCATACGCGCGCAGCGGCGGGGTCCACGGTGCCGTCGCGCGCTTGGCCGAGGACGCGTTCGTGCGGCTGGATCCCGAGCAGCAGGCGGAGGTTCGCAACCTCATGCTGCGCCTCGCCGACGAGGACGAGAGCGGCGCGATCGTACGCCGCCGGATCGAGATCGCCGAGCTCGACCGGGGGCGCAGCGGCGAGGTCGTCAACCGGCTTGCCGATCGCCGCCTGCTCACCGTCTCGGACGGCTCCGTCGAGGTCGCGCACGAGGCGCTGCTGCGCGAATGGCCGCGGCTGCGCGCCTGGCTGGACGAGGACGTGGAAGGCCGGCGCCTGCATCGCGGGCTCCGAGAAGCCGCGCGCGCGTGGGACGCGGACGCCCGAGACGCCGGCGGGCTCTACCGCGGCGCGCGCCTCGCGTCGGCGCTCGAATGGGCGGCCGGCCACGATCCCGAGCTCAATGCGACTGAACGCGCGTTCCTCGACGAGAGCCGGACGGAGAGCGGTCGTGCCCAGCGGCGCATGCGGATGGTGCTCGCGGGCGTGGCGTCACTGCTCGTATTGGCGGTGATCGCCGGCCTGGTCGCGCTCGACCAGCGCGGCCGGGCGCGCGCACAGGCCACCACGGCAGCGGCGCAGGGCCTCGGCGCTCAGGCGCTCTCGGCGGGGGAGCTCGACCGTGCGCTGCTGCTCGCCCGCCAGGGCGTGGCGCTCGACGACACGCTTGAGACGCGCAGCAACCTGCTCGCCGCGCTGCTCAGGAGTCCGGCGGCGATCGGCGTGCTGCACGGCGACGGCGACGGGCTCACGGGCCTTGCCCTCAGCCCGGACGACCGCACCCTCGCGGTCGTCGACTCGGACGCTGCGCTGAGCCGGATCGACACCCGCACGCTGCAGCCGGCGGCGCGGTCGCAGACCCTTCCCACGTTCGACCCAGGCGCGTGGGTGGAGCTGGGATTCAGCGATGACGGCTCGGGACTCGCCACCGGAGGCAGCCAGCCGCTGATCCTGGACGCCCGTACGCACCGTGTGCACACCCGGCTGCGCACGACGAGGTACATCTCCGGGCAGCGTTTCTCGCCGGACGGGCGCACGCTGTTCGCGCTCGTCGTCAACTCGGGCCAGCGCTTCGTCCAGCGCTTCGACGCGCGCAGCGGCCGCCCGCTCGGCGAGCCGGTATTTGTCGCCCGCGACGACGACTCCGCTGCGCTCCTGGTGACGGGCGACGGCACGCGCGTCGTGACGAGCCTCGAAGGCGGCCCCACCCTGATCCGCGACGCGCGGACGCTGCGCCCACTGAAACGGCTGCGTGCCGGCTCGTCGTCGGCCGCCCTGGGCCCCGACGATCGCACGCTGCTCGTCGGCGAGCGCGACGGCTCGGTGCGCTTCCTCGATCTCGTCACGGGCCGGTCCCGCATCGCGTCGGACCGTCACGACGGCGCGGTCACGGCCGCGGCCTTCAGCGCGGACGGGCGAACCGGCGTCACCGCCGGCGAGGACAGCCGCGCGATCGTCTGGGACGTCGGGCGGGCCGCGGCGCGCGAGACGCTCGCGGGCCACTCCGGGGTGGTCACAGGGCTCGCGATCAGCCGCGACGGCCGGACGCTCTACAGCGCCGCTCTCGACGGCAAGGTCCTGATCTGGGACCTCGCCGGCGATCGCCGCCTCGGTCACCGGTTCGACATCGGGCCGGGCACTCCGGTCGGCGCTCCTGGCGTCATCGATCGCCAGCCACGCGCTGAGCCCCGACGGCCGAGTACTCGCCGTCGGGCAGCCCGACGGTAGCGTCGCGCTGATCGACGCGCGGACGCTGCGCGAGCGATCGCGGTTCTCGGCGGTCCCGGACGGCCGGGTCACCGGCATGGCCTACATGCCGGGCGGCCGGCTCCTCGCGGTCGGCGGCGCGAGCGGATTCCTCGCCGTGGTCGACCTGCGCTCGCACGAGGTCGTAAGGCGGTTGCGCGGCCATACGTGGCCTGTGCTGATGCCCAGCTTCAGTGATGACGGGCGGCTGATGGCGACTGCGTCCGCGAACACCGTGATGGTGTGGGCGCTGCGATCAGGCCGCCCGGTCGGCCCACCATTGCAGCGGTACTCCAACGCGCAGGGGATCACCGGCGCCGCGCTGAGCCCCAGTGGGCGCAGGCTGGCCGTCGCGTCCCAGCTCGGCGTCGAGATCCTCGACGTCGCCGCCCTGAGATTGCGCGCGGTGCTGCAGCCGCCTGAGCCGGCGTTGAGCGTGCGCTTCACGCCGGACGGGCGCTTTCTCGCGGTCGGACGGACCGAGGGATGGGCACAGCTCGTGTCCACGGAGACGTGGCGGACCATCTCCCCTCGGCTCGCCGGGCACACCGCCGAAGTCGTGTCGCTGGCCACGAGCCCGGACGGCAGCATGCTGGCCACGGGCAGCTGGGATGGCACGATCCGGCTCTTCGACGTGGCCACGCGGCAGCCGCTTGGCGCTCCGCTGCGGGCCGTGCCCAACCGCGTCGTCGAGCCCCGGTTCACGCCCGACGGCGCCTTCCTGTTCGCGATCACCACCGCCGGGCAGGCCTACCGCTGGGACATGCGCCTGTCGTCGTGGGCGCGGCACGCCTGCGCCGTTTCCGGCCGCAGCCTCACGCGCACCGAATGGAGCGACGTCCTGCCGGGACGCGACTACGCGCCCGCCTGCCGCTAGTGGCCACGGCCACTAGTCGCCCGCCGCTGCCACCATCGAGTCGATCTGGGCGAGGTGGCCGCGGACGCGCTCGGCCATGCCGTCGACGATTCTCCGGGCGTCCTCGATCTGGCCGGCGGCGCCGGTGAGCTGGCTCTTGATCCGCCGCACGTCCTCCATCGCCACCATCGCGCGCTCGACCTCGGCGCGCAGGGCCGAGGCGTCGAGCCCGTCGGCGCCGCCCTTGGCCATCACCACGCGCGCCCGGGCCAGCGAGTAGGCGACCTCGAGCGCGAGCCGCGACCCCTCCTCGGGGTCGTAGACCACGAACAGCTTGTCGCCGTTGATCTCGCGCAGCGCGGGGGCGCGAGCGGGCAGCTTGTCCTCCGCCGGGACGACCCAGACCGCGTAGTCGGCGGCGCGCTGGTTCATGGCCTCCTCGAGCTCGGCGAGCGCCTCGTTGCGCGAGCGCTTGGAGTTCTTGGCCTCGAACACGATCCGGCCGCGCGGGCGGCCGGAGCAGCCGTCGAGGTCGACCACCACGTCGCCCTTGCGGCCGCCGGCGCCGCGCAGGTCGCCGACCGCGTCGCTGTCGTCGCCCTGGGCGGCGGCGATCGCCGCGATCGCCTCGTAGACCGCCTCCTCGTAGGGGCGCCCCTTGGCCGTCGAGCGGTCGTGCTCGGCGGCGACCTCGGTGGCCTTGGCCTTCTCGGCCTGCAGCTTCTGCAGCTCGAGCTGCAGCTCGGCGATGCGGCCGTTCATCTCGCGCAGGTGCGAGTGCTGCTGGTCCGAGGACTGGCGGATCGCGGCCACGGCGGCTCGCTGGAAGGACGCGAGCGGGTTCGACTCGTCGGCCGAGGAGAACTGCTTGAACAGCTTCTCGCGCGATTCGTTGAGCAGTTCGGCCACGGCGGCGCGCACCTGGTGCTGCACCGCTGAGCTCGACTCGGCGCCGAAGTGGCGCTGGAGCACGCGCGTGACGTGCCCGCTGTCGGGCCCGAACGCCTGCTCGAGCTGCGTCTTGAGCTCGGTCACGACGGCCTCGGAGGTCTGACCGAGCCGCTGCTCGACCTCGCGCGAGGCGTGCTCGAGGTCCTGCTTGAGGACCTCGACCGCGGCGCCTGCCTGCTCGCGGTCGAGCACCCGCGCGCCGATCTCGATCGCATCGGCGATCAACCGCGCGGGGTCCTCGCCGGCGTCGGCGCGGGCGCGCACGAGCTCGGCGGCGAGCGCGTCGTCGACCACCAGGTGTTCGATGATCACGCGGCCGATCAGCGCGGAGACGCGTGGGTTGCGCAGGGGTGTAGCAGCGGCTTCCATGGCCGATTTGCAGGCTAAGCGGTGTGGAGGACGGAACGTCAACTGCGGCTGGGTAAGGAAGCGAGGGGATCGACCGGGCGGCCTGCCGATTGACGGGTTTGTTCCCTCCACGGGAACAAACTCGTCAACCGACGCCCGTTGTCGACTTTGTCAGCCTGAGCCGTACAAACTCGACAATCGACCCGCGCGAGCCTCGATCCCGCCTCCCTCAAATGCCCGAAGTTGAGACCCTCAGCGAACGCTGAAGCCGCGCAGGCCCTCGACCGACTCGGGCGTCTCCTCGACCCGATCCACCGCACTGTGCCCCGGACCGCGGCGCACGAACTCGACCATCGCCGCCACCGCGTCCGACGGCCCCTCGAAGACCGCCTCGGCCGTCCCGTCGGAGCAGTTGCGCGCCCAGCCCGCCACACCTCGGCGGGCGGCCTCGCGCCGCACCGAGTCGCGGAAGAAGACCCCCTGCACGCGCCCGTGCGCGCGCACCCGGATGCGCTCATCGGCCACGGACATAGAGTGCCAGCGCCGGCATCCGGCCGGCGCTCTGATGAGAAGCTCGCCTTCCGGGCTCGCTAGCTTTGACCGGATGGCCCGCGCCGAGGCCGCACTGGCTTGACCGACCTGCTCGAAGAGCTGGCGCTGCTGGGCGGCGTCGCCGCCCCGGCGTCGTCGACCGCGCGGCTGCGTACCGTCCTGCTCGGCGCCCTGCGCCGCGGCGCGGAGGAACTGGAGAAGCCGCGCTCCGGCTACGGCGCGCCGGTCGAGGTGGCGATCGCCTCCGGCGACGGCGTGCTGCTGGCCGCCACCCCCGCCGCGGCCATGTTCCGAGCCGACCCGGAGGCGGCGAGTGAGCGCACCTGGCTGCTCGTAGCCGCGGCCATCGCCGCGCTGCTCGACCTCGCCGAGCCCGGTCCGCCCGGGGGGCCGGAGGACCTGGCCGTGCGCGCCGGCGACCTCGACGGCTTCCTCCTGCTCGGCGTGCCCGGCCGGCTCCCGCCCGAGGAGCTCGAGGAGCTGGGGCCGCTCGCCTTCGACGACCACGCCGTGCGGCTGGACCGGTTGCGGGCCCGCGCGGTCGCCGCGCCCGGGCGGCTGCTCGAGGGTCCGGAGCTGCGCGAGCCGATCGGCGCTCACCATCCGCTGCGCGTCGCCGAGGCCGTGGCGAGACTCGGCGGCCGCCCCGAGGATCCGCGCTCGGTCGAGGAGCTCGAGGAGGCCGTGCTCGCCGTGCTGGAGGTCGACGGCGCGCGCGCGACGCGGCCGCACGAGGACCCCGACGCCGCTCGGCGCGTCGCGCGGCGGATCCTCCAGCGGCTCGACGGCATGGGCAAGTGGGGCGGTTACCACACCGATTTCGCGCATCTCGCGCGGGGGTTCGCGGGCAACGAGCGGGCGCTGGCGCAGGAGGTGGGGGAGGCGCTGCTCGAGGCCGGGCTCCTGGCCGAGAAGCCCTCGGTCGGCCAGCGCCACGTCTTCCTCAACCCGCGCCGTGCCGCCGAGATCCGCAGGCTGATCGACGACGGTGCGGTCCCACCGGGTATGAGCCTGCCGTCCGCGTGATAAGGATGAGGCCAATGCCCGACATCGGTCGCGTCGCGAAAGAGGTCAACACGAAGCTGTTCACGGCCCGCACCCTGGCCGCCGCGGGGGTCCTGCACCCCGGCCGGCCGGACCACGTGGTGAGCGCCGTCCGCGCGCTCGTGCGCTTCGGGCCGACGCCCGCCGGCGGCTACGCCGCCTCTGCGCAGCGCTATGGCGACGAGGTGGCGCTCATCGACGAGCTCGGCACGCTGACCTTCCAAGAGGTCGACGAGCGCACCAACGCGCTCGCGCACGGGCTCGCCGCGAATGGCATCGGCGAGGGCGACAACGTCGGCCTCATGTGCCGCAACCACCGCGGCTTCATCGAGTCGGTGGTGGCGTGCTCCAAGCTCGGGGCCAACGTCCTGTTCCTCAACACGGCCTTCTCCGGCCCGCAGCTCACCGACGTCGCGCAGCGCGAGGACCCGAAGGCGCTGATCTACGACCACGAGTTCGAGGAGTTGATCCGCGACGCGTCGCGGCGCCGCAAGCGCTTCATCGCCTGGCACGACCCAGACGACGGCAAGGCCAAGGACCCGCTGCTCGAGGAACTGGCCTCCAGCGGCGACGTCGCCCCGGTCGCGCCGCCGAACGAGCGCGGGAAGGCGATCATCCTCACGTCGGGAACCACGGGCACCCCGAAGGGCGCCTCGCGCTCGCAGCCCAAGTCGCTCGATCCGGCCGCCGCGCTGCTGGCCATGATCCCGCTCAAGGCGCGCGAGAAGACCATGATCGCCGCCCCGATGTTCCACTCCTGGGGCTTCGTGCACTTCACGCTCGGGATGAGCTTGTCCTCGACGCTCGTGCTCAAGCGCAAGTTCGATCCCGAGGCGACGCTGTCGCTGACCGCCCAGCATGAGTGCACGGCGCTGATCGTCGTGCCGGTGATGATGCAGCGCATCCTCGAGCTGCCGGAGGAGACGCTCAGGCGCTACGACCTGTCGAAGCTGCGCGTCGTCGCCGTCTCCGGCTCGGCGCTGCCGGGCGCCCTGTCCGAGCGCTGGATGGACCTCTTCGGCGACAACGTCTACAACCTCTACGGCTCGACCGAGGTGGCCTGGGCGAGCATCGCCACGCCCGCCGACCTCCGAGCCGCGCCCGGCACCGCCGGCCGGCCGCCGTACGGCACGATCGTGCGGCTCTACGACGACGAGGGCAACCCGGTGTCGCAGGGCGAGACCGGCCGCATCTTCGTGGGCAACGAGATGCAGTTCGAGGGCTACACCGGCGGTGGCAACAAGGACGCCATCGAAGGTCTGCTCTCGTCCGGCGACGTCGGCCACTTCGACGAGGCGGGCCGCCTCTTCGTCGACGGCCGCGACGACGACATGATCGTCTCGGGCGGCGAGAACGTGTTCCCGGCAGAGGTCGAGGACCTGCTCGCCGGCCACGACGCGATCGTCGAGGTCGCGGTGTTCGGCGTCGACGACGAGGAGTTCGGCCAGCGGCTGAGGGCCGTCGTCGTGCTGCGCGAAGGCGCCTCGGTCGGCGAGGACGACATCAAGCAGCACGTCAAGTCCAACCTCGCCGGCTACAAGGTCCCGCGCGAGGTCGACTTCGTCGACGAGCTCCCGCGCACGTCGACCGGCAAGGTGCTCAAGCGCGAGCTTCGGGACTCCTAAGCTGGGGAGGGCATGCCCCAGCTCACCGACAATTTCGAACTCGCTCCCCTCCGGCTCCGCTCGGGCGACGGCCGCCGCTTCGACCTGCACGTCGCGATCGGCGACTTCCACTACGGCGGCGAGCCGTATGCGGTGATGCCGGCGCTCGTGCCCGCGCGTCTCGATGTCTCGCGCACGACGGGCAACGGCTACGCGTTGCGGCTGCGCTTCACGGCCTCGCTCGAGGGCCCGTGCATGCGCTGCCTGGAGCCGGCGGCTCCGGCCTTCGAGGTCGATGCGCGCGAGGTCTCCCAGCCCGGCGGCGGCGACGAGCTCAGCTCGCCCTATGTCGCCGACGAGGAGCTCGCGCTGGCGCAGTGGGCGCGCGACGCGCTGGCGCTCGCGCTGCCGGCGCAGATCGCCTGCCGCGAGGACTGCGCCGGACTGTGCGGCCAGTGCGGGGCGAATCTGAATGACGACCCCGGGCACCACCACGAGGCCGCGCCGGACCCGCGCTGGGCGAAGCTCGGAGAGCTGAAGTTCGACTAGGAACGTCAACTGCGGCTGGGTAAGGAGGCGGTGGATCGACCGCGCGCCCTGCCGAGTGACGGGTTTGTTCCCTCAGAGGGAACAAACTCGACACTCGACCCGTCGCGGCGCTCGATCTCGCCTCCCTCAATGCCGAAGTTCGCCGGTGCGGCGCTGGCGATCGCGGCGATCAGCGCGCTGATCATCGCTCCGGCGCCGAGCTACGACCCTTGGGCGTGGCTGCTGTGGGGCCGCGAGGTCGCCCACGGCACGCTGAGCACCGAGGAGATGCCGGCCTTCAAGCCGCTGACGGTCGCGGTCTGCACGGTGCTCGCCCCGCTCGGCGACGCCGCGCCCGAGGCGTGGGTGATCTTCGCGCGCGCCGGCGCGGTGCTGGCCGTGCTGCTCGCCTTCCGGCTCGGCCGTGAGCTCGCCGGCACCGCGGGCGGCGTCGTGGCCGCCGCCGGCGTGGCCTTCACCGGCGACCTGATCGGCTACAGCGCGGCGGGCGCCGAGCCCGGCTGGACGATCGCGCTCGCGCTCCTGGGCATCGCGGCGTGGCGCGCGGACCGGCCGCGCGCGGCGCTCGCCTGCGGCGTCGGTTGCGCGCTGCTGCGCGTGGAGGCGTGGCCGTTCGTGCTGGCCTTCGGGCTGCTGCTGTGGCGCCGGCGGCCGCATGACCGGCCGTTGCTCGTCGCCTGCGCCGTCGCCGTCCCTGCCCTCTGGTTCATCCCGGAGCTGATCGGGTCCGGCGACCCGCTGCGCTCGGGCTCGCGCGCCCGGATGCCCAACCCCGGCCAGCCCGCAACCGAGGCGGTCCCGGCGCTGGCGGCCTTGAGGGAGGCGGCGGCACTGCCGCTGTGGCCGCTGTGGGTGGGCGCGGTCGCATGCCTCGCCGCGCCGGGCGCACTGGCCGCGCGGATCGCCCGAGCTCGTGTCGCGTCGTCGCCCCACATTCGCGCGGCGCGGGCGCTGTTGTTCGCCGGCCTCGGCTGGATCGCGCTCGTCGCGGTGATGGCGCAGGCGGGCTTCTCGGGCGAGCCGCGCTATTCGCTGCCCGGCGCCGCGCTCGTCTCGATCGCCGGCGCGGTCGGGCTCGTCGCCTTCGCGCGCGACCGCCGCGTCCTCGCGTGGATCGCCGTCGCGCTGCTGCTCGTGGCCGCCGCGCCGAAGCTCGCCGACCTGCCCGACCTGCGCGAGGATCAGGCCTACCAGCGCGACCTCGCCGCGGGCCTGACGCGCGTCATCGACGTCGCCGGCGGCCGCGACGCGCTGCTGGCCTGCGGGCGGCCGTACGTCGGCGACCTGCGCGGTCCGCTGCTCGCCTACCACCTCGACGTCGAGAAGCAGCGCGTGGCCTTCGTCCCGCGCCCGCCCGGCGCCGCGTTCCTCTCGCGGATCGCCGTCGGCGCGCCCGTCGAGCCCATCACCGGGCCGGCCTTCACGCCGCGGGCCCGCGTGAGGCTCTGGGAGATCCGCGAAGCGTGTTAGGGTCACCTAATGCGTCGCCGCCTGGTCGCCATCGTCTGCGTCGTGGCGGTGCTGGCGGCGGCGGCCGTGGCGGTCGGCGCGCTGCGCGACCCGCTCGCCGGCATCACCCCCACCGAGCCCGCGGCCGAGAGCGGCCGCGCCCACGGCTTCGACGTCGAGCGCGTGGCGACCGGCTTCAACCGGCCGACGTGGGTCGGTGTCGCGCCCGGGGACCCGGGCGCGCTGTGGGTGCTCGAGCAGCCCGGCCGCGTCGTCCGGCTCCGCGGCAACCGCCGCAGCACCGTGATCGACCTCACGGGTGAGACGACCACCGGCGCCGAGCAGGGCCTGCTGGGGATCGCCTTCCACCCCGACTACGCGACCAACCGCCGCCTCTACCTGCACTGGAGCGACCGCGCCGGCGACACGCGCGTGGCCGAGTTCCGCGGCCGCCGGCAGGTGCGCGAGCTGCTCTCGGTCGAGCAGGTCGAGCCCAACCACAAGGGCGGCCAGCTCGCGTTCGGGCCCGACGGCCGCCTCTATATCGGCCTCGGCGACGGCGGCGGCGCGTTCGATCCCGAGCGCTACGCCCAGGACCCGGAGGACCGGCACGGCAAGCTGCTCTCGACCGACGTCGAGGGCGGGGCGGGTGGGTCAAATTGGCGGGTGGAGCTGATCGGCCTGCGCAACCCGTGGCGCTTCGCGTTCGATCCCGCGCTCGGCGAGGTCTGGATCGGCGACGTCGGCCAGGACGCCATCGAGGAGATCGACCGCGTGCTGCTCGAGCCCGACGAGCCGCCCAAGAACCTCGGCTGGAGCGCCTTCGAGGGCACCGAGCGCATGGACGAGGGCGAGGACTCGCTGACCGACGGCGAGCTGGTGTGGCCGGTCGCTCAGTACACGCACGACGACGGCTGCTCGGTCACGGGCGGCTACGTGTACCAGGGGACGCGGCTGCCGCGGCTGGCCGGTCGCTACCTGTACGGCGACTTCTGCTCCGGCGTGCTGTGGTCGCTCAAGGGCGCGCCGGAGGGCCGCGCGGCCGACGTCCGGCGCGAGCGCGCCGCCGTGCCGCAGCTCAGCCACATCGGGCCCGACGCCGAGGGCGAGCCGCTGTTCGCGTCGGCGGCCGGCGCGATCTACCGCGCGGTCAGTCCGAAACGGCCGTAACGGGTCCGTCGATCGAGACCCGCACACGATCGCCGGGGTGCCAGGCCGGGAAGCCGAGCCGGCGGCTGCGCAGCCGCAGGCCGCTCGGCAGCTCGAGCTGCACGAGCTGGTCGTGCCCGTAGAACGAGCGTCCCACGACGACCGCGTCCGAGCCCGGCCCGAGGCCGATCGCCACCGACTCGGGGCGGATCACGACGTGGACCTCTCCCGCCAGTTGCGACGGCACCCCGAAGCGCCCCAGCTCGCAGTCGACGACGCCGTCATGGGCGGTGCCGGGCAGCACGTCGGCGTCACCGAGGAACTCGGCCAGCCAGCGGCTGCTCGGCCGTTCGTAGATCTCCTCCGGCGTGCCGACCTGCTCGATCCGGCCGTCGCGCATGACCGCCACGGTGACGGCGAGCGAGAGCGCCTCCGCCTGGTCGTGCGTGACCAGCAGCGCGCTCGTTCCCGCTGCACGCAGGATCTCCGTCACCTCGACGCGCAGCGACTCGCGCAGCCCGGCGTCGAGCGCCGCGAACGGCTCGTCGAGCACGACCACCTCGGGATCGGCGGCCAGCGCACGCGCGAGCGCGATGCGCTGGCGCTCGCCGCCCGACAGCTCGTGCGGGTAGTCGCCGGCGCGGTCGGCGAGGCCGACCAGCTCCAGGCACTCGGCCACGCGCTCCCGCCGCCCGGCGCCGAAGCCGACGTTGCCGCTCACGGTCAGGTGCGGGAACAGCGCGCCGTCCTGGAAGACCATCCCGATCCGCCGGTGCTCGGGCTCGACCCACGTGCCGTTGCCGGCCACGGGGCGGCCCGCGATCGAGACTCGGCCCGCGTCGGGCCGCTCGAAGCCGGCGATCACGCGCAGCAATGTCGTCTTGCCGGAGCCGCTCGGCCCGAGCAGCGCCACCAGCTCGCCGGCGCGCACGCGCAGGCTGGCGCCGGCGACCGCCCGGGTGCGGCCGAACGCCTTCTCGACGCCCTCCGCGTCGATCGCGAGGTCGGACTCCGGCACCAGTGGATAAGGTTACCCTAATGCGCTCGACCCGCTGGACCCGTCGGCGGCTGGGGCTGATCGCCGGTACCGTGCTGCTCGTCATCGCCGGCCTCGGCGTGGCGGCCTTCGCGCTCGCCGGATCTGCCGACGTCGTCGTCTACAACGGGCGCTCCCAGTACGGCGACGAGCAGGCCTTCAAGGCGTTCGAGGAGCAGACGGGCCTCGACGTCGAGCTGCGGGGCGGCACGGCGCCCGAGTTGTACGAGCGCCTGCGGCGCGAGGGCGACGCCACCGAGGCCGACCTGCTCGTCACCACGGACCTGGCCAACCTCTGGCGCGCCGAGGAGGCCGGCCTGCTCGAGCCGGTCGCGCTCGACTCGAACGTCGAGCTCCATGATCCCGACGGCGCCTGGTGGGGGATCAGCACGCGCATGCGCGTGCCGATGCGCTCGACCGAGCGCGTCGACGAGGACGCCATCACGAGCTACGAGGATCTCGGCAATCCGGACTTCCGCGGCCGGGTCTGCCTGCGGACGAGCAACAACGAGTACAACCAGTCCTGGGTCGCGGACCGGATCGCCAAGCACGGCGAGGCCGAGACCGAGCAGCTGCTCGAGTCGATCATGGCCAACGAGCCGCAGATCCTCGGCTCCGACGTCGACGTGCTGGAGGCGATCGCCGCCGGCGACTGCGACATCGGACTCACCAACCACTACTACCTCGCGCGTGAGCTCAAGGAGGACCCCGACTTCCCGGTCGCGCCCGTCTGGCCCGAGGCCGGCGCCCACACGAACGTCTCGGGCGTCGGGCTCGTCAAGGCCGTCGGCGAGCAGCGGGCGAACGCGGTCCGCCTGATGGAGTTCCTCACGGCGCGTGAGGCGCAGGAGGCGATCGTGGAGAACGGCGAGTTCGCCGCCAACCCCGACGTCCCGCCGGCCGAGCACATCAGCGACTGGGCGGGCGTGAAGACCGACCCGATCGACGTCGAGCGGGCCGGACCGTCGCTCGCGGCCGCGGTCGCGCTCATGCAGCGCGTCGGGTGGGAGTAGCCCGCTCCGGCTGGACCGTCGCCGCGGTCGCCGTCGCGGCGCTCGTGGTCGCCCCGCTGCTGGTGCTGCCCGCGTCGTTCCTCGGCGAGGGCGAGGCGCTGGATTCGATCGCGGCCGACCTGCTGCCCGACGCACTGCGCGCCACGCTGGTGCTGGCGGCCGGCGTCGGCGCCGGCACGCTCTTGCTCGGCGGCTCGCTCGCCGCGCTCGTGTCCTTCTATGACTTCCCGGGGCGCCGCTGGCTCGACTGGGCGCTCGTGCTGCCGATGGCGATTCCGGCCTACGTGCTGGTCTTCGTGCTGCTCGGGCAGTACGACGCCGCTGCGCTCGGTGTCCGGCTGCCGGAGCTGCGCTCGACCGGGGGCACGATCGCCGTGCTCACGCTCGTGCTCTACCCGTACGTCTACGTGCTCGCGCGGAGCGCCTTCCTCGGCCAGTCGCGGCAGGCGTTCGAGGCGGCGCGGACGCTGGGGTACTCGCACGGCGCCGCGGTCCGGCGGGTCGCCCTGCCGCTCGCGCGGCCGGCACTGGCGGGAGGGGTGGCGCTCGCCGTGATGGAGGCGATGGCCGACTTCGGGGCGGTCAACCTGCTCAACTACCGCGCGCTGACCGACGCGATCTACCGCGTCTGGTACGGCACCTTCGACCAGGCCGCCGCACTGCAGCTCGCGATGGTGCTGGTCTCGCTCACGCTGGCGCTGGTCGCGCTCGAGCAGCTCACCCGCGGGCGCAGGCGCTATCACCAGGCGCTCGCGCGCGGCGACGCCGTGGTGCCGCGGCGGCTGCGCGGCCCGGTGGCGTGGCTGGCCGCTCTCGGGCCGCTGCTGCTGCTCGCCGCCGTGGTGGTGGGCCCGATCGTGCAGCTGCTGGTGTGGGCGCTGCGGTCGCTCGGCGGCGGCGCCAGCGCCGGAGCGCTGGCGCGGGCGGCGGTCAACAGCCTGCTGCTGGCCTCGGTCGCAGCGGTGATCGCCGTGGCGGCGGCGACCGTCGTCGCGTACGGCCCGCGCGCGCATCCGTCACGCATCGCCGTCTGGGCCGGCCGGGCCAGCGCGCTCGGCTACGCCGTGCCCGGCACGGTCGTCGCCGTCGCCGTCTACGTGCCGCTCGCCTGGGTCGACCACCGCATCGACGACGCCACCGGCGCCGGGCTGCTGCTGACCGGCAGCGCGGTCGGGCTCGTGGTCGCCTACGTGGTCCGCTTCCACGGGCTGGCGCTGTTCGCCGTGCAGTCGCGCATGGGGAGGATCGACCCTTCGCTCGACGAGGCGGCCCGCAGCCTCGGCGCCGACCGCTCGCGCCTGCTGGCCGACGTGCATCTCCCGCTGCTGTGGCCGGGCATCGCCACCGCCGGGCTGCTGGTCTTCGTCGAGGTGATGAAGGAGCTGCCCGCGACGGCGCTGCTGCGGCCGCTCGGCGGCGACACCCTGGCGATCGTGGTGTGGGAGGCGACCAAGGACTCGCGCTTCGACACGGCGGCGCTGCCGGCGCTGCTGATCGTGGCCGTGGGCCTGGTCCCGGTCGTGCTCGCGATCCGGCTCTCGCGGGGAGCTGCGCCGCTCCTGGCCGAAACTGACCGAACGGCCGGTGATCGGCCGCAGGTGCCGGCGTAAGGTCTTCCCCGTGCGGGCGAGACCGACGCCCCGTTGGTCTCGCACCGCATCCAACATCAGGTTCGTCGCCTTTTCGGCCGCGGAGCGCACGGCGTTGCTCGAGGCGTCGAAGGATCCGCGGCGCCGTCGCTGAGCCTTCCTTCCGCTACCCTTCTGCGTCGCCCATGGCCGTTCCGAAGCAGAAGCAGTCGCATGCGCGCACGAGCAAGCGCCGCGCGCAGCACAAGATCTCCGCGCCCGCGGTGAACTCCTGCCCGCAGTGCCATCAGCCGCGCCGCCCGCACCGGGTGTGCCCGCACTGCGGCAGCTACCGCGGTCGCCCGGTCGTGGACGTCACGGACGCCCACGATCACGACCACTAGAGACCCGGGCATGGTGACCGTCGCGGTCGACGCGAACGGCGCCGACCGGGGTCCTGCCGAGGTGGCTCGCGGCGCCGCGCAAGCCGCTGCCGCCGGCACGCGCGTCCTGCTGTTCGGGCCGGCCGCCGGGCTCGGGTCGGTTCCGGACGGCGTCGAGGTCGTCGACGCGCCGGTCTCGATCGCCAAGGATCCCGATCCTGCGCGCGCGGTCCGCCGCACGCCCGACGCGTCGATCGTACGAGCCGTCGAGGCGGTGGCCGAAGGGCGCGCCGACGCGCTCGTGTCGGGCGGCTCGACCGGGGCGGCGCTCGCCGCCTCGCTGTTCCGCTTCAAACGCAACCAGGGTGTGCACCGGCCGGCGCTGGCCGTCGTGGTGCCCGTGCCCAAGGCGCCGTTCCTGCTGCTCGACGCCGGCGCCAACGTCGAGGTCCGGCCCGAGCACCTCGTCCAGTTCGCGCACATGGGCGCCGCGTTCATGGAGGTCGTGATGGGCGTCGAGCGCCCGCGCGTGGCGCTGCTCTCCAACGGCGAGGAGGCGTCCAAGGGCCCGGAGGTGGTGGTCGCGGCCCACGCGACGCTGCTCGAGCAGTCCGGCGACCTCAACTTCGTCGGAAACGTCGAGGGATTCGCGATCGGCACCGGGGTCGCCGACGTGATCGTGGCCGACGGCTTCGCCGGCAACGTGGCCCTGAAGGTGATGGAGGGCACCTCGGCCGCCCTGCTGGGCGCGATCCGCGGGGCGGCGACGTCGTCCACGCGCGCCAAGCTCGGCGGGCTGCTGTTGCGGCCCGCCCTGCGCGGTCTGCGCGACGAGATCGATCCCGAAGAGGCCGGGGGCGCCGTGCTGCTCGGGCTGCGGCGGCTCGGCGTCGTGCCGCACGGCTCGTTCGGGGCACGCGGGTTCGCGCGCGCGATCGAGGTTGCGGCGCGCGGCGTGCGGCTCGACGTGACCGGCCGCACGCACGAGCGCCTGGCGGCGGCGGGGGCGCTCCGGCAAGTGTCCGAAGGCGGCCGCTAGCGTCCCGCAACAGAAGTGAGCGAAGCGAACGGTCACGTGAGGCCGGAGGCCGAACATCCGCATCAGAACGCGGGCCGGATGCCCCGCGGAGCTAACCCATGACCCGGGAGGAAGTCCTCGAGCTGATCCGTGCCCATCTGGCCGACGAGCTGCAGCTCGATCCGGCGCGGATCACGGAGTCGACGCACTTCCGCGACGACCTGTCGGCAGACTCGCTCGACCTCTACACGCTGGTGCAGGAGCTCGAGGACACCTACGGGATCAAGATGTCCGATGAGGAGGCGGCGCGGATCCAGACCGTGAGCGCCGCGGTCGACTTCGTGCTCGCCCATCCACCGTCCGCGCCCGCGGGCGGCGCCGTCGACCGCGAGCCGGGATCCTGACCGCTGCGAGCGCTGCACGACCTGTTGGAACAGCTGCCGGACGAGCTCGCCCGGCAGGCGGTCACGCACGCCTCGTGGGTGGAGGAGCGCCGCGATGCCTACGAGCGGCTCGCCTTCCTGGGCGACTCCGTGCTCGGCCTGGCGATCACCACGCACCTCTATCCGCGGCTGGGCGACCACGGCGCGGGCCGACTGACGAAGATCCGCGCACAGGCCGTCTCGGGTCGCTCCTGCCGGGCGGTGGCCGAGCGGCTGGGGATCCCGGAGCGGCTGCGCGCGGCGGCGCCGGACGAGTTCATGGGCCCGGCCACCGAGGCGCTGGCGCAGACCGAGCGGGTGCTCGCGTCGGTCGTCGAGGCGGTGATCGGGGCGTGCTACCTCGGGTTCGGCTACGAGCGGACCGCCGACGCGGTGGTCGAGGCCTTCACGCCGGAGATCGAGCAGGCGCTCGAGCGGCCGGCCGACTTCAAGTCGGCGCTGCAGGAGCGCCTGGCGCGTCGCGGCGCGGTCGTGATCTACGACGTGACCGCCGAGGAGGGCCCGCCGCACGAGCGGCGCTTCGAGGTCGCCGCGGTGGTCGAGGGCGAGGAGCTGGCGCGCGGCGCCGGCCGCTCGAAGAAGGAGGCCGAGCAGGCGGCGGCGGAGTCTGCTCTGGACGGGCTGGAGCCGTGACGTGCATCTGAGGTCGATCACGCTCAAGGGCTTCAAGTCGTTCCCCGACCGCACGCGGCTGGACTTCTCGCCCGGCGTGTCCGTCGTGGTCGGGCCGAACGGCTCCGGCAAGTCCAACATCACCGACGCGGTGCTGTGGGCGATGGGCGAGCAGTCGCCGGTCGCCGTCCGCGGGCAGTCGATGCAGGACGTGATCTTCGCCGGCGCGCACGGGGTGCAGGCGCGGTCCGAGGCGGAGGTCGAGGTCGTGCTGGACAACGCCTCGGGCGCGGTCGATCTGCCGGCCGGCGAGATCTCGATCGTGCGCCGGCTGAACCGGGCGGGTGACGGCGAGTACCGCGTCAACGGCGCCCGCTGCCGGCTGACCGACGTGCTCGAGCTGCTGTCGGACACCGGTCTCGGCAAGGAGATGCACTCGGTCGTCTCGCAGGGCCGCGTAGAGGCGATCGTGACCTCCAAGCCGCGCGACCGGCGGCTGCTGATCGAGGAGGCGGCCGGGCTCGGCAAGCATCGCAAGCGCCGCCGCCGCGCCCAGCTCAAGCTCGCGCGGACGCAGGACAACCTCGATCGCGCATTGGACGTGGAGCGCGAGGCGCGCACGCGGCTGCGGCCGTTGAAGCGCCAGGCCGAGGCGGCGGAGTTGCACGAGCGGCTCGAGCGCCAGACCGACGAGGCGCTCTGGACGCTCGCGCGCGAGGGCGTACGAGCCGCGGGTGAGGCGCTGCGCGAGGCCGAGTCCGCCGTGGCGGCGGCCCGCGCCGCCGCGGACGAGACCGAGCGCGAGCTGCACGAGGTGGCCGCGCGGCGCGAGCAGGCGGAGAACGCCCTCGCCACGCGGGGCAGCGAGCGCGAGGGGCTGGCGAACCGCTTCTACGCGGCGCGCTCGGCGCACGAGCGGATCGGCCTGCGCGAGGAGTCCGCCCGCCAGGTCGCGGCGGGGCTCGAGGATCGCGCCGGCCGCCGGCGCGCCGTGCTGGCCGCGCTCTCGGCCGAGGCCGAGGGCGACAGTACCGACGACGGCGCGCTCGAGCGGATCGGCGCGCTCGAGGCCGAGCTGGCCGAGCTGGCCGAGGACCGCCGCGCGCGGCTCGAGCGCGAGCTGGCCGAGCTCGAGCAGCGCCGGGCGGCCTTCGCCGCCGAGCTGGCGCGGCTCGCCTCGGTCGCGGACGAGGCAGCGGAGCGCCGCCGCGAGGCCGAGGCCGCGGCCGACGCCGCCCGTCAGGCCCGTCGCGAGGTCGACAACGCGGCCGACGCCGCGCGCCGAGAGGCCGCCCGCACCGGTGCCGAGCTCGCGAAGCTCAACCAGTTCCTGCGCACCCACGCCGGCGCCCCCGGCGGAGCGCCCGCGCTCGCCGACGACCTGGGCGCCGAGCCCGGCTACGAGCTCGCACTCGCCGCCGCCCTCGGCCCACGACTGCGCGCGGCCGTGGCCGGAGACCTCGCCGAGGGAGCACGCCTCCTCGACCGCGCGGGCGCCGACGGCGGCGCCGCCCTGATCGTCCCCGCAGCCCCAAACGACTCGTCCGCCGCCGCCTCGCCCGACTCGTCGGCCGCCGTCTCGCCCGACTCGTCGCGCGACGCGGCCGCCCACGACTCGTCCGCCGCGGTCTCCCGCGATTCGTCGCACCCGCCCGCGCCGGGCGCCGAACCCCTGCTCGCCCGCGTGCGCGCCGGCGGCGACGCGCGCCTCGCCGCCGCGCTGCTCGCTGATGTGTGGGTCGTGGAAGGGTTCGAAGGGCTTGCCGCCGGGTTCACCGGTATCGCCGTCACGCGCGACGGGCGCGTCTGGTCGCCGGCCACACGCGAGCTGCGGCAGGTCCCGGCCGGCGGCGAGGACCGCGTGCTCGCCGAGCGCAACCGGCGGGACACGCTGGTGGCCGAGGTCGAGCGCGCCGCGCAGGCCGAACGGGCCGCGCTGGCCGGCGTCGAGGAGGCCTCGCGAGCGGTCGCGGCGGCCGACGCCGCGCGCGACGACGCCGACCGCGCCGCCCGCGCCGCGGCCCGCGCCCGCGACGAGGCGGCCGAGGCCGACCGCCACACCGGCTGGCTGATCGAGCAGCGCCGCATCGCTCCCGACGAGGGGCCCGCGGCCGAGCGCCGCGCCCAGCTCGAATCGGCGCTCGCCAGCGAGCGTCGCCTGATCGAGCGCGCCGAGCGCGAGCAGGTCGAGCGCGAGCGGCGGATCGCCGCCGAGCGCGAGCGGCTGGCGCGCGACGAAGCCCTGCGTCCCGCCGCCGAGCGGCTTGCGGAGGCGCTCGCCGTCGCGGGCGCGGCCGTCGGCTCGCGGCTCGAGGCGCTCGAGGCCGAGCTGCAGGCCGACCGCGAGGCCGGCGAACGACTCGCCGGCGAGCTGCGCGCGTTCGCCGCGCAGGAGACGCAGGTCCAGGCGCGGCTGAAGGAGCGCGGCGAGGAGGTCACGCGCGGCGAGGTCCGCGCACAGCAGGCGCGCGACCGCGCCGCCGACGCGAACCGCGAGCTCGGCCGGCTCGCCGCCAAGCTCGGCCTCGAGGCGAAGCCTGCCGAGCACGAGCTCGACGACACCGACCGCGCCGACCTCGAGGGCCGGATCGCGCGCCTGCACCGGCGCCGCGAGCAGCTCGGCCCCGTCAATCCGCTCGCCAAGCGCGAGTACGAGGAGGCGGTCGCGCACGTCGAGGAGCTCGAGAGCCAGCGCGAGGACCTCGAGACGGCGATGCGCGAGCTCGAGGGCCTGATCCGCGACACCGACCGGCGCATCCGCGAGGCGTTCGAGGAGACCTTCGAGGCCGCGGCCCGCAACTTCGAGGAGGTCGCCCAGCAGCTCTTCCCCGGCGGCCGCGGCCGGCTGCGGCTCGTGCGCGAGGACACCGGTCCGCGGCCCGTGCTCGGCGGCGGCGACGCCGGCGAGGAGGCGCCGTCGGACGAGGACGTCGAGGCCGCCGCCGAGGCCGAGGAGCACGACGAGGACGAGGACATCGGCGTCGAGATCGAGATCACCCCCGCCGGCAAGGCGACCAAGCGGCTGACGCTGCTCTCGGGCGGCGAGAAGTCGCTGACCGCGCTCGCGTTCCTGTTCGCCGTCTTCCTCGCCCGTCCGTGCCCGTTCTACATCCTCGACGAGGTCGAGGCCGCGCTCGACGACCTCAACATCGACCGCTTCCTCACGCTCCTGCGCGGCTTCGCCGACCGCGCGCAGTTCATCGTCGTCACGCACCAGAAGCGCACGATGGAGGCCGCCGACTGCCTCTACGGCGTGTCGATGGCCGGCAACGGCGTCTCCAAGGTCGTCTCCCGCCGGCTGCCGCCTCGCGACGACGAGGAGGAGCGCGCGGCCTGACGGCCGACGCGATCCGCCGCCACCGCCTCCGCGCGCAGCGACTCGCGGGCGCGCCGCGCGCCGCCCCGGACGACGTCGTTCGAGCGCTCGTGGGCATCCAGGCCCAGGACCGCACGGCCTCGCTGCTCGCCGTGGCGACGCGCGGGGGACACGTTCCCGCGGGACGCCGGCACGTCGCGGACGTCCCGCGCTGTTCGGGGGCGTCGTCCGCACGTGGGCGATGCGCGGCACGCTGCACCTCGTCGCCGCCGAGGACCTGCCGCTCATGCTCGCGGTCTTCGGCCCGCTCCACCTGGCGCGTGCCCAGCGCCGCCTCACCCAGCTCGGCCTCGGGCCGGATCTCGCCGAGCGCAGCACGGCCGAGGCCGCCGCCGTCGTCGCCGAGGACGGGCCGTTGACCCGCCACGAGCTGGCGGCGCGGCTGCGCGACCGCGGCGTCCCGGTCACCGCCGAGGGCCAGGCGCCGATCCACGTCGTCCGCCGCGCAGCGCTCGCCGGGGTGCTGGTCGAGACCGGCGTCCGCGGCCGCGAGGAGCTCTACGGCACGCTCGACCCCGGCCCGCTGCCCGACCGCGACGTCGCCCTCGCCGAGCTCGCGCGCCGGTACGCCGCCGCCCACGCGCCCGCCACCGCCGAGGACTTCGCGGTCTGGTCCGGGCTGCCGGCCGCCGACGTCCGCCGCGCGTGGCGGGATCCCGACCCGCCCGCCGGTGAGCCGGAGGAAGGCCCCGTGCGGCTGCTGCCGGCCTTCGACGAGTGGCTGCTCGGCTGGGCCTCGCGCGACCACGTGCTGCCGAAGCGCCACGCCGCGAAGGTCGCGCCCGGCGGCATCATCCGCCCGGTCGCGATCGCCGATGGGCGCGCGTTCGCCACCTGGAGGCTCGACCGTCGCCGCCGCCGGATCGAGCTCGAGCCGTTCGGCCGTATGACTCGGGCGATGCGGGTCGGCGTCGAGGCCGAGGCCGCGCGGCTCGGGCTCGCGCTCTGATCCGAACGTCAAACTGCGCTGGGTAAGGGGCGGTGAGGCCGGCGAGGCTGGGCGATTTCGAGGCACCGTCCTGTCCTGGTGGTCGCTACTGCGACCACCTAGTACAGGACGGTGGCCCGAGATCCGCCGCCCCGCCTGCCTCACCGCCCCGTACCCAGCCGCAGTTGACGTTCGTTCGCGGCGGACTCAGGCAGCACCTTCTCGCCCCAGTACGAGGCATAGGGATTGCCGTTGTAGTCGGGGATGTCGCGGTAGCCCGCCCCGCGGTACAGCGCCATCGCGGTCGTCATCGACTGCGAGGTGTCGAGCCGCAGGCGCCGGTACCCCAGCTCGGCCGCCGCGGCCTCGAGCTCCTCCAGCACGCGCCGCCCGTGCCCGCGGCCACGCGCGTCCGGGACCACGAACATGCGCTTGATCTCCGCCACGCCGTCCTCCAGCCGCCGCACGCCGCCGCCGGCCACGGGCTCGCCGTCGACGTAGACGCACGACGAAGGCGCCGGCCGGCGGCACCATCTCCTCGGCCGTCACCGTCGAGGTGCGATCGGGCGTGGCCGGTCCGAAATGCTCGCCCACCCACGCCTCCATAGCCGCCACGAGCCCGCGCGCCGCGGGGTCGTCCCCGCGCACGCGCCGCACCTCGATCCGCTGCCGCATCCACGTATTGTCCGCCACCGTGCGTGTCTGCCTGATGATCGAGGGCCAGGAGGGCGTGACCTGGGACCAGTGGCGCGCCCTCGCCGAGACCGCCGAGGCCTCGGGCTTCGAGGCGCTGTTCCGCTCCGATCACTACATGCCGCTCGCGGGCGGGCCGGGCGGCTCGCTCGACGCGTGGGCCACGCTCAACGCACTCGCCGCCATCACCACGTCCCTGCGGCTCGGGACGCTCGTCTCGCCCGCCACCTTCCGCCACCCGTCCACCCTCGCCCGCGAGGTCGTCACGGCCGACCACGTCTCGGGCGGGCGCGTCGAGCTCGGCCTCGGCGCCGGCTGGCACGAGGGCGAGCACGCCGCGTTCGGCTTCCCGTTCGAGACCGTCAAGACCCGCTTCGACCGCCTGGCCGAGCAGATGGAGATCGTCCACCGCTCGTGGACCGACGGTCCGTTCGACTTCCACGGCCGCCACTACCAGCTCCGACCAGGCCGACCCGCAGCCCAAGCCGGTCCACAAGCCCAACCTGATCGCCGGCGGCAGCGCCAAGCCACGCGGCGCCGCGCTCGCCGCTCGCTGGGCGGACGAGTACAACACGGTCTACGCGACGCTGGAGCAGTGCCGCGAGCGGCGCGAGCGCGTGGCGGCCGCATGCGCGGAGGCGGGTCGCGACCCGATCCGCTTCTCCTTGATGACGAGCTTCGCCGTCGACGGCGATCCGGCCGACCACGATCCCGCCTGGATCGTCGGCACGCTCGACGAGATGGCCGAGCAGTTGCGGGCGCTCGAGCAGGCCGGCGTGGAGCGCGTGATGCTCCAGCACCTCCGGCATCACGACCTGGGGGCGGTCGAGCTGATCGGCCGCGAGCTGATCCCGGCGGTGAGCTGAGTGGCGCGCGACTGGCATCACCTGTTCGTCAGCGACGGCCACTCCTTCGAGGAGGACGCGCCCGACCCCGGTCAGGGCGAGGAGCGGCGCCGCGGCTTCTTCGGCCGCCTGCGCGAATCGATGCGCAAGACGCGCGAGGCGCTGGCCGCCGAGGTCCAGGCCACGCTGTTCGAGGGCGACCTCGACGAGGCGACCTGGGAGCGGCTCGAGGAGGCGCTGATCTACGCCGACGTCGGCGCCCGCACCACCGCCGAGGTGGTCGAGAAGCTCGAGCGCGAGGCCGAGGAGGGCGAGCTCGCAGGCGGCGAGGCGCTCACCGCCCGCCTGGCCGAGCTGCTGGCCGCAGCTCGCCCGCACCGGCGACGACAAGATCGACATCCGCCCCGACCCGACCGTGATCCTCGTGGTCGGCGTCAACGGCACCGGCAAGACGACGACGATCGGCAAGCTCGCCTGGCACCTGCGCAACACGCTCGGCCAGCAGGTCGTGGTCGGCGCGGCGGACACGTTCCGCGCCGCCGCGGTCGAGCAGCTCGAGCGCTGGGCCGAACGAGCCGACGTCGACGCTCGTCAAGGGCCCGGAGGGCTCCGACCCCGGCGCCGTCGCCTTCGACGCCGTCGCCCGAGGCCGCGAGCGAGGCGCCGACGTGATCATCATCGACACCGCCGGCCGCCTGCACACGCAGCACAACCTGATGGAGGAGCTCGCCAAGGTCCGCCGCGTGATCGCCAAGCAGATGCCGGACGCGCCGCACGAGACGCTGATGACCGTCGACGCCACGACCGGCCAGAACGGGGTCCGCCAGGCGAAGCTGTTCGGCGAGGCCGTCGACGTCACCGGCATCGTCCTCACCAAGCTCGACGGCACGGCCAAGGGCGGCATCGCGCTGGCGATCGCGAACGAGCTCGGCATCCCGGTCAAGCTGATCGGCATCGGCGAGCAGCTCGAGGATCTGCGCCCGTTCGACGCCGACGACTTCGCCAGGGCCCTGACGGCATGATCGGCGCCTGCTCGCGCTGGCGCTGACCGCGCCGTCGAGCTTCGTCGCCCGAGGACTACGCGAACGAGTGGTGGCACTTCACTGCGCGACGAGCGCTACCCGGATCGCTACTTCGACTTCCCCGTCGCGCGGCGATCGCTGGGTGTGGACCGACACCTAGGGCCTGTCCGAATCGCCAGCGCTGACGGTACGATCGAACCAGGACATGGACGAATGGGTGATCTGGCTGATCGTCGCGGTGGCCTTCGCCGTGGGCGAGATCGCCACGCTGAGCTTCTTCCTGGCGCCGTTCGCCGGCGGCGCGCCCGTCGCGGCCTCGTCGCGCGGCGCCGGCGGCACCACGGCGCTGAGCTGGGTCGCCTTCCTCGTCGTCTCGGTCGCGCTGCTGGCCGCGCTGCGACCGCTGGCGCTCCGGCACCGCCGGCAGGCGCCGTCGCTGAAGACCGGCACGGCGGCGCTCGTGGGCCGCACGGCCACGGTGGTCGAGCGGATCGCGACGACGGACGCGGGCTGCGTGCGGCTCGACGGCGAGATCTGGACGGCGCGCCCGTACGACGAGGACGCAGTCTTCGAGGCGGGCACGCGCGTGCAGGTGCTCGAGATCAGGGGCGCGACAGCGCTCGTGGCCGAATAGAGGAGGCGCTGATGAAAGCCGGATTGATCGCCCTGATCGTCGTTGCCGTGTTCGTGTTCATCGTCGCCGCGACGGCGATCAAGATCGTGCCGCAGGCGCGCGCCGGGATCGTCGAGCGGCTCGGGCGCTACACCCGCACGCTCGACCCCGGGCTGGCGCTGATCATCCCGTTCGTCGACCGCGTGAAGCCGCTGCTCGACCTGCGCGAGCAGGTCGTCTCCTTCCCGCCGCAGCCGGTCATCACCGAGGACAACCTCGTGGTCGGCATCGACACCGTCATCTACTTCACGGTCACCGACGCGAAGGCGGCGACGTACGAGGTCGCCAACCCGCTGCAGGCGATCGAGCAGCTCACCGTCACCACGCTGCGCAACGTGATCGGCGGCATGACGCTCGAGGAGACGCTGACCTCGCGCGACCAGATCAACTCGCAGCTGCGCGTCGTGCTCGACGAGGCGACCGGCAGATGGGGCATCCGCGTCAACCGCGTCGAGCTCAAGTCGGTCGAGCCGCCGCGCACCGTCCAGGAGGCGATGGAGAAGCAGATGCGCGCCGAGCGCGACCGCCGCGCGACGATCCTCACCGCCGAGGGCGTCAAGCAGTCGCAGATCCTCACCGCCGAGGGCGAGAAGCAGTCGGCCGTGCTCAAGGCCGAGGGCGCGCGCACGGCGGCGATCCTGCGCGCCGAGGGCGAGGCGAAGGCGATCGAGACCGTCTTCCAGGCGATCCACGACGGCGCGCCCGACCAGCGGCTGCTCTCCTACCAGTACCTGCAGATGCTGCCGCAGCTCGCGCAGGGCGCAGGCGAACAAGGTCTTCGTGATCCCGACCGAGTTCACCCAGGCGCTGGGCGAACCTCACCGAGCGGTTCGCGGACGAGCGTGCCGAAGGCGAGCGCCAAGACGCGCCAGGAGATGCGAGGACGCGCGCGAGGCGGCCGCGCGCCGACGCCGAGGAGGCCGCGCGCCGCAGCGCGCTGAGGCGGCCGAGGAGGTCGCGCGGCGCCCGACGCCGGCCCGCCCGGCGCCGGCCCGAGCTCAACCCCTGATGCGGTTCATCGCGTCGAGCGCGGCGACCTTGTAGGACTCGGCGAAGGTCGGGTAGTTGAAGACGGCCGTGACGAGGAAGTCGATCGTCGCCGCGCCGCCCATGACCGCCTGGCCGATGTGGACGAGGTCGGTGGCGCCGGTGCCGATCACGTGCACGCCGAGGATGCAGCGGTCTCGAGGGGTCGACGAGCAGCTTGAGCATGCCGTCCTCGTCGCCGCTCATCAGCCGCGCGCCAGCTCGCTCCAGCGCGCGACGCCGGTCACGTAGGGGATCGCGGCGTCGGTCAGCTGCTCCTCGGTCTGGCCGACCATGGCGAGCTCCGGCACGGCGTAGACGCCGGTGGGCATCGAGCTCGGGGAGCGTCTGCACCGGCTCGTCGAACGCGTGCAGGGTGGCGATCCGGCCCTGCTCCATCGCCGTGGCCGGCCAGGCCGCCGCCCGCGCACGTCGCCGACCGCGAAGATGTGCGGCACGCTCGGTGCGGTGGTTCTCGTCGACCGGGATGCGCCCGCGCTCGTCGGCCTTCGAGGCCCGCCCTGTCGAGCTGGAGCTGCTCCGTGTCGCCCTGCCGGCCGATCGCGTACAGCACGGTCTCCGCGACACGATCTCCTTGCCGGACTCCAGCCGCACCCGCGGCCCGCGGGCATCGGCGTCGACGTCCACTCCGGCCACCTGCTCGCGCAGCCGGAAGGTGACGTTGCTGGCGCCGCAGCAGGTACTGGAAGGCCTCGCCGATCTCGCGTGTCCAGGAAGCGTGAGCACGCGGTCGCGCTTGTCGACGACCGTGACCTTCGTCCCGAGCGCGCCGAACATCGACGCGTACTCGACGCCGATGACGCCCGGCGCCGACGACGACCATCGAGCGCGGCACGCGGTGCTCGAGCTTGAGCAGGCCGTCGGAGTCGATGATCGTCCGGTCGTCGAACTCGACCGAGGCCGGGCCGCGCGGGCCGCGTCCCGACGGCGATCACGATCCGGCGCGGCGTGGATCGGCTCGTCGTTGTCGTCGCATCTGGACCGTGTTCTCGTCCTCGAACGCGCGCCTCGCCCGGCAGCCAGCCCGACGCGGTTGCGCCGGAACTGCTCGCGGACGATCCGCGGTCTCGGCGGCCACCACGCGAGCCGTGCGGTCGATCAGCAGCTCGAGCACCTGCTGCTCGGTCTCCTCGACCCGCGTGGGGTCCAGCACGTCGAGCGGCCGCTGGGCGAGCTGCTCGAGGACCGCCTGGCGCAGCGTCTTCGAGGGGATCGTCCCGGTATGGATCGAGACGCCGCCGAGGCGGTTCCTGGCGCTCGGCGACGGCGACGCGCTTGCCGAGCTTGGCGGCCTGGATGGCCGCCTTCTGCCCGCCGGGACCCGATCCGATGACGAGAAGATCGAGCTCCACTGTGGCGCACCGTACCCTGTGAGGCACATTGTTCGACTCGCTGTCGGAGAAGCTGCAAGGCACGCTCGCCGGCGTGCGCCAGCGCGGCGCGCTGACCGAGGACGACATCAACGAGGCCATGCGCGAGATCCGGCTCGCGCTGCTCGAGGCCGACGTCAACTTCAAGGTCGTCAAGCAGTTCACGAGCGACCGTGAAGGAGCGCGCGCTCGGGATCGAGGTCAGCAAGCAGCTCAACCCGGGCCAGCAGGTGGTCAAGATCGTCAACGAGGAGCTGACCGCGCTGATGGGCGGCCAGTCGGCGGGGCTCACCTTCTCGCCGCGCCCGCCGACCGTGATCCTGATGGCCGGCCTGCAGGGCTCGGGCAAGACGACGGCCACGGCCAAGCTGGCGAAGATGCTGCGCGAGCAGAACAACTCGTCGGTCGCGGTCGCGGCGTGCGACGTCTACCGGCCGGCGGCGGTCGAGCAGCTCGTCAAGGTCGGCACGCAGGCGGGAGCGACGGTCTACGAGCAGGGCACCGACCAGCGACCCCGTGGACATCGCGGGCTGGGCGCTGGACCAGGCCAAGCGCGACGGCAAGGACGTCCTGATCGTCGACACCTCCGGGCGCCTGCACGTCGACGAGGCGCTGATGGAGGAGCTGGCGCGGCATCAAGAAGCGGGTCAAGCCGCATGTCGGTGCTGCTCGTGGTCGACGCGATGACCGGCCAGGACGCCGTCAACGTCGCCGAGCAGTTCGCCGAGGTCGCCCAGTTCGACGGCGTGATCCTCTCCAAGCTCGACGGCGACGCCCGCGGCGGCGCCGCGCTGTCGGTCAAGGCGGTCACCGGCAAGCCGATCATGTTCGCCTCCACCGGCGAGAAGCTCGGCGACTTCGAGCGCTTCCACCCCGACCGGATGGCCCAGCGCATCCTCGGCATGGGCGACGTGCTGTCGTTCATCGAGAAGGCCGAGCAGCAGGTCGAGGAGGACGAGGCGAAGGAGCTCGAGCGCAAGCTCCGCAAGAACCAGTTCACGCTCGAGGACTTCCTGGACCAGCTCAAGCGGATCCGCAAGATGGGCCCGCTGACCTCGATCCTGGGGATGATCCCCGGCCTCGCCGGCCACCAGCTGTCGAAGATGAAGGTCGACGACCGCGAGCTCGACCGCGTCGAGGCGATCATCCTCTCGATGACGCCGTACGAGCGCCGCCACCCGGAGCTGATCAAGGGCTCGCGCCGCCTGCGGATCGCCAAGGGCGAGCGGCACGAGCGTCCAGCAGGTCAACCAGCTCGTCAAGCAGTTCGACCAGATGCGCAAGATGATGCGCGGGCTGCAGCAGGGCAAGATGCCCGATCTCGGCCAGCTCATGAGACGCTGATCCCGCCCACCCACCCCCCAACGCCGACCCGTTCCGCTATCCTGCCGCGCCGATATGGCAGTCAGCATGCGACTCACCCGCGTCGGCGGGAAGAAGGATCCCGATGTGGCGCGTCGTCGTCGCCGACCGCCGCTCTCCCCGCGACGGGCGCTTCATCGAGACGCTCGGGCGCTACAACGCCGCAGACCGACCCCTCGACGATCGTGCTCAACGAGGAGCGGATCCGCCACTGGCTCGACCGCGGCGCCCAGCCGAGCGACCGGTCCAGAAGCTCCTCAAGACGCAGGGCATCGCGCGCTAGGTCGCCCGTGCGGGAGCTGCTCGACTACCTGGCGCAGCAGCTGGTCGACCAGCCGGAGCAGGTGCGAGGTCGAGGAGTTCGAGGAGGACGACGGCACGCTCGTGCTCGAGCTGTCGGTCGCCGACGATGACTACGGCAAGGTCATCGGACGCGGCGGGCGCACCGCCCAGGCCCTCCGCACGCGTCGTCAAGGCCGCCGCGGTCAAGGACAACCGGCGCGTCCTCGTCGACATCGTCGAGTGAGCTGGCGCCGGCCGGGCGCGTCGGCCGGCCGCACGGGCTCGACGGCTCGTTCCACGTGGTGCGGGCCCGCTCGCTGGCGCTCGGCGGCGACGGTGATCGTCGCCGGCCGGCCGCTTCGAGATCGAGCGCCTCGCGGGCACCGCCGAGCGGCCGATCCTCCGGCTCTCGGGGTGCTCCGTCGCGCGAGGACGCGGAGGCGCTGCGGGGCGGCCGACCTCCTCATGCGCCGAGGTCCTCGACGAGGACGAGTTCTGGGCGGCCGACCTGGTCGGCTGCACGGTGGTCGACGGCTCGCGCGAGGTGGGGGTCGTGGCGCGGATGGTCGCGCTGCCCTCCTGCGAGGTGCTCGAGGTGGGCGATCTGCTGATCCCGATGGTGCGCGACGCGATCCGCTCGATCGACATGGATGCGCGACGGATCGACGTCGACATGGAGTTCGTGGGCGAGTGAACATCGACGTCTTCACGCTGTTCCCGGCGTGGTTCGACTGGTTCCGGACCCAGCGCCACGTGAGAACGCGCTGGCGCTCGGGCACTCGCTCGAGTGCATCGACCCGCGCGAGTCGACGCCGCTCAACTGGGGCCAGGTCGACGACACGCCGTTCGGCGGCGGCGCCGGGATGGTGCTGCGCGTCGACGTGATGGAGGCGGCGCTGCGGGCGCGCTACGGGGTCGATCCCGTCGAGCTGCGCTCGTCACGGCGCGTCATCGCGCTCACGCCCGGCGGGCGGCTGCTCGACGACGCGCTGGCCGGCGAGCTCGCGGGCGAGGCGGATCTGACGCTGCTGTGCGGGCGCTACGAGGGCTTCGACGAGCGGATCCTCGAGCACTTCGTGACCGACCAGGTGTCGATCGGCCGCTACGTGCTGGCCGGCGGCGAGCTGGCGGCGATGGTGCTGGCCGACACGGTGCTGCGCAAGCTGCCGGGCGTGCTCGGCAAGGACGAGTCGGCGCTCGAGGAGTCGTTCTCGGACGCGCTGGAGGGCGGGCTGGAGTACCCGCACTTCACGCGGCCGGCCGAGTGGCGGGGCTGGACCGTCCCCGAGGTGCTGCTCTCCGGCCACCACGCGCGGATCCGCGAATGGCGCCGTGAGCAGAGCCGCCGCCGTTCGCTACCATGATTCGCCCGCGTGTCGCCGCTCTTTCTCTCTGCCTGGCGCCGCGGTCTTTCCTTGTATGAGCACCGTCATCGACACGCTTGAGCGTCAGCAGCTTCGCCGCGTCCCGGCGTTCCAGTCCGGTGACCGTGTACGCGTCCACTTCCAGGTGGTCGAGGGCAGCCGCCGCCGCACCCAGGTCTTCGAGGGCGTCGTGATCAAGCGGCAGGGCGAGGGCGTGCGGGAGACCTTCACGGTCCGCAAGAACTCGTTCGGCGTCGGCGTGGAGCGGACGTTCCCGGTGCACTCGCCCAAGATCGAGCGGATCGAGGTCGCCGCGCGCGGCGACGTCCGGCGGGCCAAGCTCTATTACCTGCGCGGCCGCGTCGGCAAGCGCGCACGTGTGCGCGAGCGCCGCTACATCGGCCCGGAGGAAGTCGTCGAGGCCGGTCTCCTGCACGATCCCGCCGCCGAGGCTGCCGCCGCCGCGGACGCGGAGGTGCCGGGCGAGGCGATCGACCAGCAGGCGCTGGACGAGGCCGAAGCGGCGGCGGAGGAGACGCCCGAGGCGACTCCCGAGGCCGAGGAGACCGCCGAGGTCGAGGCGTCCGCGGACGCCGAGGCCGCCGCACGGCCGACTCTGCGCCGTCCGCGGCGGCGCGGCCCGACGAGCCCGGCGAAGCGGCCGCGGAAGACGAGCCCGCTCCGCCCGACGAGCCCGCGGCCGAGGAGCCGGCCGCGGCCGACGAACCCGCCGCGGAAAACGAGACCAAGTAGGGAACGTGGCGGCGAAGACGTCGTCGGCGTCAGGCTCGCTTCTCGAGCTGGTCCTCATCGTCGCCGTGGCGCTGGGACTCGCGCTCGGCATCCAGGCCTTCCTCGTCAAGCCGTACCGGATCCCGAGCGAGTCGATGGTGCCGACGCTCGAGATCGGCCAGCGCGTGCTGGTCAACCGCATCGGCGCGCGCTTCGCGGACCCGGACGTCGGCGATGTCGTCGTCTTCCACCCGCCCGCCGGTGCGGAGCAGGGCCGCGAGTGCGGGGGCGGCCCGCCGCCTCAGGGTCAGGTCTGCACGCAGCCCAGCGCTGAGAAGGCGGACGTGAACTTCATCAAGCGTGTCGTGGCCGGTCCGGGCGACCGGCTGCGGCTCGATGACGGCCGCGTGATCCTCAACGGCGAGCCCCAGGATGAGCCGTTCGCGCAGCCGTGTGGTGGCGGCGACGGATGCGACTTCCCGAGCGAGATCACAGTTCCCGCCGGTCACTACTTCATGATGGGCGATAACCGTGGGGCTTCCGACGACAGCCGGTTCTGGGGACCCGTCCCGGAGGAATGGATCATCGGCGAGGCATTCGCCACCTACTGGCCCCCCAAGAAGATCGGCCTCCTCTAAGCCTGAATCCACCGATTCCCGCGGCGCCGCGGATGATCGGCGGCTCCAGGCCAAGTCCGGCCGCCGCCGCAAGCGCACCTCGGGCAGCCGGTTGTTCAGGTTCGATCGCGGTCTCGGCGTGCGGTTCGTGGCGGGGGCCGACGAGGCCGGGCGCGGGTGCCTGGCCGGCCCGCTCGTGGCGGCCGCCGTCCTGTTCGACTACGAGCGCGTGACCCTCTCAGACCTGCGCGCGCTCTCCGCCCTGAACGACTCCAAGCAGCACAGCGCCGAGATGCGCGAGGAGCTCTACCCGAAGGTGCTGCGGATCGCGACCCGCGTGGCCGTCACCTCGCGCTGCGTGCGCGGGATCGACGAGCGCGGCCTGCACGTGACGAACCTGGCCGCCCTGTCGGACGTGCTGAAGCGCGTCGGGCGTGAAGGCTGCCTGTGCCTCTCGGACGGCTTCCCGGTGCCCGCCACGGGCTTCGACCAGCGCCCCGTGGTCGGCGGCGACGCGTTGAGCGCCTCGATCGCCGCCGCCTCGGTGATCGCCAAGGTCACCCGCGACCGCTTCATGCATCGGATGGAGGAGCGGTATCCAGGGTGGGAATTCGCGGTGCACGTCGGCTACTCGACACCCGAGCACCGCGCCGCGATCGAGAAGCTGGGCGTCTCGCCGCTGCACCGGATGTCGTTCCAGTCGATGGCGTACCAGCAGCTCGCGCTCTGAGGTCCGAGAGGCGCCCGGGAGGCGTTCCCGGGACTACTCGAAGAAGTCACATGATCGGCACGAAGTCGTCACCGACACGTGCTGATCCGTGACGCGACCCCGCGTACGGTCGCTCGCGTCATGCAGACGGACCGCACGAAGGAGCTGGGCCGGCGCGGCGAGGAGCTGGCCGCGGAGCACTTCTCGCGCCTCGGCTACCGGGTGCTCGCCCGCAACCACCGGACCCGGTTCGGCGAGCTCGACCTGATCCTGGCCGACGAGGACGAGGCCACGATCGTCTTCTGCGAGGTCAAGTCGCGCCGCCTGGGCAGTGGGCCCTGGCACGACAACCTGCACGAGAAGAAGCAGAAGCAGGTCCGCATGATGGCGGCGGCCTGGCTCGCCAAGGTCACGGACCGGCCGTTCGGCGCCGAGCTGCGGTTCGACGCCGTCGGCGTCACGCTCGACGACCGCGGCGAGCTCGTCCGGCTCGACCACCTTCAGGCGGCGTTCTGAGCCGTGATCGCCCGGGTCACCACCTTCGCCCTCGACGGCGTCGAGTCGCGGCGCGTGTGGGTCGAGGCCGACATCCGCCTCGGCCTCCCGGCCTTCACGATCGTCGGGCTCGCGGACAAGGCGGTCCGCGAGGCCCGTGAGCGGGTGCGGGCCGCGATCGTCAACTCCGGCCACGAGTTCCCGTCGAAGCGGATCACGGTCAACCTCGCGCCCGCGTACCTGCGCAAGATCGGCCCGGGTTTCGACCTGCCGCTGGCGATCGCGATCCTCGTCGCCTCCGACCAGCTCGAGCAGGACGAGGTCGATGGCACCGCGATCGTGGGCGAGCTGTCGCTGACGGGTGACGTGCGCCCGATCCGCGGCGCGCTCGCCATCTCGGAGGGCACGCGCCGGCACCTGCTCGAGCGCCTGCTGCTGCCGCTGGCACGGGCGCGCGAGGCGGCGCTGGTCCCGGGGGTCAGGGTGCTCGGGATCGAGTCGCTGCGCGAGGCGGTCGAAGTGCTGGCCGGGCGTGCCGACCCGCCCCCGGTCCCGGATCCGCCGGCCGAGGTCGAGCCCGACCCCTTGCTCGACCTGGCGGACGTTCGCGGCCAGAACGCGCTCATTCCCGGCCTCGAGGTCGCCGCGGCCGGCGGTCACAACCTGTTCATGCACGGCCCGCCCGGGACCGGCAAGACGATGCTCGCGCGGCGCCTGCCCTCGATCATGCCGCCGATGACCGCCGCCGAGGCGGTCGACGTCACGCGCATCCACTCGGTCGCCGGGCTCCACGACGGCCACGGCCTGGTGGTCCAGCGCCCCTTCCGCGCGCCGCACCACACGATCTCCTCGTCCGGCCTGGTCGGAGGGGGCTCGCAGCCGCTGCCCGGCGAGGCGACGCTCGCCCACCACGGCGTCCTGTTCCTCGACGAGCTGTCGGAGTTCGTGCGCTCGAGCCTCGAGGCGCTGCGCCAGCCGCTCGAGGACGGCCACGTGACGATCGTCCGCTCGCAGCAGGTGGTCGCGTTCCCCACCCGCTTCATGCTCGTCGCCGCGTCCAACCCCTGCCCGTGCGGGATGGGGGAGGAGGCGTGCCGCTGCACGGCGGCCGACCTCGCGCGCCACCAGCGCCGGCTCTCCGGCCCGCTGCTCGACCGCATCGACGTCCTGGTCCCGGTCGGCCGGCCCACCGCCACCGCGCTGCGCGAGGAGTCGGCGCCCGCCTCGGCGATCGTCCGCGCCCGCGTGATCGAGGCCCGCGAGCGCCAGTCGCGCCGCCTGGCGGTCTACGGCATCTCCTGCAACGCCCAGATGACACCGCGCGTGATGCGCGAGGTCGCGGAGCCGACGCCGAGCGCGCTGCGCCTGCTCTACGAGCTGCACGATCGTCACCGCCTCAGCGCCCGCGGCCACACCCGCGTGCTGCGCGTCGCACGCACGGTCGCCGACCTCGAGGCCAGCGACTGCGTCGGCCCCGACCACGTCCACATCGCCGCCGGCCTGCGGCTCGAGCAGCCCGACCTCGCCGCCGCGGCATGACGGCGTGCGACGACTGCCTGCGGCGCACCGATCTCGCGGCCGCGCTGGCCGCCGCGGCATGACGGCGTGTGACGACTGCCTGCGGCGGACCGACCTCGTGGCCGCGCTGGCCGGCTGGCTCGACGTCGAGTGGCGCAAGCGCGACGCTCCCGGGCGCGTCCTCGCGCGCGCCGACGAGTCGCTGCTCGACGCCTGCGAGAGCTCGCGGGTGCGGGCGCGCTACGACGGGTTCGACCCGCGCGCCGCGCGCGCCGCCGTCCGTGAGGCCGGGCTGGCGGCGATCTGCCACTGCGACGACGGGTACCCGCCGTGCCTGCGCGACCTCGCGGACCCGCCGGCGGTCATCCACGTCGCGGGCGACCCCGCGTGCGTCGGGTCGCCGGGCGCGGTCGCCGTCGTCGGCGCCCGCCGGGCGACGCCCTACGGGCTCACCATCGCCCGCGAGCTCGGCCGCGGGCTGTCGGCCGCCGGCGTGAACGTGGTCTCGGGCCTGGCGCTCGGCGTCGACGCATCCGCCCACGCCGGCGCGCTGGAGGGCGTGACCGCCCCCGTCGCGGTCCTGGCCGGCGGCGCCGACCGGCCGTACCCGGCCTCCAAGCGGCAGCTGCACGCCGCCGTCCGCGCCGCCGGCGCCGTCATCAGCGAGATGCCGCCCGGCTTCGGCATCCACCGCTGGGCCTTCGTCGCCCGCAACCGCCTGATCGCCGCGCTCGCCCAGGTCGTGGTCGTCGTCGAGGCGACGCAGCGCTCCGGCTCGCTGACCACCGCTGACCTCGGCGCCGAGCTCGGGCGCACCGTCGCCGCGGTGCCCGGCCGCGTCAACTGCTCGGTCGCCACCGGCACGAACGGCCTGATCCGCGACGGCGCCCTGCTCGTGCGCGGCGTCCGCGACGTGCTCGAGGCGCTCACCGAGCTGACCGGCGACAGCTACGAGACGGCCGCCGCCGGGCTGACGCTGGAGCCGGAGCTGCAGGAGCTGCTCGACGCCGTCGGCGCCGGCCACTCGACATTGCCGATGCTCGCCGCCCACGGGCTCGAGCCGCGCGCGATCCTGGCCGGGCTCAGCGAGCTGGAGGGTCTCGGGCTCATCCGCCGCGGTTTCGGAGGGCGCTATGAGCGCCTGCCCTGATGTGCCCGTCGTTTTCTACCCTGGCCCGCGTGAACGAGCGTCCCGTGCCAGCGGTTCTGTCGATCGCCGGGTCCGACTCGGGCGGCGGCGCCGGCATCCAGGCCGACCTCAAGGCCTTCGCCCGCTGCGGCGTGCACGGGATGACGGCGATCGCGGCACTGACGGCACAGAACACCGTGGCCGTGACCGGCATCCATCCGGTGCCGGGCGCGTTCATCGTCGAGCAGGTCCGTGCCGTCGCCGAGGACATCGGCGTCGATGCCGTGAAGATCGGCATGCTCGGCACCGCCGACACCGTGCGCGCCGTCCGGGAGGCGCTCGAGCTGCTCGACCCGGCCACGCCCGTCGTGCTCGACCCCGTGATGGTCGCCGAGTCGGGCGCGGTCCTGCTCGACGAGCCGGCACGCGCCGCGATCGTCGAGGAGCTGCTGCCGCGCGTCACGGTCGTGACGCCCAACGTGCCGGAGGCGCGGGTGCTGGCGGGCGCCGACGAACCGGGCGCCGAGGACGACGTCGAGGCGCTCGCCCGCCGCGTGCACGCCCTCGGACCCGCGAACGTGGTGATCACGGGCGGCCATCGTGACGAGGCGACCGACCTGTTCTTCGACGGCGAGTCGTTCGAGCGGATCCCCGGCGAGCGCCATCCCGACGGCGCCGCCCACGGCTCCGGCTGCACCCACTCGTCGGCGCTCGCCGCCCATCTGGCGCTCGGCCACAGCCCGCTCGAGGCGGCCCGCGCCGCGAGGCAGATCGCCGGCGATGCCGTGCGCGACGGCCTCAGAGGCCTGGGCGCGGGCGCCGGACCGGTCGACGTCTTCTCCCTGACGCAGCTTGCGCAACACGCCGCCGGGCGGCCACAGGTCCTCTGGCATAATCGGCGCGCATGAAGTTCCTCCGCATGCGCCCGGGTCACGGCGAGCAGCTGATCGCCGAAGGCGATCTCGAGATCGCCGAAGACGCCGAGCGCCTTGTCGAGGAGTTCCGCCGCCAGCTCGACCAGGGGATGTGGGCGGCCGTGCCGCTCACCACCCACACGGGCCGGCGCGAGGCCGAGATGATCACCGCATTCGAGGACATCCCGGCCACGACCGATCGCGTCATCTTCTTCCCGCGCGCGGCGGGCGGCGCGGGCTAGATGGCTGATTCCACGACCCCCACGACCGCGCGGGCTCGCGGAATCAACCATCTGCGGGACACGCGCGTGACCGTCGCGCTCTGCGCCACCGCCCTGGTCGTCCTGGCGCTGCTCTCGGAGATCAGCTGGCCGTACATCGAGCGCCGGCTCGACGACCGGCGAGCCCGCCGCGAGGCGCGCAAGCGCGGCGTCCCCGCCTCCCACGACCCCGGCCGCGAGCGGCGCGCCGAGCAGCGAGCCCGCGAGCTGCTCAAGTCGTGCGTGAACGAGGAGGAGTGGGCGATGTACCGCGACCTCGGGTTCATCCGCGTCTGGGGCGGCCAGGCCGGGCTCCCCGCGGATGCGTCGCGCGACCTGCGCGGCGTGCCCTACGCCTACCTGGTCTACCCGCACAAGCCGATCGTGGCCTACCTGCCCCAGACCGGGCAGCTGCTCAACGAGTACTGCGTCGAGTTCCCGGACGAGACGCGCCCCTACGGCTCGGCGCGGCTGCCGGACTCCGACGACGTGCTCGCCAAGTGGATGGCGCTCAAGGGTGACGAGCGGCGCCTGATCTCCGAGGCCAACCTGCACCTTCCCGGCCGCCAGATCGACCCCAAGCAGGTCCACCGGGACATCTGGCGCCTCGGCCGCTGGGAGCGCGAGCGGCTCGCCCGCCGCGCCTCGGCCGATCCGGGCCCCGCGGCGCCCCCGCCCGCACGGCCGAACAACCCGGGCACGCTCGGGTTCTAGGCTCCACGGCGAATGGCCGGCCTCGATCCCAAGCACAACTCGCGCGCGCTCACCGAAGGCCCGGAGCGGGCCGCCGCCCGCGCGTACCTGAAGGGCATCGGCTTCGACGACGAGGCGCTCTCCAAGCCGATCATCGGCGTCGCCCACTCCTGGACCGAGACGATGCCGTGCAACTTCAACCACCGCGCGCTGGCCGCCAAGGTCAAGGAGGGCGTCCGCGCGGCGGGCGGCACGCCGATGGAGTTCAACACCGTCGCCATCTCGGACGGCATCACCATGGGCACGAGCGGCATGAAGACGAGCCTGGTCAGCCGCGAGGTGATCGCCGACTCGATCGAGCTCGTCGCCCGCGGTCACCTGTTCGACGCCGTGGTCGCCCTCAGCGCGTGCGACAAGACGATCCCCGGGACCGTGATGGCCCTGGCGCGGCTCGACGTGCCCGGCCTGATGCTCTACGGCGGCTCGATCCCGCCCGGGCACTACAACGGCAAGGACGTCACGATCATGGACGTCTTCGAGGCCGTCGGGGCCCACGCCGCGGGCAAGATCACCGACGAGGAGCTGACCGCGCTGGAGGACGTCGCGAGCCCCGGCGCGGGCGCCTGCGGCGGCCAGTTCACCGCCAACACGATGGCGATGGCCTTCCAGATGCTCGGGATCTCGCCGATGGGCCCGAGCGACATCCCGGCGCAGGACCAGAGCAAGGCGCAGGCGGCCTACGACTCCGGCGTGATGGTGATGGACGTGCTCGCCCGCGGTCAGCGGCCGAGCGACATCATCACCCACGACGCGCTCGAGAACGCGATCGCCGCCATCGCCATGAGCGGCGGCTCCACCAACGGCGTGCTGCACCTGCTGGCCGTCGCCCGCGAGGCCGGGCTCGAGCTCTCGATCGACGACTTCGACCGCATCGCGTCGCAGACCCCGCTGCTGTGCGACCTCAAGCCCGGCGGCCGCTTCGTGGCCACCGACATGCACGCCGCCGGCGGGACCGCCGTGGTGGCCGCCCGCCTGCTCGAGGCCGGCCTGCTGCACGAGGACGCGGCCACCGTGCACGGCCAGACCATCGGCGAGCTCGCCCGCGCGGCGACCGAGACACCGGGCCAGGAGGTCGTCAGACCGCTCGCCGACCCGCTCAAGCCGACCGGCGGCATCGCGATCCTGCGCGGCAACCTCGCGCCCGACGGCTGCGTGGTGAAGCTCTCGGGCCACGAGCGCGTCCACCACGCCGGGCCGGCGCGCGTCTTCGAGGACGAGGAGGCGGCGATGGCCGCCGTCACGCACGGAGACATCCAGGCCGGCGACGTCGTCGTCATCCGCAACGAGGGCCCGGCCGGCGGCCCCGGAATGCGCGAGATGCTCGCCGTCACCGCGGCGATCATGGGCGAGGGGCTGGGCGACTCCGTCGCCCTGCTCACCGACGGCCGCTTCTCCGGCGCCACGCGCGGCTTCATGGTCGGCCACGTCGCCCCCGAGGCCGTCCACGGCGGCCCGATCGGCGCCGTCCAGGACGGCGACACGATCACGATCGACGTCGCGAGCCGGCGGCTCGACGTCGACCTGCCCGACGACGAGATCGCCCGCCGCGTCGAGGCCTACGAGTCGCCGGCGGCCGTCAGAGACGGCGTGCTGGCCAAGTACGCGAAGCTGGTCTCGAGCGCCTCCGAGGGCGCGGTCACGCGCTGACGCCCTCGACGCCCGCTTCAGGGGCGCGTTCGTCGGCGAGGAACGCGCCGAGCAGCTCGTTGAAGCGCGACGGGCGCTCGAGCATGGGCAGGTGGCCCGTGTCCTCGAAGACCACATGGTGGGCGTTCTCGCCGATCAGGTGCTCGAACATCTCGGCGTCCGCGACCGGCACGAGGATGTCGTTGCGCCCCCAGACGATGAGCACCGGCGCGTCGATCCGCTTGAGGTTGTCGCGGAACGAGTAGCTCATCAGCGCCTCGAAGGAGTCGAGGAAGCCGGGGGCGTTGGCCCCCTGGACGAGCTCGCTGGCGAGCGGGATCGACAGCCGCTCCGGGTAGCGCACGATCGGCTGCAGCGCGAGCCGCCGCAGCCGCCGGCGCTTGACCACCGGCGAGCCGCGCAGGCCCGTGCGGGCGGTCAGGACCATGAAGGCGCGCGCGCCGGCCAGCAGCGGCTCGCGCGACAGGTACTCGGTGGAGAGCCCGGCGGCCGCGACCAGCACGAGCTTCGTGACCCGCGTCGGGAACGAGACCGCCAGCTCCGCGCCGACGAAGCCGCCCATCGAGTTGCCGATCACCACCGGCTCCTCGAGCCCGAGCTCGTCGCACAGCATGTCGACGGTCCGTGCGAAGCGGGGGATCGAGATCTCGCCCGCGGGCAGCTCGGACAGGCCGAAGCCGGGCAGATCGATCGCGACGCAGCGGTGGGTGCCCATGAAGGCCGGGATGTTGAGCAGCCAGTTCTGCCAGATCCCGCCGAGCCCGTGGATGAAGAGCAGGGGCGGTCCGTCCCCGCCGCGTGTCGATCACGCAGACCGACCTGCCGTCGATCGTCAGCCGGCGCGTCATCGCCGGCCAGTCGATGCTCATCCAGGAGCTGTCGTCGCCATCGGCGTAGGTGGAGTCCGGGCCCGGGCGGAACACCCCGCTGCGGGCCCTTCCCAACGCATCCTGGTAGACGCTCGGCACGGCGCTCTAGGGTAGAGGGCCGTGCGCATCGCGGTCGACATCGACTCCACCCTGCACGACTACTGGGACCAGTTCGCGGCGGTCGCCAAGCGCCGCTTCGGCGTCGACCTGCGCTACGAGGACCAGCTCACCTGGAGGATCGCCCGGCTGCGCCCCGAGCAGGCGAGCGTCTGCGTCGCGGAGACCCATACCGAGGCCAACGTGCTGGCTGCCGAGCCCTACCCGGGCGCGGTCGACGCGATCACGTCCTGGCACGAGGCCGGTCACTTCATCCACGTGACCTCCCACCGCACGGCCGAGGCTCACGACGCCACCGAGCGCTGGCTCGCGCGGATCGGCCTCTCGTATGACGAGCTCTACTGCTCGTTCGACAAGGTCGCGCGCTGCCGCGAGATCGGCATCGACCTCCTGATCGACGACTCGCCGGTGACGCTCCTGAAGGCGGTCGAGGCGGGTATCACGACCGCCACGATCGAGCATCCCTGGAACCGCGAGCTGTGCGAGGAGGAGGACATCGTGTGCGCACCCGACTGGCCGACGCTGGCGCGCCGGCTCGAGCCCGTGCTCGCCAGGGCGGCATGAGCGAGCAGCCGGCCCTCCCCGCCGCGCCGGCGACCGACGACCTGCGGGCGCTGCTGCCCGCGATCGAGCCCGACCGCCGGGTCACCGACTGGGGCCGCTCGGAACGCGTCGAGGGGCTGGTCGACGCCACGCTGTACGAGTTCCTCTACCACTACTGGTTCCGCTGCGACGTCGAGGGGATCGAGCACGTCCCGGCCACCGGCGGCGCCTTGCTGGTCTCCAACCATGCCGGCGCGCTGCCGCCCGACGCGGCGATGATCGGCAAGGCGATCAAGGAGGAGCACCCCCGGCCGCGATCCCTGCACATGACCGTCGAGCATTTCTTCAAGGGCTATCCCGGCCTGGCCATGCTGGTGAACAAGATCGGCGGCGTGCCCGCCCACCCGGCCAACGTGCACCGCCTGCTGCACGACGAGCAGCAGCTCGTGCTCGTCTTCCCGGAGGGCCGCAAGGGCACCGAGAAGCTCTACAAGGACCGCTACCGGCTGCGGCGCTTCGGCCGCGGCGGCTTCGTGGAGGCGGCGATGCGGGCTCGCGCCCCGATCGTCCCGATCGCCGTCATGGGCGCCGAGGAGGCGATGCCGACGTTCGCCCAGATCGCGCCGCTCCAGCGCCTCACGCGGCTGATCTACTTCCCGGTCACGCCGCTGTTCCCGCACTTCGGGCTGCTCGGCGCCGCCTACCTGCCGGCCAAGTTCCGGATCCGCTTCCTCGAGCCGGTCGCGACCGACCAGTGGGGCGAGCGGCCGTGGGACGACAAGGGGCTCGTGCAGACGGTCGCCGACGACATCCGCTCACGGATCCAGGACGAGCTGATCGACCTCGTCTCCCGGCGTCGCTCGGTGTGGCTGGGATGACCTCGCGGCGCGTCCTCGTCACCGGCGTCTCGACCTACTGGGGCGGGCGGCTGGCCCAGGCGATCGAGCAGGACCCCTCGGTCGACGCCATCATCGGCGTCAGCCCCGACGACCCGACCTGCGAGCTCGAGCGCACCGAGTTCGTCCGGGTCGGCCTCCAGCACGCACTGCTGCGCCGGATCGTGCACGCGGCGGAGATCGACACGGTGGTCGACGCGCGGCTGGTGGTCGACCCGCTCCAGGCCTCGCCGCGCGTCGCGCACGAGACCAACGTGATCGGGACGATGAACATCCTCGCGGCCTGCGGCGGTCCGGACTCGCCGGTGCGCAAGGTCGTCTTCAAGTCCTCCGCCCACTACTACGGCTGCGAGCAGGACGACCCGGCCTTCTTCACCGAGACGATGCGCCGCCCGCACGCGCCGCGCACGCGCCTGGAGTCGGACATCGTGGAGGCCGAGAAGGCGGTCGAGGGCTTCGCGCAGCGCAACCCCGAGGTCACGGTCACCGTGCTGCGCTTCTGCAACGCGCTGGGTCCCGACCAGCGCACCACGCACACGCGCCTGTTCGCGCTGCCCGCCGTGCCGAGCATCCTCGGCTTCGACCCGCGCTATCAGTTCATCCACGAGGACGACCTCGTGAGCGTGCTGCGCTTCGCCGTCGAGCGGGACCTGCCCGGCATCCACAACGCGGCCGGCGACGGCGTGCTCGCGCTGTCGGAGGTCGCCTCGCTGCTCGGCAAGCCACTCGCCCCGATCCTGCCGCCGTGGGGCAGCTCGCTCGCCGCCACCGCCCTGCGGCCGCTCGGCGTGCGCATCTCGTCGGAGGTGCTCAACCAGCTGCGCTACGGCCGCGGGCTCGACAACCGCAAGCTCAAGGCGGCCGGCTACAGCTTCGGCTACACGAGCCGCGAGGCGGTCCTCAAGCACGCGGAGGCGCTGCGCGCCCGGCCGCTGCGGCACGGGGAAGGGGAGCCGTACCGCTACGAACACGAGGTCGAGGAGTTCCTACGCTGGAGCCCCAGCGTGCGCCGCAAGGGCACCGTGTAACGCCAGCGCGGTTGCAGGGTTTCTCTCGATCCGGGCTCCCCTCTACCATCTTCCAACCCCCATGTCGCGTCGCCTGATCGCCGTCCTCGTGCTCACCATCACCGTGCTCCTCGTGGGGGCGGGCACCCTGTACGCCTACGACCGCGAGGTGCGGACGCGGATCGCCGACGGCGTGACGGTCAACGGAATCGATGTCGGCGGCCTCACGCCCGCGGCCGCGCGGGCCAAGCTCGAGGCCTCGCTGCTCGACCCGCTGAGCCGTCCCGTGAGCGTGCGCTACAAGGGCCGCCGCTTCACGCTGACGCCGGAGCAGGCCCAGGTGGCCGTCGATCTCGAGGGCTCGGTCGACCGCGCGATGGCCGCCTCGACCAGGGGCAACGTCTTCACGCGGACGTGGCGCGAGGTCCGCGGCACGGAGCTCGACGCTCGCGTCGAGGCCAAGATCATCTACTCCGAGGCCGCGGTGCGGAGGATCGTGGACCGCGTCGAGCGCCGGCTCGAGGTCGAGCCGCGCGACGCGGCGCTCGACCTCGAGAGCGGCCAGGTGGAGCCGAGCGAGTCGCGCGACGGCCTCGCCATCCGGGCCGCGCGGCTCCGCCGCGAGATCCGCAGCGAGCTGCTCGACATGGGCCAGACGCGGATCGCCCGCGTCAAGACTCGCGTCGTCGAGCCGAAGGTGACCACCGAGGAGCTGGCCGAGAAGTATCCCGCCGTCATCGTCGTCAACCGCGGCGCCTTCCAGCTCTCGTTCTACAAGAACCTCAAGCTGCACAAGACGTACGGGATCGCGGTCGGCCAGGTCGGGCTGGAGACGCCGGCCGGCCTCTACAACGTCCAGAACAAGGCGGTCAATCCGGCCTGGTCCGTGCCGAACTCCGACTGGGCGGGGGACCTGGCGGGCACCGTGGTCCCGGGCGGCACGCCGCAGAACCCGCTCAAGGCGCGCTGGATGGGGATCTACGACGGCGCCGGCATCCACGGGACCGACGCCACGGGCTCGATCGGCACCGCCGCCTCGCACGGCTGCATCCGCATGCTGATTCCGGATGTGGTCGAGCTCTACGACCAGGTGCCGGTCGGCGCCCCGGTCTACATCGCTTAGCCGCGCGGCGGGCTCGGCGAACGTCAACTGCGGCTGGGTAAGGAGGTGGGTGAGCCAGCGCTGCCGGTGGTCGGCGCTGGCGCGTTAACCGCGTATATGTCCGTCAAGGCGCCATCCGCCGGCGGATGGCGCGTTTGCGTCGGATATCGACGTCAAGCGCCACGGACCGCCGAATCGGTCGGCTCCCTCGCCTCCTTACCCAGCCGCAGTTGACGTTCTTCGCCTAGCCCGGCGCGGCGATCTCCGGGACCGGCACCTCCTGCCAGCCCTGCTGCAGCAAAGAGGCGTGGTGGTCCTGGTGGCGAAAGCAGAGAGCACCGATGAAGACGCCCTCACGAACCTCCTTGCGCATGACCGCGTACCACATCGTGGTGGCGTCCCCCGTCCCCTGGATCCGCAGCCAGGGCAGCTCCGGCGGCTTGTCCGGCGGGGCGATGCCCGCCTCCACGAGCTGGCGCTGGGTCGCCACCTGACCCGTGGAGGTGTCGATGAAGAACACGGCCACGCCCGGCCACGCTAGCGAGTCGTGGGCCGAGGCCATGCGGCGCTTCGATCGCGACCTCCAGCGCCGCGGTGCCGCCGAGCGCACGCGGCGGGCGTACGGCGCCGACATCGGCGAGCTCGCCACCTGGGCCGCGGCCCAGGGGATCGAGCCGGCCGCCGTGACCTACCGCGTGCTGCGCGGGTACGCCGCCCGCCAGTCGGACCGCGGGGCCGCCCCGCGCACGCTGGCCCGCAAGCTCGCCTCGGCCCGCGCGTTCTTCCGCTCGATGGTCGAACACGGCGCCATGGCCTCCAACCCGGCCGACCTGGTCCCGTCGCCCAAGCTGCCGCAGGCGCTGCCGCGCACCATGAAGCCCGCCGACGTGGCCGAGCTGCTCGATCGCATCCCCGCCACCACGCCGCTCGAGCTGCGCGACCGGGCGCTGTTCGAGCTCGCGTACGCCTGCGGGCTCAGAGCGGAGGAGCTGGTCAACCTCGACCACGGCTCGATCGACTTCGACGCCGAGCAGGTGCGCGTCGAGGGCAAGGGCGGCAAGACCCGGTTCGTGCCCGTGGGCGAGCAGGCGCTGGCCGCGGTCGGCGACTACCTCGAGCGCGCGCGGGCGGCGCTGGGGGGCAAGAGCGGCGACCCCGCGCTGTTCCTGTCCAAGTCCGGACGGCGCCTCTCCACGTCCGACGTGCGTCGCCGCCTCAGGGTCTGGGCCCGCCACGCGGCGACTCAGGGAGCCGTCCATCCGCACGCCCTCAGGCACTCGTTCGCCACCCATCTGCTCGAAGGCGGAGCGGACCTCAGAGCCATCCAGGAGCTGCTCGGCCACAGCTCCATATCGACGACCCAGGTCTACACTCGGGTAGAGTCCGCTCGCTTGCGTGCCGCGTATCTACGCAGCCATCCGCGGGCCTAAAGGGAGCAGGCTCTGGACACCAACGTCAAAGCACTCGAGCTCAAAGACCTCTGGCGGCGATACAAGGAGGAGGACTCTGAGCCCGCGCGAGAGAAGCTCGTCGTCGCGTACTCGCCGCTGGTCAAGTACGTGGCCGGCCGCATGTCGTCCGGCCTGCCCGCGCATGTCGAGGAGGCCGACCTCATCTCGTATGGCCTGATCGGCCTCATCAACGCGATCGAGCGCTTCGAGATCGAGCGCGAGATCAAGTTCGAGACCTACGCGATCACGCGCGTCAAGGGCGCGATCATCGACGAGCTGCGCGCGCTCGACTGGGTGCCGCGGTCCGTCCGGGCGCGTGCGCGCGAGATCGAGCGCGTCCACGCGAAGCTCGAGCACCGGATGCACCGCACGCCGACCGACGAGGAGATGGCGCGCGAGCTGGGGATGTCGACGGACGACTTCCAGGAGGCGCTGGTCAAGATCTCCAACAGCACGGTCGTCGCGCTCGACGAGCTGTGGGCGGTCTCCGACGCCTCCGGCGACCAGATCTCGCTGCTGGACACGCTGCAGGACCCCGACGCGCCAGACCCGCAGCAGCTGCTCGACGCCTCCGAGCTCAAGGACCGCCTCGCCGACGCCATCTCCGCCCTGCCCGAGCGCGAGAAGCTCGTGATCGCCCTCTACTACTACGAGAACCTGACGCTGCGAGAGATCGGCGAGGTCCTCGGCGTCACCGAGTCGCGCATCTCCCAGCTGCACACCAAGGCCGTCCTGCGCCTCAAGTCCCGCCTCCAGGGCGACAACCTCAGAGACTGAGCAAGTACACGCTAGGCTCCGCCCTTCGCGACGCGAGGGAAGGAGCTTGGTCATGCAGGCCGCAGACAGGATTCGCAACGTGGCGCTAGTGGGCCACCGGGGGAGCGGGAAGACGTCGCTGCACGAGGCCCTCTTGCACGAGGCCGGCGCGACCACCCGGCTCGGCTCGGTGGCCGACGGAACGACGGTGTCGGACGCCGACGAGGACGAGAAGGCGCGCGGGATGTCGATCTCCGCCTCGCTCGCGTCGTTCGAGTGGCGGGACGTGAAGGTCAACCTCGTGGACACACCCGGCGAGCCGTCCTTCATCGCCGACGCGCTCGGCGCCCTCCGGGTCTGCGAGTCCGCCGTGTTCGTCGTCAACGGCGTGCTCGGCGTCGAGGTCGGGACCCAGCGGCTGTGGCAGCGCGCGCAGGAGCTCGGCGTCGCGCGCCTGGTCTACGTGAACATGCTCGACCGCGAGCGGGCCGACTTCTTCCGCGTCCTCGACGCGCTCAAGGAGGCCTTCGGGCCGCACGTGGTGGCGACCGAGATCCCGATCGGGTCAGAGCACGACACGCGCGGCCTGATCGACCTCGTCGACATGAAGGCGTACGAGTACGCCGACGGCTCGTGCACCGAGATCCCGATCCCGGACGACCTGGCCGACCTCGCGCAGGAGTACCGCGAGAAGCTGATGGACGAGGTGGCCGAGAACTCCGAGGCGCTGTTGGAGCGCTACCTGGAGGGCGAGGAGATCTCGCACGAGGAGATCGTCACCGCGCTCGAGGACGGCACCGACCACGGGCACATCTTCCCGGTCACCTGCGGCGTGGCCACCAGCCGGCTCGGCTCCAACCGCCTGCTCGACGCGATCGTCGACGACCTTCCCTCCCCGGTCCAGCACGGCGCCCTGAAGACCGAGAACATGACGCTCGAGCCCGACCCCGCCGGCGAGATGTTCGCCTACGTGTTCAAGACGCGCGCCGACCCGTACGCGGGCCGCATCAACCTCTTCCGCGTGTACCAGGGCACCGTCACCCACGACACGCACGTGCTCAACACGCGCACCCATCACAAGGAGCGCATCGGCCAGCTGCTGGTCCCGCAGGGCAAGGACTTCAAGCAGACCGAGGCGTTCGGGCCGGGTGACATCGGCGCGGTGGCGAAGCTGAAGGAGACCCACGCGGGCGACTGGCTCGCCGCGCGCGACGAACCCGTGCAGATGCCGTCGATCAAGCTCCCGGCGCCGGTGATGGCGTTCGCGATGGAGCCCGCCTCCAAGGGCGACGAGGACAAGGTCTTCACGGCCCTGCGGCGCCTCCAGGAGGAGGACCCGACGATCGACCTGCACCGCGACATGCAGACCGGCGAGCAGATCGTGGCCGGCCTCTCGCAGATCCACGTCGAGGTGATCGTGGAGCGCATGCGCGCCCGCTTCGGCGCCGAGGTCAACCTCAAGCCGCCGCGCGTGCCGTACCAGGAGACGATCCGCCAGGGCGCCAGGGCGCACGGCCGGCACAAGAAGCAGACCGGCGGCCGCGGCCAGTTCGGCGACTGCCACATCGAGATCGAGCCGCTCGCGGGCGGCGACTTCGAGTTCGTCAACGCGATCAAGGGCGGCGTGATCCCGACCGGCTTCATCCCGGCGGTCGAGAAGGGCGTGCTCGACGCGATGTCGAGCGGGACCGTGGCCGGCTATCCCGTCAAGGGCGTGCGCGTGAAGCTGTTCGACGGCTCCTACCACTCGGTCGACTCGTCCGAGATGGCGTTCAAGCTCGCCGGCTCGCTGGCCATGAAGCAGGCGCTCGAGCAGGCCGGCTCGGTGCTGCTGGAGCCGATCATGATGCTCACCGCGAGCGTGCCGGACGAGTCGGTCGGCGACGTGATGGGCGACCTCTCCTCACGCCGCGGACGCCCGCTCGGGACCGAGGCGGTCGGCGGCATGACCGAGGTCAAGGCCGAGGTGCCGATGGCGGAGATCCTCACCTACGCGCCCGACCTGCGCTCGCTGACCGGCGGCCAGGGCGAGTACACGATGGAGTTCCTGCGCTACGAGGAGGTCCCGGCCCATCTGGCGCAGAAGGTGGTCGACAAGGCCCACGAGGAGGAAGAGGTCCGGGCCTAGCTACTACCCTGCTCGCCGTGGCACGGACCCGCGACATCCGGACCAATCAGAGCGACATCGCCTGCGACATCTGCGGGCGGACGCTGCTGCGCGGCGAGCACGCCGAGACGTTCCTGGCGGGCGGCTCGCGGCGCGAGGTCTGCGACCTGTGCACGGCCCGTGCCCAGCACGAGGGCTGGATCCGCGAGTCCGGCGGCGACGAGCTGGAGCTGCGGCACACCCGTCACGACGGCCGTGGGCGGTCGTTCCTGGACCGCCTGCGCGCCCGCCGCGAGCGGGCGCGCGAGGTCCAGGAGGAGATGGCGGCGACCGAGGAGCCCCACGAAGAGCCGCAGCGCCCAGAGCCGCCGCGGCGCCCCCGCCACGTGCGCGCCGTGCCCACCAACGCCGACCTCAAGATGCAGCGCGCGTTGGAGGTCTTCAATGCCTCCGATCACACGCGCACGGTCGGCGGGGTGGCGCGCTCGCTCGGGGCGCCCGCGGTCTGCGTCCGGCCTCGCACCGATCGGCCCAGCGTGGTCTCGATCACCGTGATGTGGGAGCTGAGCTGGTACCGCTTCGAGGTCGACCTGTCCGACGAGGCGGGCGGAGTGCGGCGCGACGCGCAGGGCGACGAGCTCGCCGAGCTCGCCCCCGAGGAGCAGGAGATCAATGCGGCCGCCGACGAGCGGGGTGGGCTGCATCTCACGTAACGTCGCACGGCTGTCCGAGCTCGCGAGGACGGGCGGGCGAAATAGACATATCTCCGATGCCGATCGGGCAATCGCTTTGTTAGCTTGCGTGTCGTGATCTACTGCGTCGTTCCAGAGCCACTCGCCGACGAGCTGTACCCGAAGCTGTCGGCGTACTACGAGGATGATCCGAACGTCGAAGTGATCGTGGACCGGCGCAAGTCGGAGCGCCGCGACGCCTCGGCCGGCGGGGGTCAGCGCGAAGTGCGCGACCGGCGGCGTCCTCGAGTCACAGGCGACTTCCCGCCGCTCTCTGCCGCGTAGTGAAGCTCGTCGTCCACGTGGACGGCGGTTCGCGTGGCAACCCCGGCCCGGCCGCTGCGGCGGCCGTCGTCTCGAGCCCTGACGGCGACGTCCTCGACGAGGCGTCGGTCACCCTCGGCCGGGCCACCAACAACGTCGCCGAGTACCGCGGCCTGCTGCTCGGGATCGAGCGGGCAAGGGAGCTCGGCGCCACCGAGGTCGAGCTGGTCAACGACTCGGAGCTGATCGCCAAGCAGGTCATGGGCGAGTACAGGGTCAAGAGCCCCGACATGGCGGCGCTGCACGAGCAGGCGCGCAAGGCCCTGGCGGGCTTCGAGTCGTGGTCGATCCGGTCGGTTCCCCGCGCGCAGAATGCCGCCGCCGACGCACTCGTGAACCGCGCGCTGGACGACGGCGCGCCGCAGGAAGGGACCGAGTACGCCGGGTACCTGCGGATCAACGACCTGCTCGAGCTCCAGCAGCCCCTCACGCCGGAGGCGCACGACGAGCTGCTGTTCATCATCGTCCACCAGTCGTATGAGCTCTGGTTCAAGCTGATCCTGCACGAGCTGCGCAAGGCCCACACGGAGCTCGAAGCGGGCCGCCCGCAGGGCGCCATCCGTCCGCTCAAGCGCACCGTGGCGATCGAACGGCTCCTGCTCGACCACCTCGACGTGCTGGAGACGATGGGGCCGGAGGGCTTCATGGAGTTCCGCGACCCGCTGGCGCCCGCCTCCGGCTTCCAGTCGCAGCAGTTCCGCGGGATCGAGTCGCTCAGCCCCAAGCTGTACGACGTCTTCGCCGCGCAGTTGCCCGGCGACCTGGCCGGCCTGTACCGCGATCACCTCGACGACCCGCGGCGCGCGCTGCTGTACGAGGTCGCCGAGCTGCTGATCGACCACGACGAGCAGATCGCCCTCTGGCGCCACCATCACACGCTGATGGCCGCGCGCGAGATCGGCAGCCGGCACGGCACGGGCGGCTCGCGCGGCGTCGAGTACCTGCGCAGCACGCAGGACCAGCGCTTCTACCCCGAGCTGTGGGCGGTCAGGACCGCCCTGTGAGCTGACGCGGGGTCAAGACACGCCGCGCTCGAGCCGACCGAGACCGCGATCCGGCGCGCCGGCCACTGGCTGAACGCCGGTCCGCATGCGAACATGCGTTCGCATGAGCAGCCAAGGCAGTCCCTACGCCCGCTTCCAGCGCGCCCTGCGCATCGGCCGCCTCCCGCTGGTGCGGGCCGCCGCGGCCGAGCTCCCGCGCATCGACCTCGACGACGCGCTCGCGATCTGCCTGCTGATCGAGGACCAGGACGCCGAGCGCTTCGAGCGCGCCGCCGTGCGATGGCTGGCGCGGCTCAGCCTCGAGGTCCCCACGGTGCGGATCGAGGACCTACGGGCCGGGCTGGTGGCCTTCGAGGCGCTGCCCGAGAACCCGCACGGCGCGCGCCTGGCCCTGGCCGACCTGTGCGAGCGGCACGGGCTGCGCCGGGCGGCGCGGGCGCTGGCGACCGGCTAACGGAGGTCCAGCACCTTGGCGCCGTAGATCCAGTGCACCTGGGTGTCGCCGTAGCGCTGCACCGCGCGGCCGGCCACGGGGTGCGTGTGGCCGTGCAGCACGTGGCGCGGGTGGTGCTCGTCGACCCAGTCGCGCAGGCCCGCGAAGCCGATGTGGGCGGGATCCTCGGGGTCGTCGTTGACCCCGAGCGGCGGGCAGTGGCAGAGCAGGATGTCCGCGCTCGGCAGCTTGCGGGCGAGCTTGCTCGCCTCCTTCTGCGTGTACTGGTGCACGGCGCCCTTGTGGTACTCCACGCAGCCCTCGAAGCCCGCGACGGTGAGCCCGCCGCCCACCTGCGTGCGGCGCAGGTGCAGATCCTCGATCTCGAGGTCGAGCAGCGCGTCCTCGGGGTCGTGGTTGCCGTGGACGCCGAGGCGGGGGATGGGCAGCGTCATCAGCGACTCGATCCAGGCGCGGTCGAGGTCGCCGAGGCAGAACACGGCGTCGACGCGCATCTGCAGCGCCATCTCCGCCGGATCGACCGGCGGCCGCTTGTCGGCGAGCGCGAGGACTCGCATCAGGACCGCAGGGCCGCGAGCCCTGCCTCGAGGAAGCGCAGCGCGTCGTCGATGAAGGCGGCCGGGTCGGCGATCAGCTGTCGGGCCCTCTCGGGGTCCTGCTCGAAGATGACGTCGGCGGCGTCGCTCGAGGCCTGCAGCGCCGCCATCGCCGCGGCCGCGACGAGCCGCGGCCGCAGGGCGTCCGCGGGCTCGCCGATGTCCTCGCCGACCGCCTCCGCGAGGCGCCGCTCGAACCGGCGCATGTGCTGGAGGTCGCAGGCGGCGACCGCCGGCGACTCGCGCCGCAGCCGGGCCTCCAGCCGGGCATCCTCGACGTCGCCGATGTAGTGCTCGGCGGCCTGCATGATCCACTCGCGCAGCGCGTCGAGCGCCGTCGTCCCGGCCGGGCGCTCGCGCAGCGCGCGGTCGAAGTCGGCGAACGCCGTCGCGAACTTCGGGAACACTGCCTCCTCCTTGGAGGCGAAGTAGGAGAAGAACGTGCGCGGCGCGATGTCGGCCGCGGCGGCGATGTCGGCGATCGTCGTCGCCTCGAAGCCACGCTCGGCGAACAGGCGCATGGCGGCCCGGTGGATCGCCTCGCGCGTCTGCTGCTTCTTCCGTTCCCGCAGGCCGGTCGTCACGGTCGTGCGAATTGTAGCGTTCTCTGCAACTTTGCAGCAGTTGCAATATTGCAGTCATTGTGCTTAGCTGCCGATGACACGTTCGACCGCCTTCTCCCGGAGCCTCGATGTCCAATTTCCTCAGCCGCCTCGGCACCTCTTCGGCCCGCCACTGGCGCCGCACCCTGATCGTCGCCGTCGTCCTGATCGCCGCGGTCGGCACCCTCGGCAGTCGCGCTCGGCGCCGGTTTCGCCGACGACTACCGCACGCCGGGGGTGGATTCCACGCGCGCCCAGGAGCTGCTCGAGGAGCGCTTCCCGCAGGTCTCGGGCGGCGACGCCCAGATCGTCTTCGCCGGCGATCCTGCGGCGGTCACCGGCGACGGCGTCAAGGCCACCCTGGAGGCGGTCGCGGGTCAGCCGCACGTCACCGGCGTGAGCGAGCCACAGGTGTCGCCCGACGGCAAGGTCGCCTTCGCGACGGTCCAGTACGACGTCCCGGCCGAGGATCTCGGGCCGGACGCGCGCGAGCGCCTGGAGTCGGTGACCGGTCCGGCCGAGAAGGCCGGCGTCGAGGTCTCGATGCGCGGCATGGCGATCGACATCGGCGACGAGCAGGCGGCGCCGATCGGGGAGCTGATCGGCGTCGCGGCCGCGATCCTGCTGCTGACGCTCCTCTTCCGCTCCGTCGTTGCGATGACGCTGACGCTGGTCGCGAGCGCCTTCGGTCTGATCGGCGGCATGGTCCTGATCGCCCTCGCCAGCGCCGGCGTCGACATCCCGACGGTGGCGCCGACCGTGGCGATGATGCTCGGGCTCGGCGCGGGCGTCGACTACGCGCTGTTCATCACCGCCCGCCACCGCGAACGGCTGGCGGCCGGGGAGGACCCCGCGACCGCCGCCGGACGCGCCAATGGCACCGCCGGCGTCGCCGTGGTCACCGCCGGCGCGATCGTGGTCGTGGCGATCAGCGGCCTGCTCGCGGTCGGGATCCCGTTCGTCGGTCGCATGGGCCTGGCCGCCGGCGTCGTCGTGGCGGTCACCGCGGTCGCCGCCGTCACCGTCATGCCGGCGCTGCTCGGCATGGCCGGGCGGCGCGTTCTCGGCCGCCGCGGCACGATCCGCGAGGGCGGGCGCTTCGCCGAGCGCTGGGCGCGCGGCGTCGCGCGCCGGCCGGCGATCTCCGCGCTGGCCGGCATCGCGCTGCTGCTCGCACTCGCCGCGCCGGTGCTAGGCCTGCGGCTCGGCCAGCCCGACGACGGCACCAAGCCGGCGTCGATGACCCAGAAGGTCGCCTACGACCGGCTCGCCGACGGGTTCGGGGCCGGCTTCAACGGCCCGCTCGTGCTCGCCGTCGCGCTGCCCGGCGGCGATCACGGAGCGCTGCAGCGCCTCGAGGCCGGCGCCAAGGCCGCGCCTGGCGTCGCCACCGTGAGCGAGCCGGTGGTCAACGAGGCGGGCGACGCCGCCACGCTGACCGTGATCCCGCGGACGGCTCCGCAGGACGAGGCGACCTCACGACTCGTCTCGCATCTGCGCGAGCAGGTCATCCCCGCCTCGGGGGCCCGCGCTTACGTCGGCGGCGCCACCGCCACCTTCGACGACATGTCCGGCCGCGTCAGCGAGCGCCTGCCGGTCTTCATCGGGGCCGTCGTCGGGCTGTCGCTGCTGCTGCTGATGGCGGCGTTCCGCTCGGTCCTCGTGCCGCTCGTCTCGGCCGCCTTCAACCTGCTCTCGATCGGCGCGGCCTACGGCGTGGTGACGCTGGCCTTCCAGACGGAGGCCGGCGCCTCGCTGCTCGGCGTGGCCGAGCAGCCGATCGTCTCGTTCATCCCGATGTTCATGTTCGCGATCTTGTTCGGGTTGAGCATGGACTACAACGTCTTCCTGCTCTCGCGGGTGCGCGAGGAGTACCTGCGGACCGGCGACGCGCGGGGCGCGGTGACCCATGCGCTCGGCCGCACGGCGGCCGTGATCGGGACGGCGGGCGCGATCATGACCGCGGTCTTCCTCGGCTTCATGACGGAGGCCGACTCGATCGTGAAGATGATGGGCCTCGGGCTGGCGACGGCGATCGCCGTCGACGTCACGGTGGTGCGGATGCTGCTCGCCCCGGCCGTGCTGACCTGGCTCGGCGACCGCGCCTGGCACCTGCCGCGCTGGCTCGACCGCCTTCTGCCGCGGCTCGAGCTCGAGGGCCGCGCGGTGCCCGAGCCTCAGTCCTTGTAGGGATCGAAGGCGTCGGCCCCGGCCATGGCGACCCCGGCGCCAGGCGAAATTGTGGTGGTTGTGGACCGAGAACGTCTCCGCCGCGCCGAGGATGTCGAGCACGCGGGCGACGACCGCGTTGCGGCCGGCGTGGGCGTTCGAGTCCTTGACAAGGCTAACGGTGTTAGCTATGGTTTGGCTAACAGTGTTAGCCGAAGCCAGGGAGACCCACATGCACATCGCTCATGACCATCGCGTCGCCCGGCGGTCCGCCTACGGCGCTCTCGCCGGCGTGCTGCTCGCGGCCGCCGTCTTCGTGATCGCCGACCGCGGCACTGGCTGGTGGCAGTTCTTCGCCTTCGGCGCGATGCCGGACATCGCGCTCTTCGTCGGCATCGGCGCGGGGCTCGCCAAGGGGCAGCTCCACCCGCGCGCCGTGCCGCTCTACAACGCGCTCCACCGCTTCGCCGCCCCGGCCGCCTTCGGGATCCTGGCCGCCGCCTTCCTGCCCGCCGGATACCTGGTGGGCGCGCTCGCCTGGGGGCTGCACATCGCCGTCGACCGGGTCGCCGGTTACGGTCTCCGGACGCCCGATGGCTTCCAGCGCCTCTGAGCTCAGCCCGCGCGCGCGGGAGATCGTCGATGCCGCACGGGAGCTGCTCGAGGCCGAAGGGCCCGAAGCGCTCTCGATGCGGCGCGTGGCCGAGCGGGTCGGGATCCGGGCGCCGTCGATCTACAAGCACCTGCCGGACAAGCAGGCGCTCGAGGCGGCGCTCATCTCGGCCGGCTTCGCGGAGTGGGCGGAGGGCGTCGCGGGGGAGACGCCCGAGGCGCTCGGTCGCGCGTATCGCGCGTACGCTCTCGCCCACCCGCATCTCTACCGGCTGATGACCGAACGGCCGCTCCCGCGCGACCGGCTCACCCCCGGCGTCGAGGACCGCGCCGCGCGCCCGATCGTCGACGCGGTCGGGGGCGACGAGGACGCCGCGCGGGCCGTGTGGGCGTTCGCGCACGGCATGACGATCCTCGAGCTCAACGGTCGCTTCCCGCCGGGTGCCGATCTCGACGCGGCATGGGCAGCCGGGATGCGCGCGTTCCGGCGATGATCCGCGGATGCGCCGCTTCAACGTCTTCGCTCCCGAGTTCATCTACGACGACAGCCGCCCAGCGGGCTATAAGGCCGGCAGCGCGCGGCTCGGCCCGGAGATCGGATCGAGCAAGGTCGTCGCCACGGTCTACGAGCTGCCTGCGGGCGAGAGCACCTGGCCGTACCACTACGAGTTCGGCGCCGAGGAGTGGGCGCTCGTCCTTGCCGGCCATCCGACGCTGCGCCACCCCGGCGGCGAGGACGAGCTCGATCCGGGCGACGTCGTGTGCTTCCCCGACGGCCCCGAGGGTGCGCACAATTCACCAACCGCGGCGAGGTGCCGGCGCGGGTGATGATCCTGTCGACCTTCGCGCGCCGGCCGTCGCCGTCTGCCCCGACAGCGCAAGCCGGCGCCGGCCCGACGGGCGGCGAGCCCGCGATCATGCGGCGCGAGCTCGTCGACAGGGTGAGCGCTGCGCTCTGGGCGGCGTGCAGCTCATCGACGGCGGCGACTTCGACGACTTCCGCTGAGCCCGCGGTCGCGGATCTCCGCCTGAGCGGAGTCGCTCTTCTCCAGCTCGTCGATGCCGAGCTTCCGCTTCACCCCGGGGGCGCGCTCGAACTGGATGTCCCGGTAGTCGACGATCTCGAACCGATTGCCCCACGGGTCGAGGAAGTCGAGCCCGCGGCCCGGGAGGATCTCCAGTCCTTCGCGCTCGATCGCCGCGCGCACGGCCGGCTTGTCGTCGACGACCAGGCCGAAGTGGCGGCCCTCGTCCGGTCCCTGGCGGCGGCCCTCGGACAGCGCCAGGAACTGGTCGCCCATGTCGACGAAGGCCATCCGGCCGGCGCGGCCGCGCAACGTGAAGTCGAACAGGCGGCCGTAGAGCTCGAGCGCCTGCTCGACGTCGCCGACCTCGAGCGCGACGTGGTTGATGCCGACCAGGCGGGCCACGCCCTCACGGTACCGTTCGGCGATGGTCCTCGACCGGCTCGAGCACCCCATCGTGCAGGCGCCGATGGGCGGCGGCCCGTCGACGCCTGAACTGGCCGCGGCGGTCGCCGAGGCGGGCGGCCTGGGGTTCCTGGCCGCGGGCTACAAGACCGTCGACGCCGTGCGCACCGACATCGAGACGCTGCGGGCGCTCACGGAGCGGCCCTTCGGCGTCAACCTGTTCGCGCCGCCTTCGCCCGCGGCCGACGACGTCGGGCCGTTCGCGGCCCGGCTGCGGGCCGAGGCCGAGCGCTACGGCGCGCCCGTCGGCGAGCCGCGCCACGACGACGACGGCTGGGACGACAAGCTCGCGCTGATGGCCGAGCTGCGCGTGCCGGTCGTCTCCTTCACCTTCGGCTGCCCGCCGCCCGAGGTGCTCGACGGGCTCGGCGAGACCTGGATCACCGTGACGACGCCGGCCGAGGCCCGGATCGCCGCCGAGGCGGGCGCCGACGCGCTGGTGGTGCAGGGCGTCGAGGCGGGCGGCCACCGCGCGAGCTTCGATGACTCGGCGCCCGGCGAGTTCGGCCTGCTCGCGCTGCTCGAGCTCGTGCGCGCCGCGGTCGACCTTCCGCTCGTGGCGACCGGCGGCATCGCCACGGGCCGCGGCATCGCCGCCGTGCTGGCCGCAGGCGCCGCCGCGGCGCAGCTCGGCACCGCGTTCATGCTCTGCGACGAGGCGGCCACCGCCCCCGCCCACCGCGAGGCGATCGCCGGCGACGGCGACACCGCGCTCACGCGCGCGTTCACCGGCCGCACGGCACGCGGAGTGGTCAACCGCTGGATGCGCGAGTACGGCGAGAGCGCGCCGAGCGCCTATCCCGACCTCCACCACGTGACCGCTAAGATCCGCGCCGCCGCGCGCGAGCAGGGCGACCCGGACGGCTTCCATCTGTGGGCCGGCCAGGCGCATGCGCTCGCCCGGCCCGGTCCGGCCGGCGACCTCGTTCGACGGCTGACCCGGGAGGCGGACGAGACGTTGCGCTCGTTCCGCGGCTGACGACGTCCAGGGGAAGGCATGACCATGCGGGGGCTCGGCAAGGCAGTGACGATCGCCATGGCGGGCGGCGCGGCGCTCGCGGGCACGGCGCAGGCGCAGAGCGTGACCATCACGCCGCCGAAACCCTGCTACCTCGGCGGCGAGACGATCACGGCGACCGCCGCCGGCTTCACGCCGGGCGGGCTCGTCGACTTCGCGGTCGACGGCAGCGCGCTTGGCCCGCTGGTCGCCGACGCGGCCGGCAGCGTGGCGGGCCTGATCCGGCTGGGCGGGATGCGCGGCGCCAAGTCGCACGGCCTCACCGCGACCGACCAGACGAACCCCGCGCTGGTCGCCAACGCGGCCTTCCTCGGCACCACGCGCCAGGTCGTCGTCAAGCCCAGGAACGCGCGCGCCGGCTCCGAGCGGCGCCTCAAGGGCTACGGCTTCCTGTCCGGCCCGCGCGTCTACATGCACGTCCGCGGCAACGGATACAGCGCGGACAAGCGCGTCGCCAAGCCCAGCGGTCCGTGCGGCACGTTCGTCACGCGCAAGGTGATCGTGCCCGCCTCGGCCGGCCTCGGGCGCTACCGCGTGCAGTTCGACCACAAGAAGAAGTACTCGAAGAAGACGCGTCCGCGGGTCGTGGGCAGCATGCGGGTCTCGCCCCGCTGATCGGGCCGTTGCACGGTTCCTGGCAGGGCTACCTGGCGATGCAGGAGGCCTTCGCCGGGGATCGAAGCCCAATCGCATGAGCGAAGCGCACACCGAACCCCATGTCTCCGGGCAGGAGCTGCGCGAGGCGCTCGCGCAGCGCGGCCGCTCGCGGCCGAACCCGCTGATGGCGTCCGAAACTCCCGCCTGGGAGTGGACGACGGACGAGCAGGCCGAGCTCGAGCAGCTGCGCGAGTTGAACGCCGAGCTCGAGACCGAGGTCGAGCGGCTGCGCGGCGTGGCGGCTGACGGCCGGGCGCGCGAGAAGGAGCTGCGCAAGGCCCTCAAGTTGCTCGCCACCACGCGCGCGTGGCAGCGTCGCAGCGTCGTCGCGGACCTGGCCGGACGCGGGCTGCTGTGACATAGCGTCGGGCGCCGCATGGGCCAGATCGGCGTCATGTTCCGGCCCGAGTGGCCGCCCGAGGAGCTGCCGCGCTTCGTCCGCGAGGCGGAGCGCGACGGCTTCGCCGAGGTCTGGCTCGTCGAGGACTGCTTCCTCGTCGGCGGGCTCACGATGGCCGCGACGGCGCTCGCCGTGACCGCCGAGGTACGGGTCGGCATCGGCCTGCTGCCGGCGGCGATGCGCAATCCGGCGCTCGCGGCGATGGAGATCGCCGGACTGGGGCGGCTGCATCCCGGGCGCCTGGCGGTCGCCTTCGGCCACGGCGTCGAGCCGTGGATGCGCCAGATCGACGCGCGCCCGCCGAACCGGCTGGCCGCGCTCGAGGAGACCGTGACGGCGGTGCGCGCCCTGCTCGCGGGCGACGAGCTGACGACCTCCGGCCGGCACGTGCGGCTCGACGGCGTGCGCCTCGCGCACCGCCCGGATCCGCCGCCGGAGATCCTGATCGGGACCACCGGGCCACGGGCGCTGGCGGCGGCCGGCCGGTCGGCGGACGGCTTCCTGCTGGCGGAGGGCAGCGGCCCGGCCGCGGTCCGCTGGGCGCGCGAGACCGCCGGCGGCGCGGGGGAGACGGTCGTCTACGCCTGGCTGAGCGTCGACGACGACCGCGATGCCGCCGCCGAGGCGCTGAGGCCGCAGGTCGAGGCCTGGCGGCGCATGGACCTCTATCCGCAGCTCTTCGAGCTCGCCGGGGTGGACGAGGGACTCGACGTCGAAGCGCTGCGCGGACTGGCCGTCGCCGGCGATCCCGACGACTGCGTGCGGGCCGTTCAGGCGCTGTGGGATGCGGGCGCCGACAGCGTCGTCGTCGTGCCGCGGCACGCGGACCACGGCTGCGCAGGTGGCGCGCTTCGTCGCCGACGTGCTGCCGCGGCTGGGGTAGCGCGTCGCGAACGTCAACTGCGGCTGGGTAAGGGGGCGGTGGATCGACCGCGCGGCCTGCCGATTGATGGGTTTGTTCCCGTGGACGGGAACAAACCGATCATTCGAGCGCCATTGTCGAGTTTGTCCGCCTGAGTCGTACAAACCCGTCAATCGACCGCCGGCCTCGATCCCGCCTCCCTCAATGCCGCAGTTCAGTCCCTCGGCACCGCGTCGCGGGAGGCGGCATGCTACGCACACATGCCACGCCCCCGGTCCCGCGATCTCGGCCTTCGCTTCGGCTCGCTCGAGCCCGGTTCGCTCGACGCGATCACCGATGTCGAGGGCGTCCGCGTCGGCTCGGTCACGCTGATCGAGGGCGATGGCCCGCTCCAGCGCGGCAAGGGCCCGGTTCGCACCGGCGTGACCGTCGTCGTTCCGGGCGAGGGGTTCGAGCCGCTGTTCGCCGGCTGCCATCGGCTCAACGGCAACGGCGAGCTGACCGGGCTCGAATGGGTGCGCGAGTCCGGCTGCCTGACGACCCCGATCGGGCTCACCAACACGCACAGCGTCGGTGTGGTGCGCGACGCGCTGGTCGAGGCCGAGGTGGCTCAGTACGACACCGGCGAGATGTTCTGGAGCCTGCCCGTGGTCGGCGAGACCTGGGACGGCACGCTCAACGACATCAACGGCTTCCACGTGAAGGCCGAGCACCTCCACCAGGCCCTCGAGCGCGCCTCGGACGGGCCGATCGAGGAGGGCGGCGCCGGGAGCGGCACGGGCATGATCTGCCATGGCTTCAAGGGCGGTCTCGGCACGGCCTCGCGGAAGGCGGGCGAGTGGACGGTCGGCGTGCTCGTGCAGGCCAACCACGGAAGCCGCGACCGGCTCACCGTCGGCGGCTTCCCGGTCGGGCGCGTGCTGGGCCCGGACGTCGTCCCGCTGCCCGACGACGACCCGTCGGTCTCGGGCTCGATCATCGTCATCTGCGCGACCGACGCGCCGCTGCTCCCGCACCAGTGCGACCGCCTCGCGCAGCGCTGCGCGCTGGGCATCGCTCGCACCGGCGGCGCGGGCGAGCACTCGAGCGGCGACCTCGTGCTCGCGTTCTCGACGGTTCGCCAGGGCGTACCGGCGGGCGAGGTGCCGGTGCCCGGCGAGCCCGACACGATCCCGATCACGATGCTCGTCGACGCCTACATGGACCCGCTGTTCTACGCGGCGATCGAGGCCACCGAGGCCGCGATCGTCAACGCCCTGCTCGCGGCCGAGACGATGATCGGGCGCGACGGCATCACCGCGCACGCGCTGACCGCCGAGCGCCTGCTCGACGCGATCGAGCGCGTCAAGCGGAGCTAACCCATCCGACCGAGCGTCTCGCGCAGCGATGCGTCGCTCACGTGCGCGGCGAAGTGCCGCTCGATGCCCGCGGCGTAGACCGGCCACATCCGCCGCAGCAGGGCGACGCCCTCGTCGGTGAGGGTGACCTGCAGCGCACGGCGATCAGCCGGATCGGGCTCGCGGCGCACGCAGCCGGCCGCCTCGACGCGGTCGACGAAGCGGCTCATGGCCGTCGGGCTCAGCACCACCTCCTCCGCAAGCTGCTTCACGCGCAGGCTGCGGCCGGGCTGCCGGTAGAGCGTCCACAGCAGGTCGTACCAGCCCAGGTCGGGAAGCCCGGCCTCGGCCAGGTCGCGCCCGATCGCGCGGGTCACCCGCGCGTGGGCGTTGAGGAACGCGCGCCAGACGGCGAGCTGCTCGTCGTCGATCATCGACGGACATGATAGCTGCACTTGCATTAGGTGTAGATGCATGTATTCTCGAAGCATGTTCTCAGACAAGGTCGTTCTCATCACCGGCGGGGGCGGCGGCATCGGCCGCGCCGCCGCCCGCCGCTTCCTCGACCACGGAGCGTCGGTCGTCCTCGCCGGCACCCGCGCAGCCGTGCTCGACGCCGCGCAGGCGGACCTCGACCCGTCGGGCGAGCGGACGCTCACCGTCGCCGGCCGGATCACGGGCCGCGACCAGGCGCACGCGCTCGTGGCGCGGGCGGTCGAGCGCTTCGGCGGCGTCGACGTGCTCGTCAACAGCACGGGCATCTTCCGCCCGGCGCCGTTCGCGGAGCAGACCGAGGAGCACTTCGAGGAGGCGCTCGGCTCGATCCTGCGGCCCACCTACTGGGTGTCGCAGGCGGTCGTGCCGTCGATGCGCGAGCGCGGGGGAGGGGCGATCGTCAACGTCGGCTCGATGTGGGCGGTCGACGCGATCGCCACGACGCCGACCAGCGCCTACTCGGCGGCGCAGGCCGGCCGCCACGTGCTGACCAAGAACCTCGCGATCGAGCTGGCGGCGGATCGGCATCCGGGTGAACACCGTCGCCCTGGCGTTCGTCGAGACGCCCGCCTACGAGCGGTTCATGACGCGCGAGGAGGCGCAGGCGGTGCTCGACTCGGTCGACGGCTTCCACCCGCTCGGGCGGCGCGGCCGGCCGGACGACGTGGCCGAGGCGGTCGTGTTCCTGGCCGGCGACGGGGCGCGCTGGATCACCGGCACGACGCTGCCGATCGACGGTGGGGTGCTTGCCGGTCGGAGCCCGGCACTGAACGCCGAGGCGGCAGCGGCCGCGTAGCGAACGTGCAACTGCGGGCCGGCGTAGGGTGACCGAACCGGCTCGATCGCCTAGAGTTCGGAGCGGTACGGAGGCGATGCCCCCGGCCGCGAGCAGGTGCGAGCAGCCACGAGGCAGGCGAACGCAGTCGCCTCGACCACGAGGTCGATCTGCCCGAGCTCCTCGCGGCCGAGGCCGCGCTCGCTCCACCAGGCGAGGAAGCCACCGCCGAAGGCGTCGCCGGCGCCGATCGTGTCAACGACCTTGGCGCGCGGCGCCGGCACCGCGACCTCGGCCGTCCGGGTGACGACCAGGGCCCCGTTGGGCCCGCGCGTGAGCAACCCGACGCTCGGGCCGTGCTCGAGCAGCGCGCGTACGCCCTCGACAGCGGTGCGGTCCGGCTCGAGGAAGTCCAGATCCTCCTCGCTGACCTTGAGCACGTGCGCGTTGGCGAGCACGCGTCGCAGCCGCGCGCGGTAGGCGTCCTCGTCGTCGACGACCCACGGCCGGCAGTTCGGATCGACCGCGATCAGGGCGTGGTCGGCGAGGCGCGAGACGACCGCCTCGAGAGCGCTTGCCACCGGCTCCAGAGCCAGGCCGAGGGTGCCGACGTGCAGGATGTCGACCTGCGGCGGCAACGCCGCGAGGGCCGTCTCGGGCGTCAGACCCGGCGCCGCGGTGCCGCGCTCGTAGAAGCGATAGCGGGCGACGCCATCGTGGTCGACCTCAGCCAGCGCGAGTGTCGTGGGGTCGTCGGTGCGCACCACGCTTCCGAGATCGACGCCATCCTCGGCGAGCAGCGTCTCGTGTCGCTGGCCGAAGCGGTCGGTCGACAACCGCCCGAGGTACGCCACCGGCTGATCGAGCCGGCCGATCGTGCGGGCAGTGTTGAACGGCCCGCCGCCCGGATGGCCGCGCAGGTCCTCGGCCGAGCCCTGGAGGACGAGGTCGTAGAGCGCTTCACCGCCGACCACGATCACGGCGCCAGCTCCCCGCTGCCGCGCTCGATCAGCGTGGTCGGGACAACGACCTGGCGCGTCGGGCTGCCGTCGCCGTCGAGACGCTCGAACAGCAGCTCGGCGGTCAGCCGGCCGAGCGCGCCGGCGTCCTGGGCGACCACCGTGAGGCCCGGGCTCCAGCGCGTCCGCCAGCGTCAGGTCGTCGAACCCGACGAGCGCCACCTGCCGGTGCATGTCGAGCGCTCGCAGCCGGTGGACGGCGCCGATCGTGATGAGGTTCTGTGCCGTGAACAGGGCGGTGGGGGGATCGTCGGCCAGCAGGTCGGCTGTCGCGGCCGACGCGGCCGTGCTGTCGTGCAACTCCATCCGCACGAGCTCCTCTTCGTAGGCGATCCCGTGCCGGCCGAGCGCCTCGCGGTACCCGCGCAGGCGCTCACGCGCGGTGAAGATCCGGCGCTGGTCGCCCAGGAAGCCGATCCGGCGGTGTCCGGCGTCGATCAGGTGCTCGGTCGCCGCGTAGGCGCCGCCCGCGTTGTCGCTCAGCACGCTGTCGGCGTCGATGAAGGCGGGCGGGCGGTCGACGAACACCAGCGCGACGCCGGCATCGCGGTCGGCACGCAGGTACGAGTGGTCGGTGCCCGAGGGGACGACGATCAGGCCGTCGACCCGCCGCGAGAGGAAGGCCTCGGCAAGCTCGCGCTCGCGATCGGCGTCCTCGTCCGAGCTCCCAACCAGCGGCAGCACGGCGCGCCTTCGCGCGACGGTCTCGACGCCGCGCAGGACCGCGGCGTGGAACGGGTTGGCGACGTCGTCGAAGACGAGACCGATGCTGGCCGACTGGCGGTCGGCGCGGCGCAGGTTGGTGGCCGTGAGGTCGCGCCGGTAGCCGAGCAGCGACACGGCCTCCTGGACGCGCTCGGCGAGGTCGGGCCGCACGCTGCCCTCGCCGTTGATGACGCGCGACACCGTCGCGAGGCTCACGCCGGCGAGCGTGGCGACTTCGCGCATGGTCGGCCGACGGCCACCGTTCCGATCGGAAAACGTTTCGTGATGCTCAGTCATTCTCTCCGAACCTCGTTCAAGCACCGTAGGAAGCCAAGTCCCGCGCTGTCGCTGCACTGTACACGATCATCGGAGAAAACGTAATCTCTTGACACGGGATTTGTCAAGGGCTACAGTGCCGACCTCGTTGAAAACGTTTCCTTGGTTGAGGGACCAGGGGACACGCTCCTTTGGGAGGAGAAGTAGTTCATGGCTAAGACACGACTGAAGTTCTCGCTGTCGCTCGTCGCCGTCATCGCCCTGATCGGGCTGGTGGTCGGCGTCGTCGCCGGCCGCGCCTCGGGCGGCGGTTCCGGCAGCGGCGGCGGCTCCGCGAGCGCCGGCGCCGCGGGCGGCAAGAAGGTCGACGTGATCATCAAGGCGAGCGACTCGGAGTTCTGGCAGTCGATGCTCGCCGGAGCGAAGAAGGCGGGCGACGACTACGGCCTCGAGGTCGGTCTCTTCGGGCCCGACATCCGAGACCGACGTCAATCAGCAGGTCCAGCTCGTCGAGAACTCGATCTCGCGCGGCGTCGACGCCATCGTGGTCGCCCCGAACTCTTCCGACGCGCTCAACAACGTGATCGAGCGCGCCCGCGACGGCGGGACGAAGGTGATCGTCGCCGACACGGCGGTCACGACCGAGTCGGAGGGCTTCATCGGCACCGACAACGTCAAGGCCGCCGAACAGGCCGGCGTGCGGCTGTGCCAGCTCGCCAAGGACGCCGGCAACGACTCCGGCGACGTGATGATCGCCTCCTCGGTGGCCGGCGTGCAGGTGCTCAAGGACCGCGAGGCCGGGTTCCGGACGGGCCTCAAGACGTGCCCGAACCTGAAGGTCTCGCTCGTCCGTTACAACAACAACGACCTCAACACGGCGGCCAGCCAGGTCAACGACGCGCTGACGGCCAACCCGGACCTGGTCGGCATCTTCGCCGCCAACAACACGTCGGGCAACGGCGCCGCCCGCGCGATCAAGGACAACGACGCCGCCGACCGCATCCCTGTCATCGCGTTCGACACCGACCCGCAGGAGAACGCGGCGCTGGCCGACGGCTCGATCGATGGACTCGTCGTCCAGAACCCGTACTTCTTCGGCTACCAGGGCGTGATGGAGGCCGCGATGGCCACCGTCGGCAACGTGCCGCCGCGCAAGCTCGACCCGGGCGCCGTGCTGGCGGACAAGGAGAACATGGAGAGCGCCGAGGTCAAGCAGCTCCTGACCCCGCCGACCACCGAGGCTCAGTGATGGGCGACGTCCGGTCGTCGTCCGCTGCAGGGAGTCTCCAAGCGCTACGGGCCGATCCAGGCGCTCGAGGACGTCGCGCTCGAGCTGCGCGCCGGCGAGGTGCACTGCCTTGCCGGCGAGAACGGCGCCGGCAAGAGCACGCTGATCAAGATCCTCACCGGCGCCGTCCAGCGCGACGAGGGCAGCTACGAGATCGAGGGCCGCGAGATGGGGAACCCCAGCCCGGCCGAGGCGCGCGACGCCGGCATCGGGGTCGTCTACCAGGAGCTCAGCCTGCTGCCCGACCTCTCGGTCGGCGAGAACCTGCTGATGGGCCGCCTGCCCGCGCGCCGCGGCGTCACCCGCCCCGGAGCGCTGCGCAAGCAGTCCCGCGCCATGCTCGAGCGCGTCGGGCTCGACTGGCTCGACCCGGACACCCCCGTCGAGGAGACCTCGCTGGCCGTGCGCCAGCTGGTCGAGATCGCCAAGGTGCTCGGCCAGAACCCGCGCGTCCTGATCTTCGACGAGCCGACCACGGCGCTGTCGGAGTCGGAGACCAAGGCGCTGCTGGCACGCATCCACGGTCTGCGCGATGAGGGTCACGCCGTGATGTACGTCTCCCACCACCTCGAGGAGATGTTCGAGATCGGCGATCGCGTGACGATCCTGCGCGACGGCAGGTTCGCGCGCACCGCTCGCATGGACGAGCTCGATCACGACGGCCTGATCGGCTCGATGGTCGGCCGCAAGATCGAGAACCTCTACCCGCACTCGAGCCGCGAGATCGGCGCGCCGCGGCTCAAGCTCGTCGGGTTGAAGCCGGCGGACGCGCCCGAGCCGATCGACCTCGAGGTCCGCGCGGGCGAGATCGTCGGGATCGCGGGCCTGCTGGGCTCCGGCCGCAGCGAGTTGCTGCGGGCGATGTTCGGCGCCGACCCGGTCGACGGCGGCCACATCGAGATCGACGGCGAGCGGGTGCCCGCCGGCAGCCCGCGTCGCGCGGTGCAGGCCGGGCTCGGGCTGCTGACCGAGGATCGAAAGCAGCTCGGCCTGCTGCTCCAGCTCTCGATCCGCGAGAACGCCTCGCTGGCCCACCTCGACGAGATCTCGCGCTTCTGGGTCGTTGACAGGAAGCGCGAGCGCAATCTCGTGGACCACTATCTCGGCGGCCTGAAGCTGCGCGCCGGCTCGTGGGAGCAGCCCGTCTCGTCGCTCTCCGGCGGCAATCAGCAGAAGGTGCTGCTCGCCCGCTGGCTGGCCACCCACGCCAAGGTGCTGCTGTTCGACGAGCCCACCAAGGGCGTCGACGTCGGCGCCAAGTCCGAGATCTACAAGGTGATCGGCGACCTCGCATCCGAGGGCCTCGGCGTGATCGTCGTGAGCTCCTACCTGCCCGAGGTGCTCGGCCTCGCCGACCGCGTCGTCGTGATGCGCGAGGGCGGCGTGGCAGGCGAGCTGCCGGCCGCGGGCACCACCGAAGAAGACGTCCTGCGCCTCGCCAGCCCCGGTGTGGCGGCACACCCGGAGGGAGACCAGTCATGAGCACCGCCACCGCACCCGCGCCTGGAACCGAGCGCCCCGAGCGCGTCCTCACGTTCGGCGACGTCTTCGGCCGCGACGCCGGCGGCCTGATCGTCCTGCTCGTCCTGTTCGGCGCCATGACGCTGGCCTCCGACGAGTTCCTCACCGCCGACAATCTCGCCAACCTCGCCCGTCAGGTGGCGATCTTCGGGATCATCGCCGTCGGCCAGCTGCTGGTGATCCTGACCGCGGGCATCGACCTCTCGGTCGGCTCCGTCCTCGGTCTCACCGGCTGCGTCACCGCGCAGCTGCTGGTGGAGGGCATGCCGGTCCCGCTCGCGATCGTCGTCGGCCTCATCGTCGGCATCGGTCTCGGGCTGTTCAACGGCTCGCTCGTCGCGTATGGGAAGCTGCCGCCGTTCATCGTGACGCTCGGCATGCTCGGCATCGCCCGAGGACTCGTGCTCGTACTCACCGACGCCAGCACTGTGCAGCCGCTGCCGGAATCGTTCGGGAACATCGCCAACGGCGACTTCCTGGGCCTGCCGAACCTGCTGTGGATCTTCGCCGTCGTCGTTGTCGTCACCGCGTTCGTGCTTCGCCGCACGGTGTTCGGGCGGTACATCTACGCCGTGGGCTCCAACCCCGAGTCGGCCCGTCTGTCCGGCGTCCCGGTGACCGCCGTGCTCGTCGCCGTGTACTCGCTCGCCGGCCTGCTGGCGGCCGTGGGCGGGATCCTGTTCGCCTCGCGCTTGAACGCGGGCATCCCGACCGCGGGCACCGGGTACGAGCTCAACGCGATCGCCGCGTGCGTGATCGGGGGCGCGAGCCTGTTCGGGGCCAAGGGCGGCGCCTTCGGGGCCGCGGCGGGCGCGCTGATCGTGGCCACCCTCAACAACGGAGGCAACCTGCTCGCCGTGAACGCGTTCTACCTCCAGATCATCATCGGCGCGCTGATCCTGATCGCCGTGGCCTTCGACCAGTGGCAGAGCCGGGCCAAGTGAGCGGCGTCGATCCCCGCGCAGGCACGCTCCCGGAGGCATCGGATCTGATCGACGTCGACGAGCTGATCGCCGCCTACCACGAGCGGCCGGACCCGGCGAACCGCGTCGCGTTCGGCACCTCCGGCCACCGCGGGACCTCGCTGGCCGGCACGTTCACCGAGTGGCACGTCGCGGCGATCAGCGAGGCGGTCTGCCGCTACCGCGAGGCGCAGGGGATCGACGGGCCGCTGTTCCTCGGCGCCGACACGCACGCGCTGTCGGCGCCGGCGGCCGAGACGATCGTCGAGGTGCTGGTCGCCCACGGCGTCGACGTCTGCGTCGACGCCCACGGCGGCGCCACGCCGACGCCGGTCGATCTCGCACGCGATCCTCGACCACAACCGCGACGGCGGCGCGCGGCCGGGCCGACGGCATCGTGGTCACGCCCTCGCACAACCCGCCCGAGCGACGGCGGCTTCAAGTACAACCCGCCGCACGGCGGCCCGGCCGACACCGACGCGACGGGCTGGATCGAGCGCGAGGCGAACCGGCTGCTCGAGGCCGAGCTCGACGGCGTCCTGCGCGTCCCGTACAGCCACGCGCAGCAGCGCCGACACGCTGCACAAGCGCGACTACGTGCACGCCTACGTCGCCGACCTCGCCCAGGTGATCGACCTCGACGCGATCCGCGACGTCCGGCCTGCGGCTCGGCGTCGACCCGCTGGGCGGGGCGAGCGCCGCCTACTGGGCGGCGATCGCCGAGATGCACGGCCTCGACCTCGAGATCGTCAACGACGAGGTCGACCCGACCTTCCGCTTCGTGCCGCTCGACTGGGACGGCAAGATCCGGATGGACTGCTCGTCGCCGTACGCGATGGCGCGGCTGACCGAGATGCGCGACCGCTTCGACGTCGCGTTCGCCAACGACCCGGACGCCGACCGCCACGGCATCGTCACGCCGGCGGCCGGGCTGCTGAACCCCAACCACCACCTCGCCGCGTGCGTCGCCTACCTGTTCGGCGGCAACCGCGAGTGGGGGCAGGAGGTGGGGATCGGCAAGACGCTCGTGAGCTCGAGCATCATCGACCGCGCGGCGAGCGACCTCGGGCGCCGGCTGGTCGAGGTCCCGGTCGGCTTCAAGTGGTTCGTCGAGGGCCTGCTCGAGGGCACGCTCGGCTTCGGCGGCGAAGAGAGCGCGGGGGCCTCGTTCCTGCGCCGCGACGGCGGGCCGTGGAGCACCGACAAGGACGGGCTGATCCCGTGCCTGCTCGCGGCCGAGATGAAGGCGCGCACCGGCCGCGATCCCGGCGAGGTGTACGCCGAGCTCGCCGATCGCCACGGCCACGCCGCCTACCGGCGGATCGACGTGGCCGCCTCGCCGGAGGACAAGGACAAGCTCAAGCGGCTGTCGCCCGAGCAGGTCGAGAGCTCCGAGCTGGCGGGCGAGCCGATCCTCGACAAGCTGACCGCGGCGCCCGGGAACGGCGCTCCGATCGGCGGGCTGAAGGTGGTAGCCGAGCACGGCTGGTTCGCCGCGCGGCCGTCCGGCACCGAGGACGTGTACAAGGTGTACGCCGAGGGCCTCGACGGCGAGGAGCGCCTCGAGCGGATCCTCGGCGAGGCCAAGCAGATCGTCGACGACGCCCTGAGGAGCTGACGCCGTGCCGAACGTCTTCGGGATCGTGCTCGCCGGCGGCGAGGGCAAGCGCCTCGCGCCGCTCACGCTCGACCGCGCCAAGCCCGCGGTGCCGTTCGGCGGCAACTACCGGCTGATCGACTTCGCACTGTCGAACCTCGTCAACGCCGGCTTCCGCCAGATCGTCGTGCTCACGCAGTACAAGAGCCACTCGCTCGACCGCCACATCTCGCTGACCTGGCGGCTGTCGCCGCTGCTCGGCAACTACGTGACGCCGGTGCCGGCGCAGATGCGGCGCGGGCCGTACTGGTTCTCGGGCTCGGCCGACGCGATCTACCAGAACCTCAACCTGCTGCACGACGAGCGGCCGGACTACGTCGCCGTGTTCGGCGCCGACCACATCTACCGCATGGACCCCCGGCAGATGGTCGAGCAGCACATCGAGACCGGCGCGGCGGTCACCGTCGCGGCGCTGCGCGCGCCGCTCTCGCAGGCCGACCAGTTCGGCGTCGTCGAGGCCGGCCCCGACGGCCACACGATCACGGCCTTCCGCGAGAAGCCAAAGGACGCCGTCGGGCTGCCCGATGCGCCCGACCAGGTCTTCGCATCGATGGGCAACTACATGTTCACCACGGAGGCGCTGATCGACGCCGTGACGACCGACGCTGGGGCGTCCGCCTCCAGTCACGACATGGGCGGCAACATCGTGCCGATGCTGGTGCAGAGCGGCGCGGCCCACGTGTACGACTTCTCGAAGAACGTGGTGCCGGGCGAGAGCGAGCGCGACCACGGCTACTGGCGCGACGTCGGGACGCTCGACGCGTTCTTCGACGCCCACATGGACCTCGTCTCGATCGACCCGGTGTTCAACCTCTACAACCGGCAGTGGCCGATCCTGAGCTACCACGAGCCGCTGCCGCCGGCCAAGTTCGTCTTCGACGAGGATGATCGCCGCGGCCAGGCGCTCGACTCGATGGTGTGCGCCGGCGTGGTGATCTCGGGCGCGTGCGCCCGCCGCTCGGTGCTGTCTCCCGGCGTGCACCTGCACTCCTTCGCGGAGGTCGAGAACAGCGTGCTGATGCACCACGTCGACGTCGGCCGCGAGGCCGTCGTGCGCAACGCGATCATCGACAAGAACGTGCAGATCGCGCCGGGAGCGAAGATCGGGGTCGATGCAGCCGCCGATCGCGAGCGCTTCGTGGTGTCGGACAACGGCGTCGTCGTGATCGGCAAGGGCGCGGTGGTGGAGGCGTGAAGGTCGCCCTGCTCACGCGCGAATACCCGCCCGAGGTCTACGGCGGGGCGGGCGTCCACGTCGAGTACCTGGCGCGCGAGCTCGCCCGCCTGGAGGACGTGAGCGTGCACGCGTGGGGGGAGGACCGCGAGGGCGTGGCCGGCCATCAGGCCTGGGACGCGCTGGCCGGCGACGCGCCCCACCTGGCGGCGCTGCGCGCGATGTCGATCGACCTGTCGATGGCGGCCGCCGTCGAGGGCGCCGAGGTCGTGCACAGCCACACCTGGTACGCGCAGCTCGGCGGCCACCTGGCCAAGCTCACCTACGGCGTGCCGCACGTGGCGACGGTCCATTCGCTCGAGCCGCTGCGGCCGTGGAAGGCCGAGCAGCTCGGCGGCGGCTACGCGCTGTCGAGCTGGTGCGAGAAGGTGTCGCTGGAGGGCGCCGACGCCGTGATCGCGGTCTCGAAGGGCTCGCGCGAGGACATCCTCGCCTGCTATCCGGGCATCGATCCGTCGCGGGTGCAGGTGATCTACAACGGCATCGACGCGGACGAGTACACGCCCGACCGCGGCACCGACGTGCTCGAGAAGCACGGCGTCGACCCCGACCGGCCGTCGGTCGTGTTCGTGGGGCGGATCACGCGCCAGAAGGGCGTGCCGTATCTGGTCGACGCGGCGCTGCAGTTCGATCCGGCGGCCCAGCTCGTCCTGTGCGCGGGAGCGCCCGACACGCCTGAGATCGCCGCCGACGTGGAGCAGCGCGTCGAGCGCCTGCGGCGCGAGCGCGGGAACGTGATCTGGCTCGATCAGATGCTGCCCAAGCCCGAGGTGATCCAGCTCCTCAGCCACGCGACGGTGTTCGCGTGCCCGTCGATCTACGAGCCGCTGGGGATCGTCAACCTGGAGGCGATGGCCTGCGAGGCGGCCGTGGTGGCGACCGCCACGGGCGGCATCGTCGAGGTCGTGGTCGACGGCGAGACCGGGCTGCTGGTGCCGTTCGAGCAGGCCGAGGGCGACATCGAGCCGCGCGACCCGGAGGGCTTCGTCGCCGGCATCGCCGAGCGGGTCAACGCGCTGGTGCGGGACCCGGCGCGTGCGGAGGCGATGGGCAAGGCGGGCCGCGAGCGCGCCGTGCAGGCGTTCGACTGGTCGGCGATCGCGCGCCAGACCGCCGACGTCTACACGACGGCCGGCAGCGTCTGACGCGGCAGGCGTCTGGGTCGCGCGCGTGGAATGCAACTCCGCCCGCTGCGCCCGAGCCGCCGTCGACCCCGCCGCCGGTCAGCGCACCTTGAAGCGCAGCACCCGCTGCTCCCGGCCGGCGATCCGGAGCCGCAGCGTGTAGCGCCCCGCGGTCAGTCGGCGGCCCGCCGCGGTGCGACGGAAGCTCAGCGTGCGCGCGCCGCCGGCGACGGTGCCGAACCGGACGCGGCCGAAGCCGCGGCCGCGCCGGCGCAGCGTCCCCGTGACCCTCGCGGGCTGCGAGAGATCGATCCGCACGCGTACGCCCGGCCGTGCGCAGCGCGGCCCACGCCGGGTGCAGAACGTGGTGGCAGCGAGGCTGAGGCCGCGGACCTCCGGCGGCGGCTCGCTCGGCTGCGGCGTCGGCGTCGGCGTGGGGGTCGGGGTCGCCGTGGGTGTCGCCGCCGGGTCCTCGACCAGGATCCTGCCGATCATCTGCGGATGGGCGCCGCAGACGAAGCGGTACTCGTCGGCCTGCGTGAACGTGCGGCTCAGGTTGGCCCAGACCGCGCTATTGGCCGGCGTCGGGTCAGTCGGATAGGACCCGTCCTGGAAGACGAAGTTGTGCGAGCCGCCGGCGTTGGCGAAGGTCACGGTCTCACCGGGGGCGATCGTCAGCTCGCTGGGTGTGAACACCGTGTCGGAGGCGGTGATCGTGGGGCCCTCGGCCGCGAGCGCGGGCATCACCGCCAGTGCGACCACGGTGATCACGGCGAGCGTGACCGGCCCTCTCCACATCGTCCGGTGGTACGCGCTGCCGCGCGCAGCGGTTCAGTCGCAGGGCACCGAGGCGACCGCCACGAGCGCAGCGCCGATGACGGGTGCGTCGGCGCCGAGGGCAGCGGGACGCAGCGACAGGTCGCGCGCGTCGGGGTCGTAGATCGCGGCTCGCAGCGCTGCCTCCACGCGCGCTCGGTAGGAGTCGTCGAGCCCGAGCCCGCCGCCGACGATCAACGCGCCCGGATCGAGCGCGTTGACGAGCGCGGCGAGCGCGAGGCCGAGGCGGCGCGCGCCCTCCTCGACCACCTCCGCGGCGGCCGGGTCCGCGAGCGCCTCCTCGGCGGTCGCGTGGCCCGAACGGCGTGCGAGCGCAAGCCCGCTCGACCATTGCTCGACGAGCGGCGCACCGGTGCCGATCGCGCTTCCCCGCACGCCGAGTCGCGGGCGCCCGTCGACCATCAGGCAGTGGCTGATACCGGTGCCCACGGTGACGTAGAGGAAGTCCGGCTCGTCGCGCCCGGCGCCGAAGCGCGCCTCGGCGAGGGCGGCGGCGCGCACGTCGGACTCGACGGCGTCGAACGTCGCCGGCAGGTCGGTGTCGCGCCAGTCGACGGTCTGGGCGCTGCGCACGCGGCCGTCCGGGCCGACCAGCTCGCAGACCGCGAGCCCGACCGTGCCCCCGCCGAGCTCGCCGATCAGGGCGCGGCAGTCCTCGAGCACGGCGTCCGGCCCGCGCTCGGGCGCCGTCGGGAGGCGCCGGGCCGCGATCACGGCCCCGCCCGCGACGTCGACGCGCGCGGCGGCGATCTTCGTCCCTCCGACGTCGACACCGATGGCGAGCGTCACGGCCGGTAGCGCGGCGCGATGCCGCAGATCGCGCGCGCGGCGGTGCCGCCGGCGTTGCGGTACTCGTGGCGGCTGCCGGCCGGCAGGTAGCAGGCGTCCTCCGGCTCGAGCTCGAAGACGTGCACGTCACCGCCGAACCACGCGCGCACCCAGAGCCGGCCCTCGAGCGCCATCAGCACCTCGTCGCCGCCGTGCTCGTGGACCGTGGCGACCTCTCCCGGGCCGAGCTCGAGCGAGGCGACGGTCAGGTGCTCGGTGCTGACCAAGATCCCGCACAGCACGCCGAGGTCGCGCCGCCACAGCACGTCGCGCACCACGCGCAGGCGTGGCGTCGGCTGCTCGGCAGGCGGCCACCCGCCGAGCAGCGAGTCGTCGGCGTAGCGCGACGTCTCGAGGTACGGCTGGGCACGCGCGTACGCGCTCGACGCGCCGGCGGCGGGAGGAGGGGCGAAGAGCTCGAGCACGCGCAGCGGCTCCGGCCCGAGCGCGAATGCGTGATGCCATGTGTCGCGCCGGAAGAACACGCTCTCCCCGGCCGCCGCGCGCTGCACCTCGCCGGTCTCGGGGTCGGCGATCACGAGCACGCCCTCGAGCACGTGCAGCAGCTCGTCGGCGGCGAAGATCGTGCGGAAGTCCTCCGAGTGCCGGAACCCCGTGCCGGGCGCGAGCCCGAAGACGAGCATGTGCACCTTGTCGGTCGACGCGTAGATCCAGTCGAAGACCTCGCCGGCGGCCGGATCGCCCCAGATGTGGCGCGTGACGTCGGCGCGGCGGATCAGCGCCGGGCCGTCGAACGTCGGCCGCGGGGAGGAGGCGGGCCGCTCGACCAGGCTCAAAGCTTCGCGCCACGCCGCGCTCCGCGGGTCGTGCACGCGGGCGTGTGAGCCGACCGCGCCGAGCCCCTCCAGGTCGGGCGCCGGGAAGTCGCTCGAGATCTCACGCGCACGGCCGTCGGCGCCGGCGGCCTGGGCGGCGAGCATGATCTCGAGCGCGTGGTAGGCGTGCTCGGGCCGGATGACCGGCTCCTGCCCCGTCTCGATGCACTCGACGAGGTGGCGCAGCCCGTCAGTCCACGGCCACGTCGGCTCGGGGTCCGCGTAGAGCTCCCAGGCTCCGTGGTCGTTGCGCCACAGCTCGTAGCCCTCCGGCGCCCAGTCGTCGCCGAGCATCTGCATGACCCCGTGCGTGCCGTAGAGCTCGATGCAGGGCGAGCGGTAGCTCTGCATCGTGAATCCGGTGGTCACGACCGCGTACCGGGCGTCGCCGAAGTCGATCAGCACGTGGGCATTGTCGTGCGCCATCACGCGCACCGGCTCGCCGTCGATGATCCGCTCGGGGATCGCGATCCCCGACATCGCGGTCACCCGCCGGGCCGGTCCGAAGAAGCCGCACAGGCTGGTGACGTTGTAGACGCCGAGGTCGAACAGCGCGCCCCCGCCGGGCTCGTAGAACCAGCGGCTCCAGTCCGGTCCCGCCCAGCCGTAGCGGGCGCGCGCGGTCAGCAGCCCGCCGATCTCGCCCGCCCGTACGCGCGCGTGCATCACGCGGTAGGTGGGGGAGATGAGGATATGCGGCGCACACAGCAGGTGGCCGGGCGCGGCCTCCGCCGCCGCGAGCACCTTCTCGGCCTCCCTCAGCGTGGTGGCGGCGGGCTTCTCGACCAGCACGTGCTTGCCGGCCTCGAGCGCCGCGCGCGCGAGACGGCCGTGCTGGGGCATGCTGGTGAGCACGAGCACGACGTCGACGTCGGGGTGCGTGCAGACCGCGAGGTCGTCGGGCAGGTCGGGGGTGAGGTCGAGCCGATCGGCAGCCGCGCGGCGCTTGGCGGGGTCGGAGTCGTAGACCGCGACGACGTCGACGCGGCCCTGGCCGCGGAGCCGCTCGATCAGGCTCATGTACGGCGTCCAGAAGACGCTGCCGCAGCCGACGACGCCGAGCCGGACGCTCACGTCGCGCTCCGCGCGGTCTCGTAGTAGGCGTCGGTCCAGGCCGGACGGTCGACATCGTGGCCCGCGGCGAGCGCCAGCTCCGCGGACAGGGCGGCGGCGGCCGGCAGGGTGGTGATCGGCGCCAGGCGGGCGTCGCCGCCCGTGCCGGGCAGGCGCAGCGTCACCGCGCCGGCCGCGGCGCACAGGCGCACCGCCTCGTCGCCGTCCGCGTCGCCCGCGGGGTCGAGCGACACCATCAGGTGGCCGCGGGCGAGCCCGAACATCGCCGACGTGGCCCCCTCGCGCGTCTCGACGCCTTCGGCCGGGATGCGCGAGATCTCCTTGAGCATGAGCGCCAGCTCCATCGCCGCCGCCCACGCCGGGCCGCCGCCGACGGCGATCGCCGCGGGTGGCGTGCCGACATCCGGCGCCCACGCCTCGGCGTCGGCGACCGCCTGCTCGGCGGCGTCGCCGGCCGTGGCCAGCAGCGCGGCCAGCTCGGCGTCGCCGGTGACGGCGGCCCACAGCGCGAGGGCGCTCGCGTACGCGCCCGCCAGCGCCTGCGTGTGGGTGACCGCGCGCTGGGAGACGACGCGCTGCAGGACGACGGCGGTCGCCGCGTCGGCCAGCGACGAGTCGGCGGCCGCGGTGATCGCCACGCAAGGCCGCCCGCCGGCGCGGCGCGCGATCTCGACCACGTCGCGGAACTCGCCGGACGAGGACACGCGCGAGCACGGCGTCGCCCGGCTGCCAGCGGAAGCCGTCGCGGACCGCGATCCCGCACGGCACCGCGACGATCGGCACGGAGCCGCTGCTCTCCAGCGACGCGAGCCACAGCGCGTGGGCGACGTAGTACGCCGCGCCGTTCCCGGTCGCGACGATCCGCTCGACGCCGGGCTCTCGCAGCAGGGCGGCGGCCTCGGCGACGCCCTCGGCCGCCGCCAGCGTGTCGCGCAGCGCGCCGGGAAGCTCGCGGACGTCGGCCCACAGCCCCGTCTCGAGGTACCTCATGGACCGGAACGTACCATGACGAACCAAAAGGAACCAAACGCCTTGACATGCGGACAACGGCGCTGGAATAGTCCCGCCGGGATGCCGATCAGCGAGGCCGCGCAACCGCTGTATCACCGGGTCTACCGGGAGATCGCGCGGGAGATCGAGACCGGGAGGCTCCAGCCGGGCGATCGCCTTCCGTCCGAGCGCTGGTTCTGCGACGAGCACGGCGTCAGCCGAGCGACCGTGCGCCGGGCGCTCGAGGAGCTGATGGCCGACGGCCTCGTGACGAGTCGCGGGCGCGGATCCGTCGTCGCCGGTGACGCGGTGCTCGAGCCGCCGAACACGCTTATGAGCCTGTCCGAGGTGGCGCGGTCACGCGGGCTCGACGCGAGCGCGCGCGTGCTCGGCGCCGAGGTCCGCCCCGCGACAATCGACGAGGCGGAGGCGTTCGGGATCGCGCCCGGCGCCGAGGTGTTCGAGCTGCGCCGGCTGCGGATGCTCGACGGCCTGCCGATGTCGATCGACGTCAACCGGGTGCCGCTCCGCCTGCTGCCGGAGGCGCCCGGGATGGACTTCAGCACGGCCTCGCTCTACGAGGCACTCGACCGCGCCGGCCACGCGCCTGGCCGCGCGGACTACCAGCTCGAGGCGCGCGGCGCGGACGGCTCCGAGGCGGAGCTGCTCGACCTGGCGCAGGGTGCGCCGGTCCTGTTCGCGACCACGGAGGCGATCGCCGAGGACGGCCGGGTCATCGACCTCGGCCGTACCGTGTATCGGGCGGATCGCTATCGGTTCCAGGCGACGCTGATGCGCCGCGCTCACCGGGGAGAGAGGGAGACAAGCCATGAGGACACGCGCGCTGCTGGCCGCGCTGGCGATCGCCGCCATCGCCGGATGCGGAGGGACACCGGGGGAGGAGAGCCCGAATGACCAGGCGGAGACCACGCCGGCCGCGGAGGTCAAGACCGAGGGCTTCGAGGATCTCGGCCCCGTCACGCTGACCGTCATCTCGGCCGAGGGCTCCGGCGGCCCGCAGGACGCGCTGAGGGAGCTGAGCCGCTCGTTCGAGGAGAAGTACCCCAACGTCACGGTCAAGATCAGCTTCCGCGACTTCGCGGCCTGGACCAAGCAGGCCAAGCTCGTCGCCTCCAGCGACGACGCGCCGGACGTGTTCGCCGGCAACCAGGGCTACCAGATGGACGGCGAGCTGGTGAAGGCGGGCCTCATCGTGCCGCTCGACGAGTACGCCAAGGCCTACGGCTGGGATGAGTCGTACACGCCCGAGACGCTGCAGCAGTTCATGTGGAGCGACGACGGCCAGACCTTCGGCGAGGGGACGCTGTGGGGCGTCGCCCAGACCGGCCAGTCGGTCGGCGTGTTCGCGAACATGGCGAAGCTGCGAGGAGGCCGGCGTCGATCCCGCGAGCCTCGAGACGTTCGCCGACTTCGAGGACGGCGCTGGCGAAGCTGCGCGACACGCTGCCGGCCGACGAGCCGGTGGTCGCGCTCGGCAACCGCGACCAGTACGGCGCCCTCCATCTGTGGGGCGGCATCCAGGGCGCCTACACGCCCGCGCAGGACATGCGCGACTGGATCTTCCAGAAGGACGGCGCGTCGTTCGACACCGAGGGCAACGTCACCGCGCTCCAGAAGCTCAAGGAGTGGGTGGACAAGGGGTACCTGGGCAAGGGCGACGCGTTCAACGCCGTGAACGACAACGAGGCGGCGATCGCCTTCAGCAAGGGCAAGGGCGCGGTGCTGATCGCGGGCAACTGGAACGCGGCCACGGTGCGCGACGGCCTCGGTGAGGACGCCGGGTTCTTCAACGTGCCGCCGGGCGAGAGCGGCGACCTCGTGAACATCGGCTCGACGAGCTTCCCGATGCACATCTCCGCGAAGACCGAGAACCCGGACCTCGCGGCCGCGTATCTCGACCAGATCACCGGCCCCGACGCCGGCGAGGCCCTGGTCGAACACGCAGCAGATCCCGGCGGCGATCGACGGCACCGCCGAGCCGAGCGACCCGCTCGGCCAGGGCATCAAGGAGGGCTGGGACCAGCTCGTCGAGTCCGGCGGGCTGACGCTGTACCCGGACTGGTCGTCGCCGACGATGCTGCAGACGATGGGCCAGACGTTCCAGGAGATGCTCGCGGGCAGGATCTCGCCCGAGGAGGTCGCCAAGCGCGTCCAGGACGACTGGGCCAAGTACCACGAGGAGCTCGGGGGGAGCTAGCGCATGGCCGCGCCCTCCACGCCCGGGGTCGGCGCTCCGGCGCCGACCGCGCGCGCCGGGGGCGCGGCCCGTGCCATCGGGGAGCGCCGGGTGCGCGAGCGCGCGCCCGGCGAGCCGCGGCGGGTCGCGTACCTGTACCTCGCGCCCGCGTTCGCGTTCTACCTGCTGTTCGCGTTCGGCCCGCTGGTGTACACGGCGTGGCTGTCGTTCTTCGACTGGGACGGTCTGACGGTCGGCACCTGGGCCGGGCTCGACAACTACCGCGAGGTGTTCGAGGACCCGGGCATCCGGGCCTCGTTCGTCCACTCGCTCGTGCTGATCGTCTTCTACGCGCTGCTGCCCTGCGCGCTCGGGCTCTTCCTGACGGCGCTGATCGCGCACGGGCGCGTGCGCGGCGTGACGTTCTTCCGCGCCGTGCTGTTCCTGCCGCAGACGATCGCCGTCGTCGTCGTGGCGCTCGCGTGGGTGTGGATCTACGCCCCCGACGGGCCGCTCAACGCGGCGCTCGACGCCGTCGGGCTCGACAGCGTGTCGCGCGGCTGGCTCGGCGACTTCGACTTCGCGCTGCCGGCGCTGGGCATCGTCGGCACGTGGATCATGTTCGGGCTCTGCCTCGTGCTGTTCCTGGCCGGGATCCAGAAGATCCCGACCACGCTCTACGAGGCCGCGCGCGTCGACGGCGCCGGGCGCGTGCGCGAGTTCTTCGCGGTGACGCTGCCAGGCCTGCGCGGCGAGCTCGCCGTCGCGCTCACGCTGACGACGATCTTCGCGCTGCGGACGTTCGACCTGGTCTACGTGGCGACGTCGGGCGGGCCCGGCACGTCGACGACCGTTCCGTCCTGGCTCGTCTACCAGAACGCGTTCTCGACCGGCCGCGTCGGGTTGGCGGCGGCGGTGGCGGTCGTCCTCACGGCCATCATCTTCGTCGTCGCGTTCGCGATCACGCGGCTCGTCGACCGGGACCCGAGCCGATGAGCGCCGCGCGCCGGGAGCAGCTCCTGAGCTACGCCGTCCTCGGCGTGTTCTCCGTGATCGCGATCTACCCGATCCTCAGCATCCTGCTGCTCGCCTTCCACGACCGGTCGGACCTGGTCACCGGCTTCTCGATCCCGGACTCGCTCGACTTCGGCACGTTCAGCGAGGCGTGGGAGCTCGGCAACTTCGGCCGCGGACTGCTCAACAGCTTCGTCGTGGCGGCGGCCGTCACGGTCGTCTCGGCGGTGCTGTCGACGCTGGCCGGCTACGCGTTCGGGGCGATGCGCTTCCGCGGCTCGAACGCGCTGTTCTACCTGCTGCTCATCGGCCTGATCTTCCCCTACGAGGCCACCGTCATCCCGCTCTACTACGTCTTCAGGGACGCCGGGCTGACCGACACCTACTGGGCGCTGATCCTGCCCCAGATCGGCCTCTCGGTGCCGTTCGGCACCTTCTGGATGCGGGCGTACTTCCGCTCGTCGCCGAGCCTCGCTCGTCGAGGCCTCGCGGCTGGACGGCGCGTCGAGCTTCGCCACGCTGTGGCGCGTGCTGCTGCCGCCCGCGTGGCCGGCGATCGCCACGATGCTCGTGCTCGTGTTCATGTGGACGTGGAACGAGTTCCTGCTCGCGGTCGTGATGATCCAGTCCGACGAGCTGCGCACGGCGCCGCTCGGCCTGGCGATGTTCGCCGGGGCGTACCGCGTCCAGGACCCGACGCTGACCGCGGCGGCCGCGGTGCTGGTGGCGCTGCCGGTCGTGATCGTCTACGTGTTCCTGCAGCGGAGCTTCATCCGCGGCATGTTCAGCGGGGCGGTGAAGGGATGAGCTGGGTGCTCGGCGTCGACGGCGGCAACACGAAGACGCTCGCCGCGGTGGCGGACGCGTCTGGCCGCACGTGCGGCGAGGGCAGCGGGCGGCACGGGCGGACATCTACAACGCCGCGACGCCGGACGACGCGATCGCGGCGATCGACGGCGGCCGTGAGCGAGGCGCTGGCCGGGGCGGGGATCGCCGCGGAGGAGCTCGACGCCGCCGTGTTCAGCCTCGCGGGCGCCGACTGGCCGGAGGACTTCGCGCTGCTCGAGTCGGCGCTGCGCGAGCGGCTCGGCCTGGCCGTCGCGCCGCTCGTGGTCAACGACTCCCTCGGCGCTCTGCGCGGCGGCTCGCCGGACTGGACGGGCATCGCGGTCGTCAGCGGCACGTACAACGCGATCGGCGCGCGCCATCCCGACGGGCGCGTGTTCCACCTCGGCTTCTGGCCCGACGCGGCCGGCGGGCGCGAGCTCGGCCGCGATGCGCTGCGCGCCGTCTACCACGCCGAGCTCGACATGGGCCCGGCGACCGTGCTGACCGAGCGGGCGCTCGCGCTCTACGGCGCCGGCGATCCGATCGGCCTGCTGTACGAGTTCACGCGCCGCGGCGGCCTCGAGGAGCACGAGAAGGACCGGCTCGCCCCGGTCGTGCTCGATGCCGCCGACGAGGGCGACGCCGTCGCGCGAGCGATCGTCGCCGCGAAGGGCCGCGTGCTCGGCCGCCAGGCGCGCGCCTGCGCCGGCCAGATCGACCTCCCGCTCGAGGGCACGCGCGTCGTGCTCGCCGGCGGGGTCTTCGGGCACCCGACCGATCGGCTCGCCGACGCGACGATGGCCGAGCTGCCCGGGGCCGTGGCGGTCCGCTATCCCGAGCCGCCGATCGCCGGCGCGCTGCTGCTGGCGCTCGACAGGATCCGCGGAAGGAGCGCAGCATGGGCGGGATAGCCCTCGAAAGCGTGAGCAAGGTGTTCCCGGGCGGCGTGCTCGCCGTCGACGACGTCGACCTGGAGATCGGCGACGGCGAGTTCATGGTGCTGGTCGGCCCGTCCGGCTGCGGGAAGTCGACGCTGCTGCGGATGATCGCCGGGCTGGAGGGCGTCTCGAGCGGGCGCATCCGCATCGGCGACCGCGACGTGACCGAGGAAGCGCCGCGCAGCCGCGACGTCGCCATGGTGTTCCAGGACTACGCGCTGTACCCGCACATGCGCGTGTGGGACAACCTCGCCTTCGCGCTCAAGCTGCGGCGCACGCCCAAGCCGGCGATGCGCGAGCGCGTCGGCTCGGTCGCCGGCGTGCTCGGGCTCGAGGAGCTGGTCGACCGCAAGCCGGGAGCGCTGTCCGGCGGCCAGCGCCAGCGCGTGGCGATCGGCCGCGCGATGGTGCGCGAGCCGCAGGCCTATCTCATGGACGAGCCGCTCTCGAACCTCGACGCGAAGCTGCGCGTCGGGATGCGCGCCGAGCTGGCGCGGCTGCACGACCGGCTCGGCGTCACCACCGTCTACGTGACGCACGACCAGGTCGAGGCGATGACGCTCGGCGACCGCGTCGTCGTGCTGCGCGACGGCACCATCCAGCAGTGCGACACGCCGGAGCGGCTGTTCGAGTCGCCCGCGAACGTGTTCGTCGCGGCGTTCATGGGCTCGCCGCCGATGAACCTGGTCGCCGGCGAGGTGCGCGCAGGGCCGGCTGCGGATGGCGGGGATCGAGCTCCCGCTGGCGAACGGCGCCCGCCGCGAGGGCCCGGTGATCGCCGGCCTGCGCCCGCACGACCTCAAGCCGGGGAGCGACCCGTCGGCGCCTCGGCTGCAGGCGCGGCTCGAGGTGGTCGAGCGGCTCGGGACCGAGGTCCACCTGATCTTCCCGGTCGACGCGCAGAAGCCCGCGGGCGAGGCGGCGGCCGTCGCCGAAGAGGTGACCGAGGGCGAGCAGGCGACGCTGCTCGCCGACGACGACCGTGCGCGCTTCACCGCCGTCGTCGAGGCGCGCGGCCGGCGCTACGAGCCGGGCGAGACGATCGAGCTCGTCGTGCCGCCGGACGCGCTGCACCTGTTCGACCCCGAGACGGGCGAGGCGCTTCGGTAGCGCTCAGGCCGGCAGGAGCCGCGCCGGCAGATGGTCGCGGTGCGCGGCGGCCAGCTCGCCGTACAGCCGCTCGGCCAGGTCGATCGAGCGCACGAGCGGATGCGCCGCGAGCGCCCGCACGCCGTCGCGCGCGTCGCCCGACCAGGCGGCGTCGGCGGCCGCCTGCTGGTACTCGCCGAGCGCCTCGACGAGTCCGCGCAGGTGCGTCGGCAGGCCCGGCATGGGCAGCGGCCGGACGCCGGCGGCGTCGCAGTGGCCGAGCGTCTCGACCACGAGCGTGTCCGGGAAGCCGGGGACCGAGCCGTGGTTGGGCACGTTGACCGGCAGCGTCTCGCCGCGGTCGTTGTAGACGGCGGCCATGCAGTCGATCGCCAGCTCGAGCTCGTGGATCCCGCCGCGCGAGCGGGCGGGGTCGAGCAGCGGCGTGTCACTGCGGGCCTGCTCGACGTAGTGCTCCCAGTAGTCAGGCACCCAGCCGAGGATGTCCTCGGCGCGCGTGGTCGGCTTCGCGGTCAGCTCACGCAGGACCTCGTCCTCGAAGTAGTAGTACTGGAAGTACTCGCTCGGCAGGGCGCCCATCACCGACGCCAGGCGCAGCATCCGCCGCGTCTGCGGCCGCAGCTGGGGATCGGCGGCGCGCCGCGTATAGGCCTCCTGCAGCAGCGGCAGCAGGTCGCGGCCGTCGTAGGTGTGGCGCACGCTCCAGGACCCGTGGTTGAGGCCGACGCTGGCGACGTCGAGCTTCGCCGCGTCGAGCCCCGCGGCCTCGGCCATCTCCTCGGGGTACACGATCGGCCCTTCGCAGAGCGAGACGAACGGGACGTCCGAGTGATCGGTGACGGCCTGGGCGACGATGTTGACCGGGTTCGTGTAGTTGAAGATCCGCGCCTCCGGGCAGGCGACCGCGACGTCGTCGAGGATCTGCCGCATCACGTGGATCGAGCGAAGGGCCATGAAGAAGCCGCCCGGGCCCTGCGTCTCCTGGCCGATCACGCCGTGCGTGAGCGGGATGCGCTCGTCGAGCACGCGCGCCTCGAAGCCACCGGGGCGGTAGCTCGTCAGGATCGCGTCGCAGCCGTCCAGGCCCGCGCGGCGGTCGGTCGTGGCAGAGGCGGTGAGGTCGACGCCCTTCGCGGCCGCCATCCGCTCGGCGAGCCCGCGGATCAGCTCCAGCCGCTCGGCGTCGAGGTCGATGAGGACGATCTCGGATCCGGTGAAGTTCTCGCCGTGCTCGATGAAGCTGGCCATCGTGCCCGCCGCGCGGGTCGATCCGCCGCCGATGTAAGCGATCTTGAGCCGTGCCACGTCTTCCCAGCCTATGACAGGCTCAGCTCGAGCTCGCCGCCGAGGAAGCGGGCGAGCGCCTCCGCCTCGGTCTGCAGGCCGGCGCGCTCGGCACGGGTCGGCCGCCCGAACGGTTCGACCTCGACGATCAGCCGCTCGCCCTTGCGCTCGTGCGACCAGACGCCGATCACGCGGCCGTCGACGAGCAGTACCGGCGACAGCCAACGCCTGCGGGCGGTACACGCGCACGCGATGGGCCGGATCGACCACATCGTCGTCGTCCCGCGGCGCGGCGACCACGTACTGGTCGAAGGCCGGCAGGAGCCGCACCGCGCCGGTCGGCTCCGCCGATGCGAGCGCGTCGGCGTCGGCGGCGAGCAGGTAGGAGCCGTCGAGCTCCACCGCTTCGTCGCCGAGCCGCTTCAGCCAGCGGCCGGCCTCGGCGGGCGAGGGCATCCCGAACCAGCGCGCCAACATGTCGCGGGTGGCGGGGCCGTAGCGCGCCAGGTATCGGCGCGCGACCTCGAGCGTCGCCTCGTCCGTCGCCATCGGCTCCCACGGGCCGAGCCACTGATCGGGCCGCGCGAAACGCACGCGCCGGCCGTCGGGGGGCGCGAAACAGAGGTCGCCGCGGAACGCCGCCGGCTTGAGCAGGTCGCCGAAGCCGCCCTTGAGCTTGTCGTCGAGCCCCTCGATCCCCGGTCACTCGCGCCACCTCGGCGGCGAGCTCCTCGCGCGTGAGTTGTCGGCCGTCGAGCGCCACCGGGATCGCGTCGAGCATCGCTTCCGCCTGCTCGCGTGTCAGGCCGTGGTGACGCAGCCACGCCCCGCCGTGGTGGCGCGGCTTCAGCGCGCTCTGGGCGCCGACCCACAGCCGCAGCTCGTCGGCGGGCATCAGGTGCAGCGTGCCGCGCATCGCCCAGGTCTTGACCAGCGTCCGGTCCTCCCACAGGGCGCGCGAGACAGCGTCGCGCTCGAGCCGGTCGACCCGTGCCCACAGGGTGAACTCGGCCGAGCTCGTAAGCTGGGCGTGCAGACCGCTGATGTCCCGCACGACATCGAGCGCATCGTCACGAGGTGCCCGAGCCGCGAGGTGCTGGCGCTGCGCGCGCCAGGCGAGAACGGCTGACGGACCGGGCGCCGTCACGGGTGCAGACATGCTGTCAGAAGGTGCGGTTGCCCGACCTTTGGTTCACAGGGTGACTCCATGGGGGATACGGCTACCGGTCACGAAACTCTTCCTATGGCTGCAACCGTCCTCATCGTCGACGATCACCCGGGCTTCCGGGCCGCCGCCCGCCGGCTGCTCGAGCTCGAGGGCTATGTGGTCGTGGGCGAGGCCGAGGACGGGATGAGTGCGCTGGACCGGGCGCGCGAACTGCGCCCCGAGGTCATCCTGCTCGACGTCCAGCTGCCCGACATCGACGGCTTCGAGGTCGCCGAGCGGCTCTCCGGCTACGACGTGATGCCGGCGGTCGTGCTCACCTCGAGCCGAGAGGCCAGCGACTACGGTCCCTGCCTCGCCAGGACGCCCGCGCGCGGGTTCCTCCCCAAGGCCGAGCTCTCGGCCGCGGGGATCGCAGATATCCTGCCCGCGTGAAGCTCGCGATCATCGGGGGCGGTGGGTTCCGCGTCCCGCTCGTCTACGGCGCGCTGCTCGACGCCGGCCGTTCGACGAGGTCGTGCTGCACGACGTCGATCCTGAGCGGCTCGACCGGATCGGCCAGGTGCTCGAGGGCCAGGCCGCCGAGCACGGCGACAGGCTCCCGTTCCGCACCACCACCGACCTCGACGACGCCCTCGAGGGAGCCGGATTCGTCTTCGTCGCCATCCGCGTCGGGGGACTCGAGGGCCGCACGGTCGACGAGGGCGTCCCGCTCGGCCAGGGCGTGCTCGGCCAGGAGACGATCGGCCCGGGCGGCATCTGCTTCGGCCTGCGGACCATCCCCGCCATGGTCGACCTCGCGGAGCGCACCGCGAGCCGCGCGCCCGGCGCCTGGCTGGTCAACTTCACGAACCCCGCCGGGATGGTCACCGAGGCGCTCCAGCAGGTGCTCGGCGACCGCGCGATCGGCATCTGCGACACGCCGTCGGGGCTCTGCCGCCGCGTCGCCGCGGCTCTCGACCGCTCACCGGAGGAGCTCGGCTTCGACTACTTCGGCCTCAACCACCTCGGCTGGCTGAAGGCGGTCCATGACGCCGGCGCCGACCGCCTGCCCGAGCTGCTGGCCGGCGACCTCGAGGCGCTCGAGGAGGGCCGGCTGTTCGGCGCCGAGTGGCTGCGCTCGCTCGGCATGGTTCCGAGCGAGTACCTCTACTACTTCTACTTCGCGGCCGAGACCGTCGCGGCGCTGGGCGAGCGGCCGCGCGGCGCCTACCTGCTCGAGCAGCAGGCCGGCTTCTACGCGGCCACCGGCGACACGCCCGAGCAGGCGCTCGCGCGCTGGCGCGCCGCCAAGGACGAGCGCGACCGCACGTACATGGCCGAGGCGCGCAACGGGCACGAGGGCGCCTCGCATGCCGAGGACGAGCCCGGCGGCTACGAGGCCGAGGCGCTCGCGGTGGTCGAGGCGATCGCCGGCGACGCCGGGGCGGTCAGGATCCTCAATGTCGCGAATCGCTCGGCGCTGCCCTTCCTCGACGAGCACGCGGTCGTCGAGGTGCCGTGCGTCGTGGGCGCCGCCGGCGTGCGGCCGCTGGCCGTCGGCCCGGTGCCCGATCACGCCCGCGCGCTGATCGAGACCGTCAAGGCCGTCGAGCGCACGACGATCGACGCTGCGCTCACCGGCTCGACCGCTCTGGCCGTCAAGGCGCTCGCCCTCCATCCGCTCGTTCCGTCCGTAAAGGCTGCACGCGCGATCTTCGCCGGATACCGTGAGCATCTCCCCGCCCTGGAGAAGCGTTTCGCGTGAACGTCGACCTCGCCGTCCTCACCCCCGCCTACCTCGACTACACCTTCGTCGGGCTCGAGGCCCTGCCCGGACCCGGCGAGGAGCGCTTCGCCGGCGACATGCTGCGCTCGCCCGGCGGCGGCGCGATCACCGCGGTGGGAGCCCGCAGGCTCGGGCTCGACACGGCGCTGGTGGCGCCGCTCGGCGACGATCTCGCCGGCCGCTTCGTGCGCCGCGAGCTCGACGCGGAGGGCGTGATCATGGGCGAGCCGCGCGGCAACCGGACGCCGACCACGGTCGTCATGCCGGTGGCCGGCGAGCGCTCGATGGTGACCGTCGACCCCGGCGTGCGCGCCCGCGCCGCCGACCTCGATCCGCTGTCGCCGCGCGCGGTCTCGGCCACGCTCGAGCAGATCGACATCGTGCCCGAGGGCGTGTGCGCGTTCATCACCTGCGGCGACGACGACGCGCGCGCCTTCGCCGGCCGCCTGCCGCGCGTGACGCCGACGCGCCGCGCGCGGGCCCTGATCGTCAACCGGCGCGAGGCCGGCATCCTCACCGGCGAGGCGACGCCGCAGGAGGCGGCCAAGAGGCTGAACGCCGTCGCGGAGATCGCAACCGTGACGCTCGGCCCCGACGGCGCCGTCGCGGTGTTCGACGGGCGCACGGTGGAGGTCGACGGCTGCCGCGAGCCGGTGGTCGACTCCACCGGCGCGGGGGACCTGTTCGCCGCCGCGCTGGCGTGGGGCGACCTGCACGGCGCCGACCCCGAGGTCGCTGTCCGGTGGGCGAACCTCTACGCGGGGCTGTCGGTCGGCGCGCACACTGGCACGGGAGGCGCCGTCACACGCGAGCGCCTGCTCGAGGAGGGCGCGCGGCGCGGGCTGCCTCCGCTGCCGCAGGGTGCCTAGGAGGTTCGGCGGAACTCCTGGACGATCCGCGCGTCGCCGGACCCGGCGTTCCAGATCCGGTGCGGGATGCCCGCCTCGATCCGCGCCTCGCCCTCGAGCATCAGCGTCTGTCGCGAGCCGGCGACCTCGAGCGTCACCGCGCCGTCGATCACGCGCAGCAGCGTCTCGTGCTGCTCCCGGACGCGTACCGTCACGGAGTCCGCATCGCGGCCCTCGACGGTCTCGAAGCTGAGCATGGCGCCGTGGATGACGGTGACGGACGTGGTGGTATCGAGCATGTCCTGCATGGTCGCGGCCGCGTCCTCCTCGCGCATCAGGGGAATCCCTAGCGCTTAGGATCGGCGCATGACACCGATCACCGGCACCGACTTCATCACCGTCCCTACCAAGGACTTCGAGGTTGCGGCGGCGTTCTACCGCGACGTGCTGGGTCTGGAGGAGTCCAAGCGGTGGGGGAACATGCCCGCCGGCGAGTTCGAGACCGGCAACCTGACGATCGCGATCATGCAGTCGGACGCGTTCGGCCTCGAGTTCAAGCCCCACACCCACCCGATCGAGTTCCGCGTCGACGACTTCGAGGCAGCCAAGGCCGAGCTCGAGTCACGCGGCGTCGAGTTCCGGGGCGACGTGATCGACTCGGGCGTCTGCTTCCAGACGTTCTTCCAGGACCCGGACGGCAACGCGCTCGCCATCCACCACCGCTACGCGCCTCAAGTCTGAGTCGCGCGGTAGCGGATGTGGGTCGCCCGGGGGGCATGGACGACCTCGGTCACCTCGAGCTCGACGTCCTGCAGCGCACCTTCGAACAGCGGCGCGCCGCCGCCGAGGAAGACGGGCACGATGTGGACCAGGATCTCGTCCAACAGCCCGGCGGCCAGGTACTGGCTGATGATCTGACCGCCGCCGGCGAGCTCGACCTCCTTGTCGCCGGCGGCCTCGCGCGCGAGCTCGAGCGCGCGCTCGATGCCGTCGGTGACGAAGGTGTATGTCGTCTCGCCCTTGACCAGTGGCTCGCGCTCACGGTTGGTGACCACGAACACCGGCTTGCGGAACGGCGGCTCGGGGCCCCACGGCTCCACGCCGTGGTCGAACATCCGGCGGCCCATGATCACGGCGCCGGCACGGTCCGCGTCCTTCTCGACCAGCTTGGACTCCTCGTTGTCCTCGCCGCCGTCCAGGCCGTGCTCGCGCCGCCAGGCCGCGGTCGCGACCACCCACTCGTGGACACGTTCGCCGCCATCGCCGAGCCCGTTCCCGGGACGGTCGTTGGGCCCGGCGACGAAGCCGTCGAGCGACATCGAGAGCCGCGCGTAGACCCCGCTCATCACGCGCTCGCGGGCGTCTGGGCGAGGTAGGCGCCGAGCGCCTCCAGCAGATCGCGCGTGCCGGTCTCGCGCAGCGTCGGGTCGTCGAAGTCGTCGAGGTAGGCGCCCTGCTCGGTCAGCGTGAGCCGCGTGCCGTCGGCGGCGGGCGCGAGCTCGATCGTGGCCAGCGAGACGGAGATCCGCTTGTCGTCGAGGTGCATCTCGTAGGAGTAGACGATCCGCTGGTCCGGCACGATGTCGTAGTAGAGGGCCTCGAAGCTGTGCATCGGGCCGTCCTTCGGGCCGCCGCGGTTCATCTCGCGTCCGCCGACGCGGAAGTCGACCTCGAAGGCGGCCAGGGGCCACTCGGGCGGGCCGGCGAACCAGGCGGCCTTCTGCTCGGGGTCCTCGAAGGCGGCGAACACGCGCGCGGGAGGGGCGTCGTAGGTCCGCTCGAGGCTGAAGGTGGAGTGCGTGACGCTCATGGGGAGGAGCTCCTCAGGGGTTGGGGTGCTCGGCGAGAAAGCCGCCGAGCCGGTCCAGGCGGTGTTCCCAGCGGGTCCGCCGTTCTGCGATCCATTGCTCTGCCGTCCGCAGCGCAGCCGGCTCGATCGTGCACGTGCGCACGCGGCCGGCCTTCTCGGAGCGGACGAGCCCACTCGCCTCGAGCACGTGCACATGCTGCACGACCGCCGCGAGCGACATGTCGAGCGGCCGCGCCAGCTCGCTGACCGACGCCGGGCCTCGGGTCAGCCGCTCCACCATCAGGCGGCGGCTGGGGTCGGCGAGGGCGGCGAACAGACGGTCGAGTGGGGTGCTTTGGTTAAGCACTTGCTTGAGTATTACCGATGCCGCCGAAATAGTCAAGTGAGCGCTTGACTATTGATGGTCATTACGCTGAGTCGGAGATGATGCACCCGACGAGCGACGAGCGGCGCGGCCGATGACGTACCGGGCCAGCGACGCTCGGCGCGATCTGCTCGACACCGTGGCCGAGGCGACCGACGACCTCGGCGTGGCGCTCGCGGCCCTCGGCGCCGCCTACGAGCAGCTCGACACGAACACCGCCGACCGGCTCGAGGAGCAGCTCTTCCGGCCGGCCCAGCTCGCCTACGGTCGTGCGCGGCGCGTGCACTCCGGCTTCGCCGAGCGCCACGGCCTGCCCGGCCGCACCTTCGAGCCGGCCTCCGCCGGGCTGCCGTCGCAGGGCGTGCGCGGCTTCCTCGAGCGCGCGACGGATGCGATCACCGACGCCGACGACACGCTCGCCGACCTGCAGGACTCGATGATGCCGGTCGAGGTCGGCGACGCCGAGCTGCGCGCCGGCCTCGCCGCGGTGCGCGAGCTGATCGCCCAGCTCCAGAGCCGCACTCCCGACCTCATGCGCACGCTCGGCCGGTGACGGAGCAGTTCGGCTACCGCGTCAACGGTTGAGCGACCGCATCGAGGCCGCGTCGTAGCGCGTCCCGGCGGGCTCGCCGATCGCGTCGCCGACGCGGGCAAGGTCCTCGTCGGAGAGCTCCACGTCGAGTGCGCCGGCGTTCTGCTCGAGGTACGAGCGGCGCTTCGTGCCCGGGATCGGGACGATGTCGTCGCCCCGGGCGAGCACCCACGCGAGCGCGAGCTGGGCGGGGCGGACGCCCTTCTCGGCGGCCAGCTCGGCGACCCGGCCGGCCAGCTCGATGTTGCGCTCGGCGTTGTCGCCCTGGAAGCGCGGCTGGGTCCGGCGCCAGTCGTCGGCGTCGAGCTCGTCGGTCGAGCGGAAGCGCCCGGAGAGGAAGCCGCGGCCGAGCGGCGAGTAGGCGACGAGTCCGATGCCCAGCTCGCGCAGCGTCGGCAGCACGTCGGCCTCGACGTCGCGCGTGAAGAGCGAGTACTCGCTCTGGACCGCGGCCATCGGGTGCACGGCGTGCGCGGCGCGGATCGTCTCCGGCGCCGCCTCGCTGAGCCCGTAGTGGCGGATCTTGCCCTCCTGCACGAGCTCGGCCAGCGCGCCGGCGGTCTCCTCGATCGGCGTGGCCGGGTCGATGCGGTGCTGGAAGTAGAGGTCGACGTGGTCGGTGCCGAGGCGCTTCAGCGAGCCTTCGATGGATTGCCGCACGTTCTCCGGCGTGCCGTCGAGCGGGCGCCCGGCGGGGCCGTCGGCGTTCGGCTTGACGCCGAACTTCGTCGCGATCGTCACTGCGTCGCGGCGGCCCGCGAGCGCCTTGCCGAGCAGCTCCTCGTTGGTGTGCGGTCCGTACAGCTCGGCGGTGTCGAGGAACGTCACCCCGAGCTCGATCGCCCGATGGATGGCCTTGATCGACTCGTCGGCGTCGGTCGCGCCGTAGCCGTAGGACATGCCCATGCACCCGAGTCCGAGCGCCGAGACGGTGAGTCCGCTGGTTCCGAGTTGTCGCTGTTCCATGCACTTCACCGTAGGCGATCGCCCTGTACGGCGAGCGAACGTCAACTGCGGCTGGGTAAGGGGGCGAGGGGCCGGCCGCGCGGTCGGCCTCGGGGCGATCTGGCGCGCTTGCGTGTACCGGCATCCCCATCGCTCTGCGTTCAACGCGCGCTATCCGCAGCGTAACCCAGCCGCAGGGACCACCGCGCCGCCCGCTCACCGCCCCCTTACCCAGCCGAAGTTGAAGTTCGGGCCGCCACCGACGCGATCGCGTCGACCGCGCGGTCGTAGTGCTCCGGCCCGATCCGGATGTGCGACTGCTGCGACATCGAGCGGGCGGCGACGCCGATCGCCTCGACGGGCGGCGCCGCGTCGAGCACCGGGACCACGAGCAGGGCCTCGATCGCCACCGTCCACGGCCAGCGCGGGTGCTCGCGCGGCTCGGGCTCGCCGACGACCTCGCAGACGGCGAACACGCGCCGCCAGACCGACGCGTAGAGCACGAGCCGGTCGCCCGCGGCGATCCGTGGGCGGCGCGGGAAGCCGGTCCGGTGCAGCAGCTCCGGCCGCTCGTCGAGCCAGCGCTCGGACAGCGGGCCGCGCGCGTGCCCGACCGCCTTGAGCCAGAAACCGGGCGTCGCCCCACGGTTCGCCGCGCCCCGCCGTTCGTCGACGGGGCTACGCCCGCGCCCCCACGTGCGCCGGGTAGATCTGCTCGGCGTAGTCGCGCACCATCCGCCCGGCCCCGAACTTCGGCCCGATCGTGCGCAGCGAGGCACGCACCATGTCGAGCCAGACCTGCGGCAGGCCGTCCGAGTCACGCGAGTAGAAGGTCGGCACCGCCTCGTCCGTGAGCAGCCGGTAGAGCTCGTCGGCGTGGCGCCAGTCCTGCGCGCCGTGGTCGTGGTCGACCTCGCCGGAGATCGCCCAGCCGTTGGTGCCGTCGTAGGCCTCCGGCCACCAGCCGTCGAGCACGCTGAGCTGGAGCCCGCCGTTCATGGCCGACTTGATGCCGCTCGTGCCGCTCGCCTCCAGCGGCGGGCGCGGGACGTTGACCCAGATGTCGCAGCCGCGCACCATCGCGGCGCCGAGCGCCAGGTCGTAGTCGTCGAGGTAGACCACGCGGCGGCCGACCGCGAAGTGGCCCTTCATCTCGAACAGGCGCTGCACGAGCCGCTTGCCGTCGTCGTCCTTCGGGTGTGCCTTGCCGGCCAGGATGAGCTGGACCGGCCGCTCGTCGTCCGACAGCAGGGCGAGAGCGCGGTCGACGTCGCGCAGCAGCAGGTCGAGCCGCTTGTAGGTCGCCACGCGGCGCGCGAAGCCGATCGTGAGCATGCCCGGGTCGAGCGCGTTGACCGCCGCGCGCACGTAGTCGGCGGTGTCGCCGCGCCCGAGCCGGTCCATCACGCTGCGCTCGCGCACGACGTCGATCAGCTCCCGGCGCTGGGCGCCGCGGGCCGCCCACAGCTCCGCGGCCGGGATGTCGTCGAGCGGCTCCCAGGTCGACGGGTCGACCGCGCGGTCGGTCCAGCCGTCGCCGAGATGGCGATCGAGCAGCTCGCGCATCGGGCCGCCGATCCAGGTCGGGATGTGGGCGCCGTTGGTGACGTGCGTGATCGGGACGTCCTCGACCGCGCGATCGGGCCACAGCTCCTGCCACATCTCGCGCGCCACCTCGCCGTGGCGGGCGCTGACGCCGTTGGCGATCCGGCTCGACCGCAGCGCGAACTGGGTGACGCCGAACGGCTCGGCGCTCTCGTCGGGGTGGGTGCGGCCGCGGCGCACGAGCTCGTCGGGATCGACGCCCATCTGCGACGCGATGCCCGCGAGGGTCTCGGCCATCTGGGCGGCGGGGTAGGTGTCGTTGCCCGCCGGCACCGGCGTGTGCGTGGTGAACACGGTGCGCTGGCGGACGGCCTCGAAGTCGTCGCCGGCCGTGCGCGCGAGCTCGAGGCAGGCCATGGCGGCGTGGCCCTCGTTGAGGTGCACGACGCCCGGCTCGACCCCCAGCGCGTGCAGCGCCCGCACGCCGCCGATGCCGAGCAGCGCGTACTGGCCGAGCCGTACGCCGGCGTCGCCGACGTACAGGCGCGACGTGATCCAGCGGTCGGTGAGGTCGTTCTCCGGGCGATCGGCGTCGAGCAGCAGCAGCGGCACGCGGCCGACGTTCACGCGCCAGACCTGCGCCACCACCGTGCGCTCGCCGATCGGGACCTCGATGCACAGCGGGTCGCCGTCGTCGCCGGTGATCAGCGCCGCGGGCACGCGCTCGGGGTCGGTCTCGACCCAGTACTCGTGCTGCCAGCCCGAGGCGTCGATCCGCTGGCGGAAGTAGCCGTGCCGGTACATGAGGCCGACCGCCACCAGCGGCAGGCCCATGTCGGACGCCTCCTTGAGGATGTCGCCCGCCAGCACGCCCAACCCGCCCGAGTAGACCGGCAGCGACTTGTGGATCGCGTACTCGGCGCAGAAGAAGGCGGCCGGACGGTCCTCGGTGACGGGCTCGGTCAGCAGCGGCTCGGACACCTTCGCGGAGACCGTGGCGTGGAGGTCCGCCAGCCGCGCGAGGAAGTCGCCGTCGGCGGCCAGCTCGGCGAGCCGGCCGGGAGCGGTCTCCTCGATCAGCCGGACGGGATTGCCGAGGCAGAGCTCCCAGCGCCGGGGGTCGACGGAGGCGAGGAGCTCGGGGCCGCCGGGCGTCCACGACCAGCGGTAGTTGTAGGCGAGGTCCGCGAGCGGCGCCAGCGGCCCGGGCAGCCGCGAGCGCAGCGCGTCAACGGCCGCGTCGATGTCGGAGGAGCCTGCGATCACACCTGTTATGTAGCGAACGCGGCCGGAAGATGGGCCTCTCCTCGACTTTCAGGGAGTGACCGCGGCGCCCGATCGGACAGCCTCGCCGCGCTCGACCAGCCGCGCCATGCCGAGCTGCTGAGCCTCGGCGAGCCCGGCCTCGAGCAGCTCGGCGGCCCGCTTGCTTGAAGCCGGGCGCTGCGACAGCACGCGAGCGAGCTCGACCCGGGTGTGCGCCACCCACGGCCGGGCGCGCATCCGCTCGTTCATGGCCAGCGCGCTCTCGAAGTGGGCGATCGACTCCTTGCGACGGCCCATCAGGTCGGCCAGCAGGCCGAGGTGGCGCGCGGCCGACCCCATGGAGGTCGCCGCCCAGCCGACGGCCACGTTCCGGTCGGCGTACGGCTCGAGCAGGCCGTACAGCGCCTCGGCGTGCGCCGGGTCGCGCAGCGTGGCGGCGGTCTCGGCCAGGTAGGCGACGGCTCCGAGCCAGATCCCGTCGAGCGGCAGCCCGCGGAAGCCGTCGGCCGCGAAGTCGTCGAGGATCCCGCGCGCCTCCTCGCCGCGGCCGGTCTCGGCCAGCAGGTGGGCCAGCACGCAGACCCAGCCCGGGATCGCGGCGAAGCGCTCGGCGTAGGCGCGCACGGGCGCCTCGAGCCGCTCGAGCCGGCCGCGCTCGCGCCGCAGCGTGCAGGCCTGCAGCAGCGTGGCGTTGCCGGTGTTGGGGTCCTGCACGCGGTTGCCGAGCCGCACCGCCTCGTAGCCCTCGGCCTCCGCCTCGTCGAACTCGCCCGCGAGCAGCAGCCGCATCGCGCGGTAGATGTGCACGTACAACGTGTCCGACAGCCGGCGGCGCGCCTCGGCGATCTGCGCGTAGGCGTCGATCTCGATGTCGACCGCGTCGATCTCGCCGAGCTCCAGCAGGTCGATCATCCGCCAGCGGTGGCCGGCGATCGCGAGCCGCTCGTCGCCCGAGCTGTCGGCGAGGCCGAGCAGGTCGTTGGCGGCCTCGAGGCGCTCCTGCACGTTGCCGGGCCCCCACAGCGACCAGTGGCGCGCCACGAGCGCGAACCCGAGGCCGCGCGGGTCGCCGACCTGGCGCGCCAGCTCGACCGCCTCGCTGCTCAGCTCGGCGCGGCGCTCGCCCGCCTCGGAGAAGCTCAGCTCGATCGCCAGCCGCCCGACGAGCCGGGAGCGCAGCGCCGGATCGCCGTCGCCGACCGCCTCGAGCGCCTCCTCGAGCAACCGCACCAGCTCCTCGTCGACGATCCCGCCCGCCATCTGGCCGGCGGCTCCGTAGCCGAGCGCGGCCTGGCCGAGCAGCTGCGCCGAGCCGAGCGCGCGCGCCGTGTCGGCCGCCTCGCGGAACGTGCCGTGCGCCTCGATCGTGTCGCCTGCTCTCGTCTGGGCCTGGCCGCACGCGAGCAGCAGCCCGCAGCGGCGCTCGGGGTCCGCGGGCGCCTGGTCGAGCGCCTCGAGCGCCACCTCGTACAGGCGCGCGGCCTCCTCGTAGGCGAGGACGCCGGCCGCGCGCTGGGCGGCGCGCTCGGCGTACTCGACCGCCTTCGGCGCGCCGCGGGCCGGCGGCGCGAGCGAGAAGTGGTACGCCAGCTCGGCCAGCGGCGGCTCCGGCGCCTCCGCTTCGAGCTGCTCGAGCGCCTCGGCCACGCGCAGGTGCAGCCGCGCCCGGCGCGTGGCGGTGAGGCCGTCGTAGAGCGTCTGGCGGATCAGCGCGTGGGTGAAGCTGCCGCGGCCGTACACGCCCGGCACCTCGGCGATCACGTGCGCCGCGACGCCCTCCTCGATCACCTCGTCGACCTCGTCCTCGTCGAGATCGCTGACGGCCTCGAGCACCTCGACCCGGAACTCGCGGCCCATCACGGCCGCCGTGGTCAGCAGCTGGCTCGTGCGCTCTGACAGCGTCGCCAGCCGGCGGCCGATGACCTCGCGGATGCCCTCGGGCAGCTCGAAGCCACAGGGCGCGCCGTTGCCCTCCGCGCCGGCCGCGGTGGTGCCGAGGTGGCGCACCATCTCCTCGAGGAAGAACGGGTTGCCCTTGGTCTCCTCCCACAGCGTCCGGTTCACGTGCTCCGGGATGCCCTGGGGCCCGAACGCGCCGATCAGCGCGGTGGCGTCGGCCTCGTCGAGCCCGCTCAGCTCGATCCGGTCGAAGTAGTGCTCGCGGCGCAGCTGCACGAGCATGTCGACCAGCGCCGCCGGGCGCTCGGTGTCGCGGATCGTGGCCACGATCAGGAGCGGCGACTCGCCGGCCGCGCGCACCATCTGGCGCAGCATCAGCAGCGTCGGCTTGTCGGCCCAGTGCAGGTCGTCGAGCACGAGCACGACCGGCTGGTGGCGCGCGATGTCGTTGAGGACCTCGGAGACGGCGTCGAAGAGCCGGTAGCGCTCCTCCTCCTCGGGGCCGCCGGGCGTGTTGCCGGCGCCGGCCAGCTCGGGCACCACGCGGCCGAGCTCGGCGCCGTACTGCGCGCGCCACGCGCCGGCCTGCTCCGGCGCGCGGGCGACGTAGCGGCGAAGGGCCTCCACGAACGGCTGGTAGGGCACGAGCGTCTCGGCGTCGCAGCGGCCGTAGAGCGCGAGCGCCCCCTCGGCCTCGCAGGCCTCCATGAACTGGAGCGCCAGCCGGGTCTTGCCGATCCCCGGCTCGCCCTCGAGCAGGACGAGCTGGCGGTTGCCCTCGGTGGCGCGCTCGAGGTACTGGCCCAGGCGGTCGAGCTCGCCGCGGCGGCCGACGAACGCCGCGCCGCTGCGGGTGGCGAAGAAGGCGTGGCTGCCGTCGGACTCGGGTGCGGGCGCGGCGGGCGGCGGCTCCGGCGCGGGCTCGGGCTGCGCGCGCTCGGCCTTCAGCATCCGCTCGAACTCGGCCTGGACCTGCGGTCCGGGCGCGACCCCCAGCTCGTCGCGCAGCAGCGTCCGCAGCCGCTCGTGGACGCGCAGCGCCTCGACCAGGTTGCCCTGCGCCTCGCGCACGCGCATCAGCAGCAGGTAGCCGCTCTCGCGGTAGGGCGCGAGCTCCACCAGCTCGGTCGCCGCGCGCTCGGCCTGGGCCAGCTCGGCGCCGCCCATGGCCAGCCCGGCGTCACCTCGAAGCTCGCGCGCCTGCAGCCCGACCTCCTCGAGCCGGCGCCGCGGGTCCTCGAGCCACGAGGCCTCGTAGCCGGGGAGCAGCCCGGCGTCGGCCAGCTCGGCCACGCGGCCGCCGGCTTCGATCACGGCCGGCCAGTCGCCGCGGTCGCGCGCCGCGAACGCGCTGTCGAGGGCCGGCTGCGCCTCGTCGAGGTCGACCGTGGCGGAGCGCGTGAGCTGCACGGCGCGCTCGCCGGCGTTCTCCAGCACCTCCGGACCGAGCGCCCGTCGCAGTTTCGAGAGGACGACGTTCAGCGCCTGCGCATGGCCCGCCGGGGCGTCCTCGCCCCAGAGGGCGGCGATCAGCCGCTCGCGCGTGACCCCGCGGCTGCGGTTGAGCGCAAGATGGGCAAGGGCCAGTCGTCCCTGACGCCCGGGAAGGTCGGCCTCCCGGCGGCGTCCATCGACGCTGACCGAGAGATGGCCACACAGTTCGATGGTCACTTGCGGGGGTGCCAGCTTCCCGCCTCCTTCGGTGGAAGGGCGAGGTTAACCGAGCCCTCGGATCGAAGGCAAACCGCCCGGCGGCGCCTTCACTTCGGCTGCGAGCCGGGCTAGGGTTGCGTATCCCTCAGGCGGAAGAGGAACACCCGAGAACTTCCTCGTGCTGGCGGGCCCTGAGCGTCGCAGCGCTCCTGACCGGCTCGCTGCTCGCCTTGGCGCCTGCCGCGATGTCGCAGGAGCCCTACTTCGACTCGCGCGGGGGCAACGGCACGGTGCGGTCCGTCCAGGCGCACGACGGCCCGCTCACGCCGCCGGCGGGCGGCGACCGCGCCGCGGTCGCGCGCGGCTGGGTGCGCGCGAACCGGGCGAAGCTCGGCATGACGGCGGCCGACGTCGACGATCTCGAGCTGACGGCGCGGGCGACCTCGGCCGGCACCGGCTTCACGCACCTGCGCTACCGCCGGTTCGATCGCGGCATCCCGGCGTTCGACGGCGGGCTGCGCGTGAGTCTCGACCGCGGCGGCCGCATCCTGAGCGTGACCGGCTCGCCGGAGGCCCCGGAGGTCGAGTCGGCGACCCCGCGACTCGGTGCCGTCGCCGCGCTGCGCGCCCTCCAGCGCGACGTGGGGGTGGAGCGGGCGGTCGACGTCGAATCGGGCCCGGACGGGGTCCGCCGCATGACACGTTTCGAAGGCGGCGATTTCGCTCGCCTGGTGCTGTTCGGCAGCGGGCGCGGGACGCGGCTCGCGTGGCACCTGACCTATCGCGCGACCGAGATCGCCCACTACGACGCCGTCGTCGACGCGGAAAACGGCGCGATCCTCTTCCGCCAGAACCTGACCAAGGACGCTGCGGCGGCCGACGTTTTCCCGAGCCACCCCGCAGCGGGGGAGCAGATCACGATCGATCTCGAACAGCGGGGCTGGCTCGACGCGGGCGCCGGTGTGCTCGATGGGCCGTTCGCGCATACCTACTCGGACCTCGACGACAGCGACTCGCCATCGCCGGGCGAGGACGAGGACATCCGGCGCACGAACGGCAGCTTCAAGTTCCCGTTCACACCGTTCAGCGGGCCGACGTGCAGCGACGGCGCCCAGTGCTCGTGGAATGCTGGCGTCGCCGGTTCGTGGCTGGCCAACCGCAGGCGCAACGGCGTCCAGGCGTTCTACCTCGTCAACCGCTTCCGCGACCACCTGGCGCAGGACCCGGACATCCGCTTCGACGGCTTCTCCGGCGCCGACGAGGTGCTCGTCGAGACCGACGACGGCGCTTCCACCGGCCCGAACGCCGCGCACCTCAACAACGCCAGCATGTCGACGCTGCCCGAGGGCCTGCCGCCGCTGATGCAGCTGTACCTGTTTCACGGCGGCGGCTTCCGCACCGTCAACGCCGGCGACTCGGCGGCGATCGTCTGGCATGAGTACGCTCACGGGCTCTCGAACCGCCTGGTCACCCACGACGACGGCTCCGGCGCGCTGTCGAGCGCGCAGGCGGGAGCGATGGGGGAGGGCTGGAGCGACTGGTACGCGCTCGACCTGCTCGTCGACGAGGGGCTCTTGACCGACGAGCGGCCGGCCGGCGAGGTCGACCTCGGCGCCTACATCGACTACGTGCCGCACACGCTGCGCCTCCAGGGACTCGACTGCCCGGTCGGCGGTCCCCACGGGCTGCCCGGGCACCGACGACGGCGCGGACGCCGGCGGCTTCACGTACGGCGACTTCGGCCGACATCGCCGACGGCGCCGACGTCCATGCCGACGGTGAGATCTGGGCCGAGACGCTGTGGGACCTGCGCACCGCGGTGGGCTCCGACACCGCTCAGGCGCTGATCACCGAGGGCATGCGGATGGCGCCCCCCGAGCCGTCGTTCCTGGACATGCGCAACGCGATCCTGGCCGCTGAGACCGGCCTTCCCGGCGATCACCGCAACGCGGTCTGGACGGTGTTCGCCCGGCGCGGGATGGGCTACTGGGCGCACGCCGACGGCGCCGGCGACGTCGACCCTGACGAGGACTTCTCGGAGCTCGGGGTAGGCGTCCCGGCCAACCGCCCGCCGACGGGAGCGCTGGCGGCGAGCCGCACGCTGCTGGGCGTCGGCGCGAGGGTCGACTTCGCCGCCTCGTTCGTCGATCCCGACTCGCGGATCACCCGTTACGACTGGGACTTCGACGGCGACGGCGCCGTCGACCGCTCGACGGCCGAGCCGGCCACCTCGTTCGCGTATCAGCGAGCGGGCACCTTCAACGCGAGCGTCGCGGCCCGCGACGACCGCGGCGGCAGCGGAAGCGCGACGCGCACGGTCACCGTGACGCGGCCGCCGCGGCCGGTGGTCAAGCTGCCGCGCCGAGGCCGCCGCGGCAAGGTGACCGTTCGCGTGAGGTGCGCCGATCGCTGCACGGTCACTGGACGACTGCGCGTCGACGGGCGCATCGTGCGCACGCTGCGCCGGACGCTGCGGACCACGCGCCAGCGGCGGTTCGCGCTGGCGCTGCCGCGCAAGGCGCGCCGCGCGGCGCTGCGGCAGGACCGCCGCAGCGTGCGGGTGCGGCTGACGGTCAGGGCACGCTACGGCGACGGCCGGTCGACGACCGCCCGCCGCACAGTCCGCGTCCGACTTTGATCAGGCGAACAGCGCGGCCCAGGTGCGCCTGCCGACCCGGCCGTCGTCCTCCAGGTGCCACGGCGGACCGTGGCGTCGGCGCTGGAAGGTGCGGACGATCCGCTCGGTCCTGGGGCCGTAGACCCCGTCGGCGCGCAGGTCCGGGTGGTCGTAGCGGTCGCGCAGGATCTCCTGGACCTTCTTGACCGCCGGCTTGCGCCGCGGGCTCGGGCCGAGCACCCCGGGATAGCGCGGGAGCGCCTCGAACAGCTGCCTGCGCGGGCCGTCGAGGGTGGCGTTCATGCGCGTCGCCTGGCCGGCGGTGAACATGAACATCGCGCGGTCGTCGACGTAGTCCATGTAGTTCATGAACAAGTCGCCGTTGGGGCCGTTGTCGCACGAGATGTGCGGGAAGGTCGGCGCGCCGGTGTTCTCGCTCGCCTGGTTGGGCGTGTCCGGGCAGTGGTCTGAGCCGTGGCAGCCGGTGCCGTCGTCGCCCCAGATGTGGAACAGGTTGAGCCAGTGTCCGACCTCATGGGTGGTGGTGCGGCCGCGGTCGAACGGCGCGGCCGCCGTGCCGGTGTCCCCGAACGCGGTGTGCAGGACCACCACGCCGTCGGTGGCGCGCGGCCCGCCCGGGAACTGCGCGTAGCCGAGGAGCCCGCCTCCGAGGTTGCAGACCCAGATGTTGAGATAGCGCCGCGTGGGCCACGGGTCGGCGCCGCCCGTGCGGCTGGACTTGACGCCGTCGTCGAAGCTGAACGAGGGCACGGCGGTGCGCGTGCGGGTGATGCCGTTGGTGGCGTTGCCGAAGATGTCCCTGCGTGCCAGCCGGAACTGGATCCGCGTGTCGGCGTGCAGCGGCTGGAACACGTCCGGCAGGGCGCTGCGGTCCCGGTTCCTCATCCGGAAGTCCCGATTGAGGATCCGGATCTGGCTCTCGACCTGCGCGTTGGAGATGTTCTCGCCGGCGTCGCGGTAGACCACGTGCACGACGGTCGGGATCGTTCGCGTCCTCGGCGCGGCCGCCGCGTAGCCGCGCGCCTGCACCGCGTCGGTCAGGTACTCGATCTCGTCGCGGGCGTGGCGGTAGTCCGGGTCCACGGACAGCAGCTGGCGATGGACCTCGCTCGTCGCGCAGGACCGGCTGGTCGGCGGCATTCGCGCGACCCTACAGCGCGTAGAGTTGGCCCGTGGGCGAGCTGCCTCACGAGCTGTTCCGGCGCTGGATGCACTCGCATGAGGAGGACGATGGCGACGTGCGCGTCTACCGGCCGGCCGGCTATGCCCTGCCCCCGGCGCGCGGCCGCCGCGGGCTGGAGTTCCTGCCCGACGGGGAGCTGCTGGTCATCGGGCCGGATCCGGCCGACCGCCCGCAGCCCCGCGCCGGCCACTGGGAGCAGGCGGGCGAGCGCCGCGCACGGGTGTCGCTGCCGTCCGCCGTGCCGCAGGAGCTCGAGATCCTCTCGGTCGATCCCGACCGGCTGACCGTCCGGTGGTCGGCCTAGAACCGCACCTCTACTTCGGGCTGGCCGTACCCCCGGAGGCTGGGTTGCCGCCCGCAAGAGGCGGGTCTCCCCGCATTGGAGCGGGCCGGCCCTGGTGTGAGTCTATCGGCCATGACGACCGCCCTCGACGCCCGCACCAAGCTCCGGCGCCTCCAGGCCGAGCGCCTCGACGCCGTCGAGGCCGGCCTCGGGGAGAACGCCCTCTACATGACCGACCTCGAGAACGACATCGAGGCCTCGATCGCCGTCTACGTCGGCCTCGCCGTGACCGAGATCGCCACGCTGCGCGCCCAGCTCAGCGGCCCGCAGGTCGGCTGACTCAGCCTGAATCCAGGCTCAGGCGCAGCTGCGGATCTCGCCGTTCGCGACCACGACCGACGTCTCGGTCGTCGTGCCGCTCGTCTGCTGGTAGAGCCCGGCCGGTCCCTTCGCCCGCGTGAGCGTGAAGCGGTGGCCGTTGAGGCGGCCGCCGACGCGCCCGTCGTGCGCGCGCTGGATCCGCAGCGTGACGTCGCCGTCGACGACGGTGATCGCCCTGCGGCCGTCCCACGGCCCGTTGAACCACGACGAGATGGTCGGCAGTCGGCGCGCGGAGCCGTTGCAGGCGTAGGCGCGCAGGCGATGGCCGTCGTAGGTGACCGCGAGGTACGCCTCGGTTCCCTGCACCTTTCCCACCGTGGTGGTGAGCCTGGGCTTGGCCCCGGCGGAGCCGGCCGCGAGCATTGCGACCAGCACGATCGGGATGACCAGCAGCCATCGGGACATGGCATTCCTCTCCTGGAGGGCCTCTCGGCGAGGCCCTGACAACTGGTCGGACGCCCGCGGTCGCCGGCGTATTCCATCCGTGCGTACGCTGTGGCGCATGTCCGACCTCGTCTGGTCCAGCGACGGCGGCGACCGGCGCCGCGACCGGCGCGACGAGCCCGCCGCGCGGCCGCAGGCGGGCGGCCGCGTGAAGGTCAGGCGCGAGACCGCCGGCCGCCGCGGCAAGGCGGTCACCACGATCTCCGGCGTGCCGCTGGACGACGCCGGCCTGCGCGAGCTCGCCGGCCGCCTGAAGCGGCGCTGCGGCGTCGGCGGCTCTGCCAAGGGCGGCGTGATCGAGCTGCAGGGCGACCACCGCGCCGTCGTCGTCGAGGTCCTGCGCGCCGACGGCTACGACGTGGTGCTCGCCGGCGGCTGACGTTCGGTAGCTTGCCGCCCCGGTGCCGACGGACTTCACGCGCATCCCGGGGTGGAAGCCACCGCAGGACCAGGGCGCGGGGGTCGCGGCGGCCGATCTCGACGGCGACGGGCGGCCGGACCTCGTGGTGCTGGCGGTCGACGGTCGTGGCGAGCAGAACACCGGCCGCTACCGCGTCGGCCGCTCGCTCGATGCCTCAGGCGCCGTCAGCGGAGGATGGGGCGAATGGCGGCAGATCCCCGGCTGGCGCTTCCGCTCCAACGCCGACGCCGCGATCGCGCTCGCCGATCTCGACGGCGACGGCCGTCCGGACCTGATCGTGTTCGCGATCGAGGTCCGCGCCGGCGCGAACCGCGCCTACTACCGCGTGGGCCGCAGCCTCGACGCCGACGGCGCCGTCACCGGCGGGTGGACGGGCTGGACGCGGATCCCCGACTGGTTCCCGGCCGACAACCAGGGCGGCGACATCGCGGTCGCCGACCTCGACGGCGACGGCACGCCGGAGCTGATCGTCGTGATGGTCGACGCGGCGACCGGCGGCCACTACCGCGTCGGCTGGAAGCTCGACGCCGCCGGCAAGGTCGCGGGCGAGTGGGAGCCGTGGACCGCGATCCCCGACTGGCCGGAGGGCGACAGCAAGGGGCTCGGCATCGACGTCGCGGACCTGAACGGCGACGGGCGGCCCGAGCTGCTCGTGCTCGACCGCGGCCGCCACACCATCGGCTGGGGACTCGACGAGACGGGCCGCGCGTCCGAGGGCTGGAGCGCCTGGACCGACCCGCCGGGGGGCCGCGTCCGGCGCGACACGTCCGCCGCGCTGGTCTGCCTGATCGACGGCGAGCGACCGGAGCTCATGGCGCTCGGCAGCGGCGCCGTCGCGGCGGTCCCTGTCGAAGCCGACGAAGACGACGCGGCCACGCGCGGCGTCTGGCGGATCCTCGACCACAGCTCGCAGATCCTGGCCGTGCACGCCGCGCTGCTGCACACCGGCGACGTGCTGTGGTTCTCGGGCTCGGGGGCCGATCCGGACGACTTCGAGGCCAAGCGGTTCCGCACCCGCGTCTGGCACTACCCGAGCCGCCGCTTCAACTCGCCGCGGACGCCGATCGACCTGTTCTGCGCGGGCCAGACGTTCCTGGCCGGCGGCCGCCTGCTGGCGGCAGGCGGCACCGGCCAGTACGGGCCGTTCCGCGGGATCCGCGACGCCCTCGTCTTCGACCCGGAGGACCGGCGCTGGATCCGCGTGCGGCGGATGCTGCGACCGCGCTGGTACCCGACGCTCGTCACGCTCGGCGACGGCCGTGTCCTCTCCGTCTCGGGCCGCGGCGCCACCCGCGGGCTCGAGCGCACGCCCGAGATCTGGGAGACCGGCGAGGGCTGGCGCCGGATCCCCTCGCCGGGGCTGATCCCCTGGTACGCGCACCTGTTCCTGCTCGCCAACGGGCGCATCTTCTACTCCGGCGGGCAGATGAGCGGCAACCGCGGCGTCCGGCCGCAGATCTGGAACCTCGCCAACGGCGACAAGCGGATCGTGCCCGGCCTGCCGCAGGCCAGGATTCGTAACCAGTCGGCCAGCGTGCTGCTCGGCGACGCGCGCGACCAGCGGGTCATGATCATCGGCGGCGGAGGGGCCGAGATCCACCAGCACGGCGACGACGACGAGCATCCGTTCGAGGACGAGGAGGACCTGCCGCACGTGGCGACCACCAGTGTCGCGATCGTGGACCTGTCGGCAGCCAACCCGCGCTACCGCCGAGCGGCCTCACTGCACGAGCCGCGCATGCACCTCAACGCCACGATCCTGCCCGAGCGCACGATCCTGGCCAACGGCGGGGCCCGCGTCGAGGAGCATCGGGTCGACGCGTCGCTGCACGCCGAGCTCTACAACCCGCGCAGCCGCCGCTGGACGCTCGGCGCGAAGTCGCGCGTCCCGCGGCTCTACCACTCGACGGCGATCCTCACTCCCGACGGCCGGGTCGTGACCGCGGGGTCGAACCCGCGCCCGAAGGCCGACGAGCTGCGCATCGAGGTGTTCTCGCCGCCCTACCTGTTCCGCGGGCCGCGGCCGCAGCTGACGCTCGCCCGCAAGACCGTGCGCTACGGCGGCCGGATGCAGGCCACGGTGCCCGGCGCCGCCGACCTGCGCGAGGTCAACCTCGTGCGCCCGGGCGCGACCACGCACGCCTTCAACTGCGAGCAGCGGCTGCTCGGGCTCGACGTCGAGGTCACGGCGCCGGACAAGCTCACCCTCACGTTCCCGCGCCGCCGCAACGTCGCGCCGCCGGGCTGGTACATGGTCTTCGCGATCTCGGCCGACGGCGTGCCGTCCGTCGGCCGCTTCGTGCGCCTCGGTTAGTGCGCCGGGCTACTTCCTGAGCCGGAGGGTGCTGACGACGCCGCCGTGATCGGAGGGCCAGAGGCCGGCGGGCGTCCGCTCCTGCGGATCGTCGCCGGTCACGTAGGCGCGCTTGGTGACCAGTCGCGGCTTGGTCAAGACGTGGTCGACGGTGTGGTCGAAGACGCCCGCAGGGTCGAAGAGACTGGGGTAACAGCAGCTCTGCACGGCGCCGTTGTCGTGCATGCCGAAGCCGGCCAGCGCCTTGAAGGCCAGGTCGTCACCCGGTCGCTCGGGCTCGTTGTGCTTGGCGATTCCTGAATTGAGGTCGCCTACGAGGATCACCTGCTTGCGGGTGTCGAGCGGGCCCTCGGTGAGCTCCTTGGCCTGCGCCTCGCGGATCGTGGGATCCCCGAACGCCTCGAGGTGGGTGTCGACGAAGCGGAACTTGCTCGCGCGCCCCTTGCCGCGCCGGATCTGCGCCTCGACGGACGCCCAGCCGCGATCGACCGGGATGGCGAGGCCGCCCACGTTGGGCTCGTAGCGGGTGTTGAAGTTGCCCGTGCGGGTCTTGCCGAGCTTGAGCTTGCTCGTCCTGCGGGCCAGGATCACGTCGCGCATCGTCAGCCGCGCGTCGAAGTCGGCGCCGAAGGCCGCGAGGGGACCGGTGCCAGTCGCGTCCGAGCCGTCGACATCGACGGGCAGCTCGGCCTCGAACTCCTTCTGGACCACGACCACCCGGTACTTGGCGCCGATGCGGTTGAGCTCACGGCGCAGGATCGCCAGGAAGTCCTGCTCGACGGCGGTGGCCGCCGTCGCCGTCGGTAGCGGGCTGATCGGCGGCGCGCCGCCGTCGGACGGCGTCTGCTTGCGCCAGAGCGCGACCTCCTGCAGGCCGACCAGGTCGGCCTTCGAGCGCTTGATCTCGCGCGCGAGCGGGACGGCGCGCTGACCGAACCGCGTGCTCTGCATCTCGTTCCAGATCTGGCCGGCGCCATCGATCGCCTGCGGGATGGTCGCGGCGCCGATCGCCGGGGCAAGGTCCGCGCCGAGGAACAGGTTGCGCGTCATCACCGTCACGGTCGGGGGCTTGCGCTTCTTGGCCTCCGTCACCGCGGGCATTGCCATCGCCGTCACCGCCAGCGCGACGACAAAGAGCGCGGCTATGGCCCTCCTGTCAATTCTCAGCGACATGGACGAAACCCTCTCTCTCGGCATCAAAGTTGGACAGCGCGGCAGACCACGGTACGAGGAGCGCGTCCGTCCGAGGCTCGCCTATTCGTCCACCGTGTCGCCGCGACGCTAGTCGTAGTTGTTGATCGTCCGCACGTTGAGGGCGATCATGAGCACGCCGACGACGATCACCACGGCGAAGCCCGGCAGGATCTCGACTGGCCTCCACCGCGGCGGCCACCCCGGTCCGCCCGGGCACTTCCTGTTGGCTCGCAGAACTCATAGCGGGCGCGGAAGTTACCCGGGCGGCCGGGCGATGTCTTCTCGAAACGTGCTGGGGGTCAGCCTCCCTGCGCCTCGATCGTGCGGTCGAACACCAGCTCGCCGTCCTTCACGGCGTAGACGCCGTAGTCGCTGAGCGTGGTGTCTCCGTTCTCGTCGATCGAGTAGGTCCCGAGCACGCTCTCGCGGTCCTTCGTCTCGAACAGCGCCGCGAGGATGTCCTCCTTCTCGCCCGTGCCGGAGCGCTCGATCGCGTCCAGCGCGAGGCGCATCGCCTCGTAGCCGTAGATCGCGTACGGGTTCGGGTTCGGCTCGTCGTGCTTCTCGCGGAAGGCGTCGAAGAACTCCTGGCCCTCCTCCGGGTACTGGTCGGGCGACAGCGTCGCGACCGTCAGCGTGACCTTCGCGGCGACGTCCGCTGGGATGCCGCCCTCCTCGGGGTCGACGAAGCCGGCCTCGGCCACGCCGTCGGGGCCGTAGAGCTTCGCGTCGGGCAGCGCGGCCGAGAAGTCCTTGTAGAGCTGCACCGCGTTGTTGGCGGTGATGCCCGAGAAGACGAAGCAGTCCGCGCCGGCGCCCGCGGCCGCGGAGGCCAGCGAGCGGTAGTTCGGGGCGTTCTTGTCGATCGCTTCGTTGGAGATGATCTCCAGGCCCTGGGCCTCGGCCGAGCTCTCGATGTTCTTCGCGAGGCCCGCGCCGTAGACCTCCTTGTCGTTGGTCATCTGGACCTTGGTGCAGCCGTCCTCCTTCATGACGGTCGCGAGCGCCGCGCCCTGGATCGTGTCCTTCGGGACGATCCGCGCGTAGGTGCGCTGACCCGTCGTGTAGTACTTGTCGGGCTCTCCCGGTGCCGCGCCCGGCTCGTCCGAGGTCAGGCCGACGGCCGTGTTGGCCGGGCTGATCTGCGGGACGCCGGCCTCGTTGAGGACCGGGATCGAGATCGCCGAGGCGCCCGAGTTGAACTCACCGATATAGATCGCGGCGGTGTCGTCCTGAGCAGCCTTGCGGGCGTTGGAGGTGGTCGCCTCGGGTGTCCACGCGCCGGCCTGCGCCGTCGAGTCGTCGAGCGACTGGTACTTGATGGTGAAGTCGCCCGCCTTGTTCCCGGCCTGCTCGAGCGCCAGCTCGATCCCCTTGACCATGTCCGTCGTCTGCGGCCGCTGGGCGCCCTGCAGCGGCAGGGACGAGTAAACCGTCAGCGTCCGCCCGGCGGCGTCACCGCCGCTCTCCTGACCGCTCGGCTCGTCTTCCCCGCATCCCACTGCCACCAGGGCCAGGACGAGCGCGGCCGCGCCTGCTCGCATCATCGGATCTCCTTTCAGGGAGTTGCGCCGGCGACGGTGGCAAGCGCGGCGCGGACCCGTGTGCGGAGGTGCTGACCGCTGTGGCGAGGATTGCTTGACACCCCTGCGGACATCGTGGCCGCGGCGGTTGATGCGCCACGAACCGCCCGGGCCGTAGCGACCCTCCCTGTGCGCGCGCTGCGGCACGCCCGCGCCGGTCGGGTCATGTACCGGCCGTGAACCTGACCCGCCTGCGCATGCTCTCCGAGGTCGCCGGCCGCGGCTCGTTCCGCGCGGCGGCGACCGCCCTCGACTACTCGCCGTCGGCCGTCTCGCAGCAGATCGCGCTGCTCGAACGCGAGACGGGCACGCGGCTCGTGAGCCGCGGGCCGCGCGGCGCCGAGCTCACGGACGCCGGCCTGCTGCTCGTCCGCCACGCCGACGTCGCCCTGCGGGAGCTGGCCAAGGCGCGCCACGCGCTGGACGTGCTGGCCGGCAACGGCACGACGCGGCTGCGCGTGGCCGCGTTCCCGACCGCGACGGCCACGGTCGTCGCGCTCGCGGCGCGCAGCGTCGCGGCCACGACGCCGGAGTCGACCGTGCAGGTGGTCGACGCCGAGCCCACGCGGGCGCGGGCGCTGCTCGCAGCGGGCGAGGTCGACGCTGCCGTGGTCTACGAGTTCGAGCCGGGCGGGCCGGGCGAGCTGATCGGCCAGGACGCGATGCTGCTCTGCCTGCCGGCCGGCCACCGGCTCGCGGACCGGCCGGAGATCGACATCACGGAGCTCGCCGGCGAGCAGTGGTTCGGCGGCGACGGCTGCCCGTCCGTGCCGCCGCTGGTCGAGCTGTGCCGCGCCGCCGGCTTCACGCCCGCGTTCAGCCCCCTCCAGACGCACGACTACGGCGCCATGCAGGGCCTGGTCGCGACCCACGGGCTCGTCGGCCTGATCCCCACGCTGGCGCTGTCCGCGCCCCGGCCCGACGTGGCGATCCGCCGGCTGCGGCCCGAGCCGCGCCCCCGCACGCTGCGCTACGCGACCGGCGACGTTCCGCACCCGGTCGCCGAGCGCTTCGGCGACGAGCTGCGCGCTGCGTTCACCCGCTCCGTGACCCGGCCACGCGTGCGCACCTGACGCCTCGCCATGCTGCCCTGAAGCGAGTGCGAGGATCCACGCATGCCGGCGGAGCTCTGGCGCTGCCCGAAGTGCCATCAGGAGTTCGTGACGCGGAACATGCCGCACTCGTGCCGTGTCCAGTCGCTCGACGAGTTCTTCACGGGTGCGGGACCGCAGCTCCGCGGCGTCTTCGATGCCTACGTCGCGGCGCTGCGCGAGCACGGGCCGGTCACCGTGAACGTGACGAAATCGCGCGTCGCCTGCCAGGCGCGGATCCGCTTCGCCGGGATCGATCGGCCGCGCCGGGATCATCTCGTGGCGAGCTTCCTGCTGACGCGGCCGGTCAGGAGCGAGCGCCTGGTCCGCGTCGACTACATCCCGCCCCACTACTACGTGCACCGGCTGCACCTGCGCCGGGGCGAGGACGTCGACGAGGAGCTCAAGGCCTGGCTGGCGGAGGCCTACCGCGTCGGCGCGCAGGAGCACGTCACGCAGCCCGACTGGCCCAAGGTCTCCCAGCCGCCCGACTGGGTGCACGTGCCGCGCCAGGTCGCGGACGCGATCGCCCGCGGCGATGATCCGGCGAAGGTGCGGTAGCCGTACGGACGGGCGGATATGGTCTTCCCGGCCGGCGGCGACCTAAAGCCATCGGCTGCTGAGTCGACAACAGTCGTATGCGCCTCCGTCGCCTGCTCCCCATCCTTCTGCTCTGCGCCCTGCTCGCTCCGGCGGCGGCGTCGGCCCGCCCGCTCGTCGGCATCGGCGACCACGACGCCGCCAGCTTCGCGGACCCCGGCATGCGCAAGCTCCACCTCAAGACCGCCCGCCTGGCGCTCGCCTGGGACTGGCACAAGGACCGGTACCTGGTCGCGCGCACCGACGCGTGGGTGGCGGCGGTCCGCGCCGCGCGGATGCGGCCGTTGATCACGTTCAACCGCAACTTCCGTGGCTCCGGCGCCCGGCAGATCCCGTCGCTCCGCCGCTACCTGCGCAGCTTCCGCCTCCTGCGCGCCCGCTATCCGCACGTGCGCGAGTTCTCGCCGTGGAACGAGCCGAACGCCGAAGAGCAGCCGTTCTTCCGCAAGCCCGAGCGAGCCGCCCGCTACTTCAACGCCATGCGTGCCGCGTGCCGGCGCTGCACGGTGCTGGCCGGCGACGTCAAGGACGGCTCGAACATGCTCCCGTGGCTGGCGGTCTACAAGCGCCACATCCGCGGCGCCAAGGTCTGGGCGCTCCACAACTACAAGGACGCGACGCGCGCGCGGGGCGGCACGCAGGAGTTCCTGCGGGCCGTGCGGGGGCCGGTCTGGCTCACCGAGACCGGCGGGCTGCGCGCTCGCGGCGGCCTGAAGGGCCAGGCGAAGGCCGTCCGGCGGGTCTTCGCGATCGCCCGCTCCTCGCGCCGGATCAAGCGGATCTACTTCTACCAGTGGCGGCACGACCGCAGCCAGCCCTGGGACTCGGCGTTCGTGTCGGCCAACGGCAAGCGCCGGCCCGCCTATTACGCGCTGCGCGCCGGCCTGCGCTGAGCTCGCCGCTGCCGCGCACGCATCCCGGTGCGCGCCTCGAACCCGAACCGCAGGCGTCCGCGCCAGCGCGCCTTTGCCAGCCTGCCGAGCGGGCGTAGCGGCGAGGCCGGCGTCGCACGCAGCCGGCCCGATCCGTCCAGCCCGGACAGCGACGGACCGCGCGCGGTCGGCGCCGCGAACAGCCGGGTCAGCCCTGCGGGGTAGGCAAACCCTCCGCAGGGTTGCGCCGGAGCACCTCGGCGACGAAGGCGAGGACCGGCGGCCCCGCCGGATCGATGAGGTGACCTCCTTCGACCACCGTGACGCGAGCGCCGGGGATGGCATCGACCAGCGCGTCGGCGGCCTCGTGGAACTCGGGCGGTGAATCCGCGGCCTTCACCACCAGGGTGCGGCCGCTCGATCGCCGAGAGCGCGTGCGGCGTCGGCGTCGAGCCACCACTCGCCCGCAAGCTCGGCGAGGATCGCCGGACCGTTGCCGGCAATCGCGCGCCGGAGGTCATCCGGGAACGCGCTCCAGGCGTCGCTCCCCGCCACCTCGCTGATCAGCGCTTCGGGGACCGCGTCGTCACCGTCCGCGACGGCGACGGCGCGAAGCCGGTCGACGAGCGCATCGACCCAGGCGGCGGCCGCGGGGGCGAGCTCGCGCGGCGCGTCGGGTTCCAGCAGGACGATCGCCCGCACGCGGCCGGGATGGCGCACCGCGAGGTCGAGCGCCACCGTTCCGCCGTAGCTGCGGCCGACGACGATCGCCGGTCCGGCGGCGAGCGCGCCGAGCAGCGCGGCCGCGTCGTCGGAGTGCTCGGCGACGCTGGTGCGCTCGTAGCGGCGCGGGCGCTCGCTGCGCGCGCAGCCGCGCCGGTCGTAGGCGATCACGCGTCCCAGCTCGCGCGAGCGTGTCGACCGCGCCCGTACCAGGCGAGCGACGTGCTGCCGGCTCCGTGGATGCACAGGATCGGCGGACCGCTCCCGTGCTCCTCGTAGTAGAGGCGGATGCCGTTGATCGTGAGCTCTGACATGGCTGCGACCGTACGGCCGCCCCGACGCCGGGGCATCGGGCAAACGCCCCATCTTCGACCTACTCGGCGAGGACGTGCCGCATCGCGAACAGCGCAGCTCCCACGCGGGTGGACACGCCGAGCTTGGCGTAGACGTGCTCGACGTGGTGACCGGCGGTCTTCTCGGTCACCACGAGCGCCGTCGCGATCTCCTTGTTCGAACGGCCCTGCGCGATCAGCCGCAGGACCTCGACCTCGCGGTCGGTCAGCCCGGCGGGGCGGCCCTGGCGCACCTCGAGGCGCGGGCGCGCCCGCCGCTTCCAGGACCGCGTCGGCACGCCCGCTTGTCGAGGACGGCTACTTCTTCATCGTCGACCGCAAGAAGGACATGATCATCCGCGGCGGGTACAACGTGTACCCGCGCGAGATCGAGGAGGTCCTCTACGAGCATCCCGCGGTCCGCGACTGCGCGGTGGTCGGGGTGCCCCACGACGATCTCGGCGAGGAGGTCGGCGCCGCCGTAGTGCTCAAGGACGGGGCGGACGCCGACGCCGCGGCGCTCCGGGCGCACGCCAGGGAGCGCGTGGCCGCCTACAAGTGCCCGCGCCGCATCTGGTTCGTCGACGAACTGCCCAAGGGCCCGACCGGCAAGATCCTCAAGCGTGAGATCGAGGTCCCCGTCGGAGCGAAGTCCTCCTAGTGTCTCGATACCGTCGTCGACGACATCCGCGACTTCCTCGCCGCCTGACCGGTTCCGCGTCACTCGCCGGAAGATCGCAAGCGCCGCCCCGACGCTGGATGATTGCCGGGTGAAGCCGATCTACGTGACCGGGCACAGGAACCCCGACACGGATTCGATCGCGTCCGCGGTGGGCTATGCGGAGCTCAGGCGGCGGCTCGACCCGGACAACGACTACGTGCCGGTGCGGCTGGGGAATCTGAACGCGCAGACGCGGTGGGTGCTCGAGCGCGCCGGCGCGCCGGAGCCGGAGCTGCTGCCGCACGTGTTGCTGCGGGTGCGCGACGTCATGCGCGAGCGCTTTCCACTGGCGAGCCACGGCGAGCCGGTGCGAACGGTGGGCCTGATCATGGCCCGCGACGAGGTCGATCTGGTGCCGTTGGTCGACGACGGCGGGAAGCTGACGGGCGTGATGACCGAGCGCGCGCTCGCGCGCCGGTATGTGCGCGAGTCGCGCGAGGCGTCGCGGCTGGACGCCCCCACGGCGATCGGCGCGATCGCAGGCGTCCTGGAGGGCGAGCAGCTGGTGGGGGAGCCTGACGCCGAGGTGACGGGTCGTGTCTGGGTCCTGGCGATGGCGAGCGCGTCGCTTCCGATGGGCTTCGCCGCGGGCGACGTGGTGGTGGTCGGTGACCGGCCGGCGGCACAGCGGATCGCGATCGAGGTCGGCGTCGGCCTGCTCGTGATCACCAACGGCACCACGGCGGACGAGGGCACGCTCGAGCTCGCCCGTGCGCGCGGCACCGCCGTGGTCGCCTCGCCGCTGGACAGCTACGTGAGCGCGCGCATGATCACGCTGTCTGCCCCGTGCCGGTCGCTGATGGATCGCGAGCCATTGGTCGTCGAGCGGGAGGACCTGGTCACCGACATCGCGGAGACGGTCAAGGATGTGGATTACCGGGCGGCCGTGGTCGTGGACGCCGATCGGCGTCCCGTGGGTCTGGTCACGCGCTCGGACCTCGTCAGCCCCGAGCCCCGGCGCGTGCTGCTCGTGGACCATGCCGAGCAGGCGCAGAGCGTGGTCGGCGTGGAGCACGCCGAGATCGTCGAGATCCTCGATCATCACCACATCGGCTCGATCGAGACGCGGGTGCCGGTGCGGGCGACGTTCGATCCGGTGGGATCGACGTCGACGCTGGTGATCGAGCGCTTCCGTCAGAACGGCATGGAGCCGAGCCGCCCGGCGGCGACACTGCTGCTGGGCGCGATCCTCTCCGACACGGTGATCCTCAACTCGCCGACCACGACGGATCGCGACCGCGCGGTGATCGCCTATCTCGAGCAGGTGCTCGCGCTGGATGCGGTCGAGTTCGGCCGCGAGATGTTCGAGCGCACGTCGGACCTCACGCGCGTGGCCGCCGACGACATCGTCGCGCGCGACGCGAAGGAGTACGACGCCGGCAGCGACCAGACCCTCCGCATCGCCCAGGTGGAGACGGTCGGCCAGACGCTTGACGAGCGCAGGCAGGAGCTCCTCTCAGCGCTCGACGCCGTCCGCGAACGGGAGGGCCATGTCCTCGTCGCGCTGATGGTGACCGACATCATGGGCAAGGGGACACGGCTCTACACCTCGGGCGACGGCGCCGTCGTCGAGCGCGCCTTCGGCGCCGGGGACTACGACGGCGTCGTCGACCTGCCCGGCGTGATGAGCCGCAAGAAGCAGGTGGCGCCGAAGCTCCTCGGCGCGCTCAGCTGACGCCCACGGTTGCCGTATCTCCGCCACACGCGTTGTCACATACGGCGGTTGACGTCGGTCATCCCTTGACCAACCAGATCGCGAGGATGTGACGAGATGGACGCATTCGAGGCACACCGCGCTCACCTGCATGCGGTGGCCACGCGCATCCTCGGCTCGCGGGCCGAGGCCGACGACGCGCTCCAAGAGGCATGGCTGCGCGTCAACCGCGCCGACACCAGCGATGTCGACAACATCGGCGGCTGGCTGACGACGGTCGTCTCGCGCGTGTGCCTGACGATGCTCGATGCGCGCAAGCGCCGTCGCGAGCAGGCGCTGGAGGCCGGGCGGCTGCCCGATCCGGTGATCACACGGGCGGACGACGTCGCGCCAGACCCGGAGGGGGAGGCGCTGGCCGCCGACGCGGTCGGGGCCGCGTTGCTCGTCGTGCTGGAGACGCTGCAGCCTGCCGAGCGCCTGGCGTTCGTGCTCCACGACGTGTTCGCGGTGCCGTTCGAGGACATCGCGCCGATCGTCGACCGGTCACCGGCCGCGGCGCGGCAGCTGGCGTCGCGGGCGCGGCGCCGCGTCCAGGGCGCGGATCGTGACGCGCCCACGGCCGACCGGCAGGTCGTCGACGCGTTCCTGGCCGCCAGCCGCGACGGCGACTTCGAACGCCTGCTCGCCGTGCTCGATCCCGACGTCGTCGTGCGCACCGACGATGGCGGCGGCGCGTTGCAGATCATCCAGGGCGCCCGGGCGGTCGCGACCAGGGCGCGGTCCTTCGCGGCCACGCGCGTGGCGCACCCCGTGATCGTCGACGGCGCCGCCGGCTTCGTCGCCACCGAGGCGGGTGCGCCGGTCGCGGTGCTCGCCTTCACGATCGTCGACGGCCGGATCACGGCGATCGAGGCACTGGCCGACCCGGCCCGCGTCGCCGGACTGCGCCTCGAGGCCTTCGTCGCGAACGGCGACTGAGCGAACTAGGAGCTGTGTGTGGTGATCGTTTCCGTGCCCTCGTTCCAGCGCCATGGCAGCGCTTGGCCGTGGAGGTGCACGCCGCCGATCCAGCGGTCGATCCCGTTCAGGGCGATCTGGTCCTCGTGGCCGTCGAGCACACGCCGGCCGATGTCGGTGAGGCGCAGCCGGCTGTGCGGCCCGACCGGATCAGCCGCCGGCTCTGCTTCGAGCAGCGGGTTGGGCGCCCGGGCGAGGCGGGTCATCGCGTCAAAGCAGAACGCATCGCCGAGGAACGGCCGCGTCTCTCTGGCACCGACGCGGAGGAACGCCGCTCCGGCCGTCGGCGGTCCCTCTGCCACCGCGGCCAGGATGCGCCGTTCGGTCAATGACAGCCCGTCGCGTGTGGAGGGGTATTCGCGGCTCAGCCGGTCGAAGGCCTCGGCCAGGAAGCGCAGCTCGCGCACGGGTGTCGCCGCGATCTCGCCCAGCCCGCCGGGGTCCGGAGCCCGGAACAGCGTCCAGGCGCGCGTGGCGTGCTCCAGCGCGGTGATGGTCAGTGGCGTTGCGGCCATCGCCGGCAGCCGCCTGAGCTGATCGGCTTTGAGCTCGCCCAGGCCGCCGAAGTGCGCGATGCCGGGGTACTCACCGATGCAGATGAGCGTGATCCGGCTCGCCGGCACCTTCAGCTCGTGGAGCGACGCGACGATCTGGATCAGCTGCAGCTGATCGTAGAGATCGGCCTCGAACCACAGCACGTAGTGACCGTCGCGGTGGGACTCCAGGATGCGGTCGCGCTCGGCGAACTCCTCAGTGGTCCCCAGATCCGCCGCGTTCTCGCCGGCCAGGAAGCGCGCGCGGATGCGTCGCAGCTCGTCGGCCGGTACGTCGGGCACCGGGCCCTCGTGCAACGCGTCACGCCAGCAGACGATGCGATGCGCCAGTCCGGTTGCGCGCAACTCCGGCACGGTGCAATCACCGTTGGTCACATGCAACGCCGTCGCCCACGTCGCCCCGTCGCTGCGTGAGCGCTCTGAGAAGTCGGTTTGCTCGGTCATGCTCGGCGCGAACGGCCGCCGCAGCAATCGTAGCCGCGCGGTGCCGGCGCGCGCGAGACCGCGCCGCCGCGACGCAAGATCCGTAGTTGCCCCGGATCGCTTTCCGGCCCTTCTGCGGACCATCGGGCGAGCGCGGCGTCCGATCCTGATCGTGGATGACGATGCCACGAGGAGGATCACTATGAGCTCGCGAGTCGAGCGCAAAGCCGCTGCACGTGCCGTCCGCCTCGCAGCCGAGGCGGACGCCCGCCGGCGCGCCGCCCGGCAGCGGGCGCTGATCCGGCTCGGCGCCCTTGCGGGCATCGCGCTGATCGTCGTGGCGGCCGCCGTTCTGGTCAGCTCGCGCGCGGACACGCCTGCCGCCGCGCAGCCCGCCGAGGTGGCTGCACTCTTCGACGGGCTTCCCCAGGACGGGATCGCGCTCGGCTCGCCGGACGCGCCGGTCACGCTCGTCGAGTTCGCCGACCTCCAGTGCCCCTACTGCGCGGTCTATGCCCGCGACGTGCTGCCGACCGTCGTCGACCGGTACGTGCGCACGGGTCGCGTTCGGCTCGAGCTGCACCTGCGCACGTTCCTCGGCGAGGACTCGCACCGGGGCGCGGTTCTCGCAGCCGCCGCCGGCCGCCAAGACCGCCTGTGGCCGTTTGTGGACGCCTTCTACCGCAACCAGGGCACCGAGAACTCCGGCTACGCCACCGACGACTTCCTCCGCGGGATCGCCGAGGCGACCGAGGGCCTCGACGTCCAGCGCGCGCTCGCCGACCGGGACCATCCGGCGACGCAGCGGAAACTCGCCGAGGCCGAGCAGCTCGCCTCCAAGCTCGGCTCCGAGTCCACGCCCGCCTTCTACCTTCGCCGCGGCCACGGGCCGCTGGCGCAGGTCGAGCCCGCCGATCTGACGCCTGACGCCTTCACCGCGGCGCTCGACGACGCGCTCGCCGCCCGGTGACCGGCCGGCGACTCACCGTTGCGGCCGCCGCGCTCGCCGTCATCGGCGCCGCGATCGCGGGATACCTGACCTGGGTGCACTACGCCGAGCTCGAGCCGTTCTGCGTCGGCGGCGGCGCTGCCTGCGAGCGGGTCCAGAGCTCGCGCTACGCCGATCTGGCCGACGTGCCGGTAGCCGTGCTCGGGCTGGTCGGCTACCTGGCCATCCTCGGCGCGCTTGCGCTACCCGGAGCGACGGGTCGATCAGCGACGGCGTTCGTGGCCCTCGCCGGAGCGGGCTTCAGTTTCTACCTGACCTACGTGGAGGTCGCGGTGATCGATGCGATCTGCCAATGGTGCGTCGCCAGCGCCGTCGTCATGACGATGCTCGCCGTGGTCACGGTCGCCCGCATGGTCGCCGCTGACATGGACCTTCAGTCGACATCGGTGTGACCTACTCTCCGGCTGGCCAGAACGCGCCACGTCCCCGGCGGAAGACCCGCACGTGCCACATCTGGAATAGCGGCTCGGGCGAACGCGTCCTACTTCGCAATGGACGCGCCCGGGACAACCCGCGACGGGAAGCCGACGCTGCTGTGGATGGCGTGCGGTTCGTGTAGCGGGGAGAGCATGGCGATCCTGGGTGCCGAAGGGCGCGGCAAGCGCGGCGACACGCTGCCTGGCTTTCTCGCCGAGCACGACGTCGGGCTGCTCTGGCATCCGTCATTGTCCCCGGAGTCGCCGAGACAGGCGGCTGCGCTGATCGAGCGCATCGTCGATGGAGAGCAGGACCTCACGCTCTTGTGCGTGGAGGGCAGCATCATCCACGGGCCGAACGGCAGCGGGCGCTTCGACGTGTTCGAAGGCAGACCGAAGCGTGACCTCGTGGCCGCCCTCTGTGAGCGGGCGGAGTACGTTCTTGCCATGGGCAGCTGTGCTTCCTTCGGGGGCATCCCGGCTGCGCCGCCGAACCCCTCCGAGTCCACCGGCCTGCAGTACACCAACAGCCGGCCGGGAGGCCTGCTGGCCCCCGAGTGGCGCTCCCGCGCCGGAATGCCCGTCATCAACCTCAGCGCGTGCCCGGCCGACGCGACGACGATGATCGAGACCATGAGCTCGCTCCTCGAGGGGCGCGACCTCGAGCTCGACCGCATGGGGCGTCCGTCAACGCAGAAGCCATGCCTCTCCGATCCGGATGAGCGGCGCTGTCGCACGGCGGACAAGGTCGGCTACGCCTGCTACGGCTGCATCGGGCCGAAGTTCCCGCTCTCGAAGCCGCTGTTCAAGCATCGGGAGTTGCCCCGTGCCGCCTGAGCGGCACACGATCAAGATGGACCTCAACCGGGTCGAGGGCGACATGGAGGTTCGCCTCGAGCTCGAGGATCACACCGTGACCGACGCGTGGTGCGTGGGGACGATGTACCGCGGCTTCGAGCAGATCCTCACGGGCCGCGACCCGGGCGACGCGCTGGTCATCGCCCCGCGCATCTGCGGCATCTGCTCGACCTCGCAGCTCTACGCCGCGGCCTCGGCGCTCGAGACCGCCTACGGCAGCCCCGGTCGCACCGAACGGCACCCGCATCCGCAACCTCTGCCTCATGGCCGAGTCGGTGATGAGCGACGCACGCCACACCTTCCTGATGTTCACGCCGGACTTCTGCAATCGCGCGTATCGCGACCACCCGCAGTACGCCCGCGTCATGGAGCTCTTCGAGCCGCCGTTCAAGGGCCGCCTCGCCGCCGAGACCGTCCGTATCGGCTTCCTTCGCCACTCGTCGACCCCGGCGGCGCCCGCCATCCGTGGGACAGCGAGACCGTCCCGGATGACGCGGAAGGCGAGGCGTACAGCTACGCGAAGGCGACCCGCTACAAGGACCACGTGGTCCAGCTCGGGCCGCTGGCGGACCTGGTGCTGGCCGGCGATCCGCTCATCCGCTCGTTGTTCGCCACGGACGGGGCCACCACATGGCTACGGCAGTTCACGCGGCTGCATCGGCCCGTGGTGACGCTCGACGCGATGCGCCAGACGGTGAGCGCGCTGCGCGACCACATCGACGAGCCGACGTTCATCCCCGTCGACGCCCAGCCCGACGGAGACGGGGTCGGGGCGATCAACGCCGCGCGCGGCAGCCTGTGCCACTGGGTGAAGATCAGGGACGGCAAGATCGCGAACTACCAGATCATCACGCCGACGGCCTGGAACGGCTCTCCGCGCGACACGGCGGGCCGTCGCGGGCACTGGGAGGAAAGCTTCGTCGGGATGGAGATCGAGGATCTCGACAACCCCGTCGAGCTGTTCCACGTCGTGCGGTCCCACGACGCGTGCCTCGTCTGCACCGTGCATCTCGCGAGCACCAAGGGCGTCCCGCGCAGGGCGTTCACGTTCGCGTGAGCGGCGGACCGTCGTCTGCGCACGTCATCTGTTTCGGCAACCGTTGGCATGGAGACGACGGCTTCGGGCAGCACGTGTTGCGGCGCCTCCGCGAACGCGGTGGCCTTCCCAGGAGTGTGGCGGCGTTCGACGGCGGCACGGCGGGCCTGGACGCGCTTCCCTACTTCGAGGGCTGCGCCAAGGCGGTGGTCGTCGACGCCGTGCGGACAGGCGGCCGCATCGGGACCGTGCACCGGCTCGTCCCGAGCGATCTCGAACCCCCTGGCGGCGAGCTCAGCCTGCACGAGCTGGGGGTGAGCGGCCTCCTGGCCGCCCTCGCAGTCCTCCCGCATGACGTGCCCGACGTTGTCTTGATCGGCGCGGAGGTCAGCGAGATTCGGACGTTCAGCGACCGTCTGAGCGCGCCGCTCGAAGCCGCGCTCCCGACCGCCGTTCGCCTGCTCCTGCTCGAGTGCGGCGTCGTTCGCGCCGAGCGATTCGGCTGAGACCTGCGGTACAGCCACCACCGCCGAGGCGCAGTGGCGCGGACCGCACTTCCATGCGGGCTACGCCAGCCGGCGCTCGCGTGCGCGCTCGGCGCGCAGGATGTCGAGCGCGAGGTTCAGCGGTGCGACGTCCTCGGGCGTCGGGCGCAGGTCGAAGGCCGTTCCCTCGGGGCGGTGTCGCAGCGCCTGGTGGTGGGCGACGCGGATCCGCACGGCGGTCTGCCAGGCGCCCGCCTCGTCGAGGGCGTCGCACAACGCCTCGGCCTCGAAGTGCCAGATGCGCCGGTTGCGCGGAGCGTTCACCAGCTACTCATACCGGTTGGCCGCGGGAAGGTGCAAGCGAGCCTGGGGGCCGTCGACGATTGAAGCGGCATACGGGTGGTGGCGCGACGGCACTCGGATCCTCGCGCGCTAGTCGATGAATCGCTCGGGTTGGCGGGCGAAGGCCCCGGCGCAGGCCAGGGAGCAGAAGAAGTACACGGTGTCGTCGATGACGAGCTGGCCGGCGGCGTACTCGGGGTCGACGACGATACGGCAGACCGGGTCGATCGCGAACCGGTGCTCTCTGGTCTGCCCGTGGCGGACCGCGGCGACCAACTCGACGGGATCGCGGACGTTGCGTAGCGTCGGACACCCGCGGGACTCGTAGCGCACGCCCTCGACGTGCCGTGCCAGTGCGGCGGTCTGCCCGGTCAGCAGCACCTCGCCTCCGGTCGCTGCCGCCGAGACGCGCGCCGCGAGGTTGACGGCGGCTCCGAAGTAGTCGCCGTCGCGCTCGATCGCAGGCCCGTGGTGGAGGCCGACGCGGACCGCCGGCGCGCGGTGGCCGTGCAGGAGGTCGAGGGCGATCCGCAGGCCGAGGATCACGGCCTGCGCGGGATCGGGAATGCGCAGCATGAGCGCGTCGCCGATCGTCTTCACGTGCGTCGCGCCGAAGGCGGGCAGCTCGCGCGAGACCGCGTCGCAGAAGCGCGCGACAACCATGGCGGCCTGCTCGTCTCCATGTGCCTCGGTGAGAGCGGTGAAGCCGGCGATGTCTGCGAACAGGAACGTCGCGGTCGACGGCTCGCGGTCGGCGGCTAGATCGTGCATGACCTCGTAAGAGCATGGACGATAACTGCCTCGATTCGGCAGCGCCGCGAGCGCATCGTGGGATCAGAAGTCGATGCGCATCACGAGCCGCCGCAGTGTGGGACGACTCACCTCGACGAAGCCGGCGTCCGCGAAGACGCCGTCTGTGCCGACGTGGAGTTCCTCCGCGATCACGTCCTTCGTCGTCATCGGGTAGGCCTCGATGGCTCGGGCCCCGCGCTCGCGCGCGAAATCCACCGCGGCGCGCGCGAGCGCGCGACTGACGCCCAGCTTGCGAAAGCCCGCACGGGTGAACAAGCAGGTCACCGCCCAGATGCTGCCGTCGGTCTTGTCCTCCTCACGGCCCTCCCATGGGACGCGGGCGTTGCGGACGAGGCCTTCGTAGGCGGTACGGGGCTCGACTGCGCACCAGCCGACGGGCTCGCCGTCGAGGTACGCAACGAGGCCGCTCGTGGTGTCCGACTCCGGATGGCTGCAGTCGGTCTGCTGCCGTAGCCGGTGGGCGCGTTCCTCGACGGGAAACTTCGCGAACGCCTCCCGCGGCCGCAGCTTGTACCGCTGGCACTGGCACCGGGACGCTGCGCCACGCGTCCCGAAGACGGTTTGCAGGTCTTCCCAGCTCGCCTCGTTGGCGGGCACGACGGAGATTGCGCGCCTCGGCGTCGTCACGCGCCCATTGTGCAGGTCCACCGCTGTCGCATTCGCCCACGCTCCAGAGGCGGTGGATCCGGCTCGCGCTGATCCTGCTCGCAACGCTGCGCGCGTGAGACGACGTCGACACACCTCCAACTCGCGTACGTGTTCGTGGCGGGCATCGCTGCCCTGTTCGTCTCGCTGTCGGCGCTCGCCTCCTGGCTCAGCCGCCCAGCACCTTGCGCTTCGCCATCTGGAACTCCTCGGGCGAGAGAACGCCGTCGTCCTGGAGCGCTGTCAAGTCCTTGAGCTGCTCGACGACGTCCGGCCTGGACGCCGCCTGGGGGGCGCGGACGACCGCTTGTCGCTGCGCCTCGAGCTGCTTCCGTCGCGCCTCGTCCAAGCCGGCCTGAAAGCCGACACCGCCGAGCATCATCGGCGCGCGCCTCAGCGGCCTGAGCAGCATCTCGCCATGATAATCCCCGCCCGGGGGGCGCGCATCACCCGCTCGAGCAACCCTGCCCGCCGGCCGCAATCGATCGCGAACGCGCCGCTTCGCAGCGCCCCTCGCGCGTGATGGGAGCCGCCACTCGGCCTCGCTCCTTACGGCCGAGTGTGCGGTGGCGGACCGGGCCAACGCTCGATCGGACACCGGCCGCGTTGATCCCGCAGTCCATAGCCGGGCGGGCGGCTTCGGAGGACGGTGCGCGCAGAGTCACCCTTCCTGGCTCGTCTGGAGCTTCCGTCGCAGCGCGCACCGTCCACAGCTTGGGAACGCACAACCCAATGAAAGGTTCGAACTGATGAGGAAGCGCTGTCAGGAATCAGTCCTGGGGGGATGAACCTTGGCTGTCATTTGAGCGATCGTTGGCATGGCGCCCGTCCGCGCGCGTCGCCCGTACGCCCTCCACCGCGCGGCGGCCGGGCGCCTGATTCTGAAATTCGCAGAACCGCCTCCGACGTAGCGTGAGCGGCTTGATCCGAGGCCAGGGCTAGGATCGCGTCATGTTAGGCCTTCAACCCCCAGCGCCGCTTCCACGCGAAAGCGGCCCTCGATCGACCGGGTCCGCAGCCCGCCGATGCGAGGGTCGCGGCTGTTGCCGGCCGGGTAACTGAAATGGCTTCAACGGCTGGGCCGCACCGGGCCGATCAGCTGATCAGCCCGGCGCAGTGCACTCAGCGGAATCGGACAGGCTGGGTGAGCGCGTCGAGGAAGAGATCGAACGCGCTGCGCTTGCGGTGTCTGGCCATGGCTAGAAGGTCCCATGCCGGCGGCGGCCAGTCAGTGCGGGCCGCGCGTGTTCGCCCCGCGGCCATCCGAAGTCCCGCGGTGCGGGTCGCCGCCACGCGAGCGCTCACGCGGTTGCGCGCTGGCCACGGTGAGGAGACTCCGGTTCCGGCGCGGTCGGTCTGGCTGGACATGACGCGACCCTTCAGGCGTATCGTGGCGTCATGAGCACGATTGCCCCAGGCGCCACGGTGCTCGTCCGCCAGGACGGTCCGGCCGTGCGCGTAACGCTCAACCGTCCCGAGAAGCGCAACGCGCTCAGCCTCGAGCTGATGCACGAGCTCGTTGCCGTGCTGCGCCGCGTGAGCGCCGAACCCGCGACGCGCGCGATCGTCCTGGAGGCCGCCGGCCCGGCGTTCTCAGCCGGCCATGACCTGAGCGAGATGATCGGGCGCGACGGGCCGTTCTTCCAGCGGCTGTTCGACGTCTGCACCGAGCTGATGGAGACGGTCCACCGGCTGCCGCAGCCGGTGATCGCCAAGGTGCACGGCATGGCGACCGCCGCCGGCTGCCAGCTCGTGGCCGCCTGCGACCTCGCCGTCGCCGACGACGGCGCGCGCTTCGCCACCCCCGGCGTGAAGATCGGCCTGTTCTGCTCCACGCCGATGGTCCCGCTGTCGCGCGCGATCGGGCGCAAGCGCGCGCTCGAGATGCTGCTGACCGGCCGCCCGATCGACGCCGCCACGGCGCTCGACTGGGGCCTGGTCAACCGCGTGGTCCCAGAGGACGCACTGGACGCCGAGGTCAACTCGCTCGTCGATTCGATCGCACGCTCGAGCCCACTTACCGTGGGCATTGGCAAGGAGGCGTTCTACTCGCAGATCGAGCTCGACGAGCACCGGGCATACGACCTCACCAAGGCCGTCATGGCCATGAACGCGCGCGCCGACGACGCCCAAGAGGGCATGTGTGCGTTCCTGGAGAAGCGCCCGCCGGAGTGGCGCGGAACCTAGGCTAACCACGCTCACGATCCACCTGGGCGGTGTTGGTTTGCGCGACAAGCGAGACCCTGTAGACACGGCTTGACCCGCTCTACCGCGCTCGAATTCGCCGCATGCGCCGCCGCGGTGTGAGCGGCAGCGATAAACAGGAACCTGTCGCGTGTCGACCGCGCGGGCCGCATTACCCGAGCCGCTCCGGGGCTGATTGACAGACTGACGCGTATGGGACTCATCCAAGACCTCGACTTCATAGGCATCCCCTCGCAGGACGCCGAGCGCGCACGCAGCTTTTACCGCGACGCCCTCGGCATGCGCCCCGATGAGCACGCGGAGTACGAGCAGTGGGTGGGCAGCACCTGCTTCGCCGTCTGGGAGCCCGAGAGGGTCGGGATGGAGTTCGTCGCCCAGACCGGCAACCCGCTGCCACTGCGCGTGGAGGACGTCCACGCGGCGCGGGCAGAGCTCGAGTCCAAGGGCGTGACCTTCTTCGGCGACACCCTCGACACCGGCGTCTGTCACATGGCCATCTTCGCCGACCCCGACGGCAACCAGCTCATGCTGCACCACCGCTACGCGCCGTACGAAAGCGCGTAGCGGGCATTGACCATGCCGCGCGGGAGTAGGCGGTTGGCAATCGCCGTGACGTCTGCATGCGACGGTCGGCGCTTCCGCGGAAGCTCTACCGGTTTGCGATGAGAAGCAGGAAGCGTGGTGCGATCTCGAGTGCTCCTGTCTCGTTGCGACACTCTCCGGCGGGCGGGCTCAAGCGGCGCTGGAAACCACTGAGTGGTGGTCGCCGGTTGCGCCGACACCTGCCGTCGGGATAGGGTCGGATCGCAGACCATGCACGGCCCGCGCTCGGCGCCAGATGGACGCCGACAGCTACGCAGGACGCCGCATGGAGCACCGGGCTGCACCAGGCGCGGGCACCCAAGGAGGGTCAGTTGAGACGTCGGCTGTTATCAGTCCGGACGTTGCTGGTCGCTACCGTTGCCGCTCTCGTGGCCGGCGGTGTGGGGGTCGCCACCGGCGCCATCCCCACGAGCCCGGGGGGGGCAGATCGACGGCTGTTACTTCCGCGCACGGCGGCGAGCCGCCGCCAGGCCGACTCCTCGCCATATCTCGTAGCCGCGTTGCTCCCGGGAGGCGTCGTGCTCGCGAGGCGGCGGTCATGGACGAGTCTCCAGCAGTCCGCCGGCCCGCGGGCCCGGAGGCCGATGCGCTCCTCCCGCGGAACCCAGTCAGCTACGCGCTGACTGACCGTATTCATGGCGGTAAGGAGCAGTGGCGCGTAGCAGTTTGCGCGTCGCCTCACTGCCGACTCGCGGATCTTCGGCTCGCCGGTGGCGGTGACGACGCGTCACCGTGGTGTGCCGGGCGAGTACTGCCGGCCGGCTGCGACGCGCTCGAGCAGCAGTGTCGCGCGCCCCGGCGCACTCCGGCCAATCACGCGCCCGCGCGCGAGATCGATCACCTGCAACGCCGATTCGGGGGGCGTGCGCACGTACGCAAGCGACCCCGCGCTCGCCACGATCTCGAGGTGCCGGCCGTCGAGCACGTGGAAGCGTTCGCCGCCGTCCGGCGAGTAGGCGGACAGCCCACGGCCTTCCGGGCCCCTTGTCAGCAGCAGGCCTGCCGCGGCGACGAAGGTGGAGGCCCGCTCGTCGAGCGTCCGAACACTCCAGTCACGCGTGTCGATGACGTGCAGACCGGCTGGCCTGCGCTCACCCTCGACGCCTCCGTCCGAGCGCCAAACAGCATCGCCGTCATATCCCGAGAGCGCGATGAGTCCCGCCCCGATCCACGCGGCATCTCGGACCGGCCCCACCCGGGCGTACGCCGCGGCGGAAGGCTCCAGCAGCTCCCGCAGCCGATCCACCAGCGAAGTTCGGGCCACCAGCCGATGACCGCTCACGCGCCGTCGCCGCAGGTCTACCTCGACGACGTACGGGCGCGAGGACAGCACGTAGGCGCGCCGCCCGTGCGAGTCGACCGCCAACGCAGGCGTGCGCACGCGCTCGACCGACGGCGCGAGCGCCGTCGGCATCAGCCCGGCCGACACGCCGTCGAGCGGCACCTGCTCGACCGCGCCGGCGGCGTCGACGGTCGCAAGCCGTGCCGGGCCGATCATCGCCGACGGCGCGAGCAGCAGCACGGGCCCGTCCGGTGACGCCGCGACCCGCGCGAGGCCACCGGCAAGCCGGCGGCGCGCCAGGACCCGTTTCGCGATCGCGTCCACCGTGATGACGGTCGTCGTTCCCACGGCGCAGCAGCCGGACGTGGCCACCACGATCCACAAACGGTCACGCCGCGGCCAGACCACGGCCGCCGGAGAGCCGCGCGCCAGCGTGCGCACGCGGCCAACCGTGCGCATCCGCTCCACGTCAATCAACTGCAGCACAGACGCCCGGTCCGTCACGGCAGCCAGCCGCCGCTCGTCCGGCGACAGCGCCCATGCCTCGAGCGGCCCCTGCAAGCGCAGCCGGCGACCGGGCACCGGCCGGAGCGACACCGGAGCAACCCGCACAACCCTGTGCACTCCATCATCGTGCGCAACGCCCAGCAACACCGCGGGCCGCGCGGCCGGGTCGCCTCCGGTCGTCATCTCCAAGCCGGCGCCGGTCACGAGCGCCACGCCGCAAACGAGCGCGATGGCGGCGTACGCGTAACGCGGCCTCACGCCGCAAACCGTACGCCCGCACACTACGGCTTGTCGCGCAAGGCACGGCGATTCGCGGTGAAGCGCCGAGTGGAACCGGCAACGAGGTCGGGTGGGTGAAAGTCCCGGTACGCTCACGGACTCATGAGCGTCGCGCCGCGCCGGATCGTCACGGGCCATGATGCCTCTGGGAGGTCGGTGGTGCTCTCGGATGCGCCCACGCCGAAAACGCTGGATATCGGGACCGCTGCGTTCCACGAGATCTGGATCACCGATGGGACGCCGGTCAGGATCGCGGCGAGCGAGCCGGAGCCGACGGACCGCCCCGTGCGAACGCCGCCGCCCGCGGGCGGGGTGTTGGTGCGGTTCACCGAGATGGCGCCGGGAGCCGCGTCGCCGATGCACCGTACGGAGTCGGTGGACGTCGGCGTCGTGCTCGAGGGCGAGACGTGGCTGTTGCTCGACGACGGGTCCGAGACGCGTGTCGGCCCGGGTGACGCGGTCGTCCAGCGCGGCACAAACCACGCGTGGGCGAACCGCTCAGATCGCCCCGTGCGGATGCTGTTCGTGCTCATCGACGGCGCCGTCACCGACGAGCTGGCCACAGCGACCGGGCCGCTGGCGTTCTTCGACCAGGTCCTCGGATAGCCGCGCGTGGCCGAGCTGCCCTACTTCGACCAGTCGGGTGAGGCGTCGGACGCGCCCGCACGGTTCGTCCGCGTGGCAGACCTCGACGCGCTGGTCGTCATCCCGGGCCTTGAGTTCCGTCCCGTGACCACCGACACCGTGATGACCAACTTCGTCACCTTCGAGCCCGACGCCGTCGCCCCGGCGCACCACCACGCCGAACAGCAGATCGCGATCATCCTGTCCGGGGAGCTCACGCTCACCGTCGGGGGAGAGACCCGCGTCATGCGCGCCGGCGACTGCGTCGTGATTCCGCCGCACGTCGAGCACGGCGGCGTCGCGGGTTCGCAGGGCTGCGAAGCCTTGGACGTGTTCACGCCGCCCCGGGCCGGGATCGTCCGCCTCATGGCGGATTGATAACGAGGCCGGCGCGACCGCCATCGAGCCCGCAGGCGAGGGATGCCACTGAGCACCGTCGCAGCCCCAACGCAACCGTCGGCGCAACACGCCGCCTCCTCGAACGCGACGATCCGCGCGCACAGCCGTTTCGCCTGGCGCGTTGCGGAATCGGATCGTCGGCGTGAAGGCGCCGGTCGTTGCCGCGGGGACGCTGATCGGCGTGTGGGTCAGCCGCCGAGTGCGGCGAGCCGCTCTTGCGCCGCGTCGGCACCGTCGCCCCCGGCGCTCACGGCTTGGCGGTACCAGGCGGCGGCCTCGCCGGCGTCGCGCTGCTCGAGCAGTTGCCCAAGGTTGTAGGCGGCCAAGGCGATGCCGCCATCGGCGGCGCGCCGCCAGAGCGCCTCGGCGCCCGCCGCGTCGCCGTCCTCGGCGCGCAGGACGCCGAGCGACGTCGCGGCGTGTAGGTCGCCGCCGTCGGCGGCCCGGCCGAGCCATTGGGCGGCTCCGTCCCGGTCGCCTCGCTCCTCGAGCAACCAGCCGAGCGCGAGCGCGGCCTGCCGGTCGCCGTCGCGGGCCGCGCCCTCCAAGCAGGCGGCAGCCTCGTCCTCGCGGCCGAGGCGCTTCAGTGTGATGCCGAGTTCGCGCACGGTCGCGACATCGCCGGTCTCCGCCGCCTCACGCAGGAGCCGCTCGGAGTCCCCGAGCCGGCCCATCCGTCGCGCGCGGACGCCGAGCTGCGCCGTCGCGTGCCGGTCGCCGGCCTCGGCGCCGCGGCGCAGCCAGCGCTCGGCCTCCTCGTCCTCGCCCCGAGCGTCGAGCAGCACCCCGACGCACGTCATTGCCCCTGGGCGCGGCTCGTCGTCCTCGGCGGCGCGGCGGAACCAGCGCTCGGCCTCGTCGTGCCGGTCCGCATCGTAGAGCGTGCGGGCAAGTTGCTCGGCCGCCTCGTAGCCCCCGGCCTCGGCCGCGGCGCGCAGCACCGTCACCGTCTCGTCCTCCCGCTCGTGCTCGCGCAGCAGCGCCGCGAGGTTCACCGCTGCGATCTCGTCGCCGAGCTCGACGCCGCGGCGGTAGACCGGCTCGGCCTCTTCGTCGCGGCCCATCCGGCGCAGCACGCGGGCGAGGTTGTTGGCCGCGTGGACCTCGCCGCCCTCGAGCGCCCGCCGGTACCAGCGCTCGGCCGCACTGAGGTCCGGCGGCTCGGCGCTCGCGGCAGCGTAGCCGAGGTCGAACGCGGCCGCCGGGTGCCCCGCCTCGGCCGCCCCCGGCGCCCAGCGCGCCCGGGCCTCGCCGCCGCCGTCGCGGTCGGCGAGCTCGTAGAGGCGCTTGGCCGCCTCGCCATCGCCGCCGCCCGCAGCGCGCTCGAACCACTCCCACGCGCCGGCATCGTCGCCGCGCCGCTCGCGCACGAGCCCGACGTGAAAGGCCGCGTGCGCGTCGCCGCGCTCGGCCGCCGCGCGGAAATGGCGCTCGGCCGCCTCGTCATCGCCCCGCTGCTCGGACCTGCGCCCACGCCGAAAGGACCACACGAGCGGAGGGTGCCCGCTCAGGTCGCCCTCGAAGCAGCACACAAACGAGTCGCGCGGGCGCGTGCAGGTAGACGGCGCCGCGTGCATGGCGTCGTACACCGCCCCCAGCGCCGGCCCGCGGCCGGGGCACGCCTTCCGGCTGACGGCCCAACACAGTGTTCGGCGTCGCGACCGCCGACACGCACGGCGCGTCACGTTGGCGCCCCTGAGGGCTCACGCAAGGGACGCGTTCGCGCTCGCTGAGAACGAACTCGGGTTACACATGGTCCTCGATGGGAAGGCCGAAACCATGGGACTGTTGCGCGGCCTCGGCCGAGCGGTGGGCGGCCTGCTGGCCGGTGTCTTCGGCCTGCTCAAGGGTGTCATCACAGGCCTCGGCTCCCTGCTGCGGCGGCTCTTCTGATCCAAGAGCGTCCGTGCGTCGACTGCGGGGCAGCTGGAGATGGAGCTGATGCACCTGAACGGACCCACCGTCACGCGGTGCAGACGAAGAGGTCTAGCGGGTCCTCCTTTGCGATCATCAGTTGAGCCGGGGTCACGCCGGAGAACACCATGCTCGTCGGCGGGCTCGAGGTGTCACGGCGGGGTTGGTTTTGATCAGACGATCCGTTGGGTAGCCGTCGTGCGAGATCGTCCCGATCGAGGGGGACAGGAGCAGCGGCCGTGATACTCGAGTCGGACTCCGAGAACCTCGAGCGCCGCCTGTCCCAGCTCATGTTCACCGTGATCGAGCTCCCACGCCAGCTCATGGAGCGCCAGGCGGTGCGCCGCATCGACGCCGGCGGACTCACCGACGACGACCTCAACCACAAACCTCGGACCGCTGGCGACCTGCTGCGACCCGAAGGCGCGACACTCGGCCCGACGGGCATGCGAATCGCATCGAACCTGACTGGAGGACGTGATGGCAACGAAGAAAGCCTCCGCGCGTCGGAACCCGCCGATCGCCGCGCTGGACGACCTGCCGCAGGAGCCCGTGGCGGTGCTCCGAGACGAGCTGCGGATCATCCGCCAGGAGATCGCCGACCAGGGCCGGCGGGTCGCCTTCAGCGCCGCCCTGCTCGGCGGCGCCGGCGTACTCGGTCTGGGAGCGTTCGGTGCGCTGACCACGGCGGCGATCGCGGCACTCGGGCGACAGGACACCGCACGCGGCGCGCTGCTGATGGCCGCGCTCTATGGGGCAGGAGCCGGAGCCCTCGCAGAAGCCGGTGTCCGACGGCTAGGCCGGGTCACGCCGGAAGCGGTCGACACCATCCAGCAAGACGTCAAGGAAGCGGCGAAGGCGGTGCGGCGCGCTACGTGAGCCGTGACGAGCGGCCTTGACGTTGTTGCGGGAGCGGGACGGCCGGGCACGAACGCGTGGCTCAACACCAAAGAACGTACGGAGGGAAGCCGATGCTGAAGGGATTCCGGGATTTCGTGACCGGAAACAACCTGATCGAGGTAGCCGTCGGTCTGATCATGGCTCTCGCCATGTTCGCTTTGGTGCAAGCACTGGTCGCCGATCTCATCACGCCGATCATCGCGGCGATCGTCGGCGAGCCGAGCTTTGCAGACCTCAGCTTCACCATCAACGACAGCGAGTTCCGCTACGGCCACTTCATCAACGCGATGATCACCTTCGTCTGCGTCGCAGCCGCGGTGTACTTCTTCGTCGTCGTGCCCTATCAGGCGTATGAGCGCCGGCGGGGGATCAGCCCCGGAACGCGGGCCTGCCCCGAGTGCACGACGGACATCCCCGTCGGAGCCAAGCGCTGCCCCAACTGCACAGCCACGATCGCCGCAGCCGCCTGAGCCGTTCGGCTCTAGGCGGGGAGCCCAGCCCTCAGCCTGGCAGAAGCCCACGGGACGTGGCCACCCGTAAGCCGATCGGCGCAGCTCACGGACACAGCTCCTGCTGGTAGCGGCAGGCCACGATCGACGGCCGCTCGATCGGCAGCCCGGCGTCGATCGACCACGCCAAGCGGACGAACTGGCCGTGCGTCCATGCCAGCGGCGCGGACGAGCGCGTCTGCCTTGCCGGACAGCTCGCCGGGCGGCGGCTGGTCGTCCCACACCTGTTCGGGCAGCATCAGCCCGTCGTTGGCGGTGTTGGCGATCGTCTCCAGGTGCATGTCCGCGCTGCGCCCGGCGATCAGCTCGTACTCGCCGCGCTCGCCGGTGAGCAGCGGCCACAGGCGGCCGCGCGTCTGGCGGGCCGGGTTGTCGAAGAACAGGTCCCAGTCGTCCCCGTTGCGCTGCTCGCCGTAGCCGTCGTAGGTGAACCGGTGCCAGACCGGGCCGCTCGGCGTCTTGACCTTCAACGGGTACGGGGTCGTCGCGTTGCCGTCGCCGACCTCGAGCGAGTTCAGGATCGTCTGGTCGTTCCACTTCTTCACGCCGAACAGGACCAGCCCGAGGAACGAGTTGTCGACGATCTCGCGCTCGTCGACCGGGCGGTCGAAGTTGTCGCCGAGGTTGTACGTGCTGCCGTCGTCGGGGTTCCCCTCCTTCGTCACGCGCACGTAGTAGGGCTTCGGCGAGTACGGGCCGTTCGTGGTGGCGGTCCAGCTCTCCACCTTCTGCTGCCATTCGTCGGCGAGCGCCTCGTACTCGGCCGCCTTGCCGGGAGCGCCGTTCCTGCGCGCGATGTCGGCGGCGCAGATCAGCCCGGCGATCTCCGTCGCGATCGTGTTGGGCGAGTAGCCGTCCTGGTTCTCCCAGCGCTCCTGGTTGCTGCGCGGTCGGTCCTCGTTGTTGACGAGGTAGTCGGCGGCGCGCTGGACGTGCGCCCAGTCGGTCTGGCCGGTCCGGCCGAGCCACCACGCGAGCACGATCGGTAGCGACACCTGGTCGAGCTGCTCGGTCGTCCACTTCTCCTTGCCGTCGACGAACGTGTTCTGCCACCAGTCTCCGGCCGGCTTCTGCACCCGCCAGAGGTAGTCCAGCAGCCGATCCGCCGCCGCGTCGTCGCCCGCCGCCTGCTGCGCGGTCGCCGCGTGGTAGAGGTCGCGCGGCCAGACGAGGTGATACGGGCCCGAGAAGCGTCGTTCCTCCTCCAGCGTCAGCGTGCCCCAGATCCACGCCATGCTCGGCGCCGCGATCGACGCCCCGCGGTAGGTCTTGTCCTCCGACGCCGCGAGCACCAGCACCGACTGGTCGTAGAGACGGCGCAGCAGCGCGTCCGACCGCACGCTCTCGGGAGCGTCCTTCAGCGTCGCGCGGTAGGCGAGCCAGCCGGCGTTGTACGCGGTCTCGGCGGCCGCGAAGCCGCTTGCGAGCGACTGGGCCGCCGTCGCGCGGGCGGAGTCGGCGTCGGCGCCGAAGCCGATGGCGAGCGTCATCGTCTGGCTGCCCTTCCCGTTGAGCGCCGTCTGTGCGCCCTGCACGACGTTGCCCGGCTGGGTCGCGTCGTAGTTGCTCAGGTGCCCGTCCTGGAGGTCGATCCAGGGGTCGCTGGCGGTGCCACGGTAGCCGCTCGTGGTCGGTCCGAGGGCGGGCGCGGCCGCGACGGCGCTCGCCGCGACGTCGTCGTAGCCGACGAGCTGCCCGTCGCCGCTGATCCCGCGGTCGTCGTTGCCGTCGTTGCCGGGCGCCGGATCGGCCAGCACGTACAGCCGCAGCGGCCGGCCCGTCAGCGACTCGAAGCGCACGCGCGCGAGCACGGTCGCCCGGGCGGGATCCGTGATCCAGGTCTTGGTCAGTCGCCAGCCGCTGCCCTGCGTGATCTGGCGGAAGGCGAGCGAGCCCGGAATCGGCTCGACGCGCGAGGTCACGCCCTGCGCGAGCGGCTCGATGTGGCGCGGGTCGTCGTCCACCGTCTCGCGCTGGACGGAGCCCCCTGCCGTCCGCGACAGCGAACTGGAGGCCGCGAAACGCGGGCGTGCTGAGGTCGGGGTAGTAGATCTCGCTGAGCGACCCCTGCCGCAGCGTGAACCACGCCTTGCTGTCGAGTTGCTCGGCGGTGCCGAAGCCGTGCTTGTCCGCGGGCGCCCAGACGTGGATGGCACCAGGAGCGCCCGGGGCGGGCTGCTGAGCCTGGGCCGGTCCGCCGACGCACAGCGCGGCGCACACGGACAGCAGGGCCGCCGCGCGCAGACGCGGCCTGGTGATTCGCTTCAGCATGATGTTCCTCCCCGTTCCTCCGGTGGCGACACTTTGGGCTACCCGCGCGGCGGTCGGGGCGAAACGGCTCCGCTCGCGTTGAACGCCTCGAAGGAGAGCGGATCGCGGCGCATCTCCCGCGCGTAGCGCGAGACCGCGCCGCTCTGACCGAGGACATCCGGGTCACGGCTCAGCGGAGTCCACCACGAAGCATCTCGAGCTCGCGCTCGAGAAGCGGCTCGCTCCCCCGCACGTCCAAGGGGCGACCGGCCAGAGCGCTCCCTGCTCATTCAGGCCGAAGCAGCCCGGATACGAGCCGCTTGCGGTCCATCTGGGGTGTGCCCGGGCCGCGCGTCTCCGCGGCCCGGGCGGTCAGCCGGTTTACGGATTGAACGCGTACCAGCGGATCGGGAAGTTGCTGAACCCGGAGGCCGCGGACCCCAGGGCGTTGCAGAACCGCACGTGCACCTGATTGCCGGCCTGGACCGAGCCGGTGCTCATCAGCACGCCGGCGGGGAGCGTGACCCCGGCACCCTCGCGCACGATCACGACGTCGCCCGGGTCCACGCCGCCGAGCGGGATGTTGTAGTCCAGGCAGCTGTGCGCCGCGATCCCGTTGCTGATCGAGATCAGGCCGGTCGAGGATGCGCTCAGCCTCCCGAACCCGGTCGAGTTGATGCCGTCCAGCTCGTCAGCGTCCGAGGCCTTGCCGGCCGCCGGCAGGAAGTAGGTGGAGTCGTGGCCGTCGAGCAGGCTGGCATCGAGCCCTGAGCCCGGCCCGTCGACCGTGACCAGCTTGCTCAGGATGCCCTGCGGGGTCTCCGCCGCGCCGGCCGGGCCGGGATCGCCCTGGCTGCCCTGCGGGCCGGCCGGGCCGGCGGCGCCCTGCGGGCCGGCGGGGCCCTGCGGGCCGGCGGCGCCCGTACCGGCCGTCCACGTCAGCCGCTTCTCATCGCGCCGGCACGCCTGCGACGGCGCGACGATCCGCAGCTGACCTTTGCGCTTGCCCGCCTTCTTCACGCACGCGTCGATCGTCGCCGCCGCCGCGGTTGACGCCGCGGGCGGGCCGCTGAACGCCCACGCGCCGCCTCCCAAGGCAAGGAACACGGCGATCGTCGACATGACGTTCGCGTAGCTGAGCGACGGACGAGACATAACCGGCCCTCCTGGTCGATTGGGTGCCGCCCCCCGCCAGCGTGGGCCGGGGTTCGTGCGAGCGGCATACGTGCCGCGTCGACGGCAAAGGACACCCGCGAGCCGCCATGGTTACGTCCAGCAGCCGATCAGCCCCGCCCCGCACACCAACCGGACTGCAAGCGGACCCGCGTCACCGGCGAAGGTGTTCGGCCACGTGATCACCAGGAACGACAAGATCCGCCTGCTGGTGGTCCGACGCGACAGCGGTCGTCCGCATTTGCCCACCGCCCTGCTGCGGCGCCCCACGGATGCGCCATGGCGTGCCCGGTGAGATCGTGTGCGTCAGGAAGGAGGTGTGGACGTTGGCGATTGCTTCGCACGACGCTTCGGCGGCATTGCCCGAGAAGCGCCCGCGCTCTTCCCGGGTGCTGGTCCCGGAGATGTGGGCGTCCCTGGCCATCGCGGCGATGTGGCTTGCAGTGCTGTTCGACGCGCTGTTCGGCCCGAACTTCGTATCGAGCAACGGCGCGGGAACGAACACGACGAGCATCCCGTCGGCGGTGTTTGTCGCGCTGTTCGCCTACCTCGGCACGCGGGTGGTTGCACGGTACGGCTTCAGCCGGCCGCGAGACACCGAGACCTGAGGCTGAAACCCACGGGTGCTGTCTGGGCTGTGCAGGTTTGTGCTGAGCGTTCGCGCGGGTTTCAGCGGATGCCGGCGCGCTCACCGGCTGCGACGATCAAGAGACTTCCAGCGAGGAGGTGCATTGTGACTGCCAAGGAGGACTTCAACCGGCGAGTGTGGCGGACGGCGCTGCTGACCGTGGGCCTGCTGGCCGCGCTCATCTTCGGGGCCATCGTGCTGGCCGGCGGAGACTGGATTCCCGGCGCGATCATCGTGGTGGCCAGCCTGATCGGCTTGGCCACGCAGATCCCGATCATCGCAAGGCTCTGTCGCGAGGCCGCGCCCTCGCCACCGCACGGCACCCCAACGGGCTGACCCAGCGGTCTTGACGCTGGCCCGTGCCCGCCGACCTCATGCTGCGCAGTCGACGCCTTGACCGGGCGGGCAGATGTCGTCGGCTGTCCCGTACGCCCTCACTTCGCCCACCATCGGCACGTGCTTACGCAGCCACTTCGGTGCGAGGTACCGCGTGAAATGGATGTCGTCGCTCCCGGTCCGCTTCAGCACCGCGCCGAAGAAGGCAGTCGCGATCGCGCCGACGCCCTGCTTGACCTCCTCGGTGTCGAGTCCCGTGCACGGGACGCTGGTGGTCACACAGACGCTCGACGGGCTGGGCGGATACTCCGAGGTAGGTATCGATCTCAACAGCATGTCCACCGGGGTTGTGAAGTACTGCGCGGCGCAATAGTGCACTGCCTTGCCTGAGATCCCGGCTGGCGCTGAGGCACCGATGAGGCTTACGGTGTGCAGGTCGAGGATCGCGGAGGCGTTGCCGTGCGCGTTCGCCGCGGCGGACCGCAGCTGCGCGCAGTAGGTCGAGTCGAAGCTGCGATGCGTCGCCTCGGGTATTGCGACGAAGAGCTTCTGCTTGCTGTAGATCGTGTCGAACGCGTCCTCGCTGACTGCCTGCGTGCTGTTCTGATCCTTCCCGCCGGCGACCAGCACGGCAGGGACGCTCACGTTCGCGAGGTGGGCGGCAAACGTGATCATGCGAGCGGCGATCGCCAGGCCCATGATCGCCTTCACGCGCGGCTCCGGCGCGAACCCCCAGACGGTGCTGCCGCCCGCGGCGGCCAGGGCGGTGGCGGTTCCGCGGGAGTGCCCCAGGACACCGGCTCGCGACACGTCCACGCGGTGTCCGAACCACTCCGGAAGGGCGTCGAGGATGTAGCTGACGTCCCTGACGCGGTCCTGCATGCTCCTCGGGACCACAGTGCGAGAGCACGGCGCGGGCCGCCCGTCGTTGCAGGGCAGCGTCCCGGGAGCCCGGTCGTTGACGACGTCGATCCGCGCGTCGTCCTGGGTGTTGTTGACGTGGTAGGGCGCCGCCACGACGAATCCGGAGCCGGCGATCTGCTCGAGCGTGTGTGCGTAATCGATCGGGTCGTTCGTCGAGCCGTGCGAGAACACGATCACCGGCAACGGCTTCCCGCCCGTCTCGATCGCGTCGGTCTCGCGCGCGACCTCGGCCTCGACCTGCCAGTCCAGCGGGTCCCACTGCGGGACCGGCGGGACCAGGTCAAAGCCGTGCAGCGCCGACCGGTACACGGTTGGCGGCGCCGTCGAGAAGCTCGTTTGGTCTGCTGGATACCAGAGATGCACCTTCACCTGGCGCAGCTCCGCGCACGAAGGACTCGGCAGAACCGGGCACAGGGTCGAGCCCGGCACCTCGAGGTTCTCCACCCTGTGGCCCACACGCGGCGAGTCGGCGAACGCCGGTGCCACAGCGCCGAGCGTGAGCGCAGCGACCAAGACGGCGAAGCGAAGCGAACCCGGGCTCATGAGCCCTCCTTGCACCTCGTAGAGACCCCTCGCCGGCCGCCCTGTCTGGGGAGCCGGGCAACGTCGTACGACCCTAGACTGAGCCGCGACCAAAGGTCAAGTCCTCGCAACCAATCACGGCCGTAGACCAAACCGCGGCGCGCCGACGATGCTGGTCGACGCGAGGGGGCGCGATCAGATGCCACGGGCGCTCGCCATCTGGCCCAAGTCGCAGGCGAAGGTCCTGCACCCTGAGCAGTCCACACGCGTGCGAGACGGTGTCGACGTTGCCGCGGGCGAGGCCCTCGCCGCGCGCGTCGGCGGCCTCGGGGATCACGCCGCTGGCCGTGGTCAGCGGCGAACGCCAACACTGGGAGCACATGAGCACCAGTGTCGACCGCGGGCTCTGCGGCGGCAGTGGCGGTCATGCAAGACGAACTCAGGGCACTGTCCAGCAACCATCTGCACGTCGTCGCGCTGCTGCTCGCCCGCGTCAGAGCGGGTCGCCGTGGGTCGATGCGACGCCGAGCCGGGCTGCGCGGGTCGGCCGCTCATGCGATCAGGCGGTAAACGCGGGGTTGTGCGGCGCCCCCGGGCGCGTATCGTGGACTCGAGGTCTCCTCAGATGCCCGACATGGCGAACACCCGCGAGCACCCCCAAGCCAGCGCGCCGGCGCGGCGACCACGCCGCTTCGGCCAGCCCAAGTCCACCGCGGCGCTGCGGCCCAGCCAGCGCCGGGCGGCGGTCAATCGCGCCGCTCGCCGCGAGCAGGGCTCGGCCGGCTACTGGCTGCGCAGGCTCACCCGCCCCTGAGCGCGAGTGAGCGGCAGGCCCTCAGGTGTAGTAGCCGTCGATCGGAACGCGGGCTTCGTCGAACAGGGTCGGGCCCTCGTAGTCCACGTGCGTCTCGTCCGGGCCGGGGACGCCTGGCGGCTTGAGGGCGGCGAGCTGTTCGCCGGAGAGCGCGAAGACCACGCGCCCGAGACCGGACCGCGCGATCGCGCCCGAGCACATGGGGCATGGCTGGCAGCTGGTGTACATGGTGGTCAGCCGCGCTGCGTCGGCGTCGAGGTGGCGAGCCGCCCAGCGGGCCAGCTTGAGCTCGGGATGGGCCGTGATGTCCTGCTCGGTCAGGACGGTGTTGCGGTCCTCGGCGAGCACGTCACCCGCGGGACCCACCAGGAGCGAGCCGTAGGGCATGTCGCCCGCGGCGCGGGCCGCGGCCGCCAGCTCGACGGCTCGGCGCAGATGGCGTTCGTCCGCCTCGGTCATCGGTGTCCTCCGTTGATCTGAACTCGCTCACACGGTGAGCGTGCCTTCTGCCACGACGACGGCCGCCCCGCCGATCCGGACCCGCTCGCCGCTGACCTGCACCCGGATCCGGCTCGGCCGCCCGACGGCGTGGCCCTGCTCGACGTGCGCGAGCGCCCCGTCGGGCACCACGCCCTGTGCGACGAGCCGGCTCACGAGCGGACCGGCCGCGCTGCCGGTGGCGGGATCCTCGGCGATGCCGACCGTCGGGTTGAAGAACCGGGCGTGCGCGACGGCGGCCGGATCGACGGGATCGAGGCAGTACAGGTAGCACCCCTGGCCGCCGACCTGCGCGAGCACCGCCGCCAGCCGGGAGCCGTCGGGCCGCGCGCGATCGACGACCGCGCGGTCGCGCGCGGGCACCAGCAGATGCGCCGCGCCGGTCGAGACGACCTGCGCCGGCACGTCGTCGAACACGTCAGCCGCGCCGCGCTCGAACCCCAGTGCGGCCGCCAGCTCGTCGCGATCGGTCACGGTGCGCCCGAACTCCGGCGGCGCCTGCTCGATCACGATCGCCTCCGGCCGTCCGTCTCGACCCGTCACCTGCACGGGCAGGACGCGGCCTCCGAACTCCTGTGCGACCGCTGCTCCGCCGTCGGCGTCGAGCTCGATCCGCCCGGACGTGGCGAGCCACCACCACGCGCCGAGCACGTTGTGGCCGGCGCCGACGACCTCGGCGCCCGCCGGCGTGAACGAGCGCAGCCGCCAGGTCGCTTCAGGACGTGTCGGGGGCAGCACGAACGTCGTCTCGGACTGATTGAACTCACGCGCAAGCGAGCGCATCACCGATTCCTCGATCCGTTCGGCATCGGCGACGACGGCCAGTGGATTGCCGGTCAGCGGCGTGTCGGCGAACACGTCGACCAGGAAGAAGGGAACCGATGTGCCCATCACGCCTCGCTCATGACGCGGTGTGGCGCGTCATCCCGGTGTCGTCACTCGCGATCGTCGCGCGGGATGATCCGCATCATCGCGACCTCTTCTCCTGAGCGCGTGTCCGGATAGACGACATAGGCGCCGGGCCCGCCACCGAACCACGTCGCTTCGGCCTCGCCCACGAAGATGCCTTCACGCTGCGTCCCGTCAGCTTGTTCGACCCAGATCTTCTGGCCTTCGCGGAGCGTATCCATGGAGCAGATTCTGGCGGACGGCGGCGAGCCGCGAGGCCCGGACACGTCGATGCGATAGAAGGGGGAGCGAATGGATCTCCGGCAGCGCCTTCTCGACCAGCTCGTCGTGGCTCCCGGCCAAGCGGCAGGCCTCGCCGGCCGGGACCCTGGGTGGACCGGCGGCGCCGAATTGCCCGATCTCGCTGCCGACGAGTTGGAGCAGCGGGCGAAGGACGCGATCGCACGTGGGAGCGCGGAGCTCTCCGAAGCACAGGAGCTGCTGTGGGCGAGCGACAGGTACGCGCTGCTCGTAGTCCTCCAAGCGATGGACGCGGCGGGCAAGGACTCGGTGATCAAGCACGTCATGTCGGGTGTCAACCCGCAAGGCGTGCAGGTGGTCTCCTTCAAGGCGCCCTCGCCGGAGGAGCTCGATCACAACTTCCTATGGCGGATATCGAGAGCCCTGCCTGAGCGCGGTCGCATCGGCATCTTCAACCGCTCGCACTACGAGGAAGTGGTTGCGCTGAAGGTTCATCCCGAGTGGCTCGAGCTGCAGCGCCTCCCGCCCGGCACAGGGGATCAGCGGTTCTGGCAGGACCGCTATGAGGACGTCAACGCCTTCGAGCGGCACCTCGACCGCAACGGCACGAAGATCGTGAAGTTCTTCCTCCATGTCTCGAAGGCGGTTCAGAAGGAGCGGTTCATCGCGCGGCTCGATCGGCCGGGGAAGGAATGGAAGTTCAACGCCGCCGACGTCGCCGAGCGAGGACGCTTCGACGACTACATCAGCGCCTTCGAGGACGCGCTCACCGCCACGTCGACGCCATGGGCTCCCTGGTACGTCATTCCCGCCGACCGCTGGTGGGTGACGCAGGCGCTCGTCGCGCAGGTACTGGTTCACACGCTCCGATCACTCGAGCTCGATTGGCCCGAGGTCTCGGCCGCCGACCACGCCGCAAACCTCGAGGCCCGCAAGCAGCTCGAGGCCGAGCAGCTTTGAGTTCGGCGTAGGCGCCACGGAGGCTCAGCCGGCGGACCCTGACTCGGCCCTCTCACGGGCCGCACGAGCGGCGCTACGGCGGCCGCCGTAGACGAGCAGCGCGTAGATGACGGTGAGGTCGAGGGCGAGGATCGTCATGGCGACGATCGGAAACGCAGTGATCCAGAGCAGCTGGAGGACGAGGTTGAGGCTGGCGCAGGCGACGCCGAACCAGCGACCCCAGCCGGCGCCGCGCCAGACCGCGAACGCGGCGAAGTACTGGAGCACGCCGAGCGCCAGGAGGAACCAGCCCCAGGTGTTGAGGTCACCGAAGACGTAGCGGGCGTCTCTCACGAAGACGTTGGCCTCGTCGATGGCCGCGATTCCGTACAACGTGTTGAGCGTCCCGACGATCACGAGCATGACGCCCGCGAAGGTCACCAGGCCGTAGCCGGCCTCGTCGTCGAGGTACGAGTAATCGAGGCCGCCGCTATCTCCGCGGCCCACCGGCGTGTACGACATCACGTACCTCCCTGTTGATTGGGTTGAACGGGCCGCGCCCCTCGCGTTCGCTGGGCCGTCATCCGAGCTCCGCGGGCGCGGTGCGCTCACGCCGGCGCAGCGCGAACTTCCAGGCCTCCGACACCGACCAGGATCGTCGACGCCGCTCCGATGCAGATCAGCCACTGGTTGCCGGTCAGCTCCACCGTGTCGAGGATCCGCTGGAAGAACTGCAGCTCGGTCGCGAAGATGATCGCTGCGGCGGACAGCAGCGACGTGATGATGAAGGTGCGGTCGCTGAACGTGTCCAGGCTGAACACCGAACGCAGCTCGTCGCGGGCGGTGAACGAGAAGAAGAGATTCGCGAGCGAGAACGTCGTCAGGCCCATCGTGCGCGCGAGGTCCTCGCCCTCGGCATCCTCGGCGCCGGCGATCACTGCCAGTGTGGCGAGCGCCATGACGAGGCCGGCGACGATGAACCAGCGCGTGTCGGCGCGGCTCAGGATCGGCTGCTCGGGCTTGCGCGGCCGGCGCTCCATGAGGCCCTCGCTGGGCGCGCCGTAGCCGAGCCCGACCGCCTGGAAGACCTGCGTGGTGAAGTTGACCCACAACGTCTGCAGCGGCAGGAACGGGATCCCGCTGGCGATGTTGAGGATGCTGGCGCCGAGGAAGGTCACGATCATCCCGGCAAGCACGCCCATCTGGAAGCGGATGTACTTGACGAGGTTGTCGTAGAGCCCGCGCCCGAGCTCGACCGCCTTGACGATCGTCGCGAAGTTGTCGTCGGTGAGGATCATCGCCGCGGCCTCCTTGGAGACCTCGGTGCCGGTGATGCCCATGGCGATGCCGATGTCGGACTGCTTGAGCGCCGGGGCGTCGTTCACGCCGTCGCCGGTCATGCCCACGACATGCCCCTTGCGCTTGAGGATGTCGACGAGCCGCACCTTCTGCTCGGGGGTCACGCGGGCGATGACGCCGATCTCGTCGATCTCGCGGTCGGCCTGGTCGTCCGTGAGCTCGGCGAACTCCGCGCCGGTGATGGCGCGGCCCTCGATGCCGAGGTTATCCGCGATCGCCGCGGCGGTGACCGCGTGGTCGCCGGTGATCATCCGCACCTGGATGCCGGCCGCGTGGGCGGTGGCGATCGCGGCCTTCGCGGCGGGACGCGGCGGGTCGACGATGCCGACCAGCGCCAGCAGCGTCAGATCCTGCATCAGCTCCAGCATGTCGCCGGCCGCGTCGAACGTCGCGGGGTCGAAGTCCCGGCGGGCGGTCGCCATCACGCGCAGGCCCTGCGCGGCGAGTCGCTCGTTCTCGCCGAGGTACCGCTCCGTGAAGCCGGCGTCGACCGCGGCCGGCTGGAGCGAGGGATCGAGATGGGACGACGCGCGGGCCAGCAGCTGGTCGGGCGCGCCCTTGACGAAGCAGCGGATGACCTCCCCGCCCGACTCGTCGGCAAGGCGGTGGAACGTGGCCATCAGCTTGTAGGCGGTGTCAAAGGGGAGTTCGGCGACGCGCGGGTACCGCTCGCGCGTGGCCACGACGTCGACGCCGCCCTTCTCCGCCAGCACGACCAGCGCGCCCTCCGTCGGGTCGCCGATCATCTCGCCGGCGTCCGTCACCACGGCGTCGCAGGCCAGCGCCAGCGGGAACATGAACTGCTCGAGCGGGACCTCCGGCTCGCCGGCGGCGTGCTTGACGCGGCCCTCGGTCGAGTATCCGCCGCCCGACACCGTGTAGCGCCGCCCCGGGATCGTCAGCTCCACCGCCGTCATCTCGTTCAGCGTGAGCGTGCCCGTCTTGTCCGAGCAGATCGCCGACGTCGCCCCGAGCGTCTCGGTCGAGCGCAGGCGTTTGATGATCGCGTTGGCGTCCGCCAGCAGGCGGGTGCCGCGCGACAGGATCGTCGTGACGACCGCGGGCAGCCCGGTCGGGATCGCCGCGATGGCGAACGCGACCGCCACGGTGAACACCTCGGTGAAGCTCTGCCCGCGCGCCATGTTGAGCACGACCGACGCGACCAGGGCGAGGGCCGCGATCGTCACCAGCTGCTTGGTCAGCTTCTCGAGCTGTCGCGTCAGCGGCGACTTGGACTCGTCCTGGGCCTGCAGCATCCCGGAGATGTGACCGACCTCGGTCGCCATGCCCGTCGCCGTGACGACGAACTCGCCGGTCCCGCGAGTGACGTTGGTGTTCATGTAGACCATGTCGGTCCGGTCGCCGAGCGGGGCGTCGGCCGCCGCGACGGTCTCGACGCCCTTGCCGACCGGCAGGCTCTCGCCGGTCAGCGCCGCCTCGGCGATCTCCAGCGTCGCCGCGGCCAGCACGCGCCCGTCGGCGGGGATCACGTCGCCGGCCTCGACCGCGACGATGTCGCCGGGGACGAGCTGCTCGGCAGGGAGCAGGGCGAGCGCGCCGTCGCGCCGCACGCGCGCCTTGACGATCATCATCTTCGCGAGCGCCGCCACCGCCGCCGCGGCCTTGCCCTCCTGGCTGAGGCCGAGCGCCGCGTTGAGCAGCGTGAGCAGCAGGATCACGATCCCGGTGCCCGGCTGCTTGACCGGGTAGATCGAGATGACGCCGGCGGCCAGCAGGACGATCTGCATCGGGTCCTGGTACTGCCGCAGGAACGCGTGCCAGCGCGACTCGGTCTTCGCCTCGGCGAAGCGGTTCGGGCCGTAGCGCGCCAGGCGCTCGGCCGCTTCGTCGCTCGTCAGCCCGCGGTCCGGCTCGACCTGCAGCTCGCGCGCCGCGTCCTCGCGGCTGAGCACGTGCCAAACGGTGCCGTCGGTCGTCGGGGTCGCAGCGGTCTCGGTCGTCATCTCGCTTCCTCTATCAGCCCGCGCGGACGACGTCGAGCGCGACTCGCGTGCCGGCGTCGCCGCGCAGGAGCGCCTGAGTGTCGTGGATCGAACCGATTGCCGCGAACCCGCCGGTCCGCTCGGCGAACCAGCACGCGGCACGGACCTTCGGAGCCATGGATCCCTCGGCGAACTCCGAGGTCGCGAGCTCGCTGGGCGTCGCGTTGCGGATCGCGCGCTGCTCCGGCGTGCCCCAGCCCGCGTAGACGGCGTCGACGTCGGTGACGATCGCCAGCGCGTCGGCGCCGATCTCGATCGCCAGCAGAGCGCTCGCCAGGTCCTTGTCGATCACCGCCTCGACGCCGCGCAGTCGCTTGCCCGGCGTCGCGGGCTCGTCGGAGTAGCAGGTCGGAATACCGCCGCCGCCCGCGCAGATCACCACGACGCCCTGGTCGAGCAGCGACCGGATGACGTGGATGCCGAAGATCCGCTTCGGCACCGGCGAGGGCACCGCGCGGCGCATGCTGTCGCCGTCGGCCATGAATGCCCAGGCCTTCTCCTGCTCGAGCCGTGAGGCCTCGGCCGCGTCGTAGAGCGGGCCGATCGGCTTCGTCGGGCGCTCGAAGGCCGGGTCGGCCGGGTCGACCTCGATCATCGTGAGCAGCGTCGCCAGGTGGCGCTCGAACGGGAGCTCGTTGCCGAGCTCCTGCTCCAGCATGTAGCCGATCATCCCCTCGGTCTGGGCTCCGAGCACGTCGAGCGGGTAGGTATCGACAGCGGTGTAGGCCGAGCCCTGGAGCGCGAGCAGGCCGACCTGCGGCCCGTTGCCGTGCGAGATGACCAGCTCGTGCTCGAGCGCGACCGGCGCGAGCGCCTTGCACGCGGCGCGGGCGTTCTCGCGCTGGTTCTCGGCCGACAGCTCCTGCCCGCGCCGCAGCAGCGCGTTGCCACCGAGGGCCGCGACGACTCGCATGGTCAGCTCCCGAGGGTGGCGACCATGACCGCCTTGATCGTGTGCATGCGGTTCTCGGCTTCGTCGAACACGACCGAGGCCGGCGATTCGAAGACCTCCTCTGTGACCTCGAGCGCCGGCATGCCGAACTTCTCGTGGATCTCCTTGCCGACCTCCGTCTCGGTGTTGTGGAACGCCGGCAGGCAGTGCATGAACTTGACATCCGGATTGCCGGTCAGCGCCATGGTCTGCGCGTTCACCTGGTACGGCTTGAGCAGCTCGATCCGCTCCACCCAGACCTCGTCCGGCTCTCCCATCGAGACCCACACGTCCGTGACCAGGAAGTCGCAGCCGCGGACGGCCTCCTCGACGTCATCCGTGATCGTGACGCGGCCGCCCGCCTCGGCGGCGGAGCCGCGCGCGCCCTCGACCAGGTCGTCCGCGGGCCAGAGCGAACGGGGGGCGGCGATGCGCACGTCCATGCCGAGCTTGGCTCCCACGACCAGGTAGCTGTTGGCCATGTTGAAGCGGGCGTCGCCGAGGTAGCAGAACGCGACGTCGTGGAGCGGCTTGCTGGAGTGCTCGCGCATCGTGAGGAAGTCGGCCAGCATCTGCGTCGGGTGCCACTCGTCGGTGAGGCCGTTGTAGACCGGAACGCCCGCCCACTCCGCGAGTTCGTCGGCGATCGCCTCACCTGCGCCGCGGTACTCGATCGCGTCGTACATGCGGCCGAGCACGCGCGCGGTGTCCTTGACCGTCTCCTTGTGGCCCATGTGTGAGCCGCTGGGGCCGATGAACGTGACGTGCGCGCCCTGGTCGTAGGCGGCGACCTCGAACGCGCAGCGCGTGCGCGTCGAGTCCTTCTCGAAGATCAGCGCGATCTCTCGGCCGACGAGCTTCTGCTCCTCGCGGCCCTCGCGCTTGGCCGCCTTGAGCTCCGCCGAGAGGTCGAGCAGGTAGCGGATCTCGTCCGCGCTGTAGTCGTCGTAGAGGGTGAGGAAGTGCCGGCCGCGCAGGGCGGCGGCGACGTCCGGTTGCTGGCTGGCGATGCTCATCGCGGTCCTCTCATGCGTCGCGGGAGATCGGGCACGTCATGCAGTGGCCGCCGCCCCGCCCGCGGCCGAGCTCCTGGCCGGCGATCGCGAGCACTTCGACGCCGGCCTTGGCGAGCTTGGTGTTGGTGGCCTCGTTGCGCTCGTAGGCGACGACGGTGCCGGGCGAGAGCGCGACCACGTTGTTGCCGTCGTCCCACTGGTTGCGCTCGGCCTCGAACTCGTCGCCGCCGGTCGCGACCAGCTTGAGGTCGGCGACGCCCAGGGTGTCGCTGGACCTCGTCGAGGAAGGAGCGGTCGGAGACCTTGGCGCTGACGCCGCCGTCCCCGTCCGGCGTGTACAGGATCGGAACGATCTGCGGAGACGACCGGCTCGTACAGCGTCGCAACGTTCCGGTCGCAGAACGTAAAGACCGTGTCGAGGTGCATGGCCGCGCGTTCGCGCGGCATCTGTGCGCCGATGACGAGCCGCGCCGCGTCGGCGGCGAACAGGTTCTCCGGCCAGGATGCTCACCGCGCGCGCGTTGGAGCGCTCGCCCTGGCCGATGAGGACGACGCCGTCTCCCACGGGCATGATGTCGCCGCCCTCGAGCGAGGCGCTGCCCCAGTCGTGGTCGACGCCGCCGAACCAGATCGGGAAACCGGCATCGCGAAAGCGCGGGTGGAAGCGGTAGACGGCCTCGAGGTTGAGCGTCTCGTGCTGGCGGGCCGGCCAGAACATCGCGTTGATCGAGACGCCGCCGTAGATCCAGGCGCTGGTGTCGCGCATGAAGAGCTGTGTTCGGGAGCGGCCGCAGGACGAAGTCGGTGGGTCGCATCGCCCTGCCGACGGCCGTGACGATGTCCTCCGGCAGCTCGGCCAGCGTCACGCCGCCCGTCAGGCGCGTCGCGAGCTCCTCGGCGGGCATCTCGCTCATCCACGTCGTCAGCTCGCGCGAGAAGATCGTCGTGACCTCCTCCGGGCGCAGCTTGCGCTCGAGCACCCAGTCGCGCGCCGCGCGTCCTCGAGCGTCTCGGTCGAGCAGCTCGTGGAAGAGCAGCACCTCCACGCCGCGGTCGCGCATGACGTCGACGAACGCGTCGTGCTCCTGACGTGCGCGGCGCGTCCAGATGACGTCGTCGAACAGCAACTCGTGGCAGTTGGTGGGGGAGAGGCGCTCGTGCGCGAGATCGGGCCGGTGCACGATCACGCTGCGGAGCGTCCCGACCTCGGAGGCGACGCCGAGGTTGGGGGTGGTGGAGGGTGTGGCCACGTGTGACTCCTCGAGGTCGAAACTCAGCTCAGGACGGTCGCGCCGGCGACGAACATACATACGACCACAAAGCCGGTCGCGACCAACGGCCGGACAGCTTCTTGGGCTCGGCCTCGCCCCCAGCGGACGAGGGCGGAGGCGACGGCGCGCGGACCCTTGCCATGAACGCAGGATCCGGCGGCGAGCGGGGGCCGCACAAGGATGCGCGCCCGCGTCCGCGGGTGGTGTCCGCACCATTGCGCCTGCGAGGCCGACTGGGGCATCGTTCCAAACGACCGCGGGGGCGGTCGATCACGAGAGCGCAGGTGGACATGGCACCCCCGACCGCGGGCGAGACGACACCCGGAGACGGAGAGCGGCCGGCCGGCCCGAGCCCCCGGCCGAAGCCGCCGAGCATGCTGGACGCGATTCTGCCGATCGTCGTCCTGATCCTGCTGATCGCGCTCACCATCGCCTCGTTCGGGGTCGGCGCAACGGATGGGCCGCTTCAGGTGGCGCTGATGCTGAGCGCGGCATTCGCGAGCCTGATCGCGCTGAAGAACGGCCACACATCGGCGACGATAGCGGAGGCGGCGATCGGTGGTGTGACGACCGCGGTGGGCGCGATCTTCATCCTGCTGTCGGTCGGCGCGTTGATCGGCACCTGGAACATGGCCGGTACGATCCCGACCGTCGTCGACTACGGCGTCCGGCTCCTCAATCCGAGCGTGTTCTTCCTGGCGACGGCGGCGATCTGCGCGATCGTCGGCATGGTCACCGGCAGCTCGTGGACCACGGCCGGCACGCTCGGCGTCGCGTTCGTCGGGATGGCGAACGTGCTGGGCGTGTCGGAGGCGATCGCGGCGGGCGCCGTCATCTGCGGGGCGTACTTCGGCGACAAGATGACGCCGCTCTCGGAGACGACGATCCTGGTGCCGCAGCTCGTGGGCGGCCTGACCACCGGCGAGCACATCCGGAACATGTTCTGGACCGCCGGACCGGCGCTCGGCGTCAGCCTGGCGATCTTTCTGGTCATCGGGCTGGGCGTGGACGCCAGCTCCGAGGTCAGCACCGACGAGGCGCTGGCCGCCGTGGAGAGCGTCTTCCACGTCTCGGCGGTCTGCCTGCTCCCGCTCGCGCTGCTCGTGGTCTTCACGGTGAAGAAGGTCCCGCCGTTCCTGGCGATCATCGGGTCCGCACTGTTCGCCGGCATCCTCGCGTGCTTCATCCAGTGGTCGGCGGTCGAGGCGTTCGTCGACGATCCCGACAAGGGCGTGTTCGCCACCAGCGTCCATGCCATCTACGGGGCGATGGCGACCGGCTTCGTGAGCAACAGCGGGATCGAGCCGATCGACGCGCTGTTCTCCCGCGGCGGGATGGCCAGCCTCCTGACGACGGTGTGGCTGGTGCTCGCGGCGATGGCGTTCGCGGCGATCCTGGAGCACGCGGGCTTCCTCGACCGGCTCCTGCAGCCCGTCGTGACCAGGGCCAAGTCGCGCGGAAGCCTGATCCTGGCGGTGAACTCGAGTGCGATCGGGCTCAACGTGGCGGCTGGTGACCAGTACGTCGCCGACGTCCTGCCGGCCCGGATGTTCCGCGACGAGTTCCGGCGAAGGGGCCTCGCACCGCAGGTGCTCAGCCGAGCGGTCGAAGACTCCGGGACCGTCACCTCGCCACTGGTGCCGTGGAACACCTGCGGCGCATACATGTCAGGCGTGCTGGGCGTGCAGACGGCGTCGTACCTGCCCTTCTGCTTCTTCAACCTCCTGAGCCCGATCCTCGACGTGCTCTACGGATACCTCGGCTTCAAGGTCGCAACCATCCCGCCCGCCGCGGACGGCGCCGAGCCCGAGCTCGCGCCGGGCGGGTCGCACACCGGAACGTCAGCACGAAGGAGGCACCACATGACCGAAGCGGCCGCCCCGCCCACCGAGCCCGAGCAGAAGCGTCGCTTCACGCTTCCTTCGGCGTACACGATCCTGTTCGCGCTGATCGTGATGGCGGCGATCGCGACCTGGATCATCCCGGCCGGCACGTACGACCTCAACGACGCGGGGGAGCCGATACCCGGGACCTACCAGGAGGTGGATGCGAAGCCCTCGCGGATCGTCATCGGACTCGCTGACGGCACCGATCAACGGCCTGTACGGGATCGAGGACGCCGAGGGGAACATCGACTACTACAACGAGGGAACGCTCTTCGGGGCGATCGACATCGCGCTGTTCATCATCGTGATCGGCGGGTTCCTCGGAGTGACGATGACGTCTGGGGCGATCCAGGCCGGTATCGGCAGCCTCGTCGAGCGGATGCGGGGCAGGGAGCGATGGATGATCCCGGTCCTGATGGGCGTGTTCGCGCTGGGCGGCACGAGCTACGGGATGGCCGAGGAGAGTCTGGCGTTCTATGCGCTCGTGATCACGGTGATGATCGCCGCCGGCTACGACGCGCTCGTCGGTGCCGCGGTCGTCCTGCTCGGCTGCGGGATCGGGGTCCTTGGCTCGACGGTGAACCCGTTCGCGACGGGGATCGCGTCCGGGATCGCCGGGATCCCGCTCAGCGACGGTCTGCTCGGACGGCTGGTGATCCTGCTCGTCGGGTTGGCGATCGGCATCCTCTTCGTCCTGCGCTACGCCGACCGCGTGAAGCGGGATCCGTCGAAGTCGGTGGTCTACGACTTGAAGGCCGAGAACGAGGCGCGCTTCCGGGGCGAGGCCGAGGCGGGCGTGGTCGAGCTGACGGGTAGGCGCAAGGCGATCCTCGTGGTGTTCGCGCTGGCGTTTGTCGTGATGATCTACGGGGTGATCCCGTGGGAGGACATGGGGATCCCGTTCTCCACCTGGTTCTGGTGGTTCCCGGAGATGACCGCTTCCTTCCTGCTGTTCGCGATCATCATCGGGCTGATCGCCCGGATGCGCGAAAGCGAGCTGACGACCGCCTTCGTAGACGGCGCGCGCGACCTTCTCGGTGTCGCGCTGATCATCGGCATCGCCCGCGGCATCACGGTGATCATGAACAACGGGCAGATCACCGACACGATCCTGCACTGGATCGAGAACGCGCTGGGCGATACAGGCGAGGCCGTGTTCGCGATCGTGATGTTCATCCTCTTCCTACCGCTGTCCTTCTTCATCCCGTCGACATCGGGGCTCGCGACGCTGTCGATGCCGATCACGGCGCCGCTGGCCGGCTTCGTCGACGTGCCCGAGTCGCTCGTCGTCACCGCCTACCAGAGCGCGTCGGGCATCATGAACCTGTTCATCCCGACCTCGGCCGTCGTGATGGGCGGCCTCGCGATCGCCCGCGTCCCCTATGGCACCTACCTTCGCTGGGTCTGGCCGCTGCTCGCAGCGCTGACCGTTCTCTGCGTCGTCGTGCTCGCAGTCGCGGCGGTGGTGTCATGACAACCCGGAAACGAGGATCCCGATGAGCAACGTCTCTCGCGTGATGCCCGTGCTGATCGCGGCCGTCTGCACGTTCGGCATCATCGCCCTGATCGCGTACGCCCGCGGTCCGGAGCATCACCGCGGCGACGAGATCGGCACCCACGGAACGAAGGTCATCGTCGTGCAGCCGGACAGTGACGTTCGATGGCCGGCGAGAGCGCGGCACTGAGAGGGCTCGAGCCCCGCGCGTGCTGGCGGCACTTCGAGGCGCTGACGAGGATCCCGCGCCCGTCGCTTCACGAGGAGCCGGTGATCGAGCACGTTCGAACGTGGGCCGCCGGCAACGGGTTCGAGCTTCGCGAGGACGCGGCCCGGAACCTCGTCGTGCGCGTGCCGGCCACCGCGGGCCGCGATTCGGCGCCGACGGTCATCCTCCAAGGGCATCTGGACATGGTGTGCGAGCGGCGGGCCGACAGCCCCAACGATCCGGCCGCGGGCAGGATCGCGCTCTTGCGGGACGGCGATTGGCTGACCGCCGATGGGACGACGCTCGGCGCGGACAACGGCATCGGCATCGCGGCGATGATGGCGCTGGCCGAGGACGCCTCGCTGCCACACGGCCCGCTCGAGCTGCTGATGACGGTCGGGGAGGAGGTCGGCGGCGAGGGCGTGGGCGCGAGCGGCCTCGACCCCTCGCTGGTCACAGGCGCGACGCTGCTGAACCTCGACAGCGAGGAGGACGGCAAGTTGACCGTCGGCTCTGCGAGCAGCACCGACACGTCGATCCGGGTCGAGAAGCCACGCGAGCCGTGCGAGCCGGGCGCGCTGACGCTTTCGGTGTCGATCAGCGGCGGGCTCGGCGGGCATTCCGGCGTCGACATCGCGCGCGGCCGCGCCAACGCGATCAAGGAGCTAGGGCGCGCGCTGCGCGAGGCGCTCGCCGTCGCTCGCTTCCGGCTCGTCGCGCTGGAGGGCGGAAAGAGCTGGAACGCCATCCCTCGTGACGCGACCGCGATCTGCTCGTTGCCGCCGGAGCGAGAGGCCACGTTCCGGGCCGCGGTCGAGACCGCGGCGGCGACGATCCGGGATGCCTACGCGAAGACCGACCCCGGCGTCGCGATCACCGTGACGACGAGGGCTGACGCCGCGGATGCGTGGACGAGTGACGCGACCGCGGACCTCTTGGACCTCGTCGCGGTCGTCCCGAGCGGGCCGCTTGCGATGAGTCCCGACTTCCAGGGGCTGGTCGAGACGAGCACGTCGGTCGGCGAGGCTGTCACGGAAGGCGGGCGGCTCAAGCTGCACAGCCTCTCGCGCTCGTCGAACAGCTCCGCGGCTCCCCAGGTGATCGAGGCGCTGGATGCCGCGGCCCGCCTGGCCGGGGGCTCGCTCGCGCTCGAGCAGGCAGACCCCGGATGGCGACCCGACCTCGACTCGCCTGCTCTCGCCGCCTCACGGCGCGCCTACGAGCGCCTCTTCGCGCGAGGCTCCAGTCGTCACCGCGGTGCATGCATGGCTCGAGACGGCCGTGATCGGCGACAAGGTCCCCGGGCTCGACATGGTCTCCTTCGGACCGCAGATCGAGGCGCCGCACTCACCCGACGAGCGCGTGAGCATCCCGACCGTCGAACGCTTCTGGCGCCTGCTCGCGGGCGTCGTCGACGAGCTCTCTGCCGCCTGACGTCCACCGGTCAGGGGATGATGCCGGCCATGGTCGCCCTCGAGACCTCGATGCCCGACCCCTTTCGCGAGCTGTCGCGGCTGTGGTGGCTCTGGCTCATCAGCGGCCTGTTCTGGATCATCGTCGCGCTGGTCGTGCTGCAGTTCGACGAGGCATCGATCAGAACCGTCGGCGTGCTGATCGGGATCATGTTCCTGATCGCCGGCACACAGAACCTGGTCATCGGCGCGCTCGCGCGCGGAGGCACGCGATGGCTCCTCGTGACGTTCGGCGTCCTGCTCTTGATCGCCGGAATCGTCTCGCTCGTCCAACCCGAGAACACGTTCGCCGGGGTGGCCGACATTCTCGGGTTCCTGTTCCTCGTGGTCGGCGTCTTCTGGTTGATCCAGGCCTTCACGGAGCGGGGCGCAAATCAGTTCTGGTGGTTCGGCCTGATCGCGGGAGTCGCGATGCTCATCCTGGCCTTCTGGACCAGCGGCCAGTTCTTCATCGAGAAGCAGTACGTACTGCTGGTCTTCGCCGGGATCTGGTCGCTTTTCCACGGAGTCGGCGACGTGTCGCTCGAGGGGCATTCTCGGAACTGTCGTAGGCCTCGCTTCGGTCACGGCCCACCCGCGCCGCCAGTCCCGCGTGCCGTCGGCCAGTGCGGTGAGCGGCCGGAGGCTCTAGTTCCACCAAGCGCGCATCGAAGGCTCCTTCCGGTCGTCGACCGCACCAGCGCGGTCGTTCGCAGCAGAGCTTCCGGGCGGGCGGTAGACGCCGAGGGTGATGAGCGGTAGACGCGGCGGGCGGCCGCATGGTGGCGGCCGCCCGCGACGGCGTGGCTACAGCTTCACGTGGCCCTTGTAGCCGCAGGGCGCGAGCGGCTCGCAGGTGATCCTGAAGGAGCCTTTGGCGCCGGCGAGGGCACCGGTCCCGCCCGTGATGCGTGCCTGGCCGGACCCGCCGAGCAGCTCGAGCGTCTCGGGGACGGTCCTGAAGGTCACATGCCAGTTCCAGTCGAGCGTCCCGCAGGCGTCGCCGAGACAGCCGCTGAACGTCTCATGGCCGCCCGTCCTGGTGACGCCGGACCTGGTGTTGAAGTCGCCGTCGACCGTGAACACCGCGGGCGCGGTGCTCGACAGGTCTCCGGTGTACGTCTCGGTCGCGCCGGTGCATTGCCAGCGCGACGTGCGGTCCCTCGACGGCCGGCGGGGAACAGGTCCCGTCGGACCCGGGGATGATCGTGCCGGCGATCGGCACCGTGGCGGCGCTCGCCGCCGTTGCCGGCAGCAGGGCTGCGCAGGTCGCGATTGCGACGATGGCGATTCGGTTGCGCATGACGGTCACGCCGAGATCGCCGTCTGCGGGCGGCGGTGCCTGCGGGATCGGACCCCGAGGACGCCCGCGGCCGCCAGCACGAGCATGAATGCGGCCCCCATGCCGGCGTCGCTCCAGTCGATGCCGCCCGCGGCGGCGGGAGCCGGCTGCGGAACCTCGATGACCGTCACGTCCGGCGCGGTGGACGGGCCGCGTCCCTGCACGATGTCGCGCGTGTCGGGAGACCGGAGGTCCTGCCGCACGTCGGGCAGCGGCGTGGGCACCGGGAAGCCGGGCACGGTCACCGTCCGCTGCGCGAAGCGGGCTGCGGCGTCTCGTGTGTCCGGCATGCGCAGGTCCTGCGCCCGGTGCGCACTGGTCGACGCGGCCGCGGCCTCGCGCGTGTCGGGCATGCGCAGGTCTTGCTGAGCGGCCGCTCCGGGGGCGGCGAGCGCGGCGACGACGACGCCGACGACCGCCGTGTGCGTGATGCGATGGTTGCGCATCCTGGCTCCTTCTGGTTGCGACCGCCCCATGCGGTCGATGCTGCGGATGCTGAGCCGCGGTGGTAGACGCCGAGGGTGATGAGTGGTAGACGCTGCATGTGGAATTCCGGCTCCTCGGCCCGTTGGAGGTGGTCGAGCAGCACGGCCCGCTCGAGCTCGGCGGTGGCAAACAGCGGTCGCTGCTCGCGCTGTTGCTGCTGCACGCCAACGAGGTCGTCTCGACCGAGCGGCTGATCGACGAGCTGTGGGGCGAATCGCCGCCTGCGACGGTCAACAAGAGCGTCCAGGTGTATGTGTCGCGGCTGCGCAAGCAGCTCGGTGACGGCCGATTGGTCACGCGAGCACCCGGCTACGTGCTTCGCCTCGATCCGGACGAGTCCGATCTCGGCCGCTTCGAGCGCCTGCTCGCCGCGGCCGCGGCCGATCCGGCGACGGCGTCGGAGAAGCTCCGCGAGGCACTCGCGCTGTGGCGCGGGCCTCCGCTTGCAGACCTCGCCTACGAGCCCTTCGCCCAAGCGGACATCGCGCGGCTCGAGGAGCTTCGCCTCGCCGCGCTCGAGCAGCGAATCGAAGCCGATCTCGCCGCCGGTCGCCACCACGAGCTCGTCGGCGAGCTCGAGGCGCTCAGACGAGAGCATCCGCTGAGGGAGCGCCTGAGCGGTCAGCTGATGCTCGGCCTGTACCGCTGCGGCCGCCAGGCAGAGGCGCTCGAGACCTACCGCGCGGCGCGGGCGGCACTCGTCGACGAGCTCGGCATCGAGCCCGGCCGCCCGCTACGCGAGCTTCACGAGGCGATCCTCCGGCAGGATCCCGGACTCGAAGCGCCCACCCCTGCGGAGCGCGCAGTCGAGGCACCCGGCGCCTCGTTCGTCGGGCGCGAGCGCGAGCTCGCCGAGCTCCTCGCCGGCCTCGAACACGCCTTCGCCGGGCGCGGACGCCTCTTCCTGGTCAGCGGCGAGCCGGGTATCGGCAAGAGTCGCCTCACCGATGAGCTGGCCGCGCATGCCCGCGCCCGCGGCGCCCAGGTACTGATCGGGCGCTGCTGGGAGGCCGGCGGCGCGCCGGCCTACTGGCCATGGCTGCAAGCCCTGCGGATGTACGCGCGCGCGCGTGACGCCCACGTGCTCCGCGAGCAGCTCGGCGCGAGGGCGGCCGACCTCGCCCAGATCATGCCGGAGCTGCGCGAGCGCCTGCCCGACCTGCCCGACGCATCCTCGCTCGACCCCGAGGGAGCGCGCTTCCGCCTGTTCGACGCGACCAGCGAGTTCCTGCGCAGCGCCGCCCAGAGCCAGCCGATCCTGCTCGTGTTGGACGATCTGCACGCGGCCGACGACCCCTCGTTGCTGCTGCTGCGGTTCCTCGCGCGCGAGCTCGGATCGAGCCGGCTGCTCGTTCTCTGCGCCTACCGCGACGTCGACCCGGTGCCGGGAGACCGGCTCGCCCAGATGCTCGCCGAGATCGCCCGCGAGCACGCCGTGACCCGTCTCTCGCTGGGCGGGCTGAGCGAGTCGGAGGTCGCCGAATACGTCGAGCTCACGGCCGCGGAGCTCGCGTCGCCGCGGCTCGCGGCCGCGCTGCACGCGAAGACCGACGGGAACCCGCTGTTCGTCGGTGAGAGCGTGCGGCTGTTCTCGGTCGAGGGCGCACCGGACGAGTTGCGGCTCGCGATCCCGCAGAGCGCCCGTGACGCGATCGCGCGCCGGCTCACCTACGTCTCCCAGGAGTGCGGCAGGCTGCTCGTGCTCGCCTCGGTCCTCGGGCGCGAGTTCGCGCTCGACGACCTCGCCCGCTTGGGCGGCGTCCCGTACGAGCAGCTGCTCGACTCGCTCGACGAGGCGATCGGCGCCCGCATCGTGTCCGACGTGCCCGGCACGCCGGGTCGTCTGCGTTTCGCGCACGTCCTGATCCGCGACACGCTCTACGGCGAGCTTCCACCCGGCCGCCGGGCGAGGCTGCACCGCGCCGCGGTCGAGGCGCTCGAGCAGCTCCACCCGGATTCCGCATCGCACCTGGCAGAGCTCGCACGCCACGCGATCGCCGGCGGCGACGCGGAGCTGGGGCTCGACTACGCTCGCCGCGCCGGCGATGCAGCGCTCGCCCTGTTCGCCTACGACGAGGCGGCGCGCCTCTACCGGCTGGCACTGCAGGAACTCGACCGCCGCCCGCCTGTGGACGCGGTCGCGCGCGGCGAGCTGCTGCTGGCGCTGGGCGATGCGCTCATGTGGTCGGGCAGCGTCGCCGACGCGAACGCGACGTTCCTGTCGGCCGCCGATCTGGCGCGGCGCGCACGGCTGCCAGAGCTGCTGGCCCACTCCGCGCTCGGCTACGGGGGGAAGTCCTCCTGGCAGCGGGCCGGCGAGGACGGCCGCCTCGTGCCGCTGCTCGACGAGGCGCTACAGGCTCTCGGCGCGCAGGACACGTCGCTCCGCGCGAGGCTGCTGGCGCGCCTGGCCGGGGCGCTCCGCGACCAGCCGTCGTTGGAACCGCGCGCGTCGCTGAGCCGTGAGGCCGTCGAGATCGCCCGCCGGATCGGTGACAAGGAGACGCTGGCCTACACGCTCACCGCGCTGTTCATGGCCACGTGGGGGCCGGACACGGAGGAGCTCGTGGCCGTCACCGACGAGGTGACCCGGTTGGCCGAGGAGACCGGCGTGACCGACATCGCGCTCGACGCTCTGACGCTTCAGGGCGTCGTCGCGTGGCTCGCGCTGGCAGACGCCGATGCCTTGGCGGCGGATGACGAGTACGACGCCTTGGCCGGCGAGATCAAACGGCCGGCGCAGCAGTGGCAGGGCACCATGCAGTACACGATCAGGGCGCTCTTCCAGGGCGATTTCGACGCGGCCGAGCGACTGGCGGAGGAGGCCGTGCGGGCGGGTCAGGCCCGCCGTTCGGACGCCGACTGCTCCTACCGCCTCACGATGTTCGTGCTGCGCCGCGAGCAGGGTCGGCTCGGCGAGATCCAGGACCTGCTTCGCGACGCGGTCGACAAGTTCCCCGGCTACCGATCGTTTCGCTGCTTCATCCCGCTGCTCGAGTGCGAGCTCGGACGCGAGGATGATGCGCGCCGCGCGTTCGACGAGCTGGCCGAACAGGATTTCGCCGCGCTGCCGCGCGACGGCGAGTGGCTCTTCTGCCTCTCGCTCCTCGCCGAGGTCGCGGCACGCTTGCAGGACCGCGATCGGGCGGCGGTCCTCTACCGGCTGCTGCGCCCGTACCCGCGCGTGAACGCGATGGCCGCGGGCGAGGTCGCGCTCGGCCCCGTCGCGCGCTACCTCGGGATCCTCGCCGCGACCACACAGGCCTGGGACGAGGCTGCCGGGCATTTCGAGGACGCGATCGCGATGAACGCCAGGCTCGGCGCCCGGCCGCTGCTCGCCCACACCCGCTACGACTACGCCCGCATGCTGCTCGCACGCGACCAGCAGGGCGATAGGGGCAGGGCACAGGAGCTCCTCGCCGCGGCAGTCTCGTCCTTCCGGGAGCTGGGCATGGACAGCTGGGCGGACGCCGCAGGCCGGCACGCAAGCCCGACGCGGCGCTCCGCCGAGCGCTGACCGCATCCCGCTCAGGGTTCGATCCGCTCTGGCAAGCCGAAGTGCGTCAGGGGCGGCGGGTCGCGGAAGACGGTGATCTCGGCGATCCGGTCTGACTCGAGCATGAGCACGGCGAGTTCGCTCGCCACGAACGCACGAGGCTTGTCGCTCCAGGCGTACAGGCCGAATGCCGGCTGGCAGTTGGCCCGCGTCGGGATGACCCGCCAGCGCAGCTTGCCGCTGAGCGGAAAGTCGCTCAGGAAGGCCGCGATCCTGTCGCGGCCGCGGAACCACGTCGCATTCGGCGGCATCGTGAAGGCGGCGTCCTCGGCGAGCCTGGCGGCGAGCGCGTCGACGTCCGCGCGCTCCCAGGCGTCGACGAATCCGCCGACGAGCTCATTCAACCCGTCATCGCCGAGCGAGCGCAGCGTCGCCTGCTGGGTCCGCTCCGGGAGGCGCTCGTCGACGGTCTTGTGTGCGCGCTGGAGCGCGCTGTAGACCGCGTCGGGCGTCATCGCGAGCGCATCGGCAACCTCGGCGCCCGAGAAGCCGAGCACGTCACGCAGGATCAGCACGGCACGCTGGCGCGCCGGCAGGTGCTGGAGAGCGGCGACGAAGGCCAGCTCGACGCTCTCGCGCTGCTCATAGCGAGCCTCCGGCGAGGCGAGCTCGTCCGCGAATGCCACGCCCTGATCCGGGTAGGGCTCGATCCAGACCGACTCGAGGATCGGCGCGCCGGGCTGGGCGTGCGGATCGGCGGTCGCGGGCCCGTACTCGATCGGCAGGACGCGCTTGGGTCGCCGCTCGATCATGCGTAGGCAGGCGTTCGTGGTGATCGTGTACAGCCACGACCGCAGCGAGCTGCGCTCCCGGAAGCCGGCCAGCCCGCGCCAGGCGCGCAACATCGCTTCCTGCAGCGCGTCCTCGGCGTCGTGCACGGAGCCGAGCAACCGGTAGCAGTGTGCGCTCAGCCCGGCACGGTAGGGGCTGATCAATCGGGCGAACGCGTCCTCGCTTCCGTCGCGCGCCGCGGCGAGCAGCTCTCGCTCGTTCATACCATCAGCCTCCTCGGCTTTCGCCGGCCCTTCTGTTGCCACAGGGCAAGCTCACCGCCCGCCGGCGTAGCGATGACGCTGCGCCAGCCCGCCGGGCCCTCGCGCGGCTCGAGCAGCACAGATGCGCCGAGCTCGCTCGCCAATGCGGTCGCGTTGTCGATATCGGCGACCTCGACGTACGGGAGCCAAATCGCACGCGGTGCCTGGCATTCGACGATCCCGCCGCCGACTGCACCGCCGAGCCCGAGCGCCGTGTAGGAACCGTGGGCAGTGTCGATCCGCTCCGGTCGCCACTGCAGCAGCTCCGCGTACAACTCGCCCGCAAGCGGCAGGTCGCGCGTGTGCAACTCCAGATGTACGAGTCGGTTGGGCCGGGAACTCCTCATCTTCACCCGTGCATCCTCCGCGGTCAGATCGCCTCGAGCCCGGTGCCGGTCACAGCCAGCAGGGTCGTCTCACGGTGCTCCTCGCCGGCGGCGATCGACAGGATCGCGCGGGCGACCCCGGGGGAGTCGAGCGGCGCCGGGAAGCGCTCGATGTAGGTCTCGGGCAGACTCGCCGATCTCGGCGCCGTAGGCGGCGGCCGCGGCCTCGCCGATCGGGGTGCCGACCAGGAATTGGCGCGGGGCGAGGGCGACGAACCGGATCCCGCGCCCGCGCGCGTCGGAGGCGCGCTGGAGGTAGCCGGCCAGGAACATCTGCATCCGCTTGGCGCCCGCGTAGCCGCCCGACAGCGGCGAGCCGGCGAGCCCGGCGCCGCTCGACACGATCAGCACCATCGAGCCGGGGCGCAGGGGCCGGGCAAGCGCGGCACGGCCGACCTCGAAGGCGATCTTGACGTCAACGTTCCACGGCTCCGAGAACGACTCCCAGCTCTGCTCGTCGATCGAGGCCATGTGTGGGCGCGCGCCCGCGGCGACGACGACGAGGTCCGGGTCGGCCTCGGCGAGGAGGGCGGCGACCTGGTCGGGATCGGTGGCGTCCCGCTCGCGGCCGGCGGCCACGACACGGGCTCCCGTGGCGGTGAGGGCGCTGGCGGTGGCGTGGCCGACGCCGCCGCCGGCGCCGATGACAAGGGCTCTCTGGATGCTCATGGGCGTTTCTCCGGGGTCGTTTTGAATGGAGATCCGGGAAGGCGCCGGAATCCATCGCTCGCCGGCGCGACGGATTTCCGCCGCGCCCCGGATCTCTACCTCCGAACGCGGTGACCGCGAGCGACCGACGAAGGAGACGACGTGAGATCCAGCGCTACAAGAGGCGATCGGCGACGACATGGGTCGTCGCGCTCACGGGCATCGGCTCGCTCATGGCGGCGCTCGACACGCTCGTGGTCGCGACGTCCCTGAGCACGATCCGGCTCGACCTGCATGCCACCGTCGAGCAGCTCGAGTGGACGGTGAACGCATACAACCTCAGCTTCGCCGTGCTGCTCATCACCGGCGCGGCGCTCGGCGACCGCTTCGGCCGCCGCAAGCTCTATGCCGTCGGGCTCGGGCTCTTCGCGGCGGCGTCGCGGCCAGCGCGCTGGCGCCCGATTCGGCACCCTGATCGCCGCACGCGCTGTCCAGGGCGCCGGATCCGCCCTCATCATGCCGCTCGGGCTGACCCTGCTCAGCGCGGCGTTCCCACCCGACAAGCGCGGCGCTGCGATCGGCATCTTCAGCGCCATCACCGGTCTGTCCGTCGCGAGCGGCCCGCTCGTGGGCGGCGCGATCGTCGAGGGCCTGGCCTGGCAGTGGATCTTCTGGATCAACGTCCCGATCGGGCTGATCTCTATCCCGTTCGTGCTCCGCAAGATCGATGAGAGCTTCGGCCCGGACAGCGCGCTGGACATCCGCGGGCTCGCCCTGATCAGCGTCGGCGCGCTCGCGATCGTCTGGGGGCTGGTGCGCGGCAATCAGGCCGGCTGGGCCAGCGCCGAAGTGATTGGCACGCTGACCGCCGGCACGCTCGCTCGTCGTGAGTTTCGTGGCCTGGGAGCTGCGGGCGCGCGAGCCGATGCTGCCGATGCACTTCTTCCGCAATCGAGCGTTCGCGGCCGGCAACACCGCGATCTTCCTGACGTTCGCATCGCTGTTTGCCGCGGTGTTCTTCTACGCCCAGCTGCTCCAGGTCGGGCTCGGATACGGGCCGCTGGGCACCGGCCTGCGGCTGCTGCCGTGGACGGCGACGTTCATGACGGTGGCACCCGTGGCCGGCGCGCTGGCGGACAGGATCGGCGAGCGACCGCTGATGGTCACCGGGCTGTCGCTGCAGGCGGTCGGCATGGCGTGGCTGGCGGTGATCGCCGAGCCTGGGATCGCCTACTCGGAGCTGCTGGCACCGTTCATCCTCGCGGGTGTCGGCGTCTCGCTGGCGATCCCGGCGGCGCAGAACTCCGTCGTCGGCTCGCTGACGATCGATGCACTCGGCAAGGCGGCGGGCGCGAACAGCATGATGCGCGAGCTCGGCGGCGTGTTCGGCATCGCCCTTGCCGTGGCGGTTTTCGCCGGCGCCGGCAGCTTCGCGTCAGCGGCCACGTTCATCGACGGCTTCAGTCCGGCGATCGGCGTCGCGGCCGGCCTGGCGCTGCTCGGAGCGGTCGCCGGCCTGGCGCTCCCCGGCCGGCGCCGGAGCACCGCTCCGACACTCGTCGCTGTCCCGGCCGAGCGACGAGCTAACCCACTGGCGAGCCCGGCGCCCGGCGAGGCGCCGGGCTCGTCCCGTACTGGGAGGGCGGCAATGTGCCCGCAGCTCAGCGCGGTACTTCTTGGCTGTCAGTCGTGCAGCGTGGTCGCTTGCAGGTGTGGGTCGGCGTCGATCTCGGCTTCGGTGAATCGCTCGGTGACCCAGTGCTTATGGGAGAAGAGGACGGTCTGGTCGCGGTGGTGGGGGGAGGCGGGGTTGGCCGATTGGGAGTAGGTGAGGATGGTGCGTGCGCGGGGACCGTGCGGTGTGAGCTCGACGGCCATGATGAAGCTCGAGCCTTGGATGGAGCGGCCATCACGCTCGATCGCGTTGAAGCAGCCTTTCTCCTCGGGGCATCCGTGCAGGGTGATCCCGGCCCAGCGCCTGGCGCGGCCGGTGTCCCGGTCGCTCCCGCCGAACCGCACGGCGTCGGCGAAGGCGCGTTGCACATCCGGATCGTTGCCGTCGATCCCGCGTGGTGTGGTGAGCGGGTGGGCGGGATCGAAGGGCACCGCCCACAGGGAGTCATCGAAGAACATCTCCCATAGCGCCTCGCCGCGGCTACCGGCGTCGGCGCGGCCGTCCCAGTCCGCAAGCGTGTCGCAGGCGGCGCGCACGTCGACCCGCTTGCCGTCGCCGGCGGTAAGGACGGGGTGCGCGCGGCACATCGCGACTACGTCTGCGCGGCCGAGCTCGGCGCTGTAGTTGCGGTTGCCGAGCATCGTGGCCTCCAGGGTGGCCAGCGTGAAGCCGGGTGGCCCGAGGCCGTCGGTGCCGGCCAGGCGCTGGGCGATCATGTCGAGTCCGAGGCGGGTGCGTGGCTCGCGTTCGGTGCCGATGTCGCCGAACACGGCCGGGTAGCCGGTGATCGGCGCCGCGGGGTTGGTGAGCCAGGGGCTCTGGTTGGAGTTGGCCACGAAGTCGGTGCGCGTCAGCCGCGGGACGCGGCGCGGCGCGAAGATGCCGCGCTGGATGGCGCCGCGGTCGCTGCCCCAATTGCACGCGGACCTCGAGCCGTCCAGGACGAACGTCTCGGGGTAGAGGGACTTGCCCAGGGCGCTGTCGATGCAACGTCTCGCCTTCGCGTCGGTGACGTGGGGGACGCACCGACGCGTCGGCGAAGTACGCCGTCCCGCCGGCATCGACGGCGATTCAGGGGGAGGGTGGAGCGCTCATAGTCGAGGGGTGATCGGGCGACCCAGGCTTGCCGCGACAGGTCGGATCCGGCAGGTGTGCCACGCCGGTGTCGCGCAGGTAGCGGTTGTAGCCGGCGACATAGCCGTCGACCAGCCCGCGCAGCTGAGCGGTCGGCCCCAGCGGCGCCGGCCGGGCGAGCAGCCGCCGCACGACGCCCGATTGCCGTACGCCCCGGTAGTAGACGTCGCTCGCGAGGTTGCTGGTCGCGTCCTCTTCGTCGGCGAACGGATCGCCGGCGTCCGCGCTTGGGCCGAAGTGCTTGGAGCGTTCGCCCCGGAGTGTCACGACGCGGTCTGCCAGGACGCATAGGTTGTCCTGCGCGAACGCAAACCCGTATCCGTATCCGAGGCTTCCATAGTCGCTCGCCACGATGTGCGGGATCCCGTACTCGGTCCGCCGGATCTCGGCGCTGTAGCCGCGGTCGTCCGCGGGCGCGAGCGTCACTGCCAGGAGGGCCGCGGCCGCGATCGTGCACAACCCGGCCACGATCGCCATCGCCCGAGACAAGGTCATGATGCTCACTCCATGACCGGCCGGGCGATGGCGGGCGGCTCACGGCCGGCGAGCAGCCAGCCGGCGGCTGTGGCCGCCAGCGGGAGTCCCACGGCCATCAGGACGAGGGGGAGCACCGGGATCCGACCGAGATAGTCGAGGTCGTCGAGGTACGTCGCTGCAAGCGCGAGGTAGGCGCCGGCGACGCCGAGCAGCGCGCCGAGGAAGGCGAGCGAGCCGGCGGTGGCGGCCGTCAGCGTGCGGCGGATCCTGCTCGTCGCGCCGGTCGCGGTCAGGATGCGGAGATCGCCGGCGGTCTCGCTGCGGATCAGCCCGACGGTCATCGCGAGGATCGCGAGCGCGAGGAGGGCGCCTGCGGCGGTCGCGATGGCGATCGGCGTCGTGAAGCTGCTCTCTCGCCGCGTCTCGATCGTCAGGCCGGCATCGGCCGCGAACTCGCGCGCATCGGCGACCTGCTCGCTCGTCAGGGGCCGGCCGGCCTCGACGAGCCAGCCGGACGGGGTCTGTTTCCAGCCGCGGCGGCGAAGACCGTCGAGCGTGATGAACGAGTCGGGCGCAAGGCCGGCTCCCGTGCTCGAAGAGCCGAAGAGCTTCCGGCTGTCGATCCTCTGGACGTTCGCGACCGCATCCTCGGAAGCTTCGGCGCCCTCCTCCGTCGTCATGTCGGGAATGACGAGCTCGTCGGTCCGGACGGCCGGGTCGGCCAGGAAGTCCGTGCCCGGATCGACCGCCGCGGGGTCGAGTCCGAGGTACCCGAGCACTGCGGGAGTGGCGACGTAGAGCCGCGATTCGATGGCGTAGCAGTTCCCCTCGCCCAGGCAGATCAGTCCCCTCCCGATCCCAGCGCCCACTCTCGGGGTCATCGACCTTCCGTGTGAGCACTTCCGTGCTGATGACGCGGGTGCCGTCGCTGGTGACTCCGGGCTCTACGCCCTGTCGGACGGCGTTGTGGAGCGGGATCACGGCCGCGTCGTCGAGGTCTGCCGCGAGTTGACGGACGCGAGTGGCCATGCGTTCGAGCTCGGCGGTTGTCTGGACGGTCAGGACCTCCTGCTCCCTGAGACCGGTGTAGACGCGGATCTGCCGGTCGGACAGGTTTGGCGGTGCGGTGTCTGCCTTTCGCTCCTCGGCCGCCGCCACGACGACGACGGCCGCGGCGATGCCGAGGGCGAGGGTGATGGCGGCGAGGGCGGCCCCGGAGCGGGCCTGGTAGCGGGCGAGGTCTCGCAGCGCCAGGCGCACCGCGATCGGCGTGTGCGCGGCCGGCCGGGCGAAGAGGCGGATCGCCAACGGACCGAGGAGCAGCGTGCCGAGGATCGTCGCCAAGGTCCCGGCGATGATGAGCGGCGTACTGCTTCGGTCGGAGAGCACGAGGCTGGCGATTCCCGCCGCGATCAACACCGCGGCGAGGATGGCCGAGTGGTGTGCGGGCTTCGGTCTGGGCGGGCGCGCCGAGAGCGCGAGCGTGACGGGGACGCGGGCGACCGCTCGCCCCGGCCACCAGGCGGCGGCGGTCGCTCCGAGGACCGCGACGAGGACGACCATCGCGAGCAGCGTCCAGGGCAGGCTGAGCCGGTCGATGCGGTGGTCGACCGCGGGCTCGAGCGTCGGGGCGATCGCGAGCCAGAGCGCGAGGCCCGCGACCGTTCCGATCAGCGCGCCGATCGCACCGACGACCGCGCCGTTGGTCAGCAGTACGAGTCGAAGGTGCTTGTCGGTCGCGCCGGTCGCCGCGAGCATGCCGAGCTGGCGGAGCCGTCGCTGCGCGATCACGGCGAAGCCCGCGGCGGCGACCAGCGTGGACAGGAGCAGGAAGACGGTGGCCACGGAGAACATCGCCAGGGCGTCGGCCGCCCGGTTGGCTCTCCGAGTCTCGGACCCCGCGAAGGCGGACCGGTCGCGAGCGTTCGCCTCTATGAAGGCGTCGACCGAGCCGGTGCCGGCGTGGACCAGGACCGTGACGTGGTCCGGTGCTCCCGCGGACGAGGGGGAGACGAGGGCGAACTCGTCGCTCAGATCGCGTGGGTTCTCGACGATGCCGACGACGGTCCGGCGGCGGCCGTCGAGGTCAAGCGTCTTCCCGAGCTCGAGCCCGAGGATCGTGGCCACGCCGTCGGTGACGGCGACCTGGCCGGGCCCTTTCGGATAGACGCCTCGGCGGAGCGCAAGCCGTGCGCCCCCGTACGCTCCGTGCGGGTCCTGGGCGCGGAACTCGATCTTGTCGACGCCGCCGGGCACGGCCAGCGAGCGGTGACCGATGACGTCGATCGTCCCGAAGCGTTCCTCGGCGGCGGCGAGACCCGCCTCGAGCTGGCGCGGATCGGCGCCGTCAAACCGGAGCAGTTGATTGGCCGAGCCGAACTCGGCATCGTCCGTCGGGCCCGAGTTGTAGGCGATCGTGACGCTGGCGATCGCGGCCGCGACCGCGACGGTGAGGAGAGCGAGCACGAGGATCTGCTGGCGCCACTCGCGGCGGAACAGGCGCCACGCCCAGCGCACCAGCGGGCGGCGCGCGGCGATTCCGCCGCTGCCCGGTCCTCGCGCTGCAGGGCGGTGCGCGAGCGTTGTCATCGCCGCTGACCGCCGGCGAGGAGCGACTCCGGCCCGGGCGGTGCGACCGTCTGATCGACGACTCGGCCGTCGCGCAGGAAGACGACGCGGTCGGCCCAGGAGGCCAGCTGCGCCTCGTGGGTCACCACGACACCCGCGACGCCTCGCTTCGTCGCCGCCCGCAGCAGACGCATCACGGACTCGCCGTTGACGGAGTCCAGCGCGCCGGTCGGCTCGTCCGCGAGCAGCAATCCGCGCTCGCCGACGATCGCGCGGGCGATCGCGATCCGCTGGCGCTCGCCGCCCGACAGCTCGTCGGCGTAGCGATCGGCGTGCTCTGCGACGTCGAGCTCGCCCATCGCCTCGAGGCCCGCCGCGCGTGCGGCCTTGGCGTGGATGCCGTCGAGCTCGAGGGGCAGGGTGACGTTCTCGACCGCCGTCAGCCCCGGGAGCAGGTTGAAGTCCTGGAAGACGTAGCCGATCGACCGGCGTCGCATCCGCGCCCGCTCCGAGCGCGAGACGGTCGCGAGGTCGACGCCGTCGACCAGGACCTGGCCGCTGGTCGGCTCCTCGAGGGTGCCGGCGATCGTCAGCAGCGTGCTCTTGCCCGAGCCGCTCGGCCCCATGATCGCGACCAGCTCGCCGCGCTCGACCGACAGATCGACGTCGCGCAGCGCGTGCACCTCGGTCGGCCCGGAGCCGTAGACCTTCGACACCTGGCGCAGTTCGAGCGCGCTGGTCATTGCGGGACCTCCATCGAGCTACTTGTTTCGTGGGGCACGTCGGCCGACCGCGGCCGGTGCGGGGGTCGGCCGCTGCTTCAGGCGGACGTCGGCGGCGTCGAGCCAGCGAACGATCGCTTCCAGCCGGAAGAGCTCGGCATCGGCGACCAGCGCCAACGCCGTGTCGTCCTCTGCGGCCGCCGCCTTGACCTGCGTGTAGCGCTGCATCGTCTCGATCACGTGCCGGCGATGCACCTGCATGATCTCGTGCACGTCGGTCCCGGGGACCTGCAGAGCAACCAGCACCTTGATCACGAGCTCGTCGCGCGGGGGAGGCACCAGCTCGGTGGAGTACGCAGCCACTCGGCCAGCTCGCGATCGCCCGTGGACGTGATCCTGTACCGCTTCCGTGATCGCTCGCTCTCCCCGTCGTCGGTCTCGACGAGTCCGTCCCGCTCGAGGCGCTGGAGCGTCGTGTAGACCTGCCCGACGTTGAGCGGCCAGACCTTGCCCGTCCGCGACTCGAACTCGTTCTGCAGCCGCAGTCCGAACTTCGGCCCGTCACTCAGCAGAGCGAGGAGGGCGTGAGGGACGCTCACGAATGACTCCTCTCGGCGGTCATACTGAGTACTATACCGAGTATAATCGACAAGCGCAAGGGAGACGCTCTCACCGTCGCCAGGGCGCTCGCCGCAGCCGCCGGGTGCTCGTCCCGCCCTCGGTCGGAGGTCGCGTCTCCGTCCGTGGGGGGTGTCGCGAGACCCGCCGCAGCAGTACCGTCGAGGTGTGTCCGGGGGGTCGTTTCCGGAGAGGTGGCAGACCGAGCAGGTGCGCGTGCTGATCCCCGTCTTCGCGGTGGCGACCGCGATCATCGCCGCCGTCGCGGATTCGTCATCCGCCGCCGATCTCGTTCTCTGCGGGCTCGCGGCCGCCCCGCTCCTCGTCTGGTCCTACGTGGGGGGCGTGCCGCTGCTCGCGCTGTCGCTCGCAGTCATCGTCCCGGCGGTCGTGGCACAGCGCTCGGGGCAGCTCGAGCCGCTCCTGTTCGAGGTCTCCCTGCTCGCCTTCGTGATCGGGCGATCCGCCTCATGGCCCACCGAATCCGTGGCGCTGGGCCTGCTGGCGCTGCTCGCCCCCGTGGTCGCGACCGCGATCCAGGATCCGTCCGAGATCTCGACGGGGATCTGGATCCTCGGCATCGCCTTCCCGTGGGTCTTCGGCCGCGCGGCCGCACACCAGGCCGAGCTCGTCGCCCAGCTCCAGGCCACCCGGCGCGAGCTCGCGCAGCAGGCCCTGCTGATCGAGCGGCGCCGGATCGCCCGCGACGTCCACGACTTCGTGGGCCACGGGCTCGCCGCCGTGATGCTCCAGATCACCAGTGCCCGCCACGTGCTGCACCGCGACCCCGCGGCCGCGGAGGAGGCGCTGCGTTCGGCCGAGGAGGTAGGCCGGCGGAGCATGCGAGAGCTGCGCCGGACCGTCGCGCTCCTGCGCAGCGATGACGAGGGCGCCGTGGCGCCACCGGTTCCATCGGCGAGCGAGATCCCGGCGCTCGTCGAGGATGCTCGGGCCGGAGGTCTCGCGGTCGAGCTGCGGTGGCGTGGAGACAGTTCAGCAATCGCCGCGGGCGTCGGGGTGGCGCTCTACCGGATCGCTCAGGAGGCGCTCGCGAACGCGGCGCGGCATGCGCCGCGCGCGCGGACCGTTCTCGAGCTCCACGTGGGCGACGGTCGCGCACAGCCTGACCGCCGAGACGATCGGACCGACGGCCGCCGCCCCCGCCGGCGAGCCGGAGCGCGCCTGCTACGGGCTGGTCGGGATGCGTGAGCGTGCGGCGGCGCTCGGCGGCGAGCTGACCGCCGGGCCGACATCCGACGGGTGGCTTGTGACCTGCACGCTTCCGCTGGAGGCGAAGGACGCGCTGCCGGTCCCGGACGGGGGCACGCGATGATCCGGGTGGCGCTCGTGGACGACCAGGCGATCGTCCGGGCCGGCCTGGCCCGGATCCTCTCCCCGACGGACGGGTTCGAGGTCGTGGCCGAGTGCGTCGGTGGCCACGAAGCCGTCGAGCGGCTGCCCGCCCTGCGGCCCGACGTCATCCTGATGGACATCCGCATGCCCGGCCTGGACGGCATCGCCGCCACGGCGCGGTTGCGCTCCGCGGTGCCCCACAGCCCCGTCCTCGTCCTCACGACGTTCGGCGAGGACGAGGTCCTGTGGGGGGCGATCGAGGCCGGGGCGGCGGGCTTCGTGCTCAAGGACAGCTCCGCGGAGGACCTGATCTCGGCGGTGCGGGCGGTCGCCGGCGGAGGCGCGTGGTTCGACCCCGGGTCGCCCCGCGCGTGCTCGACCGCTACCGCCGGGTCGTCGCCCCTGCGACGCGTGACGCGGCCCGGCTCCAGCTGCTCACCGATCGCGAGCACGACGTGCTGCGCCTGATGGCGCGGGGTGCGACCAACGCCGAGATCGCCGCACGCCTGTACGTCGCCGAGGCGACCGTGAAGACCCATGTCGGCAGCATCTTCACCAAGCTCGGCGTTCGCGACCGGGCCGCGGCGATCGTGTTCGCCTATGACCACGGCGTCGTGAGCGCCGGCACCGACGATCTCGCTCACCAGGGTCGGAGCTGAACTCGGTCCCGTGGGCCGATGCGCGGCCCGCGGCCCAGACGTACGACCTCCGGCGCCGATGACCGAGCGACTGGCGGTGTGGAGCAGTCGCCGCCCATGGCCGACGTTGGCGGGCTGGGCGGTGGCGCTGGTGGCGGCGATCGCCATCATCGCGGCGTTCGTGGGCGACGCGTTGTCGGGCGACGAGGAGATCACGAGCAACACGGAGTCCAGGCGCGCCGACCGGCTCCAGTTCGCGGGTTTCGCCGACGGATCGCCCGACGTCAGCGAGGTGGTCGTGGTTCGCTCACCGACGGCGACCGTCGATGAGCCGCGCTTCGAGCGGAAGGTGCGGGCGCTGGCGGCGGAGGTGAGCGCAGCCGGCGCCGAGCAGGTCACGACGTTCTACGACTCGGGCGAGCGGCGGCTGGTGTCCGGGGAGCGCGATGCCGCGGGCATGCTGGTGGCGCTCGGCCGCGATGCCGACGACGACATCGAAGATGTCGTCGACGCCGTGCGGGCCGCCGACGGTCGCGACGGATTCGAGGTGGCGATCACCGGCGAGCACACGCTGGACGCGGACTTCGACACGCTGGCGGGCGAGGATCTGCGCAACGGCGAGCTCGGCTTCGGTCTGCCGGTGGCGTTGATCGTGTTGTTGATCGTGTTCGGGTCGGTGGTGGCGGGGCTGGTGCCGTTGCTGTCGGCGGTGATCTCGATCACGGTCGCGCTCGCGCTGCTCGCGCTGGTGGGCAGGTGTTCCCGCTGTCGGTGTTCGCGACCAACATGCTGACCGGCATGGGGTTGGCGCTGGGCATCGACTACTCGCTGTTCGTCCTCTCGCGCTTTCGCGAGGAGCGCGGTCACGGGCGCGAGCGGCGGGCGGCGATCGCCGCGGTCGGCGCGACGGCCAGTCGGGCGGTGCTGTTCAGCGGGATCGCCTTCACGCTGGCCATGGTCGGGTTGCTGTTGGTGCCGAGCACGATCATGCGCAGCCTGGCCGCGGGGGCGATCGCCGCCGCGGTGGTCTCGGTGGCCGCCGCCCTGACGTTGTTGCCGGCACTGTTGAGCGTGCTCGGGGATCGCGTCAACGCCCTGCGCCTGCCGGTGGTCGGGCGGGCCGCCGAGCGGGAGGAGAGCCGGTTCTGGTCGGGCCTGGTGGGCGGGGTCCTGCGGCGGCCGGTGATCAGTCTCGTGCTGGCCACGGTGGTCCTGCTGATCCTGGCCGCGCCGGTGTTGGGTCTGCGGTCGGGAGAGGCGGGGGTGAGCACGCTGCCCGACCGGCTGGCCGCCAAGCAGGGCTATCTGGCCCTGAACGCCGCGTTCCCCGGCCAGACCACCGAGCCGGTGGAGATCGTGATCGACGGCGACGCCGACGCGCCGGCCGTCCAGACCGGGATCGATCGCCTGCGCGAGCGGCTGGCCGGCGAGCCGCGGTTCGGCCGCCCCGCGGTGGAGACCAACCCGGCCGGCGATCTCACCGTGCTGACCGTCCCGATCGCGGGCGATCCGCTCGGCGAGGAGGCGGTCGACGCCGTCCGGGCGCTGCGCAGCGAGCACGTCCCCGCCGCCTTCCCCGATCCCGCCGTCGAGGTGCTGGTGGGCGGCGATACGGCGGAGACGATCGATGAGTCGGACACCATGCGCCGCTGGCTTCCGATCGTCCTGGCCTTCGTGCTCGCCCTCAGCTTCGTGCTGCTGACGATCGCGTTCCGCTCGCTCGTCGTCGCGGCCAAGGCGATCGTCGTCAACCTGCTGTCGGTCGGCGCCGCCTACGGCCTGCTCGTGCTGGTCTTCCAAGAAGGCGTCGGCAACGAGCTGTTCGGCTTCCCGCAGGTCGACACGATCGAGTCCTGGGTGCCGCTCTTCCTCTTCGCGGTCCTCTTCGGGCTCTCGATGGACTACCACGTGTTCCTGCTCAGCCGCATCCGCGAGCGCTACCGGCAGACCGGCGACAACCGCGACGCCATCGCCCACGGCGTCGGCTCGACCGGGCGCATCATCACCGGCGCCGCTCTCATCATCGTCGCCGTCTTCAGCGGCTTCGCCCGCGGCGACCTGGTCATGTTCCAGCAGATGGGCTTCGGCGTGGCCGTCGCCCTGCTGCTCGACGCCACGATCGTCCGCCTCGTCCTCGTCCCCGCCGCCATGCAACTGCTCGGCGAGCGCAACTGGTATCTGCCGGCATGGCTGCGGTGGCTTCCCGACGTCCACGTCGAGGGCGCCGAGCGTGGCCCGCGGCCCACGCCTGCGTGAAAGGAGATTGCGATGATCAGCGGAGTCAGCAAGGTCGTCGTGCCCGTCGACGACCAGGAACGGGCCAAGGACTTCTGGGTCGATCGCCTCGGATTCGAGCTTCGCCGCGACGAGTCGTATGGGGATGAGCGCTGGATCGAGGTCAGCCCGCCCGGGCAAGACCTGCTCCTGGCCTTGAGCAGGCGCACCGCTCACGAAGCCCGTCAGGAGCTGCCCGACCAGCTGCCGCACTCGCCGGTGTTCTTCAACTGCGCCGACATCGAGCAGACCTACCGCGAGCTCACCGAGCGCGGCGTCGACTTCCCGGTGCCGCCGGCGCGCCAGCACTTCGGCTGGTGGGCGCTGTTCGCCGATCCGGACGGCACCCGCTACGCGCTCGGGCAGTGGGACTGAGCGCGACGGTACTGTCCAGGCCGTGTCTGATCTGCTGCTGCGCGGCGGCCGGCCGTGGGGCGTTGACGGGCCGGCGGACGTCCTCGTGCGCGACGGACGCATCGACCGGATCGAGCCGGGCATCGCCATCGAGGACGTGGAGGTGCTCGATGTGTCCGGCCGGCTTGTGCTCCCGGGGCTGGTCGACGCGCACTGCCATCTCGACAAGACCCTGCACGGAGGACCGTGGGTGCCGCACTCGGCCGGAGACGCGCTCGAGGACCGGATTGCCAACGACCGCCGGCGGCGCGGCGAGCTCGGCATCCCGAGCGTCGATCGCATCGTGGCGCTGCTGGAGCGGATGGTCGCCGCCGGCACGTCGCACGTGCGCAGCCACACCGACATCGACCCCGAGGTCGGGCTCCGCGGCGTCGAGGCGGTTCGCGCCGCCGTGCAGCGGCTCGACGGGCGGATCGGCGTGGAGCAGGTCGCCTTTCCCCAGCACGGGCTGCTGATCAACCCCGGGACGGGCGAGCTGCTCGAGGAGGCGCTCCGGAGCGGCGTGGAGACGATCGGCGGTATCGACCCGGCCGGCATGGACCGCGACCCCGTGCGCCACCTCGACATCGTGTTCGATCTGGCCGCGCGTTACGGGGCGCGCATCGACCTGCACCTGCACGACGGTGGCTCGCTGGGGATGTGGGAGCTCGAGCTGATCGTGGATCGCACCCGCGACGCGGGTCTCGCCGGCCGCGTCACGGTCAGCCACGCGTACGGCTTCTGTCAGGCCGACGCCGCTGCGCAGGAGCGGCTCATCGAGGGGCTCGCGGACGCGGGCGTGACGCTGCTGACGGCCGCGGTCTACAGCTTCCCGGTCCCGCCGATCAAGCGGCTGCGCGCGGCCGGGGTGAACGTGGCGTGTGGCCACGACGGCATCTGCGACCTGTGGGGCCCCTACGGCAGCGGCGACATGCTGGAGCGGGCGATGCACGTCGCCTACCGCAACACGTTCCGCCGCGACGAGGACATCGAGCTCGCGCTCGACGCGGCCACCTACGGCGGCGCTCGCGCGCTGGGGCTCGAGCCCTACGGGCTCGCGCCGGGCGCTCCTGCCGACCTGGTCGTCGTCGCGGCGCGCACCGCGGCCGAGGCGGTCGTCACCCACCCGCGCCGCGAGCTCGTGCTCAAGGACGGCCGCGTGGTCGCCCGCGACGGGCAGCTTGCGTGAAGGTGTTGTGCATCCACGGGCTCCAGTTGCCGTTCTCGTCGCGCAGCCACCACGCCACGGACACCGTGCCGTCGGCGTTGAGCTTGATCCTCCCGGTCTCGTCGAGCTCGTATCGGAACCGCGCCGGACCCTCGAAGGTGAGCGTGTCCCCGACGATCTCGCCCTGATAGCGGTTGCCGTCCTCGCTGAACGGGCCGTTGTTGCTGAAGAAGATGATGCGGAACCGCTCCGCGTCCGAGTCGTAGTACCAGTAGTTGATGCCCTTCTGGGCCGGATCGTCGCCGAAGGTGGTCTCGTAGGTCTGGACCAGGAAGTAGCCGCCCTCGAGCCAGTAGAACGACTCGGTGCCCGTCACGGGTACGCCGGGGCCGAGCACGCTGTCCCCGCTGTGATCCGCGCTCGTCCACGTCCCCACCAGGGGCTCCAGACGCCGGAGCTCCGGATCCGGCGGCGGGGCCCCGAACGGGGTCTGCTCTGTCATATCGTGCGCCACGGTTCGGCCTCCTAGGTGAAATGGGACTCTGCAGGTACAAACCGAGGCGTGCCGCGGAACTCATCGCCGCACGGCGACGAAAGCGCGTTTCGCCGGCTGGTCGAGCCACACCGGGCGGACCTTCACGCGCACTGCTATCGGATGCTCGGCTCGCTGCATGACGCCGACGACGCGCTCCAGGAGACGCTGCTCCGGGCTTGGCAGGCCTTGCCCCGTTTCGGTGGGCCAGGCCTGGTGCGGGCGTGGCTGTACAAGATCGCGAGCAACGTCTGCCTCGACGCGATCGCGCGGCGGCGCAAACGGCTGCTTCCGATCGACCATGGGTCTCCGTCGGCGCCCGGCGACGATCCCGGCGCACCGCTCGCCGAGTCGGTCTGGGTCGAGCCCTACCCCGACGTCGAGATGGGCCTGGAGGATGGCTATGCCGCCCCCGCGGCTCGCTACGAACGGCGCGAGGCCGTGGAGCTCGCGTTCATCGCGGCGCTGCAGCATCTCCCGGCGCGCCAGCGCGCGGTGCTGATCCTGCGGGACGTGCTCGGGTTCTCCGCGAGCGAGGTCGCCGACCAGCTCGACACTACGGTCGCCTCGGTGAACAGCGCCCTCCAACGCGCGCGCAGATCGGCCGATGAGCGGCTTCCAGAGCAGAGCCAGCAGGCGACCTTGCGCTCGCTCGGCGACGCGTCCGTTCGCAGGATCGTGGAGCGCTACCTGGACGCCTGGGAACGTGGAGACATCACCGCGCTGGTGGCGCTGCTCGCCGAGGATGCGACGTTCGCGATGCCGCCGTATGCGAGGTGGTGGCGCGGCCGCGACGTCATCGCGGCGTTCGCCGCCGAGCCCGCGCATCGCTACATGGCGCTCCGGGCGAACGGCCAACTGGCGGACGCCGCCTACCGATGGAACGAGGAGGAGCACCGCTTTGTCGCAGAGGCTCTCGAAGTGCTCACCGTGGAGGGCACCCGCGTCAAGACGATGACCGCATTCATGACGCCGGGCCTCTTTCCCCGCTTCGGTCTGCCCCGCGCGCTTCCCGCGCGGTCGGGCAGATGAAGGGCCGGCAGCGACGGAGCTCTGGGTGCGCGCGCCTGAATCCCGAGGGCTGGGGCGGTCACGACCTCCGGGCGAACCGCGCCAGCAACGGAAGCACGAGCCGCTGTACCGCAGGCGGGGGCGAGGTCATCACCGTCTCTTCTCGGAACCGCAAGGCGAACTCGGCGATCCAGGTCGCGCCGCGGAAGCCGGTCGGCAGGTTGCGGGCGTTGTACAGGCCCTCGCGCGCCGCGCCGGCGCTCTCGGTGAGGAACTCCTCGAGCCGGCCGGCCGGCGTGACCCTGGTCCGCATCCTGGCGAGCCGGCCGCTCTCGTTCTTGAGCTCGTGGCGAACGCCGCGCGCGACGAGGATCGGCCCGTCGGCGGGCACGAGATCGCGCCAGGTGCCGTCGAGCTTGACCCGTGCTGAGCCCTCCAGCGTCTCCCAGCGCTCCTCGAGGGAGGGGTGGTAGTGCTCGGGCAGGTGACCCCCGTCCTGGAGCCAGGTGTAGATCCAGAGGTCTGAGCCCTCGTGGCGGAAGCTGTACGAGACCCGGTGGATCGGGTCCTCGACCTCACCGCGGTCCCGGCTGAGGATCGCCTCTTCGGCGCGGATCGCCTCGGGCGTCGTCGTCTGGGTCCTTGCGTTCGTCATCGAATGCTCCTTCTGATCTGTCACCACCGTCCACCATATCAGCTAAGTTACCTATGGGTAACATGTGCGCGAGGCCACGACAACGCCTTCCGCTCGCCGAGCGGCGTGCCACGATCATCGAGGCGGCGGGACGGCTGTTCGGCGAGCACGGTTACGAGGCGACGCGCCTCGATGACATCGCGGCTGCCGCCGGGGTGACGAAGCCGATCGTCTACCGGCATTTCGACGCCAAGCGCGACCTCTACCTCGCGCTGCTCGACCGCCACCGCGACGACCTCGCCGGCTTCGTCGCTTCGATCCCCGCGCAGGGCAGCACCGAGGAGCGCCTACGCACCGTGCTCAAGCTCTGGCTCGACTACGTGGAAGCCCGCCCCTATGCCTGGAAGATGCTGTTTCGCGACACCGGCGGCGGCGCGGAGATCGCCGCGCGCCGACGAGAGGTGCACGCGCGAGCGCGCGCCGTGCTCGTTGAGCTGATCCGCTCGCTCGCCGCGACGCCGGTACCGCGACGCGAGCTCGAGCCGCTCGCCGAGCTGATGAGCATGGGAATGGCCGCACTGGTCCTGTGGTGGATCGAGGAGGCGGCGGTCTCGCGCCGCGCGGTCCTCGATGCCCTGACGACGGCCTGGGTGAAGCTGCTCGCCTGAGCGGCGACCCCTCCGGCTGCGCCGCGTCCGAGGTCAGCCGGAGCGGTGGGAGAGGATGTTCACGGTCGTGCCGCTCGGCTCGCGGAGCATGAAGCGCCGAACGCCCCACTCCTCGTCGCGCAGGGGATAGGAGATCTCGAGGCCCAGCTCCGCCGCCCTGGCGTGGATCGCGTCGACGTCATCGACCTCGATCGAGATGCCGGGCGCGGCGGGGTCGTCGTTGCCGACGATCGTCACCTGGGCCGAGGGGTTGGTCGGCGATGCGACGGTCACGACCCAGCCCAGGTCCATGGCCACCTCGCAGCCGAGCAACCGCGTGAAGAAATCGCGCGTCTCGGCAGGACGGTCTGTCCTGATGTTCGGCACCGTCCTCGCGATCGTGGGCGCCGTCGTCCGCTCCGCCTCGTTCATCGTCGCTTCCTGTTCCGCCATCGCGGTATCCGTTTCGTCGGTTATCGAAGTACTCGCCCGAACGCTAGGAGCCCTCCCGGGCTCCGTCTTGGACGAATGTGACCGGCGCGCGGGTTCGGCTAGGCGCTCTCCCGGATGCCCGCCTGGCGGAGAGCGGCCGCGCGCTTGTCCTGAAGGCCGGCGCCGTCCGACGCCCGCTCGGCGTCTCGGACGGGCTCGTAGGTGAGGATGGCGATGCCGTCACCGACGGTCTGCGTGTCGACGAGGCGCATGGGCTTCTTGTCGCTGGTCTCGCCGAACAGGCGCGCGCCGGCCCCGAGCACGACCGGGTAGACCATCAGCCGCAGCTCGTCGACGAGGTCGTGCTCGATCAGCGTGCGGGCGAGCCGGGGGCTGCCGAGGACGACGATCTCCCCGTCGAGCTCCTGCTTCAGCTTCGCGACCTCGTCGACCACGTCGCCCTTCAGTACCGTCGAGTTGTTCCAGTCGGGATCCTCGAGGGTCGAGGACACGACGTACTTGGGCAGGCTGTTCAACCTGTCCGCCAACTCGCCACTTCGGGACGGCCACGTCGCGGCGAAGAACTCGTAGCTCCGCCGACCCAGCAGCAGGGCCTCGGTGCCCAGCGCCTTGTCGAGCGTGAACGTCTCGCCGTCCTCGCCGCGATCGGTCTCCCAGAACCAGCCGCCGACGCTCAAGCCCTCGGCACCGGTCGGGTCCTCGATGACTCCGTCGAGCGAGACGTTCTCGCTGATGACGATCTTTCCCATTTCGGTTCTCCTTTCGTTGGTGCTGTCTCAGCCCCGGGCACTGGTCGCCGGGGCCGGATCCAGGTGCTGCTGCCGTGCTGTCCGGGGCCGGCCGGGGAGCAGGAGCGCGAGCGCGACGCCGATTCCGGCCAGCACGACGACGGCCAGGAAGGCGGACTGGAGGCCCTCGTTGAGCACGAGGAGCGGGTTCGCGCCTTCGTTGGCGGCCAGGTAGTGCTCGGAGCGGGAGACGGCGACCGTCGTGGCGATGGCGACGCCGAGCGCTCCGCCGATCTGGAGGGCGGTGTTGCTCAGGCCCGAGGCGAGCCCGGACAGCGCGGTCGGGGTCATGATCGCGGCGCCGACGCCCTGGATCACGCGGGCCGCAAGCAGCGCCGCCGGCGACCACGCGAGCCCGCACAACAGCGACGCCGCCGTGAAGAACAGGACACCGGCCATGAACACGCGCCGGCGCCCGAGCAGGTCGGCCGCCCGTCCTCCGAGCAAGAGCAGGCCGCCGAAGGTGAGCGCGTAGGCGCTCAGCACCCACTGCAGGCCCTGCTCCGAGAAGCCGAGGTCCGCCTGGATCGAGGGCAGCGCCACGAGCACGATCGTGGCGTCGAGGATGACCATGAAGAAGGCGCCGCAGAGGAGCGCAAGCGCCCACCAGCGGCGCGGATCGGGAACGTTCTGTGTCATGCCCGTTGAGGCGTCCGCCTGGACGAAAACTCGGCGGCGAATTTCGAGCCCGCGAGACGTCATTACTTGGATGCGGGTGAAACGACGAGCCGCTGCGAGAATCCGAACGTGACCGAGCAGACCCTCGCCCGCGCGCGCGCCGGTGACGAGGACGCGTTCCGCGAGCTGACCGACCCCTACCGGCGTGAGCTCCAGCTGCACGTCTACCGGATCGTCGGCTCGGCGCAGGACGCCGAGGACCTGCTCCAAGAGACGCTGCTCGCCGCGTGGCGCGGCCTTGAACGGTTCGAGGAACGCGCGTCGGTCCGGGCCTGGCTGTACCGGATCGCCACCAATCGGTCGCTGGATGCCCTCCGTGCGAGCCGGCGCCGCCCGGAAGACTTGCCGCGGATGACCGAGATGCCTGAGCCGACGCGCCGGGCCGAGCCGATCTGGCTCGAGCCCTACCCCGACGTCCTGCTCGAGGGCATCCCGGACGAAGCTCCCGGACCCGAGGCGCGCTACGAGACCAAGGAGGCGATTGCGCTGGCGTTCATCGTCGGCCTTCAGCACCTCCCGCCTCAGCAGCGCGCGGTGCTCGTGCTGCGCGACGTGCTCGGCTTCCGCGCCGAGGAGGTCGCCGAGATGCTCGATAGCACAGCCACCTCGGTCAACAGTCTCCTGCGCCGCGCGCGTGCCGCGTTCGAGTCCCGCCTGCCCGCCGCCGGACGCGAACGCGCGCCGCTCCCGAACTCCAGGCTCGAGCGCGACGTCGTCGGCCGCTTCGCCGACGCGGTCGAGGCGGGCGACATCGACGCCATGGTCGCGCTGCTCACCGACGACGCCTGGGTGACCATGCCGCCCGAGCCATGGGAGTACCAGGGGCCCAATGCGATCCGCGTGTTCCTACGCGACCGCGAGGTCCGGCGGGGCGCGCTGCTGCGGCTGGTGCCGACGCGTGCGAACGGCCAGCCGGCGTTCGGGTGCTACCTGCCCGGTGCACAAGCGGAGATCGCGCGGGCGTACGCGTTGTTCGTCCTCACGCTCGAGAGCGACCGGATATCCGCGATCACCTGGTTCGGCGACACCAGCGTCTTCCCGCAGCTCGGACTGCCGCGGACGCTGCGATAGGAAAGGCGGGCGACCGCTCGCTGGCGAGACCTGGACCGTCCCACTCGGCGTAGCCTCCGCCCTCATGCTCGCCGTACTCATTCGCGCTTCACTGTCGGAAAGCGCATGGGAAACCGGCGGCGGACTGGCCCTCGCCGTCCTGGTAATCGCAGCGCTCGCCAACTCGCTCAGGGCACGCGAATGACCGCCTGGCAATCGGCCTTGATCGGACTCGGAGCGCTGCTGCTCGCCTACGCTGCTCTCGTCGCGGTGCTCGTCGTGGTCGGGCGCACCGCTGACGCCCGCGCGTTGGCCCGCTTCGTCCCCGACTGCATCGTGCTCTTCCGCCGGCTGCTCTCCGACCCCCGCGTCTCCCGCACTCGCAGGCTGCTCCTGCTCGCCCTCGTCGGCTACCTCGCGATGCCGTTCGACCTCGTCCCGGACTTCATCCCCATCGCCGGCCAACTCGACGACGCGATCATCGTCGCGCTCGTGCTCCGCGCCGTCCTCCGCGCCGCCGGCACGAACCTGATCCGCGAGCACTGGCCCGGGCCCGAGCCATCGCTCAACACCGTGCTGCGGCTCGCCGGACGGCCCGCCTGACGCTCGACATCGAGGCCACACGCGGTCAGCGCTGGGCGCTCATGACGCCCAGTTGCTGCGCGACCGGCTCGATGCTGAGCTCCATGAGGAACTGGAGCTCGTCGGTCGGCTCGTACTCCTTCATGCGCGCGATGACGGCGGCCTTCGCCGCATCCGGCTCGGCCCAGTCCGTTTCGCCGACGGCGGAGACGAACGTCTCGATGTAGCTGCGCTGCCAGTCCCACATCTCGCCGCCGACGGGTCCGCCGTGGCCGATGTGGAATGTCGTGTCGGCCGGGAACCGCTCGCGCAGCGTCTCGATGTTCGCGAGCCATTCGCGATGGAAGCCGTCCGCCAGGAAGCAGTGCTTGTGGTCGTAGATCTGGTCGCCGAGGAAGACGGTCTCCCCGTCGGCTCCGAGGATCCACGGGCTGTCGTGGGGTGACTCGCTCGGCCCGAGGTCGATCACCGTGAACGGGACGCCGTCGAAGGTCACGCTTTCGCCGTCGCGGATCGGCGTGTTCGGGAAGATGCGCGTGCTGGGCCACTCGTCGCCGAACATCGGTCCGACGATCGAGTCCTTCGCGGCATCGTCGCGCGCGATCGTGTCGATGACCCCCTGCGGCGCGATGATCGGGACGTCGTCCTCGGCGACGAGCTGCGCGAGACCCGCGTAGTGGTCCGGATGCGAGTGCGTGAGCAGCACCGCGTGCAGCGGCTTGCCGAGCTGCTCGAGCGCCTCCCGCATCGCCCGGCTGTCCGAGACGGTCAGCAGCGAGTCGACGGCGACGACGCCGGCCGCCGTCTCGACGAGGTACGCGTTCACGAATGCACTCTCGTGCTCGATCGGGAACCTGTGCACGGTTGCGGTCATGGAGTCCTCTCTTTCGTCGGGTAGAGCCATCCGCGCAGGAGGCGTGTCACGCGTGGCATGACGATCCACGTCATCAGCGGGACCGCGAGCGCGGTCGTGATGCCCAGTCTCAGCACCAGGGGCAGCTCTTCGAGCAGCGGGCCGGTGACCGCGACGATCGCCGTGATCAGGGGGAAGATCGTGATCCAGGTGAGCAGCGCCATCTTGTGCGGAGGCGGCGGCGCCGTCCCGGGCCGGTCCGGCAGGGTGAACCACGTCTCGAGACCGGTCACGAAGCTGGTGTGCATGGGGCCGACCACGTGTGGTTCGGCGCGCTCGAGCCAGGCCGCGTGCTCGTCCGAGTCCAGCCAAGCGCGCAGGTGCTCGCTGGTATCGAACCGGTAGACGGTCCGGTATTCGCCGGCTGTCGCGCTCTGCGGCCGGAAGACCTCGACGCCGAGATGGCCGGGGAAGCGGCTCGCGGCGGCGATGATCCCCTCGAGGAACCGCTCGTAGGAGGCCTCGTGGCCCGGCTTGACGCGCCGGGTCACGGCCGTGGTGACGGGAGTCAATGCGGGCCCTTGAACTGCAGCAGCCCGATCGAGTTTCCGTGTGGATCGACGATCCAGGCGCAGAGCGCGAAGCCGACGTCGGCGATGCCGTCGACGGTCTTCAGTCCGGGCTCGTCGTACTCCTCGACCTCGACGCCGCGTGAGCGCAGCTCGGCGACCTCCGCGGCGAGGTCGTGCACTCGCCACGAGGCCTTGGTCTGCGGCTCGCTGCTCCCTGTGGAGCTGCGCGTGACGACGAGGCGGCTGTCGCCGCCGCATCCGAAGGTCAGGAAGTCGTCGCTTTCGATCAGGATCTCGAGCCCGATCCGGTCGCCGTAGAACTCCCTGGCGACGGCAAGGTCGGTGGCCAGGATCATCGGGTCGATCGGGTGGCTCGCGAGCATCGGCTTCAGACCCCCAGCGCCTCGACCATCAGCCGCGCGGCCGCCCTGCCCGAGTACTGCTGCTGGCCGGTGATCAGGTTGCCGTCGCGCACGGCGTGCGGCTTGAACCGCCCGCTGACGATGAAGTTGGTGTTGTCGAGCTTCCTCGCCTCGTCCTCGATCCAGAACGGCTGGATCTTCTGTCCGACGAAGTCGTCCGCGAAGCGCTCTTCGGAGTTGGCGAAGCCGGTCCAGGTCTTGCCTTCGACGAGCAGGCGGCCGTCGGAGAGGCGGGTCTGGAGCAGCACGCAGGTCGCGTGGCAGATCACGGCGGTGACCTTGCCGGCGTCGTAGAAGGACGCGACGAGAGCGTGGACGCGCTCGTCGCCCCAGAACGTGTACATCGGGCCCTGGCCGCCGACGAGCAGCGCTGCGTCGTAGTCGTCGACGTGAACGGCGGAAAGCGGCTTGGACTCCTCGACCAGCCTCGTGTGCGCGGGCGAGTTGATGAAGCCGAGGCTGATCAGATCCTCGGCCGAGTATCCGGACTTGTCGCGCGGGTCGCTCCACGAGTCGGCTCGCAGGGCGCCGCCCTCCGGGCTCGCCACATCGACCTCGTAACCGTGCTCGGTGAACTCGAGGAACGGATGCGAGAGCTCCGCCCACCAGAAGCCGATCGGCCAGCCGGTCTGCTCGGAAACGGCCGGGTTCGACGCCACGATCACGATCCGCTTCGGCCGCTCGGGGTGCAGGATGTCGACGCTCGCGCTCACCTCCCGCGACGCTACGAGTCGTGGTGGTGTCGAGCAACACGAACCGCGTATATGGCTAGACCGAGCGGGTCAGAGTCGGCCCGAAAGCCGAGCGCGCGACCGCCACGAAGGCCGCGACGGTCGCCGAGTCGTCGTCGCTCCGCCACACCAGGCATGTCTCGAGCGCGTCGGTCGGCTCGCTGATGGCGACGGCCACGATCCCGTCGGGGAGTCCGCCCGCGACGGTCTGCGGGGCCATGGCGACGGCCGGGATCTCGGCCAGGACCCCAAGGTCCCAGCCGGTGTGGAACGACTCGTTTCGCACGCGCGGCTCAAAGCCGGCGCGGCGGAAGATCGACATGAACGCGTCGTGCAGGCGCGGCGCGATCTCGCGCGGGAAGACGATGAACTGCTCGTCGGCGAGCGCTGAGAGCGGGATCGCGTCCTCGCGCGCGAGTGGATGAGCCTCGGGTAGGAGCGCGACGAAGCGCTCCTTGCGTATCGGAGCGAGCTCCAGCTCGGCGGCGATCTCGGGGCAGAGGGACAGCGCGATGTCGATGCTGCCGTTGGCGAACGCGGGCGGCATCCGCGCGTTCCACATCTCCTGGGCGAGCAGCTCGACGTCCGGGTGACCGGCCCGGAACGCCCTGCCGAGCGCCGGGAGCGTCTGGAAGCGGGTGCTCCACGAGTAGGCGATGCGCAGGTGACCGAGCTCGCCGGCCGCCGCGCGCTTGGCGTCCTCGGCCGCCCGCTCGGCGTCCGCCAGCGTGCGCCGCGCTCCTTGAAGGAACGCACGTCCGGCGTCGGTGAGCCTGACCTCGCGGGTGGTGCGGGCGAAGAGGTCGACGTCGAGGTCGCGTTCGAGCTGGCGGATCGCGGCGCTGAGCGGAGGTTGGGCCATATGCATCCGCTGTGCGGCGCGGCTGAAGTTCAGCTCCTCCGCCACGGCTATGAAGTAGCGCAGGTGGCGCAGCTCGACCATGCTCCAGGCTGGAGCCTACCCCTCCTCAGAGGTGCTCGGTATCGCGTCAGACCGGATTCGTATGGCGTGCGGGCCGCACGCTCTTAGCATGGGCCGGTGGCTGCGATCGTGCACACGTACCGCTCGGGCGAGAGCGGGCTGTTCGCCAACTCCTACCTGGTGGAGGGCACCGAGGGCATCGTCGCGATCGACGCGCCGCTCCTGCAGTCGGACGGCCGCGCGCTCCGGGCAAGGCTCGAGGCACTCCGCAAGCCGCTGCTCGGCGTGCTCCTCACGCACCCGCATCCCGACCACTACAGCACCGTCGGCGAGCTGCTCGCGGGCGAGCGGGTGCCGGTGATCGCGCACCGCGACGTCGACCGCGAGATCCGCGCCGAGCCGATCCCCGAACCGCCAATCGGCAGCCACTATCCGCGGCGCGCCACGCTTCCGAACCAGACGGTGGCCGACGAGGAATCGGTCGAGCTCGGCGATCTGCTGTTCACCGCCTGGGACTTCGGGCCCGGCGAGAGCGCCAGCGAGACCGTCTGGCTCCTCGGCGAGGGCGACACGGCGTTCGTCGGCGACCTCGCCTTCAACGGCACGCACGCCAACCTGGCCGACGGGCGCACGCGACGCGTGGCTGCGCGCGATCGACCGGGCGGAGGACGCGCTCGCCGGGGTGCGCACGCTGTACGTCGGCCACGGGCCACCGGCCGCCCCCGCCGTCCTGGCCGAGCAGCGCCGCTACCTGCTGATGGCCCGCGAGACGATCGGGCGCGCCGCGGACGGTCGCGCGCATCTCACCGAGAACGAGGCAAATCGCGTGGCGGGCCTCATGGAGCGCTACCTGCCCGGCGCTCCGCTCGGCCGGCTCGTCGCCGCCGGTGCCTCGGCGGTCGCCGCCGAGCTCGCGCAGGAGACCGCGCCCGCATGATCGCCGAGCACACCGCGGAGGCGATGCGATGATCTCCGCGACCATGCGAGCCGTCGTCCTACGAGCCGCCGGCGGGCCCGAACAGCTGGTCTACGAGCAGGTCGCGACCCCGACGCCGGGGCGCGGAGAGGCTCTCGTGCGCGTCCACGCCGCGGCGCTCACGCGCGACGAACTCGAGTGGCCCGTCGACCGGCTTCCGGCGATCCCCTCCTACGAGCTGTCCGGCGTCGTGGCCGCTCTCGGACCCGAGGTGGACGGCGTGACCGTCGGTGACGAGGTGTTCGCGATGACCGCGTTCGACCGCGACGGCGTCGCCGCCGACTACGCCGCGATCCCGGCCGAGCTGCTCGCGCCCAAGCCGCGCGCGCTGAGCCACGCCGAAGCGGCCGCCGCGCCGTTGGCGGCACTCAGCGCCTGGCAGGGGCTGTTCGACCACGGCAGGCTCGCTGCGGATGAGCGCGTACTGATCCATGGGGCGACCGGCGGTGTGGGCCAGTTCGCCACGTCGCTCGCCAGCCGCCACGGCGCCCGCGTGATCGCCACCACGTCGACTCACGGTGTTGGTCGCGCACGCGAGCTCGGCGCTGACATCGTCATCGACCACACCGCCGGGCCGTGGGCCGCAGGCCTCGAACCCGTGGACCTCGTCTTCGACACCGCCGGCGGCGAGCGACTGGCCGGCTCCCCCGGCGTGCTGCGCGAGGGTGGTCGGCTCGTCTCGGTGGCGGAGGAGCCGCCGCAGGCGACGGGAGTCAGCAGCGTGTATTTCGTCGTCGAGCCAAACCGCCGGCAGCTGACGCAGATCGCCGGGCTCTTCGACGGCGGCTTGCCGCCCCCCGCCATCGACTCCGTGTTCACGCTCGAGGAGGCCGCGAGCGCGTTCCAGCGCAGCATGGCCACCGACAAGCGCGGAAAGGTCGTGCTCGAAGTGGCACGCTGACCAGGGCGCCATCGAAACGCGCTGCCGGCCGCTGTATCGAGGATGTCGCGCGGAGGCAGGAGCGCGGTTGTCCCGGCGTTCGGTATAAGTTCGGGTGGTCCTCGGCAGAAGTGGGAGTTCCGGGGCAAGCGAGCAGGGGAGGGATCGGATGCAACGAGGACTCAACCGGCGCCTCGCGCTTCTGACGTGGAGCGTCGCGATGGCCGTAATCACGCTGGCACCCGCGTCGGCGGGCGCACAGTACGTGGCGCCGCCGCCGGACCCGGGATTCGAGTACATCTTCGACGGCACGCCCACCGGCTCGGACGCCTCGTTCGACAAGTGGATCTTCGCCAGCAGCACGATCGCGGCTTCGGCCACGCAGGGGCAGGCGACGCTCGACCCCGTCGAGGGGTCGTTCCTGATGGGCGCTTCGCCATTCGGCGCCTACTGGTATCCGGTGCGTCCGCTCGGCGACGCCGTGATCAAGCTCCAGTACACCGTGCAGGACACGCCGGAGTCGACGCGCAACGGCGGCGTGATGATCCGCGCCCCGGAGATCCGGTACACGGGCGCCACCACCGCGGAGGTGCTGGCCCAGAAGCCCACCGGCTACAACTACGACGTCTGCCCGGGGGCGATTCCGGTGTGCGGGCTGCTCACCCCGGCGGAGTCGACGACCTATTCGTGGGCGGGCGCAGAGGGCCCGTTCCCGCCCGCCTCGAATGCGTCGGATCCGCCGTTCCTGTACTCGGGCGCCTACTGCGCCCGCACCGGCACGCACAACGTGACCAACCTGGCCGGCACCGGTCCGCTGACGACCAACAACAACGCGAACAACCACCAGCACTGGACGCAGGTCTACTGCGGGCACGAGATCCAGATCAACGAGACGCTGACCGGCGGTGGCCCGCAGCCGTCGGGCGACCCGATCAAGACCGGCGCCGTGTACGGGTTCCGCAACCTGAACGCCAAGCAGTCGAAGACCGACGAGCGGCTCACCAAGGGCGTCTGGCACGACATGGAGATCCGCACGATCGGCCAGCAGTACACGGTGCTGATCGACGGCGAGCTGATCAACCAGTTCGACAACTCGGTGCCGAAGATCGCATCGCGCAACGGCGACCCGCCGACGATGGCGCGCCAGCTCGCCGAGGGCTACCTGGGCCTGCAGACGCACGGCGGCAACGACCGCATCTCCTACCGCGAGATCCAGGTCAAGGACGTCGACGAGGCCGAGATCCCGGTCAACGTCGAGCCTCCCGAGGTGGGCGGTTCGGGGCGCGTGAGGCAGCCGCTCACCTGCGGTCGCGGCGAGTGGGCGAACACCCCGGGCGCCGACTTCTGGGTCACCTGGTATCGCTCGAACCTGATCGGGCCGGAGCATCCGCGGTTCCGCGCCCCGAGCCAGCTCGATCTCGGGAACTTCACCACCCCGGCCGAGCCGGAGTTCGGCACCCAGCCCCTGACCTGGACCGACTCACTGGTGGTCGGCCAGGGCATGCGGTACACGCCGACCGCGGATGACGTCGGCAAGGTCATCCACTGCGCGGTGAACGCGAACAACGGCGGCGCGACGGTGTGGAAGACCGCGCGCGCCCCCGAGATCACCGCACGCGACTAGGACGGCGGGACGGGCGCCCGGGCCGGCCTCGGCCCGGGCGCTCGGCTCAGTCGGCGACGACGCGTGCCCCGCTCGAGGCGCCCGGCGCGGTCTTGCTGCTCAGTGGGCAGCGTGCGCGCGCGCGCCGCGCCGCTGCACGACCAGCAGGGTGCCGGCGAGGGCGAGAAGGCTCGCGGCCAGCAGCCCGCCGGCGCCGATCCCGACATCCGCCCAGTCGATGCCGGTCGCGGTCGGCTCGGCCGCCGGCACGGGCGCCTTGACAACCACGACGTCAGGCGAGTTGTAGGTCCCGCGGCCCTCGGCGAAGTCGCGCGTGTCGGGGCTCCGCAGATCCTGCAGCCCGGCGGCGTTGCGCGTGTCGGCGGGGCGCACGTTCTGCGACCGCCAGTGGTCGTCGGCGGACGCGGCCGGGGCGGCGGTGGCGGCGATCGCCAGCGCGACAGCGGCGGTGCGGGTGAGGCGGTAGTTGAACATCTTCGCTCCTCTCTCGAGACCTCCGTGTGCGGTCTCCGTTGGAGCGCACGTTCCAGGGGCCCGGTAGACGCCCGCGGTTACGCGCGGTAGACGCCGGTAGATGCGGCCTGTACGGTCGGTTTGATTCGCGATGCAGTTCAGGCTCCTCGGACCGCTGGAGGTCGCCGAGCAGAACATGGCGGCGGCGCTCGGAAGGGTCGAGCAGTGCTCTTTGCCGGCGAACCTGCTGCTGCACGCGAACGAGGTCGTCGCCACCGACCGGCTGATCGGCGAGCTATCGGCGATCGCCGCCCGGCGAGCCGCTCTGACGCGGGGCGGGCGGCGGCGCGGCGGACGATCCTGGAACGCGTTCCGCTCGTCGCTGACCGGAGTCAGGGGCGGCGCAGTGTCGGCCAGATTCTGAAAGGTCGCTGAAAGTCCTCCTCGTTACAGCTCTCATCCGACGTGTCTCTCTGGAGCCCCGAAAGTGAAGATGCTCCCATGCGAGTGAGCGACGACCCTCGGGTCGGCACCGAGCTCGCCGGCTATCGGATCGAGTCGCTCCTGGGCTGGGGCGGCATGAGCGTCGTCTACCTCGCCGAGGATTTGCGGCTCAAGCGACGGGTCGCGCTCAAGCTGCTGGCCGCACGCCTTGCGGACGACGGCGCGTTCCGCGAACGCTTCCTGCGGGAGTCGGAGCTGGCAGCGTCGATCGACCATCCGAACATCGTCCCGATCTACGAGGCCGGGACGGCCGAGGGCGTCCTCTTCATCGCCATGCGGTACGTCGAGGGAGGCGACCTGAAGCAGCGCGTGCAGGTCGGCCGCATGGATCCGTCGGACGCGATCGGGATCCTCGCGCAGGTCGCCATCGCGCTGGACGCGGCCCACGGCCGCGGTCTGGTGCACCGCGACGTGAAGCCGTCGAACGTCCTGCTCGACAGCGGCGCCCGCCCGGACGGCTCCGACCACGTGTATCTGGCGGACTTCGGGCTCACCAAGCGCGTCTCCGACGACACCGGCAGCGGCGACGGTGGACTGATGGGCACCGTCGACTACGTCGCGCCGGAGCAGATCGCCGGCGGCGAAGTCGACGGGATGGCAGACATGTACTCGCTCGGGTGCGTGCTCTTCGAAACTCTTGTCGGGCACCCTCCGTTCCGCCGCCATCGGCGTGAGTCGGGGCTGGCCGTGCTGTTCGCGCACCTCGACGCGCAACCGCCGGCCGCCAGTGAGGAGCGGCCCGACCTGCCGGCCGCCCTCGACGCGGTCATTGCCAGGGCGCTGGCGAAAGAACCGGAGCAGCGATATCCCAGCTGTCGCGAATTCGCTCGCGCGGCGTACGCGGTCGCGGTCGACGAGGCCAGTCGCGTGCTGGGCGATGTCGCCTCGCGCGCTGCCGCCGGCAGGAGCGACCTGACCGAGGTCGAGGCCGAGCTGGCGGGCAAGGTGGTCGACCTCCAGTCAATGCGCGACCAGGCGGGGATCCTCACTGCCTCGGCCACTCCCGCTCGCGTGGCTGCCGAGGGTAGATGCCCGTTCAAGGGCCTGGCGAACTTCGAGCCGGTGGACGCCGACTACTTCTTCGGCCGGGAGCGGCTCGTCGCCGAGCTGGTTGCCCACGTCGTGGGTGTCGGTTTCCTCGGCATCGTCGGACCGTCGGGCAGCGGCAAGTCGTCGGTCCTGCGGGCCGGGCTGCTCCCGGCGCTCGCCGGAGGCGTGCTGCCGGGCAGCGAAAGCTGGCGGCGCCTGCTGATGCGCCCCGGCGAGCGGCCGTTGGACGAGCTGCGCCGCGCGCTGGTGTCGGGCGCGCCGGATCCACTCGCCGAGGCCCTGGATGCGCTTCCCGCCGACGGACGGCTCCTCCTTGCGGTCGACCAGCTGGAGGAGCTGTTCACAGCGTGCCGCTCCGACGACGAGCGAGTCGCGTTCGCTGATGCCCTCGCCCGCGCGGCCGCCGATCCGCAGGGGCGGGCGGTCGTGGTGGTCGCGCTGCGGGCCGACTTCTACGGACGGTTCGCCGCGTACCCAGCATTCGCGGAGCTGCTCGGCGCCAACCACGTGCTCATCGGGTCGATGCAGGCGTCGGAGCTGCGCCGTGCCGTCGAGCTGCCTGCCGGCCGGGTGGGGCTGCGGGTGGAACCCGAGCTGGTCGACGCGCTCGTCGACGACCTCGAGGGCGAGCCCGGCGCGCTGCCACTGCTGTCGACCGCCCTTCTCGAGCTCTGGCAGAAGCGGCGCGACAACACGCTGGCCGTCGCCGCCTACCGTGAGTCCGGTGGTGTCCACGGCGCCGTCGCCCGGCTCGCGGAGAGCGTGTATGACCGCATCGCCGATGAGCACCATCCGCTGGTTCGGGCGATCATGCTCCGCCTGGTCGGCGAGGGTGAGCGTCACGCGCCGGTGCGCCGCCGTGCTCCGCTCGCCGAGCTCGACCTGGAGCGCAACCCGGACGTCGCCCCCGTGCTGGATGCACTTGCCGAGAGCCGCCTCGTCACGATCGGCGAGCACTCCGTCGAGGTCGCCCACGAGGCGCTGCTGAGCGAATGGCCGCGCCTGCGCGAGTGGATCGCAGAGGACGCCGATTGGCGCCGGCTTCGCCATCAACTCACCGAGGCGGCGACGGAATGGCGACGCGGCCGGGCACGATCAGGGCGAGCTGTATCGCGGCGCTCGTCTCGCCGCTGCCCTCGACTGGGCCGCCGACCATGCGCTCGATCTCAACGAGCTCGAGCGCGAGTTCGTCAGCGAGAGCCGAGAGGCCGCAGAGCGTGAGACCACGCGGGCGCGGCGCACCAACCGGCGCCTTCGCGCGCTGCTCGCCGGCGTCGTGCTCCTGCTCGTCGCCGCCGCGACGGGAGGAGTGCTCGCGGTCGTGCAGCGCGGCGAGGCTCGCGACGCCGAGACTGCGCAGCTCGCCCAGCGCCTGGGGGCGCAGGCGCTCGTCGACGAGGACCTCGATCGTTCCCTGCTCCTGGCGCGCCAGGCGGTTGCGATCGATGACTCACCGCAGACGCGCAGCTACCTGCTCGCCGATCTCCTCCGCGTCCCCTCGGTGGCGGGCGTCATGCACGGCGACGATGACGTCCTGCGAGCGATCGCGGTCAGTCCCGACGGAAACACGGTCGCCATAGGCGACTACGCCGCCGGGATCCTGTTCTTCGACGCCTCCAGCCACGAGCGGATCGGCGACCCGCTCCCGATGAACGGTGGCTGGGTCGCGTCCATGGCGTACAGCCCGGACGGCGAGAAGCTCGCGCTCGCCGGCAACGGCTTCATCCGCTTGGCCGCGACGGGCACGCGCAGGCAGATCATCGAAATGCCCATTCACGGCGACGCCACGCGGATCGCCTTCACGAGGGATGGAACACGGCTCGTCACCGTCGTCGACCGCTCCTGCCGGGAGACCTGGATCAGCATCCGCGATGCAGACACGCTGGAGCCGGTTGGATCGGTCATCCGCGATGAGGCGTTCAGAGTCTCGGAAGCGGCCACGTTCTGCACGGCGCCGTTCTTCGCGCTCACGCCCGACGGGCGCTCGCTGATCACTGCCGCCCCCGACGGCGAACTCGCGTGGTGGGACCTGGGGAGCCGCGAGAGGACCCGGACGGTCAGGATCGAGAAGGGTCATCACGCGCTCGCCGTCAGCGCCGACGGTCGCACCGTGGCGGTCGGGATCGATGACGGCATCGAGCTCGTCGACGTACGGACCGGGGCGGTGCGGCGGTCAGCCACAGGCGTGCTCACCGCGCGCCCGAACTCGCTCGAGTTCAGCCATGACGGTCGGACCGTGGTTTCCACGAGCTCCGACGGGACGGTAACGCTCTGGGATGCCCGATCGGCAACTCGGCTTCAGACGCTGCGAGGTCACTCGGCAGCTGTTCAGCAGTCTGTGTTCGGCCCTGACGGGGAGGTGCTCTACACGGTGGCCCACGACGGGACCGCAATCGCGTGGGACGTGAGTGGCGACTCGGGGCTCGAACGGCGCTTCACGTTCACGGACGACCGCGCGCCCGACCCCGACCTCGTCCACCATCCCGGCAGGTTCAGGCCCGACGGCCGGGTCCTCGCGCTCGTGCTCGAGCAACGGGGGATCGCGCTCTGGGACGCGGCGACCCTGTCACCCACCGGCCGCGCGCTGCGGGAGACGGGCGGCGAGGTGCAGGACATCGCCTTCGCCCCGGACGGGCGCACACTTGCGGCGGTGACCGTGGAAGGTCTCGCAACTGTCTGGGATGTCGACCGCCGATCGCGGCTGCATCGACCGTTCCGGGTTGCCGAGGGAGCCGGCTTTGCCGTCAGCATCAGCCCTGACAGCGCGACGTTGGCCACGGCGGGCGGAGACGGCGTGCGGCTGTGGGACCTTCGCACCGGCGCCGCCCACGGGCTGGTCGGAGATGCCCTCTCCGCGGGGGACGTCGCGTTCAGTCCAGATGGCTCCAGGCTCGCCCTCGTCCGCGAGGTCGGGGGCACCGTCGAGATCTGGGAGGTCGACGGGCGCTCGCGGATCGCAACGCTTCGGCCGCCCTTCTCCTATTACGGCGGATACGCGCTGGCGTTCAGCCCCGACGGCCGGATGCTGGCCAGCGGCGGCTTCCTCACCGACGTGTATCTGTGGGACGTCGGCACCGGACGGCGGCTCCGCACGCTCGAGCAGGGCAGCGCCGGCGTGCTCGCGCTCGACTTCAGCCCCGACGGTCGCATACTCGCCGTGGGTGGGGACGAGCCCGTCGCCTCGCTCTGGGACGTCGCGACGGGAGCACGCATCGGCCCGACGCTTACGGCAGGCGATGGCAACACGCACATCGACCTGTCGCCGGATGGGCACCGCCTCGTGGTCACCCACGCCGACGGCCGCGGAGCCGTCTGGAATGTCGACCCGGCCTCGTGGGCGACGCGCGCGTGCGCCGTCGCCAATCGCACGCTGACGCGCAACGAGTGGGAGGAGTTCCTGCCGGGCAGGCAGTACGCCCCGGCCTGCTCGAGCTGAACCGCCTCAGGAGCCCACCGACCAGGTGAAACGCGTGAGGGTCGCCGGCGGGGCCATTCCGCCGGGGCGGAGGCCACGGCGGACGAGCAGCGTCGGCGGGGCGGCGTTTCTGGCGAGCCGCAGCCGAGCCGGTCCGAGGCCCTCGTCGTGCCACCGCGTGGACAGCCCGACGACGAGCAGGCGAGCATCGCGACTCGCGTCCACGATGCCCGCCACGCCGGACCCGGTGAGCAGGGGCTCGGCAGCGATGCCGAGAAGCCGTTGGATCGCGAGCGCGGCGTGCGACAGTAGCCGGCTGGCGTCGCGCTTCCCCTGCTCGGGTACGGCGGTAGCTCCCACCAGCCGCAGCGGCGCCTGCTCAGCCTGCGCCACCCAGGCGCCGAGCTCGACGGCTGCCCAATCGTGCTCGGCTCCCCCGAACGGCACGAGGACCGCGCCGTCCGGTGCCACATCACGCGCCGCCAGCAGGGCGACGTCGCAGGGCGTCTCAGCGAGCAGGGTGATCAGCTGCTCGCCCGGGCGTCCGTCGGTGAGCACCTCGTCCGATAGATCGGTGAGCAGAAGGTCGACGTGCAGCTCCGTGGCGAGGCGTGCCAGCTCCTTGCCCGGGGCTGTCGCCGTGAACGATGCGGCACGGGCGGCGATTCCGCGCGCCTGGAGCTCAGATCGCCGCTCTTGAAGCCACGCTGACGCGGACTGAAGATCGGCGGCCTCCGACACCAGCCGGGCCATGATCACGACCCGAGGCGGATCTCTGACCAGCGGCTCGGCGATCGCCAGCAAGGCGCCGGCGCGCTGCTGGTGCGTGATCGCGACGAGTATCGACCGCTCGGTGAGCTCGCGGGCGGCGCCTGTGACGAGCCGTTTGAGGTCCAGCGAGGGATCCTGCCGGAGGATCGCACGCTCGAGCTCCTGGAACGCACCGCTGGGTTCGATCCCGAGCTCGTCGACGAGCGCCCGCCGCGCGTCCTTGTAGACGTCGAGCGCCTCCGCCTGCCGGCCCGACCGGTAGAGCGCGATCATCAGCTGCTGGCGCAGCCGTTCGCGCAGAGGATGCTCGACGATGAGCGCGCCGAGCTCAGCGATCAGGTCGTCATGGCGCCCGCGGCCGAGATCGGCCTGGATCCGCAGCTCGACCGCTGTGAGCCTGATCTCCTCGAGCCGGGCGATGGCGGCCTGGGCGAAGCCCTCGTATGCGAAGTCGCTCAGGGCGGGACCTCTCCATAGCGACAGCGCGTCGCGCAGCCGCTCCGACGCCTCGGTCGTCAGGCCACGATCGAGGAGGGTCCGCCCCTCGTTCACCAGCCGCTCGAATCGGTCGAGATCGAGCGCGTCGGGCTCCACGCGGAGGACGTAGCCGGGCGATCTGGTCGCCATCACGTCATGCGGAAGTGCTTTCCGGATCCGTGAGAGGTTCACCTGCAGCGCCGCGGCGGCGTTCTCCGGAGGGTCATGCCTCCAGAGCTCCTCGATCAGGCGATCGGTGGAGACGACCTCGTTGGCGTGCAGGAGCAGCAAGGCGAGAAGCGCGCGGGGCTTGGGTCCGCCGAGCGCAATCGCGTTGCCACCGTCCCAGACCTCGAGTCGTCCCAGGATCCGGAATTCCATCTCGCGGCCTTCTGGGCTCGGACGCTAACAGCTGTACTTCAGCTTGGGAGGTCTTCTTGGTCGCGTGCGTGTGCCGCGCCGCGAGCCGGCGTCACAAGGACGTCGAGCTCGCGGCGCATGATCTTCTGCAGGTGCCTGACCGCGTGAGTCGCTAGGGCAGCACGTCGATCCGGTTCAGCGGCGGCGGGGTATTCGCGCCGGTCCCGAAGTACCGCTCCAGCGCGTCGATGTCGACCGCGCCGCCGACGCGGTCGGTGCCCTGCGGCAGCACCGAGAAGCCGTCACCGCCGTCGGCGAGGAACGAGTTCACGGTGATCCGGTAGCTCAGGCCGTCCGCTACCGGCGTCCCATTGATGGTGAGCGAGCCGGGGACCACCGGGTTCTGAGCCGTGGCGCACGGCGCGCCGACGACGACCTTGGCCGAGTCGAACGTGTAGTGCACGGTGTGCGACGGGAGCAGGATCCGCCTGCTGTTCAGGCCGCACCACTGCTGCTTGAGCATCTCGTACAGCTGGGCGCCGGTCAGCGTGATCGTGGTGAGGTTGTTCCCGAAGGGCTGCATCGTGAAGGCCTCGCCGTAGGTGACGGGACCGGCGTCGATGTCGGCCCGCACGCCGCCCGGGTTCATGAACGCTGCGACGGCACCCTCGGTAAGGGTGTCGTTCAGTTGCGCATCGGCCACGAAGTTGCCCGCGGTGCTCTCGCCCGAAGTGTCGCTCGCGCGGAGGAGCGGCGCCGTCAGGTTGCCGATCACGCGGTCGCGGAGAGGCGCCACGAGCGTCGTGTAGCGGTCGATCAGCGCCTGGATGTCGGTCGCGCGGTCGACCGTCCGGGTGACGATCACGTTGTTGGCGCGGACATTCTCGATGTCCTTGGTCCGGCGGTCGAGCGTGAAGTCGATGTCGGTCACCAGGCGGCCGAACGAGCTCGCGCTCGTGACCGGGCGCCCGTCGATCACGCAGTTGTACGGCTGGTGCGTGTGGCCGGTGACGAACAGGTCGACTGCGTCGTTGGTGCGGTTGACGATGTCGACGATCGCCCCCGAGACGTTGCAGGCGTTGATGCCGGCGAACGGAGTCGGGGTCCCGCCCTCGTGCAGCAGGACGACGATCGCGCGTACGCCGTGCTCGTTGCGCAGCTCTTGCGCGTAGCGGTTGGCGGTCTCGGCCTCGTCGAGGAACCGGAGGTTCGAGATGCCGGACGGCGACACGATGTCCGGTGTGCCCTCGAGCGTCATGCCGATGAAGCCGACCTTGATGTTGCCGAACTTGCGGATCTCGTAGGGCGGGAACATCGGCCGGCCGGTGTCTCGCCGGACGACGTTGGCGGCGAGGAACCGGAAGTTCGCGCCGCTCGAATTGGCCGTCGGCGTCCTTGCAGGTGCCGGCCGTGTCGGTCGGGTGGCAGCCGCCGTTCTGCATTCGCAGCAGCTCCGTCTCACCCTCGTCGAACTCGTGGTTGCCGACCGCGTTGAGGTCGAGCCCGATCTCGTTCATCGCCTCGATCGTCGGCTCGTCGTGGAACGCCGCCGACAGCAGTGGGCTGGCGCCGATCAGGTCGCCGGCCGAGACGACGAGCGAGTTCGGGTTGGTCGCGCGCAGCTGGCGGATGTGGGTGGCCAGGAACGCGGCCCCACCGGCGCTTACAGTCGGCTGGCCCGGCGCGGGCAGGATCAGGCCCGAGCTGCCGGTCGGCGGTTCGAGGTTGCCGTGGAAGTCGTTGATGCCCAGCAGCTGTACCTTGACGTCGTCCGGCTTGGCCTGTGCCGTGGCCGGGACGAGAAGGGCCAGCGCTATCAGCGCCAGCCCGAAGATGCGCACACGCGTGCTCTCCATGCGGTTCTGACTCCTCCGAAGGACTGTGGGCGCCCCCTCGGCGCCCCTTGCGGATTAGGCTACTCGGTGCAGGGCCGGCCGCTGCGCTATGCGATCGTCGGCAGCCCTGCCAACGTGACGGCGAAGGGGCTCGAGCGCGTCCGGCGTTCGACCGCAACGCTGATGGACCCCCGCACGACCGCCGGCGAGGCGGCCCGGATCGCGGGCGAGAACCCCGCGATCCTGTGGATCGCAGGGAACGTCCACGGCGGTGAGGAGAGCGGGACCGACGCGGCCCTGCGCGTCCTCTATGAGCTCGCGGACCGTGACGACTGCGCGGCCTCGCGGCTCCTCGACGAAGCGGTCGTCGTCATCCTGCCGACGCAGAACCCCGACGGCCGCGAGGCGGACACGCGCCGCAACGCCTACGGGTTCGACATGAACCGTGACTGGTTCGCCCGCACCCAGCCCGAGACGGACGGCAAGCTCGAGCTGCTGCGACGCTATCCGCCCGTCCTGTTCATCGATGCCCACGAGATGGGCAACTCGGCCGGCTACTTCTTCCCGCCCAACGCGGACCCGGTCTACCACGAGATCGCGGACGAGGCGGTCGGCTGGATCAACGATCTCTACGGCGCCGCGATGCAGGACGAGTTCGACTCGCGCGGTATCCCGTACTTCAACTACGACGTGTACGACCTCTTCTACGCCGGCTACGGCGACACGGTCCCCGCCAACGGCTTCGGCGCCGCCGGCATGACGTTCGAGAAGACCAGCAGCCATCCGGCGTCGCAGCGCGTGTTCGAGCAGTACCTCACGCAGTGGACCTCGCTCAACCAGGCGGCCGCCAACAAGGACGCGATCCTCCGCGACTGGCACCGCTCGTGGGTCGAGGCCGCCGCGCAGGGCGAGAGCGGCGCGCTGGAGCCGAACGCCGTCTACGAGCCGGGCAACGAGGTGCTGCAGGAGGTGCCCGACATCCGGGTCCGCCACTACTTCCTGCGGGCCGACCAGACCCGCGAGGTGCGCGCGCTCGTGCGGCGGCTGCAGCGGATGGACGTCGAGGTGCGGCGTCTGACGGCGCCGCTGCAGGTCGGCGACTACACGCCGTACGGGCGCGCCGCGCGAGCGACCACGCTGCCGGCCGGCACCTTCTGGGTGCAGATGGCGCAACGCCAGAAGCACTGGGTGCAGGCGATGCTGCACGAGAACACGTACACGCCGGTCGGATACGCGTACGACATCGTCGGCTGGAGCAATCCGCTGCTGATGAACGTCGCGGGCGGCTACTCGGGCGAACGGCTCGCACCGCGCTCCGAACGCGTTCCGCTGCTGCCGGACCCGGGCGCCGGCGCGGCGCCCGCCGACCAGCCTGAGGTGGCGCTGTACTCGATGTCGCCCCAGTTCGTGCGCGGCATCGAGTCGTCCGGCTGGCTGCGGTGGCTGCTCGACCAGTGGGGCGTCGAGTACCGCGAGGTGTCCGCCGAGGACATCGCGGCCGGTGGGCTCACGGGCGCCGAGCTCCTGCTCGTGCCCGACGGGTACGCGCTCAAGGACCCGGCGGTTCCGTCTGACCCGTATGGCTACAAGGACCTCGGTCCGAAGGGCCGCGATGCGCTGGTCGGATGGGTTCAGGCGGGCGGGCGCTACGTCGGCTGGAACGACGGTGCCGTGCTGGCCGCGGCGCTCGGCATCTCGTCGGCGGAGTTCACGCTCGGCGAGGAGGAGGGGTTCTTCACGCCCGGCAGTCTGTTCCGCGTCGCGGCCGACGAGCAGAGCTCGCTGGCCGAGGGCGTGGGGGCGTTCGCGTGGGCGATGCACCTCGGCGGGTACGTGATGCGCTCGCCCGATCCGGCGAAGGTCGCGGTGCGCTATCCGCCTGCCGGCGGCGACGACTTCTTCATGTCCGGCGAGGCGGACGGAGAAGCGGCGCTGGGCGGGACCGCGGCCGTGATCGACGAGCGCGTGGGCGCGGGCCGCGCGGTCTCGTTCGGCTTCGAGCCGAACTTCCGCGCTTTCACCGACGGCACGCAACGCATCCTCTACAACGCGATGTTCGGAGACGAGCCGGCGGGTGCGGCGACGGCCCGCGTCGCCGTCCGCCGGCGCGCCGCGGTGACGGCACGCCGCCTGCGCGTGGTCCGCGAGCCGCTGCGGATCGTCGTGCGACCGCGCGGCGCACGGCTGGTGCGAAGGCTGCTGGCGCGTCACGACGCGCGCTACACCGTCCACCGCAGGCGGGGGCGGGTCGGGTTCATCGTCGCGAACCCGGGCGACCGCACCGGTGACGAGCATCCGTACGCGCGGCGGCTGGGCCACGCGCTGCGCGTACGACACGCGCCCGTCGTGCTGTTCCGCGCGCCATAGTGGGTCCGGGGCGCCGCGCACGCTCGCGCGGCGCCCCGTCCCGGCTCTAGGGCCTGATGTTCTGGTTGTGGCGGAAGAGGTTGTCCGGGTCGTACGTGCGCTTGACGTCGACCAGGCGGTCGTAGTTGCCCTTGTAGTTGTCCCTGATCCGCTCCTGATCGTCGCCGGCCATGAAGTTGACGTAGCCGCCCGCCTCCGAGTGGGGCGCGGTCGCGTCGTAGAAGCCGCGCACCCATGCCGTGTTCGCGTCGTTCTCGGCGGGGTCCGGCCACATGCCGGCGATCACCGTCGCGAACGTCGCATCGCGGTAGGCGAACGCCGTCGCGTCGGGCGCGACCCGGTGGCAGGCGCCATTGATCGGGTAGATGTGCACGGTCGAATTGACCGTCGGCACCTTCGGCCCATGCTCGAGGTGGGCGGCGATCGCATCGTCGGTGAGTTCTGTGACGAAGTTCGCCTTCCAGTAGTGCTGGAGGCCGGCCGGGACGAGGGCGTCGAAGGCGCTGTTGATCGCCGGGTAGGGCATCGGCCCGACGTGCTCGGCGACCACCGGCGCCACCTCGCGGATCGGCTTCAGCGCGGCCTCGCCCTCCTCGATCGGTCCCGCCCAGCAGGTCACGAAGATCAGGAACGGCTCGCCCTGGCGGTCCTCCGGGATGAACGGCAGCGGCGGCGCGATCTGCCAGGCAGGGAAACCGCCGAACTCGTCCGGCGCGTCGCGGATGAACTCGCGGTAGAACCGCAGCACGTCGGCGGCGTCGCTCAGCTCGAACAGGATCGGGCCGCCGTAGACCTCGCGCACGGGGTGCAGGTTGTACTCGAATGCGGTGACGACGCCGAAGTTGCCCCCGCCGCCGCGCAGCGCCCAGAACAGGTCCTCGTTCTCGCTCTCCGTGGCGGCCAGGATCCGGCCGTCCGCCGTTACGACCTCGGCCGCGCGCAGGTTGTCGCAGGAGAGGCCGTGCCCGCGGGACAGGTATCCGATCCCGCCGCCGAGCGTGAGCCCGCCCACGCCGGTCGTCGAGATGATGCCGCCCGTCGTGGCCAGACCGTGCTCGTGGGTGGCGTCGTTGAACGCGCCCCAGGTCGCGCCGCCCTGGGCGCGCGCGGTCTTCCTCGTCGGATCGACCTCGACCGCCTGCATGCGGACGAGGTCGATCACGACCGCGTCGTCGGCGGTGCCGAATCCCGGGACGCTGTGCGATCCCCCGCGCACCGCGATGGTGAGGCCGGACTCGCGCGCGAGGTTCACCGCCGCCACCACATCGTCGACGCCGGCGCAGCGCACGATGACGCGTGGGCGCCGGTCGATCATGGCGTTGTACACCCGGCGCGCATCGTCGTACCCGGCATCCTCGGGGGTGAGGATCTCGCCTCGCACCTGGTCTCGGAGCTGCTCCATCGCGGCGGTCGCCATCTTGTCCTCCTTGAGCCGTGGTCAGGTCATTCCTACTACGAACGGTCCTCGAAGGAAAGCCGGAGATCGCGCGATCCGCGTTCTCATAAGACTGGAAGGTCGCTCTTGAGCGGGCGGGATTCGCAGTCGACCAGGTCGAGGTCTCGATCGTCTACCAGACCGATCCGGGCACGGCCGGCCTCGGCGCGTTCGTCGACGACGTAATCGCCTTGGGTTTCCACGCGTTTTCGTTCGTCGGGCGGTTGGATAAAGGGACAGCCCCGATGCCGGCGCGCCTCGGTGCTGAGAGGATGGCGCCGTGGTCAGGAGTTTGCTGATCGTCGACGACCACGCGGACTTCCGCGCCGGAGCCCGCGCGCTGCTGGAGGTCGACGGCTTCCAGGTGCTCGGGGAGGCCGCGGACGGGGAGTCCGCCCTCGAGGCCGCGCGGCGCTTGAGACCTCAGGTCGTGCTGCTCGACATCCAGCTTCCCGGGATGGACGGCTTCGCCGTCGCCGACTGCCTGGCCGTGGAAGATGACCCACCGATCGTGGTGCTGACTTCCAGCCGGGCAGCTGAGGCGTTCCGTCACCGGCTCCGGGAGGCCAGCTCGGTGCGTGGGTTCATTGGCAAGGCGGAGCTCTCCGGCGAGTGTCTCTCCGCGCTCCTCGCCTGACCTCCGTCGTGTGGGGGCTGCTCGCCGCCGTCGCGGTCGTCGCAGCGGTGGGCGCCGAGTCGGTCGGAGGCCCCGCGATGCCGGAGCGGGCGGGCGACCTGGCGGCGGGACTGGCGCTGGTGGGCGGCGGTGCGGTGGCGTGGATCCGCCGACCCCGGGCCGGTGCGGGTCCGCTCATGCTCGCGAGCGGCTTGACCTGGTTCGCCGGCGATCTGTCGAGCGCCCTGCTGTATGCGCACCGCGGCCCGCTGGTGCACCTATTGCTCACGTATCCGAGCGGCCGCACCTCCTCGCGCGTCACGGTCCTCGTGATTGCCGCGGCGTACGCGGACGGCCTGATCCCGGACCTCGCGCGGTCGGAATGGGCGACGCTTGCGCTGATGAGCGCCGTGCTGCTGGTCGCCACGGCGCGCCATCGCGCGGCCGGAGGCGTCGAGCGGCGCGCGCGGGCCGCCGCCCTCGCCGCCGCCGCGCTCCTGGGCGCGACGCTCGGGCTGGCTGCGCTCGGTCGGCTGCTCGATGTGGGCACCGATGACGCTGCCGTGTGGGCGCTCTACGCGGCCGTGTTCGCGGTCGCGTGCGGGCTCACCGCCGACCTGCTGTGGGGGCGGTGGGGGCGGGCAGCGCTGCGGGGCTTCGTGATCGACCTCGGCGGCCACCATGAGCCGGACGCGCTGCGCGCGGCCCTGGCGCGGACCGTGGGCGATCCCAGCCTCGAGCTCGCCTACCGCATCGACGATGAGGTGGGCTGGGTCGACGAGGAGGGGCGGCCCGTCGCGCTCGCCGGACGGCGACGGCCGGCGCGACGTGAGCCTGATCGGCGACGAGCGCGACCCCGTCGCCGCGTTGGTGCACGACCCCGCTGCGCTGGCGGATGCCCGGCTCATCAGCTCGGTCGCGGCCGCAGCCAGTCTCGCCGTCGTCAACGTGCGGTTGCAGGTCGACGTCGCCGGGCGCTTGCGCGACGTGGCCGCCTCGCGGCGGCGGTTGGTGGAGACGGGGGACTACGAGCGCCGCCGGTTGGGCGCGCAGCTGGCGGACGGGCCGGAGGCACGACTCGCGGGCGTCGCTTCGCGGCTCGAGCGGGTCGCGGCGGAGTCGAACGGCGAGGTCCGGGCGACGCTGCGCCGGCTCATCGGCGAGGTGGCTACGAGCCAGGCACGGCTGCAGGATCTGGCCCAGGGCATTCGACCGCGCACGCTCACGGCGGGCGGGCTCCGGCCCGCGCTGGCGGAGCTGGCTCGACAGCAGATGAACGTACCGGTCGGCGTCGAGGCGCCCGACGCCCGCTTCGAGCCGGCGCTGGAGCTCGTCGCGTATTTCGTCTGCTCCGAGGCGTTGGCGAACATCGCCAAGTACGCGGACGCCTCGCGGGTCTGGATCTCCGTGACCGCGTCGGCGGACGAGCTGTCGGTCGTGGTCGGCGATGACGGCATCGGCGGCGCCGACGCCCGGCACGGCTCGGGCCTCCGCGGTCTCGCCGATCGGGTGGAGGCGCTCGGGGGGCGGCTCCGTGTCGAGAGCCCGCCCGGCGCCGGAACGCGCGTCGAGGCAGTGCTCCCAACGACCTGGGGCGGCCGGCCGTGACCTGGCATGATCGCCCAGCGGTGTTCCGGGCGTTCGCGTGCGTGGTTGCGCTGGCGGCCGCCGCCGCCACGATCGCCGTCGTCCGTGCGGAGCCGAGTGTCGCGCTCGCCGGAGCCTCGCCGATCGCCCTGTCCGCGGAGGTCGCCGCCGGGCTGGTGCTCGTGCTCGCCGCCTTGGCCGCGCGGGCGCGTACCGGCCTGCGCCTGCTGCTCGCGGCGTGCGGCACCGCGTGGTTGATCGCCGAGTGGAACAACCCCGGCGCCGGCGCCGCCTTCACCGCCGGGCTCGTGCTGTACGCGGCCTGGCCGCCCTTGTTGGCGCACGCTGCCCTGCGGTACGCCGATCGCCCGCTGAGCCGGCCCGCGACCGCGCTGCTCGCCGTGGCGTATGCCGACAGCGTGCTCGTGCTCGGAGCCGGTTCGGCGCTCTTCCTCGACCCACGCGCGCAGGGCTGCTTCGACTGCCCAGTCAACCGGTTGCTCGTCAGCCCGCGACCTGACGTCGTCCATGACCTCGGGCGAGCCGGCCTGGTCGTCGCCGCGGCCTGGTCGGCGGCGTTCGCGGCGCTCGTGCTCGTGCGTTTCGCGCGAGCGACGCCGGCGCGGCGCCGGGTTGAGCTGCCTGTCGTCCTCCCCGCCGCGGCCGCGATCGTGCTGTTCGGTGTGCGCGCGATGCACGGTGTCCAGCGTGCCTACCTCTCCAACGACGCGACGGATCGTGCGCTGTGGTGGGCTCAGCTCGCGGCGCTCGTGCTGGTCGCGGCCGGCATCGCGTGGGAGCGCGTGCGGGCGCGCCGCATGCGCGATCAGCTCGCGGCGCTCGTCGTGGACCTCGGTCGATCGCCGCCACCGGGCGGACTGCGCGACCAGCTGGCGGACGCGTTCGGCGATCCATCCCTTCAGCTGCTGCATGCCCGCGACGACGAGCCCGGCTGGGTGGACAGCGACGGCGGGCCGGCCGGCATCCCGCATGACACGGACGGCCGGGTGACGCGCGTTGTGGCCGGCGGCCGCGAGCTCTCCGCGATCGTTCACCGCCCGGGGCTCCTCGACGACCCGGCGGTCGCCGCAGAGCTCGCCGGCGCCGCGCGCCTGGCGCTCGAGCATGAGCGCCTCAACGCCCTCCGCCGCGCGCACCTCGAGAGACTGCGTGCGTCGCGCGGGCGCATCGTCGCGAGGGCGGATGCCGAGCGCCGATCGCTCGAGCGGGATCTCCACGACGGTGCACAGCAGCGGCTGGCAACGCTTGCGGTGGCGATCCGGCTCGCACGCCGGCGGCTGCCGCCTGCGCTCGACGCTGAGCTCGGCGCCGCCGAGGACGACCTGCGCGAGGCGCTTGCGGAGCTGCGCGAGCTCGCCCACGGGATCATCCCTGCGGTGCTGGCGCATGAGGGTCTCGGGCCGGCCGTCGAGTCGCTCGCGGACCGCGCGCCGCGCCTCGTCATCGTGGGGCTGCCCGCGGAGCGCTTCGCGCCGTCCGTGGAGGCAGCCGCGTACTTCGTGGTGGCGGAGACGCTGCGCCGCGCCGGCGAAGGCGATGTGACGGTGTCCGCGCGGCGCGAGGACGGGCGGCTGGTGGTGCAGCTTCACGCCGTCGGCGAGCTGTCCGGCTCGACCATCGATCTCGAGGATCGGGTGGGTGCCGCGGGCGGGACGTTCACGAGCAGCGCGCAGGATCTCAACGCGGAGCTGCCGTGCGAGTCGTGATCGCCGACGACGAGGCGCTGCTGCGCGACGGCCTCGCGCGCCTGCTCGAGGATGCGGGCCTCGAGGTCGTGGGGCGCTGCGGCGACGCCGACGCCCTGTTGCGCATGGTCGAGGCGCGTCGCCCCGACATCGCCGTGGTGGATATCCGCATGCCGCCGACCAATACCGACGACGGGCTCGTGGCCGCGCAGGAGATCAACCGCCGTCACTCCGGGATCGGGGTGCTCGTGCTCTCGCACCACCTGGAGGCGCACTACGCGATGCGCCTCCTGGAGGAGGTGCCCGAGGGCGCCGGCTACCTGCTCAAGGAACGGGTGTCCGATGTCGCGGTGCTCGTCGACGCCCTGCGGCGCATCGGTGAGGGCGAATGCGTGGTCGATCCCACGATCGTGTCGCGCCTCGTCGCGCGAAAGCGTGCCCGCGGCCCGCTCGACGAGCTGACCGAGCGCGAGCGGAACGTGCTCGCTCTGATCGCCGAGGGCCTGTCCAACGTCGCGATCGGCGAGCGGATGTACCTCTCGCCGAAGACCGTCGAGGCTCACATCTCGCAGATCTTCATGAAGCTCGACCTGCGCCCCGGGGCAGGCCGGCACCGCCGGGTGCTGGCGGTGCTGGCCTACCTGCGGGCGTCCTAGCCGCCGATCTTCACGAACGGCTTCGAGCCCCAGGTCAGCGCCTCGTGGGTGTTCGGCCCGGGTTGCACGTCGGTGAAGCGCAGCCGATCTCCGTCGATCTCGACGCGGGCGGTCAGCTTGCTGCCGTCGTTGCCCGTGACCGTGATGCGGTCGCGATAGACCGAGTACCTGCCCTCCCAGCCGATGTCCGAGGTGCCGTCCTGCCACACGTCGCGGACGAGGAACGTGCCCTGCTCCGTGAACTCGATCTGCCACTCGCGCGTCTTCGCCTTGAGCGCCTTTGGATCCGGATCGCCCTCGACCACTTGCCCCCAAGAGAAGCCGTGCGCCTGCGCGTCGGCGCGGCTGACGACCGTGCCGTATGTGCCGGGCCGGATCGTGCCGGCGGGCGCCTTGGCTGCGGCCGGGCACCGCACTTCGTCCACGCTGCTGCCGCCGGCGCGCGACAGCTCCTGGATGCGCGCGACCGCCCGGCTCGCCGCCGCGTCGCGCTCCAGCTCGTCGAACACCGAGCGGAATGCCGCGCGCAGCCCGTCGAGCTGTCCGGCGGCGGCGCTCACCACCTTGAGCTTCGCCGGGCAGATCTCCGACAACCCCTCGCGCTCCAGCGAGCGTGACAAGGCGATCGTCTCCGGGATGGCCTCCTTCGCTGCCTTCCGCAGAACTTCGAGGTCATCGGAGCTCACCTGCGGTCCTGCGAACAGCACCAGCGGCCGCGGCCACAGGACGATGTTGCTCGTGAGATACGGGAAGTGGAAGTGGTCGTCACCCACGGCCGCAACGTGACTCTCGAACCCGTCGAGCCCTTCGGTGGTCCCGTGGGGGGACTCGAGCACGCGGGTCGCTCCGAGCGCGCGCAGCGCCGCCGCGATCTGTTCGCCGCTGCTCGAGCCGATGCGGGCGCCCGCCCAGTCGTCGGGGGTACGCAGCGGTCGCTTGCCGAGCGGCCGGCGCAGCGGGCCGGGCATGACGCCGATGCCCTGCAGCTCGAGATCGCCGAGGCTCGCGAGCATCGGCTCGACGAGACCGTCGCCCAAGACCTTCTCCTCGAGCTCGTAGGAGCCGATGAGCATCGGCGCGTGCAGCGGGTTGAAGGCGGCGACTCCCAGCTCATCGAAGACGCGCGTCCCCGCCCACCCGAGGTCGGCCTTCCCGGCGCTCACGTCGCGGATCAGGTTGACCTCCGGGATGCCGTCGCGGCCGCTGCCGTACTCGTTGAGCCACTTGATCCTCAGCCGGCCGCCGGAGACGCGCCCGACCGCCTCGTCGAACGCCTCCAGCTCGCCGAGCTCGCCGTTCACGTTGGCCATGGTGAGGACCTTCGCCTTGGCGGCACGTCTCGCCGCCGGCGCGATCCGAGTTCTCCGAGCCGCAGCCGGCCAACAGGGCGACGGCAAGGAGGGTGATGAGGGGTGTGCGGGTCATGTGGCGACCGTAGGTTTCGCCCATCGAGCCCGCCACGGAGCTGTCCCTGCATCTCACATCCCAATCCTGGGGTCAACCCTACGTTTGTTGGTTGCCGGGCGCGCCGTCGAGCCGCTCGGCGAGTTCGACGATCAGGCCTTCGGGTCCGCGGACCGTCTATGACGCGCGGACCTCGAACTCGGTCAGCGTCACGGGGCCGAAGGAGGTGAGCAGTGCGACGTCGACGGCGTCGCGGCCCCGGCCGACGACCACTCGGCCGACGCGGCGTCGGTTGTTGCGGGCGTCGAAGGTGTGCCATTCGCCGTCGAGGTAGACCTCGAACCAGGCGGCGAAGTCCATCGGCTCGGCGGGCGGCGGTATGTCGATGTCGGGGATGTAGCCGCACACATAGCGCGCCGGGATGTTCAACGCGCGGCAGAAGGTGATCGCCAGGTGCGCGAAGTCGCGGCAGACGCCCTGACCGGCGCGGTAGGCGTCGACCGCCGTGGTCCACGGGTTCGACGCGCCCGCCACCCATTCAAGGTGACCGTGCACGAAGTCGACGATCGCCTGCACGCGCTCCCACCCGGGCGCGATCTCGCCGAAGCGCTGCCACGCCACGTGCCCGAGCTCATCGGGCAGGCAGAAACGGCTCGGCATGACGAACGCGATCTGCTCATCGGGCAACGCCATGATCGGCGTCTCGGGCGTGCCGGGGACGATCCGGTCACCCGGCGACGACAGCACGACCTCCGCCTCGTAGACCAGCCGTGACGCGCCCGCAGCGATCGTGACCCGCTCGCAGCGGTTGGAGTACAGGTCGATGTAGCCGTGGTGCTCGGCAGCGGTCTCCCAACGTTCGGCGCGCAACTGGACGTCGTGCCCGGACGGCGCGACCTGCAGCACCGCCGAAACCGGCTGCGGCGTCGCAAACCCCAACGCGCATCCCACCGTGAGGGCCAGCGGCCTGTTGTCGTCGACGGGAACGCCGCACACGCTACTCCGACCGGTTGCCGGTCGGAGATGCCGCACTACCCCGGGTTGCCACCCTTGCCGGACCGTGGCTCGACCGCGATCTCGACGGTGCCGCTGCTCGGGGCGGTCGTCGCGTCACCGGCGTAGGCAGCTGTGAGCGTCCGCTTCCCTGGCGCATCGAACGCGCCGGTCGAGATCGTTGCCTGGCCGCCGGTGAGCGTGCCGGTCGCGAGCACGATGTCGCCGTCGCGCAGCTCCACCTCGCCGGTCGGCGCTGCACCCTCCGCGGCGACCGTCACGGTCACCTTGCTTCCGCGGCCGGCCTTGACCCGCGGCGGGTTGGCGACGGCCGTGGTCGTCGACTCGCGCAGCGACAGATCCTTGATCTGGATGTTGCGGAACCAGACGTCGTCGCCGTTGCCGTGGTTCTGCAGTCCGAAGTACGACGGCGTCCCCATCCGCTCGGGGTCGGTGCTGGTGAAGTCGTTGATCAGCGTGCCGTTGAGGTAGACGCGGATCCGCTTACCCTCGATCCGCAGCTCATAGCTGTTCCACTCCCCGGGCGGGTTGAGCACCGCGTCGCGTGCCGCCGCGTCCGGGGCGTGGAAGTTGTAGATCGCGCCCGTCGTGCTGTCCGGGTCGTCCGTGGCGTCGATCTGGATCTCGTAGCCGTGGTCGACCGCGACCCATGGATCGGTGCCCGGATCGGGGAAGCCGACGAACACGCCCGAGTTGTCGTCCCCGGCCAGCTTCCAGTCGAGCTTGAGCGAGTACGGGTGGTCGATCGGCGTCGTGTGCCAGAGCAGCCCCAGCCCGCCCTCGGTGAAGAGCGTGCAGTCGCTCGCCCGCGCGATCGAGCCGGGGCCGGCCATCCGCCAGGCCTCGGTGCTCGCCCGGGTCCCGTCGAACAGCATTGTGTAGCCCGGGTCCGGCGTCGCCGGCGTGCACGTCTCCGGGTCGAGCGGCGGGTCGCCGACGTGGAAGTACTCGAACGCGCCGACCTCCGCGCCGGTGCCGTTGTAGGCGGCGAGCCCGATGCCGGGGCTCGAGAGCCCGCTGAGCGAGAAGCCCGTGCCGACCTCGGTCCAGGTCGCGCCGTCGTCGAGCGAATAGCGCCCGCGGAGCCTGCCCTCCGACGCGAACATCTCGAGCGTGATCCCATTCTGCGCGCCGGCGGGGAGCGCGGCGCTGTTCTGGTAGCCCGACGCGCGCGCGAGCTCGAGCACCCACTCGCCGGTCGGCCGCCGCATCACGACGAGCTTGCCCCACTCGGACGAGCTCGCGTGGGCCACGATCCCGGCCTGGACGTAGTCGTCCGCGCCGTCGATCGCGACCTTGGTCCGTGCCGCCCAGCTGCCGCCGCTCGGGGCGCGCTGGAGAAAGACGTTCGGCGCGGTGACGCTCGTGCCGACGATGTCGCCGCCCTGCGCGTCGATCTGGAGCTTGCCGTCGGCGACCGTGTAGCCGGACGGGTCCTCGCCGAGGATCGTCGACCAGCGGCAGCGGTCGAGCGCGACCGCGTCGAATTCGTCGTCGGGCTCGAACGTCGGCGGGCACTGCACCGGCTCGTTCTGCTCGACGTCGAGGTAGTCGAGGTTGACGTTGCCGTCGTCGCCCTCGTCGTAGCGGACCGAGACCTCGTTGTTGCCCGCGCGCAGCGCGAGCGTCTCGCTCAACGTCCCGTAGCCCGTCCACGCGCCTGTCGACGGCAGCGCCAGCTTCTTCACGAAGCGGCCGTTGACGTACAGGCTCACGGTCCGCGGGCCGGAGCCGCCGTTGGCGTAGCCGAGCACGACCTCGGCCGCCGCGTCAGCGAAGGCGTTCACGTCGAACGTCGTGCTCGCGCCCTGGTTCTGGTAGCCGCCGACGTAGCCCGTGCCGCTATAGCCGGCGTGCTCGGTCTCCGCCCGCGCGCCGCCGGCGAGCGTGGCTGCCTCGGCCTCGTATCTGGTCGTGCCCGCGGGCGCGAGCCGCAGCGAGTCGAGGTTGACGTGTCCGATGTCGCCGTCAGCGTGCTTGATCGCGATCGTGTTCGTGCCCGCGGCGAGCGCGACGGTGTCGAGGTAGAGCTGGTAGTTGGTCCAGCTCCCCGTCGCCGGCAGCGTGATCTGGCGGCTGGTGCCGTTGACGATCAGGCTGACCGTCTTGGGGCCGTCGAACGGATTCGGGCCGTTCGTGTAGCGCAGCGCGAGCCGGTAGTCGCCTGCCTTCGCCGCGTTCACCTCGACCTCCGTCGTCGCGCCCAGCGTGCCGTAGCCCGAGACGAAACCGGCGCCCGTGTAGCCGGCGTGCTCCGTGTCGAACTTCGCGCCGCCGGTCAGCAGGCCGTCCTCGAGCTCGTAGAGCCCGTCGCCCACCGGCGCGACGTAGCCGGGGAGCTTGTTGAGGGTGTACCACGCCTCCGTGCTCAGCAGCTTCTCGCCGTCCGCCGCGTCGAACGGGCGCGGCGAGCGCACGTACACGACGCGCCCCGGCTTGAGCCCGTCGATCTTCAGCGAGACCGTCGTGCGGTCCTCCGAGACGGTCGCGCCGGTGACGGTCAGGGTCTCCTCGCCGATCTTGGGGCCGCCGTACGCCGACGTCGGGCGGTAGCCCCACTGCTTGACCTGGTACTTGCCGGCCAGGTCCGCGATCGTCCCGTCCGATAGCGGCTTGGTGTAGCTGAGGTCGAAGCCGCCGTCGGCGAGCTCCATCTTCTGGATGTCGAAGGTCTGCGTGCCGTTCGGGACGAGCTTCTGCAGGCCGAACAGCTGCTTTCCGGTCTGGCCCCAGTTGCCGCCGGCGCCGAGCCCGCCGACGATGATCGAGCCGTCGTCCTCGAGCAGCACGTGCGTGATCCCGGACTCGAGGCCCTGGGTCATGCGGAAGTACGCGCCCTGGTACTCGCCCTCGACCTTCTCCAGGAACGCTCGCTGGATGCCGCCGTACGTCACGTCGGCGATCCACATCTGCCCCGCGAAGGGGCCGCTCGGGATCAGCATCGGCTGGCTCGGGGAGTTGGCGATCTCGTTGTGCGGGAGCCACAGCGCGGGCGGGGTCGGCCGCTGGTCGTCGAAGCGGCCGGGCTGGCCGGTCGGGCCGGTCGTGTAGTGGTTGTAGAACTTGCCCGGCTGGATGTGGATGAGCTTGTTGGCCGGGAGCCAGCCGCCCTGGTTGTCGGTGACGAAGATCTCGTCCTCCGGGCCCCAGCCGATGCCGTGTGGCGTACGCAGGCCGCCGGCGACGTACTCGACCGCGCCGGTGTCCTTGTTGATCTTCAGGTGCGTGCCGCGGTCGTCGGAGCCCTGGGGCACGGTCGTCGCGCCGCCGAGGTCGATGGAGACCGAGAGGTTCATGTAGAAGTGGCCGTCCCTGTAGAGCAGCCCGAAGGCGAACTCGTGGAAGTTGCCGTCGAAGGGCCACGTCGCGATCTGGTCCTTCCCCTCGTAGGTCCCGTTCGCGTCGGCGTCGACCAGCTTGCTCAGCTGGTGCTTCTCGGAGATGTAGATCTCGCCGTCGACGACCTTGATGCCCATCGGCTCGCGCAGGCTCTCAGCGACCTTCGTCGGCGTCACGTCGGAAGGGTCGTCGGCGTCCTTGACGCCGCTCAGCTTCCAGACCTCGCCCGCGGCGGTGACGGTGCTCGGGTCGCCGTCGTCGTCGCCCCAGGTCAGGACGAGCAGGTCGTCGCCCATCCACTCCAGGCCGGTCACCTTCGGCTCGAAGCCGGAAGGCCGGAGGTTCACGAGATCGTAGGCGGGGTTGACGCCGTCGAGCGGGAGCCCGTCGCCGGGCGAGTCGACGTCACCCTCGCACTCCTTGGAGCCGGGCGCGGTGACGCGCACGACGCCCGCGTCGGTGCTCAGCGCGGAGTTGGGGACGATGCTGAAGTCCGCGTCGCCGGGCTTCTTCCAGCTGAGGTGCAGCTCCTGGCCGCCGCCGGCCTCGAAGAAGTTGATGCGCAGCGGGTGCATCCCGGCGGCGAGCTCGACGCTCCCGTCCTTGTCGGTCGCACCGTGCAGCCCGTCGTGGTCGATCACGAGCTGGCTGTCGATGAAAAGCTCGGAGCCGTCGTCGCTCGTGAGCCGGAATGTGTACGTGCCGTCCGCGGGGACCGTGAGGTTCGCGATCGCGTGCACGATGAAGTTGTCCGTCAGCCCCTCGAACGCGGCGTCGCCGGACCAGTCGATGGTCGGCTTGAGCACGTCGACGTTGGGCGTCTGACCCTCCTTGATCGGGCAGAGCTCACTCAGCGGGCGCGGGAGCTGGAACACCCGTTGCGTGACGCCGGGCTCCTGCGGCGGCGGGTTCTGCGCATGCGCGCGCAGCGCGGCCGGGCCGAGCAGCGCGACGAGGCCGCACAACAGCGCGAGCGCGCCTGCGGACGCACGGAACCGGGTCTGGCGCTTCCAGACTGACTGCATTCGAGCTCTCCCCCGAAGTACGACCGCGCGAGCCCCTGTCGTCGCGCGTCGCGCGCAGCCTACAACGCCTTTCGCAAAGTCACAACAGGCTTTTGTGTCTGGCGAGGG
>CAWHNO010000014.1:0-197802 GCA_963830725.1 uncultured Solirubrobacteraceae bacterium | reverse complement strand
GAAGTTGCTGCAGGACCGAGAAAAGTGCCCATGCTGAGCGTGGCGTGGCTCGCGGCCGCTTGATACGCGGACGCAACGTTTCTTGCACCACGACTTGGGGACTCGGACCCGGGATAGGGGCACCGGCGTCCATGCCGGCGCCTTCCGACCTTCGGCTGGTTCCCTTGCGTCAGGTCGGGGAAAGGACCTTCGCAACCATGCGAGGAGAGGCAACGTGAGCGCAAGTGGAGTGCCTGGAGCCGACCGCGAGTTGCGCATGCGCCCGTGGCCGCGGCAAGTCCGCCCGCGGCGGCGTCAAGAAGCGCGCAGGCCGGTGAGTCGCAGTCCTCGATGAGGCCTTGGGGAAACGTCGGGCGCCCGGTAGACCGAGCGCTCGACGCGTTGTCCCGATCGTCAGGCTCTCGCCGCCGGCGATGTCGCGGTCCGGTCGCGACCGGCCGCGGTAGTCGTCGCCGAGGCACGCTGCTCGCGGATCTCGGCCCGTCGCTCGCGACCCTGCTGGTAGGCGTCCTCGAGCAGTCGCGCCGCCACGTCGCGGCCGCCCAGACCGAACGCGATCGCCATACCCAGTGCGACCGAGCCGAGGAGGGCGATGTATGTGACCTCGACGATCGTCGGAGCGATGTTGAGCTCGTCGAGGATCATGAACGTCGCGATGCCCATGATCAGCACCGGCGCCGCGGCGCCGGCGATCCTGCCGGTCGCCGTGTCGCCGAGCGAGCGGGACACGAGACTGCTCACCGCGGCGGCGAGCGCCCCCGCGACGACGAAGATCAGGATGGCGACCACCACGTTCGGGATGTATGCCGCGATCGCCTGCACGAAGTTGTCCAGCGCGGCGATGCCGAGCTGCGATACAGCGATGGCGATCGCCCCGAGGAACAGGAACCAGAACGCGAGCGTGCCGATGATTTCGCTCGCGCGCGCGTCGGGCATCACACGAGCGAGGTACGGACCGGCGGTCCCGCCGCTGAGCGCCCGATCGATGCCCACGCCGTGCAACGCCTTGACGACCAGCGCCTTGACCAGGCGCGCGATCAGCCAGCCGATGAGCAGGATGATGAGAAAGCCGATCAGCCGCGGCAGGAACGCGATGAACTCGTCCAGGCCGCGCTGCAGCGAGTCGCTGATTTCGACAGCGCCGATGAACTGCATGGGGATCACTCCTTGAGGCTGGGAACTGGATGTGATCGAACGGGCCCGTCCAGTCGGCGAGGGAGTTCCAACCTGCACCGATCTCCAAACCGGGCGGCGCTGCGGGGGTCAGATGACGATCACCGCATGCGAATCCTTGTAACCCGCAGCCCTCGGACCGCGTCATGGGCGTCATGAGCCAGGCCTCCGCCTTCGCCCGAGAGGCGCTCGACGACGCTGAACTGGTGCAGCGGGCGACCCGAGGCGAGCTGAGCGCGTTCGAGCACCTCGTGGATCGCCACAGGCCAGTGGTGATCCGCGTGGCTGCGCGGATCGTCGGCCCAGACGAGGCCGAGGACGTCAGCCAAGATGCGTTCCTGCGCGCGTTTCACCGACTGGACCAGTTCCGGGGCGACGCGCCGTTCCGGTCGTGGCTGTTGCGCATCACCCACAACGCCGCGCTCGACCACCTGGGGCGACGGCGGGCCGAGCCAGTGGACCCCGAGACGCTCGACGCAGGCGAGCCGAGCACGGCGCGACCGCCGGCCGAGCGCCTGGAGGTGCGCGAGCGGATCGAGCGGCTCGAACGCAAGCTGCGCGGCCTCGCCCCGCAGCACCGCGTCGTCCTCGTCCTGCGCGACGCGGAGGGACTGACCTACGAGGAGATCGCGGACATCACCGACACGCCGCTCGGAAGCGTCAAGGGCAGGCTGAACCGCGCGCGCCGCGAATTCGTCGAGATGCTCCGCGCGAACACCTACGACTGGGAGCTGCCGCAATGAGCGATGCGCATGAACCTCCGCCCGAGCCGGCCGAGTCTCGCGCGATCGAGCTGATGCGCCTCCTCGGAACCCGGACGCCGACGATCAGCTCGCACTTCAACGCAGATCTCGTCGCGCGGGCGCGCGCGCAGCGGGCGATCGCTGGGCCGTTGCGCGCGCTCGGCGGTCTCGTCGCAGCGATCGCCACCGCAGTCGCCGCTGCGGCCCGCGGCAGCTCTGGGGAGCGGCGCCGATGATCGCCAGCGTCATCGAGCAGGCCGGCGACCAGCTCGGGCAGTTCCTCCCACGGTTGGCCGGGGCGCTCCTGCTGCTCATCCTCGGTCTGCTGGCGGCGATCCTCATCGGACGCATCACACGCCGCGCTCTCGTCCGCGCGGGCCTCGATCGCTTCGCCGACCGCTCGGGAACCGGCGAGCTGCTCGCGCAGGCAGGGCTGGGCGACTCGCTCGCGGCTCTCGTCGGCACGGCGGTCCGGCTGACGATCGTCATCGTGGTGTCGTTCGCCGCGCTGACGCTGCTCGGTCTCGAGTTCGTGAGCGACTCGCTCAACGAAGGGATCCTGTTCATTCCCCGGCTGCTCGCCGCGTTGGCCTTGATCTTGTTCGGAGTCGTGTTAGGGGCGTTCGTGCGCGCGTGGGTCGAGCGCACTTCCGCTCAGCTCGACTTCCCGGTTGCCATCGGTCCGGTCGTCCAAGTGCTGATCATCGTCGTGTTCGGGCTCTGCGCCGCCGCGCAGGCGGGCGTCACCGTGGCGCCGTTGACGGCCATCGCCATCGTCCTGCTCGGCGCGATCGCCATCACGCTCGCCCTGGCCTTCGGCCTTGGCGCCCGCGAGATCGCGCGCTCGCTCACCAGCGGGCGCTACGCGCGGGCAGACTTCGAGATCGGGCAGACGATTCGTGTCGGTGACATGCGCGGCGAGATCATCAGCATCGACGGGGCCGCCACGACGCTCAAGGCCGGAGAGGAGACGATCCGCATTCCCAACAGCATCCTGGTCGAGCGGATCGTGGTCGTCGAAGCGACCGGGCAGCAAGGGATGTAACTCGTGGCCACGCCGCGCCGTCCGGAACGGCGTGGACCCGAATATCCAGTACGAGGAGAGAATGCTGTTCACGCGGCTCCGGGCGCACCACAGCGCCGAGCAGCGCGAGCAGGCGTTCCGACGCTTCCTGCCGCTGGCCCGCAGCCTCGCCGCGCGTTACCGTCGCTCCGGGGAACCCCTCGAGGACCTCGAGCAGGTCGCCGGCATCGGCTTGCTGAATGCGATCGACCGCTTCGACCCGGATCGCGGCACAGCGTTCAGCAGCTTTGCGGTGCCGACGATTCTCGGCGAGCTTCGCCGGCACTTCCGCGACCGGACGTGGGCGTTACGCGTGCCGCGCCGGCTCCAGGAACTCGGCGTGCAGATCGAGCACGCCCGTGACGAGCTGACGTCGTCGTTCGGTCGGCAGCCGACGGTCTATGAGCTCGCCGATCGCTTGGAGACCGACGCTGAGACGATTCTCCAGGCCATCGAGTTGACCGTCGCGCGCGCCACGGTTCCGCTCGCCGGACCGCCCGGCGTCGGTGACACGGACGCATGCCGCGTGCACGGCGCCAACGACGACGGTTACGCGCGAGCCGAGGACCGTGCCGTCTTGGCCCCGCTGCTCGCCAAACTCAGCGCCCGGGACGCCGAAATCGTGCTGCTCCGGTTTCGCGAGGACCTGACGCAGGACGCGATCGCTCGCCGCGTAGGGATGTCTCAGATGCACGTTTCCCGCGTGCTCCATCGGAGCGTCGCCCGGTTGCGCGACGCGGCGGACGAGGCTGCCGCCGCCGCAGGGCGTGAGCGTGTCAATGGACTGACGTGATCCATCGCAACCTCGTTTGCGTCCGTCCCAGCTGGGAAGGCTGCGGTACGGACGAAGACGCGGTTTCGGCGCACAATTTCCCCCGCCCTGCAGCCTCTTCGTCCCGGGCGGGTCCGGCTGAGCCGGGCCCGTCCATCTTCAACCAGGTGAACTACGCGGGGCCGACGTGTGAGCGCGGTCCTGTTGCGCGCGATGCATGTCCCGCTCAGCCATCGGAGCGGTTCATCCGGCGCCGGATCGTCGATCGATTCTTCTCGAGCACTCGCGCGATGTCGGGCTTGCGGATCCGGTACAGGTAGCTGATGCACCAGTCGACCTGGTCTAGCGTCTCCTCGGCAACGCGTCGATATCTCTCGACGTCGTCGCGGATTGCGTCGTGCGTGCGTGAGCCAGTGTGATGCTTCGCCGCCATTGGCCTCAGAGCTCCGCTCGGTAGTGAAGGTGACGAGGCGTTACCCATCGCCCCGTCTCTTCACGCGGCCCTCCGTCTAGGTCGACCGGCCGCCGCGGTCGTTGAGCAGTCCGACTGCCTCGACAAGCACTGACGCGTCCGGCGCCTCAACGCGTTGGCTACCGTCGTCCTTCTCGGCGGTCAGCCAGCCATCGTCGCCTTGGACGGAGAAGCGCAGGATCCAGTGTTCGCCGAGCTCCGCCTGGAGCTCGCGCATGTCTGCCTCGAAGTCGGGGGACGCTTCGCTTTCAGCGCTCTCCTCGTCGTCGGTTTCCGCACTGGGCTCGTCGTCTGCTTCAGCGCCGGGCTCGTCGTCTGCTTCGGCGCCGGGCTCGTCGTCTGCCTCAGCGCCGGGCTCGTCGTCTGCCTCAGCGCTGGGCTCGTCGTCTGCTTCGGCGCTCGGCTCGTCGTCTGACTCGGCGCTGGAGTCGTTCTTCGTGTCGGCCGTCGACTCGTCCTTCGGTTGGGCCTCTTCGGGCGTGCCGTTCTGATGCTCGCGATGAGCAATGTCCTTGGCGATGGACCGGGCCAGGAGCGGGATGGCGCCGCTGTTGAGGCCGGGCTTGATCCGTTCTTGCAGGTATGCAGCGAGTTCTTGCTCGTAAGTCGCGACCTCGTCCTCATGGCCGCTCTTGCCCGTGCCAGGATCGGCATCTTGCTTTTTGTCGCGCTTGGACCGCGACTGCTTACGGGCGACAGACTGTTGCTCGGCCATCGCTCTCCTCCTTGCGTCGGGACACGAGGTCTGCCCGCGAACTCGGCCCGTCAAACGCGTGGCATCGTGCTGCAGACAGGTCTCGCCTCAGCGTGCGGCGCGCGACCGGCCGGCCGTCCCGCCAACCGACATGCCGGCGAACCGATCGAGGATCTCGAGCAACTGCCTCGATCGGCCTGAGCTGTTTCGTCCAGCGGGTCAGAAGGGAAGGCCTGAGGAAAAGCGGAAGGGAGCTGAACCATGGTCGGAGCAATCATCCTGGGCATCGTCGCCGGATACATCGGGCGTCTGCTGATGCCGGGCAGAGACAAGATGGGATTCATCGCCACGGTGCTGCTCGGTCTGGGCGGCTCGGTCGTCGGATTCCTCGTGTTCACCGAGCTGCTCGGAATCGGCGACAACGCGATGTTCGACCTCGGCGGCCTGATCGGAGCGATCATCGGAGTGATGGTCTTGCTTCTTCTGTACCGGCTCGCGCTGAAGGACAAGGCGCACCCGCTGGCCCGGTGATCGGACGGCGGGCTGTCCGGGTCGCCGGCTCGAGTCCAGTCGCCGGCTCGCGTTCACGCGGAGTCGCCGCGTTCACCGCCGGTCTGCGTGATCGCGCGCTCGACGCCTGAGGCGAGTTCTGCGCGCCCGAACACCTGCGCCAGTGCGGCGGCAGCGCCGGCCAGGCTGTCTCCGGGGCGGGGTGCGTCACACGCGGCGATGACCTCGTCGTTGTCCGCCCACGCCGCCTGGGCGCGGTAGTGGCTTCCCGTGGGCCGGCTCACTACGAGGGTGAAGCGAAGCTCTCGATCTCTCCAGCTGGATTCATGGGCCATTCGAGCAGTCTTTCCGGCTTCGGGCGACCGCAGTCGTCAAAGAAGTGCACGGCGACAGCGCCGAGCGGAGAACGGGTAGACGCTCGGTCGATGGAGGAGCAGGCAGAGCGAATCTGCGAGCTCGCAGACGGGGCGGCGCACGCCGAGGATGCCGAGTCGGCCCTGCGGGCGTTGGCTGAGCTGCGGCACGAGCTCGAGCAGTGCGTCCGCGCGAACGTCGAACGCGCGCTCGCGTCCGGGCGGTCGTTCGGCGACGTCGCGCGCGCCCTGCGCATCTCGCGGCAGGCAGCTCACCGGCGATACCGCCACCTGGCACCCGAGCGTCCGCCGGAGCGTCCTCGGCGGCTCGTCGCCACCGACGCCGCCCGTACGGCCGTGCGACTGGCGCGCGAGCGTGCCATCGCGGCCGGTGACCCGCCTCGGAGCGAGCACATCCTCCTCGGGATCCTCGGCACGCACACCGACGCGGCGCGCGCCCTGCAGGCTGAGGGCGTGACGCTCGAGGCGGCGCAGGCATGCGCCCGAGCATCTGCGCCGGACGATGCGCGGTCCAACGGCGACGCTGAGTCGAGCCTGCTCCGGATCCTGCGGCTGGCGGGCCAGGTCGCGGTCGCGCGCGGTGACGAGCGGCTGGGGAGCGACCAGCTGCTGCTCGCTGCCCTCGCCGACAGTGACGGCGGAGCCCTGCGCACGCTGGTGGCGCTCGGCGTGACGCCCGCGTCCATCCGGACGCGGCTCGGCTGCTGAACGGACCCGTCATAGGTTGTTGACGCCGCCGATGTGACGTTAGGCGTCGGCGACGGCCGGTAAGGGCTGTGGGGACCCCGAGATAAGCCCCGGAAGGAAACTCGCATGGCCCCGTTCGACGACAAGATCGACGAAGAGCTGACGCTTGAGCAGCTCGAGGCGGAGAGCGCCGACAGCCTGCCTGAGCGCGCTCTGATGTCCACGTTCACTGTTACGGGCACTACCGGAACGCTCGCTGCTGCGAGCGATGTCGCGACCGCGCCCTCGGCGGCCCCGGTCGAGCCGGTGACGGCTCCGGCCGAGACGACGAGTCCAGTTGCGGATCCGGCCGTGCCGACACTCGACGATGCAGTTGTCACGGAGCCGACCCAGGCGCAGGCGGCTCCGGTCGAGTCTGCGACCGACACCGCCCACGTACCTGAGAGCGCGCCGGCCGATCCTGTGGAGACGCAGGTCGAGGCGGCTGTCGATCCGGCCGTGGGCGCCGCAGAGCAGACGACTGCCGACGCGATCCCGCCCCTGACCACCGCTGCCGAACCGGCGGTGACAGATGCGACCGGCGCGACCACCGTCCCGCCTGTCGGGGATACCGTGGGGGCCGTCGGCGACACGGTGAACGAGACCGTGCCGACGCTCGGCACCACGGTGAACGAGACCGTGCCGACGCTCGGCACCACGGTGAACGAGACCGTGCCGACGCTCGGCACCACGGTGAACGACACCGTGCCGACGCTCGGCGCCACGCTGAACGACACCGTGTCGACGCTTGGGGACACGCTGCCGGCGCTGAACGACACGGTCGGCACGGTCGGCGGCACGCTGAACGACACGCTCGGCACCGTCGGCGACACGCTGCCGGCGCTGAACGACACGCTCGGCACGGTCGGCGACACGCTGAACGACACGCTCGGCACCGTCGGCGACACGCTGCCGGCTGTGAACGACACGGTCGGCACGGTCGGCGACACGCTCGCCGATCTCCTCGGTGCGCTCCAGGGCACCTCGCTGCTCGATGTCGACGTGAACCTCGACCTTGCGCTCGATCTGGCGGCGCCGATCACGGCGGCGGTAGCGGCGAACGCCAATGCCGCGCTGCCGATCGACGCGGCGGTCACGGCGAACCTGCTGTCGCCGAACGCCGTCGCGCTGGCCACGGCCGATCAGAACTCGCTGCTGCAGCAGACCTTGCTCGGCGACGCCATCGCGACGACCGACCAGGACTCGGCGATCGCCCAGGGCGAGTCGAGCGCCGGCGGCGACCTTGTCGGCAGCGCCACGGAGACCCCGGGCGCGGGCAGCACGGTGGGCGACCTGGTCGGCGGCTCGTCGCTGCTGAACATCGCCGCGGACCTCGACCTCGATCTGGACCTCGCGGCCCCGGTCGGCGCGGCCGTGGCAGCGAACGCGAACATCGCGGCGCCGATCGACGCGGCGGTCAGCGCGAACATCCTGTCGCCGGGCGCGGTCTCGCTCGCGACCGCGAACCAGGACTCGGTGATCATCCAGACGCTGCAGGGCCTGGCCGGCGCGACCGCCAACCAGACGTCCGTGATCGATCAGGGCGAGCTGGTCGGCGGAGGCGCGACACCGTAACCCGGCCGACGGGCCTCCCGCCCCCTCCTGCGTGGCGCCGGGGGGCCAGGCGCCACGCAGGCATCGGGGCACCGGCTGAGCGATGCCCGTGACGACGATCGCGACCCCCACCGCACCTCCAGCTCCAGCGCCGTCGGACCGACAGGCGTCGTCCTCTCCTGCCGCCTCGGACGTTCCGAGCCGGCCCGCCGGGCTGGAGCTGGTGGGGCGCTTCGAGGGGTCCGGCTTCAAGGAGCCGCCGTATCTCGTCCGACGGCGCGACGGCCAGGTCATCCAGCTCACGCCGCTCCTGTATCTCGTCGCCGAGGCCGCCGACGGTCGCCGCGACCTGGGTGAGATCGCGGCACGCGTCGGACCACGCATCGGCCGGCGGGTGAGCGCCGACAACGTGCGCTTCCTCGTCGAGCGCAAGCTGCGACCGCTGGGAGTCCTCACGGCGCCCGACGGCTCCACGCCGGAGCTGGCCAAGCGACCCCCGCTGCTCGCGCTGCGCCATCGGCGGCCGCTGCTGCCCGAGCAAACGGTCCAGGCCCTGGGCCGAGCCTTCGCGCCGCTGTTCGCGTCGCCGGTGATGGCGATCGTGCTCGCCGCGCTGGTCGCCTTCGACACGTGGCTGTTCGGCTTCCACGGCATCGTTCCCGGGCTGCGGGCCGTGATGTACGAGCCGACGCTGCTCCTCGGGCTGGTGGTCTGCATCGTCGCGGCCACGGCCTTCCACGAGCTTGGCCACGCCGCGGCCTGCCGCTACGGCGGCGCCCGACCGGGCGCCATCGGCGCGGGCCTCTACCTCGTCTGGCCGGCGTTCTACTGCGACGTGACCGACACGTACCGCCTCGACCGGCGCGGGCGGCTGCGCACCGACCTCGGCGGGATCTACTTCAACGCCATTGTCGCCCTGCTGGCCGGCGGCGCCTACTTCGCGACGGGCCACGAAGCGCTGCTGCTCCTCGCGGCGGTGCAGCACCTCGCGATCGTCCAGCAGCTGATCCCGCTGCTCCGCTTCGACGGCTACTACGTGCTCAGCGACCTCACCGGCGTCCCGGACATCCTCTCGCGGATCGGACCGATCTTCCGCAGCCTGGTCCCGTTCAGGCGGGCGGACCCGACGGTACGCGAGCTCAAGCCCTGGGTTCGCACGGTCGTGACCGTCTACATCGCGCTGCTCGTGCCTCTGCTGGCCGTACTCCTCACGTGGATGGTCATGGGTGCGCCGCGCATCTTCGCCACGGCGTTCGACTCCCTCAGACTGCACGTCGCCCTGGCCCTTGAGGCGTTCCGCCGCCACGAGTGGTCCTTGACCGGGCTCGGGGCGCTGCAGGTCATGACACTGCTGCTGCAGCCCCTCGCGATCGGTCTGATCCTGGCCCGGACCGGACGCGCCGCCGGCCGGCGTCTTGCACAGTGGTCGAGCGGCAGCCTCCCGCGCAGGGCCGTCGCGCTCGCAGGCAGCGCCGCAGTCGTGGCCTTCATCGTCGCCGTCTGGTGGCCGAACGGCGACTACGAGCCGCTCCGTCCGGGCGAGCGGGGCACGATCCCCGAGGCGATAACGGCGACGGCCGAGATACCAGACGGCCAGCCGGCCTACGCCGCCGGCCAGGAGTTGCAGTTCGGACACTTGCCGACCTCCAGTGAGGCGGCGCAGGTCGATACCGGCAGCGGGACCGCGGACTCGCGCGAGCCGGATGACGCCCCGTCTGCCGGCAATCCGAGCGGACCCGGCGACCCCGACGACCCCGACGACGACGCCCCACCCACTCCGGTGCCTGGCGCCCCGCCTCGGTCGGACGGAACAGCGACGGCCGCTCCCGAGCCGAGTACGGCGCCGGCCACCACGCCGACTCCGGAGCCGACGAGCCCGCTACCGGACGGCGACAACGCCGCGGTGGCGACCAACACGCAGGACGGCATGTTCGTGTTCCGCCTCGCGTTCGACCTGCAGTTCATCCAAGGCGGCGTGATCGACCAGTCGAACACGGCAATGGCCTACGGGAACTGCCAGGCATGCCGCACGATCGCGATCGCGATCCAGGTACTGATCGCGACCGGGGACATCCAGGTCGCTGCCCCGACGAACCTCGCCGTGGCGCTCAACGACCGCTGCCCGAGCTGCGTGACGCTCGCCTACGCGTACCAGCTCGTGCTCGCCGTGCCCAGCGTGCTGAGCCTGACGCCCGAGGGCCGTGAGAAGCTGGCCGCACTACTCGCGGCGGTGGTGCTCGTCAGCAGCTCGGATGCTCCGGTCGACCAGATCCGTGCGCAGCTAGACGGGTTGATGGACGAGCTGCGGGAGGTGGTCGCGACCGAGGTCGTTCCCGCCACGGGCGAGGAGACAACGTCGTCATCCGAGCCGCCCGCCGAGACTATGCCGATCGAGACCGCGACGCCGTCTCCCGAGCAGACCGCGACGCCACCATCGGGATCAACGGACGCGCCGTCGGCGGAACCAACACCGAACGAGACGGCCACGCCAACGCCGGACGAGACGGCCACGCCAACGCCGGCCGAGACGGCCACGCCGACGCCGGCCGAGACGGCCACGCCGACGCCGGCCGAGACGATCACGCCGACACCCGAGCCCACGGGCACCCCGACGCCGGAGCCGCCGACCGCGACGCCATCCCCAACGCCCTGACCGATGTCGCGACCTGCTCGTCTGCCGGCAGCAGCTGCGGGACGCCTTGGAGCTCCGCCAAGAGCGGCCCGCGTGGCCTTGGTGCTTGTTTGCATGCAGGGCCGGGTAGGTCATCTCTCATGGCGATTCCTGGATCCGACAAGGCGATCGAGCGTCCGCTCGAAGACATGGTGCAGACGGTGTCGGAGCAGGCGGTCGTCCTGGCTCGACAAGAGATGCAGCTCGCGCGGCGCGAGTTGACGGCGAAAGCGAAGCAGGCGGGCGCCGGGGCTGCCATGGTCGGCGGAGCCGGGTTCTTGGCTGCGCTCGCCGCAGGCACGGGCACCGCTGCGCTTGTGCTCTTCCTTTCCCGCCGCCCTCGCCCGGCGACCGCTGCGCTCGGCGTGACTGGTCTGTACGCCGCCGGAGGCGCGGCACTCGCACAGGAGGGCATAACGCGCCTGCGTGCTGCCGGCCCACCAGTCCCCGAGGAGACGGTCCAAAGCGTCAAGAACCTCGGGTCGACGAAGAAGAAGCGCGCTGAGCCCGCTCAGAAGCGCGCCAAGCCCGCTCAGAAGCGCGCCAAGCCCGCCCGGAAGCGCGCCAAGAGCCCGCTTGAAGCGCCAAGCTCGCTCTAGACGTGCTCGCCGGCGATCGGGTCTCCGAGGACGATCCCGCCGGGGGCGATGTCGAACTCGCGGATCTCGGGGTCGTGGGCGCTTGCGCGTGACTTGAGGATCGTGACGGTGCGCAGGAGGCGTGACTCGGCGCGCAGGTACTGCAGCAGGACGACATTGTCGGAGAGGTGCGAGATCCCGTACTCGGCGAGCCGGCCGACGCGGAAGAGATCGGGGATCTCGCTGGTCATGATCAGGCTGATGCCGTCGCGCGAGAGGCGTTGCGTGAGCGAATAGATGTACTCGCGGAATCGCACGGGGTCTGGGGTCGCGTATTGCAGGTCGCTGAGGCTGTCGATCATGACGCGCGTCGCGCCGGTGGTCTTGACGAGATCGAGCAGCTCGTACACCCATTCGTCGATGTAGACGTCGTTGGGAGAGCGGTACATGACGGCCACCCGCTCGTCGTCGAGCGACCAGCCGAAGCCGCGGGCGACCCTTTGCAGTTGGATCGGGTTCTCCTGCAGCGTCGCGATCACACCGGTCTCGCCGGCCGCGGCGCCGCTGAAGATGAAGTGAAGTCCCATCAACGTCTTGCCGGCGCCCGATGGCCCGGCCACGAGCGTCGAGCTACCGGGCATGTAGCCCTCGGCGAGCATGGTGTCGAGCGGCGCGATCCCGGACGAGATGCGGTCTTCGCTGAGCCGATAGTCATCCAGCCTGAGAGGATCGGCGAGGCGGGGGAAGACCGTGATGCCGTCCGCGGAGAGGCGGTACGTGTGACGTCCTGAGCGAAAGTCGCCCCCGCGCAGCTTGGTCACTTCGATCAGCCGCAGCGTGCGCTCGCTCACGCGGGCTGTCGCGAGCGAGATGATCCCGTCGGCGACGGCAAACTCCGGCGCCGAGTGCGCCTCGTCCTCGCTGTATTCCCCGATCCAGAACGACGTGGCGGGGAAAGCCGTGAGCAGTGCGGCGAGGTCGTGCAGGAAACGCCGGAACCCCCGCGCGTCATCCGCGAACACGCCGAGCGCCTTGAAGCTGTCGATCGCGATGATCCCCGGCCTTCGCTCCCTGATCAGCGCGCCGATCCGTTCGATCACGGCGGTCAGCCCACCCTCGCCCGCCACGGCCGTGCCGAGGTCATCGTAGAAGACCGACCGGCCGATCGCGCCGCGATCAAAGAAGCTGAGCGTCTCCGCGTAGCGGAGGATCTTCTCGAACGGCTCAGAGACCGTGGACAGGTAGATCGCAGGGCGCTCCGCGGTAGCGCGGGCGAACATGAACTGCTGGCAGAGCAACGTCTTTCCCGACCCCGGCAGCCCCATGACCAGGTTGATGCCGTTCATCGGCAGACCGCCGCCGAGGATCAGGTCAAGCCCTGCATCGCCGCTTGGAGCGCGCTCGTCCACTAGGCACTCTCGGGCCCGCGGCGAGTGACCAGCGCACTCACTCCGAGCAGGTCCTTGACGGTGGAGACGAGTTCGAGCGGATCAAGCGGCTTCTGCAAGAAGGCGTCAGCCCCCGCCGCCAGCGCCTCGTCTCGAGCCTGCAGCACGGAGATGGCGAGCACGGCCCCAGCATCGTGCTGCTTCAAGCGCCGGCACAGTTCCGAACCCTCACCTCCGGAGATCATCAGCTCCACGATCGCGAGCTGGGGCCGGCTGTCGAGCCACTGCTGCTCAGCCTCGCCGACCGTCAACGCCAGGCTCACCTCATACCCTTCGGTACGAAGGAAGAACTGCGCCAGATCCGCGGCCACGGGATCGCGTTCGGCAAGCAGCACGAGCAGCCGCGGACCACCGCTTCGCCCGCCGTTCCCTAGGGGGTGGCCACCCTCGCTCGGTTCGGCCAGCAGCCGGTGAGCGTCGGCCGCCGACAGGCCGCGCGAAATCTCCGCAGCGACGAAGCGCAGCTGCTCTATCTGGTCACGCGAGTAGAGACGGTGTCCCCCCGCGCTCCGTTCCGGCACGACCGACCCGTAGCGGTCCTCCCAGTTGCGGATCGTCGCGACCGCAATCCCCAGCATTCGAGCCACCGCACCGATGCTGTAGACGCCGCGACTCTCGCGAGCTTCGTCAGACACAGCCGCGATGCTAACCGATTCCTGCAGCACGCGAGCTCTTGAATCGTTCTTGATGAGTAATTGGGTTGACAATTTCCTCATATTCTCATCAGACCATGATACGGTCCTGACAGTGTTGCGCGAAACGACGAGCTTTGGCCGCATCCAATCCGAGAATTTGAGATTCCCGAGGACCGAAGGCGATTCCTGATGAGCTTCCCTGCTAGCCAGAGCGCCGCGTCCCGGGGTCGTGCGCAGCTGACCGTCGTGGAAACGAGTCGCTCGTCATCCGACGGCGGGCGTTTCACCGGATCAACTCCAGCAGCCGCGATATCCGATCTCGAGCCCTTAGCCGTCGAGGTGCAGCGGTGTGATCACCTCACGATCGTGCAACCCCGCGGCGAGCTCGACGTCGCCACCGTCGAGACGCTCCGCGCCGCGCTCGACGTTGCCATCGGCGAAGCTCTCCGCGCCGCGCCGAAGGGCTTCGAGCCTGCCGCGCGCCTGCTGGTCGATCTCCGCGGCCTGTCCTTCATCGACTCCTCCGGTCTGCACCTGCTGGTGGCGCTCGACCAGCGAGCGCAGCGCGACGGATTCCAGCTGACGCTGCTCGCGCCTGCGGCTCCGATCGACAAAGCGATCCAGCTGTGCGGGCTGGATCAGGCGTTGCCGTTCGCGGCGCCAGAGGACGTCCTGGATACCGAAGCAGGCGAATCCTTGCTCGCGGATCGTGAAAGGGAGGCGTCGACGGATGGCCCGTGACGAGTCGCCCAGATCGCGAGCGGCGCTCGGAAGCGCCGCGAATAGTCGCGAGCGCCAGGCAGCAGACCTGCGCGCCTACGCCGACAACCGCGATCCGAGGACCCGCGAACGCCTGGTCCGTAGCTACTTGCCGCTTGCCTACTCGATCGCTCGGCGCTTCGATCGTGGCATGCGAGTCCCCCTCGAGGACCTCGAGCAGATCGCCGCGATCGGGCTCCTGAAGGCGCTGGACCGCTATGACCCAGCGCTTGGCACCTCATTCAGCACGTTCGCGATACCGACCATCCAGGGCGAGATCCGGCGATACTTTCGCGACTTCACCTGGACGGTCCGCCCGCCGCGCGCCCTGCAGGAGCGCGCCATCCGGATCGAACGCGAGCGCGAGCAGCTCACCAATGATCTCGGGCGCAACCCGACCGCCCGCGAGCTCGCCGCGCAGGTCGGCTGCACACTCGAAGAACTCATCGACGCCTCCGAAGCGGCCCAGGCGCGTGGGGGCGACTCGCTCGACCGTCCCGCGACGACACAGGAGGGCGACGCAGCGACGCTCGGAGAACGGCTCGGCGGCGACGACCCCGGCTTCGAGGACGCTGAAACCTCCGCGACCCTCGACCGCCTGTTGGACACGCTGTCAGAGCGGGACCAGCTCGTGCTGCATCTGCGCTTCCGCGAGGACCTCACCCAGATCGAGATCGCCCGACGCATCGGTTGCTCACAGATGCACGTGTCGCGCATCCAGCGCGCCGCCCTCGCGCAACTCGTCCAGAACGCGGCCAGCCCCGCGATCGAACTCGCGTGCTGAGCACAACGCCCGCCGAGCGGCGGCTACGCGGGCTTGCGGGCGCGCACGATCGCCGAGCCGGCGTGCTCGTGCACGCGGTGGGTCTCGATGATCTCGACGTCGGCCAGGCCGGCGTCGGCGAGGTAACGGGCGTACTCGTCGCGGGTGAGCGCGCCGGCGACGCAGCCGACGTACTGCGCGAGGTCGCCGCGCGTGGCGTCGTCGATGTCGGGGTCGGCGACGACGTCCGAGACGGCGAAGCGCCCGCCTGGCTTGAGCACGCGGGCGGCCTCGCGCAGCACGCGCGGCTTGTCGGTGGAGAGGTTGATCACGCAGTTGGAGAGCACGACGTCGACTGAGCCGGCCGGCAGCGGGATGTCCTCGATGTGCCCCTTGAGCCAGTGGACGTTGTCGATCCCGGCCTTGCCCTGGTTGGCGCGCGCGAGCTCGAGCATCTCGTCGGTCATGTCGAGCCCGTAGGCGGTGCCGGTGGGGCCGACGCGGCGGGCGGACAGCAGCACGTCGATGCCGCCGCCCGAGCCGAGGTCGAGCACCGTCTCGCCCTCGTGCAGCGCGGCCACGGCGGTCGGGTTGCCGCAACCCAGCGAGCCGAGCAGCGCGGTGTCGGGCAGCTCGTCGCGCTCGCCGTCGGCGTACAACCGGGCGCCGAACAGCTCGGCCTGCTCGTCGCTGATCGCGGCCGGGTTGGGCTCGCAGCAGCCGGCCACCGCAGTCGCGCCCGTGGTCACGCGGGCGGCCGCGGCGTAGCGCTCGCGCACGGCCTCGCGCAGGTCGCCCGCCTCCGGGAGCACGGCCTGGTCCCCGGCGCAGCCGCACGTGCCGCCGGCGGCGCTTGTGTCGCAGCAGACGGCCTTCTCGGAGGGCTCGCAGCAGCTCTCCTGCGCCGCGGGCGAACAGCAGCCGCCGGGAGCGGCCTCCGTCTCGGCGGCAGTCGTCAGCTCAGCCATGCGGTCAGCTCCTCAAGGGCGTCGGGGATCACGTAGTAGTAGGCCCACAGGCCGCGCCGCTCGGAGTCGACGATGCCGGCCTCACGCAGCCGCTTGAGATGGTGCGAGAGCGTGGGCTGGGAGATGTCGAACAGCGGCACCAGCTCGCACACGCACACCTTGCCGGCGTGCCTGCGCAGCACGTCGACGAGCTGCAGGCGGATCGGGTCGCCCAGGGCCTTCGCCACGTCGGCCATCCGGATCGCCTGCGCGCGCTCGACATCCGGGTAGACGACCGGCTCGCAGCACGGCTCGCCGGCGGGGCGCTTGGTCTTCGGCGCCAGTTCCAGATCGATCGCCATCAATCTATGCATATCAATTGAACCGACGCATGTCAATGGATAGCATCGGCCCCTGCCGCAGACTTCCAGGCACGAGGAGGACCGGCCATGGCCACCACGCTGCGCGAGCTCGACGTCGACCTGATCACCCGCGGGCACCTCGAAAAGGGCCTGGACAGACTCAGCGAGGAGTTCGCCGGCATCTTCTCCGCCGAGACGATCGAGCGCTTCATGGCCGAATCGCTCGTCGCGCTCAAGGGCGCACGGTTCACGGACTACGTGCCGCTGTTCGTGCATCGCTTCGCGCGCGAGCGCCTGCGCGCACTCGGCCAGGTCGAGGGCACCGTCGCCAAGCCCGTGCCCGAGGTCCTGTTCGTGTGCGTCCAGAACGCCGGCCGCAGCCAGATGGCCGCCGCGCTGCTCGACCACTACGCGCAGGGCCGCGTCCACGTCCGCTCCGCCGGCAGCGCCCCCGCCGACCAGATCAACCCAGACGTCGTCACCGCCATGAGCGAGCTGGGGATCGACATCAGCAAGGCATTCCCCAAACCGATGACCGACGAGGTCGTCCAGGCCGCCGACGCCGTCGTCACCATGGGCTGCGGCGACGCCTGCCCGATCTACCCCGGCAAGCGCTACGAAGACTGGCAAGTCGACGACCCCGCCGACACCGACCTCGACGGCGTACGGCGCATCCGCGACGACATCAGCCAACGCGTACAGGCCCTCCTCGCCGAACTCACCACACCCGTCGGAGCCTCCCGCTAGCAGCGCGATCGTCAGGCGTTGGCGAATCGCCGACGTCGTTCGCGGCAGGCCCGCGCTTCAGTGGTTCGTGACGGCCACAGGCTCGTACGCCACGCGGGGGCGGTCGCAGTCGAGTGCGAACACCACGATGTCGTCCGGCTCGCACGAGTGCCCGACCGCGACGTGGCCCGGCGCGACGGCGATCGCCGTCCCCACCGGCGTGGGGCTGCGCAGGATCTCAGCGATCACCAGGCTGTTGGCGACCACGACGGTCGAGCCGATGGCGTCGCTGTAGACCTCGGCCCGCGCGCGCTCCCAGCGTCGGTCCTTGGTCGGCCGAGCGAACACCGGCACCAGGAGCAGCGACACCCCATGGGCGTGAAGCGCCGCGGCGAACGCGTGTAGCCGAGCCAGGTCCTCGCATACCAGGATCGCCAGCCGGGCGCCGCCGGCTTCCACCACGCATACTCGCTCGCCGCGGCTCAGGTCCTCGTCGATCGGACCCGTCAGGCGATCGCTCAGCCCCCACAGCTCCAGATCGTCGTGCGAGAAGTTGAACGGGTGGACCTTGCGCTGACGGACGAGCACCTCGCCCGTGCGCGCGTCGAGCAGCACCGCTTCGTTCGCCGGCGGTGAGGAGCCGTCCACGTTGCCGCTGCCGGCCACGACGAGGCGCAGCCGGCTGGTCCCCGCGCCCACACGCTCCCTGAACGCGGCTTCGAGGCAGCGTACGGGGACGAGCCAGGCGAGCCCCGCGAGGTCGACCCCACCCGTGAGCGAATCATCGAGTCCTCGCTCGAGCTGCACACGAGCCAGGGCATCGAGGCGACGACGTGGTCGGAGATCGCCGACAAGGCGCGTGTGCCGGTGGAGACCGTGGAGGCGCTGTTTCCGACATTCGATGACCTGGTCAGAAGCTGCGCTCAGCACCTCATGGAGAGCCTGCAGCTTCCGCCGCACGATCGAGCGCGCGTGGTCTTCGCCGGCGCCGCATCCGAGCACGAGCGGATCCACCGCCTGGTCGAGACGTTCTTCGGCGCCTACGAGCGCGGGGCGGACGGCATCACGGTCGGGCGCCGCGAGCGCAGCGATGTGCCGGTCGTGGACGAGTCGATGGAGGCGCTCGACGACGCCCTCGACGCCCTCGTCGTCGAGGCGCTCCGTCCGCTGCGCCCCGACAGCTCCTCGGTGCCGTCCCTGAGGGCACTGACCGACGTCGAGGTGTGGCGAACTCTGCGTCACCGGGGCGCCACGCCGGAGGCGGCGGTGGACCAGGCGAGCGAGGCGGTCGAGCGCTGGCTCGAGGCACGACCGGCGCGCTGACACGACGCGGAGCCCTAACGGAACTCATCGCTCGACCCGAGCGGCGTCACCGTCGCGGCCGCCGCGTTGACCTAGACTCGCGGCGATGTCGTTGCACCTCTTCGCGGGTCTGCGGGTGCGGGACCTGCAGGCGGCCCAACCGTGGTACGAGCGGCTGTTCGGCGAGCCGTCGTTCTTCCCCAACGCCACCGAGGCGGTCTGGACGGTTGCCGAAGACCGCTCGGTCTACGTCGTGGAACACAGCGACGGCGCCGGCAACTCCGTGGTGACCCTCTTCCTCGACGATCTCGATGGTCACATAGCCGCGGTCGCTGCTCGCGGACTCGAGCCCGACGAGCGTCTCACCTACTCCAACGGCGTGCGCAAGGCGCTGTACCGCGACCCGGACGGCAACGAATTGGGATTCGGTGGCGCGCCGCTCGACACCGAAGCCGGTTCTCACCGATAGTCGTTCTCGCGAAGCTCGGCGTCGTGCGCCGCGAGTTCGCCCTCGACTACGGGCTCTTCCTGATCGCCACCATCATCTGGCGCTACGGCGCCTTCCGGCCCGTCTACGAGGTGCGGTTCTCCGGGACGTCCGCCGGCTCGCCCGGAGCTGCCGCCTCAGCGGCCGCGGCGCGCTTCCGCGCGTCCTTCTTGGCCTGCTTCTCGAGGCGGCGCTCCTGCAGCGCCCGCTCGCGATTCAGCTTTGCCATGGTGGTCTTGTGCTTGGAGCTCGATGCCATGCGGTCGGTCCGTTTCGTCTGGGGGCTACGGTCTGCGCTTCGCGAGCTCCGCGCGCTCGCGCAGCTCGTCGGCCCGACGGCGCGCGGCCAGCTCCTCGTACTCGGCCTGCCGCCGCGCCCGGGCGAGCCTACTGGCCTTCTCGTTGCGGCTGGCGATCTCCTCCTTGGCAGCTCGCCATGCGGCTTCACCACGCTTCGGAGGGGCGGCCGGCCGCTCGTTCTTGCCGGTGTCGCTCATCGCCCCGCAACTATAGCTGAACGCCAAATCTAGAAATTCGTATCATGGTTTCGCGCATGTCCGAACCTGCGACATGGTCGTTCCTGACGAACCACGGGCGGGTGCTGATCTGCATCGCCCAGGACCCGGGGATCCGGCTGCGTGAGATCGGCGTGGCTGTCGGGATCACGGAGCGGGCCGCCCACCGCATCGTCGGGGAGCTCGCCGACGCGGGCTACGTGTCGCGCCGTCGCGTCGGCCGCCGGAACCGCTACACGATCCGGTCCGACCTCCCCGTCCCCGACGCCCTTGCCCGCAACCGGCGCGTCGGCGACCTGCTCGCGGTCCTCACCGCGGGCGGGCACGTAGCCTGAGGAACGTGAGGAGCCGGAACTGGCGACGCTGACCCCGCACGAGCTGACGCTGCACGGGCATGCGGTGACGTACCGGACCGCCGGCAGCGGCCCCGTGCTCCTGCTCCTGCACGGCATCGCGAACTCGTCGCAGACCTGGGAGCTCGTGGCGCCCGCGCTGAGCGAGCGCTTCACCCTGATCGCTCCCGACCTGCTCGGCCACGGGGAGTCGGCGACGCCGCGCGGCGACTACTCGCTCGGCGCCCATGCGACCGGGGTGCGCGACCTCCTCACCGCGCTGGGGGTCGAGCACGTGACGGTGGTCGGGCACTCGCTCGGCGGCGGCATCGCCATGCAGTTCGCCTACCAGTTCCCGGAGCGCTGCGAGCGGCTCGTGCTCGTGTCCAGCGGCGGGCTCGGCCGCGAGGTGCACCTGCTGCTGCGGGCGGCCGCGCTCCCGGGCGCCGACTACGTCCTGCCGGTGCTGACCTCGACGCCGCTCGTGGGGGCCGGGCGCCGGCTGGGCGGCCTGCTGCGACGCGCGCGGCTGGCGCCCGGCGGTGACGTCGAAGTGCTCGCCCAAGGCTTCGCGTCGCTCGACAGCACGGGCTCGCGACAGGCCTTCCTGCACACCGTACGCGCGGTCATCGAGCCGAGCGGTCAGCGGGTCAGCGCTCACGACCGCCTGGCGCTCGCCTCGCTGATCCCGAGCCTGATCGTGTGGGGCGAGCGCGACTCGATCATCCCGGTGTCCCACGGCGTCGCGGCGCACGAGGCGATGACGGGCAGCCGCTTCGAGGTCTTCGACGGCGCCGGTCACCTCCCGCACGCCGCCGACCCGGAGCGCTTCGCCGCGGTCCTGACCGGCTTCTGCGAGACCACCGACGGGGCCCGGCTCACCGCCGACCACTGGCAGCCGCTGCTCGGCGACGACGCCTCCGACGTCTAGCGGCCGGCCTCGATCGCGGGCTGCGCGACCACGGCGCACGCGGCCGACGCTGGGCGGCGGGTCGCAGGATCCACAGGCGATCGAGCCCGGCCCACGTCGCAAACGCGAGCGCGCCGGCGGTCCCCGTCGCGGTCAACAGCACGCCGGCCGCGGCGGCGAGCGCGACGCCGTTGGCGCCGAGGATGAGGACCACGGCCGCCGCCCCGACGCTCGGGCCGACCGGCAGCTGGCTGAGCGTGACCATCGCGATCAGCACGGCGATCGCGTCCAGCACCGACGCCTCGACGCCGACGGCGTGCAGCATCAGCCAGTTGCGTGCGATCTGTGATCCGACCGCCACGAGGATCAGCGCGATGACGGCGTTCCGGCCGCGCAGGCTGCGCAGGATCGCCAGGCCGCTGCAGAAGCCCGCGCGCCAGCGACTCGCCGCGCGCCGCAGGCCCGCCATCAGCAGCCGCCGCGAGCGCCAGCAGCACGAGCGGCAGCCACCAGGGCAGCCCGAGCGGGCCGACCAACGTGAACGACGTCAGCGCGGCCAGGACGGCCTCGATCGCGAGGATCGGCACCTCCGCCGCGATCAGCGCCGGCACGCGCGGGCACTCGTCGCCCCCGGCGCGGCGCAGGGCGCCGATGCGCGCGGCCGCACCGAGCTGGCTGTTGAGCTGAGCGACGACGTAGCCCACGCTCGCCGCCCGGAACAGGCAGCGCCGGCCGACCGAGCCGCCCGCCGCGACGACGCAGATTCGCCAGGCCTCGGTGCGGGTCAGGAGCGCCAGCAGCTGCAGCGCCGTGGCGAGGAGCAGGATCCACACTGGCGCCGCTCCGAGCGCGGCGCTGAACTCGTCCCGCCGATCCGCGAGCACGTACGCCAGCACCCCGACGACGGCGACCGCGCCCGCGGTTGTGACCAGCGTGCTCCGTACCGGCGGGCGCAGCGTTCGCGGCACTCCCTGACTCCTGACGAGATTCGCTGGCGGAGCACGAGCCTACCTGGAACCGCCAACACGCTAATCTGTCCCGCGTACGGCCGGATCATCAGCGATCCGGCGACGCAGTGCCCAGCGCCCGCAGTTGTCGCTTCACCGCTTCTCCCGCGTACGCAGTGCACACGACGCCGTGGAGGAACAACATGGCAACTGGAACCGTCAAGTGGTTCAGCGACGACAAGGGCTTCGGCTTCATCACGCCGGACGAGGGCTCCAAGGACCTCTTCGTCCACCACAGCGCGATCGTCGGTGAGGGCTTCAAGACCCTCGCCGAGGGCGCCAAGGTGTCCTACGAGGCCGAGCAGGGACCCAAGGGCCCCGCCGCCGCGAACGTCACCACGCTCTAAGCGCTGAACCCGATCGGCTGGGCGGAGGACCGGCGATGCCGGCCTCCGCCGCCGAGTAGGCTTGGCTCCATCGCACGCCCGGGGCCGCCTCCCCTCCCTCCGCGTGCGCCCGAGCCCAAGGGGAGCGAGCGAGGAGTGCCGGACATGGCACCGCCGCAACGCCCGTCGTCGCGCAAGGAACGGCCGAGAGGCAAGACGCCCGCCGAGCGGGCGGAAGAGGCCACGGAGGTCCAGCGCCGTCTCAAGCGCGAGGCGGCCGAGCGCCGGCAGGCCGCCGCCTCGGCGCCGCCGCGGCCGACCGGCCGCAGGCGCACCCCGTAGCGCACGTCCCGCCTGTTCGTTCCCCGTCTACACGAACGGCGAGCGGAAATCGACAGGTACGCTCCAGGACGGTGGCGAAGAGCGACTTCACGATGCTCGAGCTGGCAGGGAGGGAGGTCCGCCTGTCCAACCCGGCCAAGGTCTACTTCCCCAAGGCCGGCTGGACGAAGCTCGATCTCGCGGAGTACTACGTGACGGCCGCCGACGCGGTGCTCGTGCACCTGCGCGAGCGCCCGACGGTGCTCAAGCGCTTCGTCAACGGGATCATGGAGGACCCGATCTGGCAGAAGCGCGTGCCGCAGAAGGTGCCGGACTGGCTGCAGACGGCGACCGTCTCCTTCCCGTCGGGCCGCACCGCCGAGGAGCTCGTGGCCAACGACGAGGCGCACCTGGTGTGGGCGGTCAACCTCGGCGTCATCGACTTCAACCCGTGGCCCGCGCGGCGCGCCGACCTCGACCATCCCGACGAGCTGCGCGTGGACCTCGATCCCACGCCCGGCATCAGCTGGGACGCGGTGCGGCGGACGGCGATGGTGGTGCGCGACGTGCTGAGCGAGCACGGCCTGCGCGGCTACCCGAAGACCTCGGGCTCGAAGGGCATCCACGTCAACGCGCGGATCGAGCCGGAGTGGGACTTCCTCGAGGTGCGGCGGGCGGCGCTCGCGATGGCGCGCGAGGTCGAGCGCCGCGCGCCCGACCTGGCGACGACCAAGTGGTGGAAGGAGGAGCGCCACGGGGTGTTCGTCGACTACAACCAGAACGCGCGCGACCGCACGGTCGCCTCCGGCTACTCCGTGCGCCCGACGCCCGATGCGCGCGTCTCGTGCGCGCTCGAATGGGACGAGGTGCCGGACGCCGAGCCCGGCGACCTGCGAATCGACACCGTGCCCGAGCGGCTGCGCACGGTCGGCGACCCGGCCGCCGACATCGACCTCAACGTGGGCTCGCTCGACGCGCTGCTCGAGCTTGCCCGCCGCGACGAGGAGGGCGGCCTCGGGGACGCGCCGTGGCCGCCGCACTTCCCCAAGCAGCGCGGCGAGCCCAAGCGCGTCCAGCCGAGCCGCGATCGTGACCGCCCCACCCACCGCGGCCGCGCCGGCGACCCCCAGCCGGGCGGTCCGCCGCCGGGCGTGAGCACCGGCGGCCTGCAACGCGGCTTCGGCTCCAAGCCGCGGACCGGCCAGGGCCACGAGCACGAGTTCGAGGACTAGCGAGGGGCCCGCCCAACGGACCATTACCTCAGGGACATGACCACGACGGAGGCCGAGTTCGCTGCCCGCACCGAGCTGCATCGCCGCGAGCTGCACGTGCACTGCTACCGCATGCTGGGGAACTTCGAGGAGGCGGAGGACCTCGTGCAGGAGACGCTGCTGCGCGCGTGGCGCCGGCGCGAGACGCTCGAGCGCGACGAGTGGTTCCGCGCCTGGCTCTACAAGATCGCCACCAACGCGTGCCTCGACAAGATCAAGAGCGACGGCCGGCGCGTGGCCTCGCTGGAGTCGTTCCGCGACATCCCGTGGCTGCAGCCGTATCCGGACCGGCTGCTCGCCGAGGCGGAGCAGGAGCCGCATGCCGCGGTCATCGCCCGCGAGACGATCGAGCTCACCTTCCTCGCCGTGATCCAGCTCCTGCCGCCGCGCCAGCGCGCGGTGCTGATCCTGCGCGACGTGCTCGAGTGGGCCGCGGAGCAGGTCGCCGAGCTGCTCGAGCTCACCGTCGCCGCGGTCAACAGCGCGCTCCAGCGCGCGCGGGCCACGCTGCGCGACCATCTGCCGGCCGGGCGGCGCGAGGATTGGGCCGCGGGCGAGGTCAGCGAGACCGAGCGCGAGCTGCTCGCGGGCTTCATCGACGCCCACGAGCGCGGCGACACCGAGCTGGCGCTGTCCCTGATCACCGACGACGTGCGCGTGACGATGCCCCCGAATCCGTTCCTGTTCGAGGGCCGCCAGGCGATCGCCGGGCTGCTCGAGCAGGCCTACGGCCCGCAGCGGCCGGGCGACTGGCGCCTCGTGCCGACGCGCGCCAACCGCCAACCGGCGGCCGCGAGCTACCTGCTCGCGTTCGGCGACGACACCTATCGCGCCTTCAAGATCGACGTCATCCGCGCGCGCGACGGGAAGGTCGCCGAGATCACCACCTTCGACGCGGCGCTGTTCGAGGCGTTCGGGCTGCCGCCCACCCTGTGAGGTGGGCGGCAGCCCGTCCGACCTACGAGGGGCGGGGCGATCCGAGCCCGAGCGCCGGCGCCACTTCGTCGCGCACGACCGCGAGCACGGCGTCGCGCCGGTAGGGCGCCATCTCGGCCGCCGCGCGGCGCGCGTAGCCCTCGCGGTCGCGCAGCTCGAGGCCGGCGCGCAGTGCGGCGGCGAGCGCCGCCGGCGTGCCGTCGGCCGCGACCAGCTCCGGTGCGAGCCGGCGCGCGATCGGCAACGCCTCGTAGGCGCCGGGTGAGGGGACGGTGACCAGCGGGGTCCCCGCGGCCAGCGCCTCGAGCTGCGATTGCCCGTAGTCCTCGCGCCGCGAGGCGTTGAGGAACGCGCGCGCACGAGCCACCCGCTCGAGCCACTGGCCGTGCGGCACGTCGCCCGCCCACTCGACGTTCTGCGGCTCGGGCACGCCGCAGCGGGTCAGCCAGGCCAGGCCCGTCTCGCGGTCGGCGCCACCGATCACGAGGCGCACGCCGGGCAGCGCCGCCTCGTTCCAGGCCGCGCACAGGATGTCGATGCCACGCTTCCGCAGCCAGCCCGCGTAGGCGACCACCTCGCGGCCGCCAGCACCTCGGCCGGCCTCGTCGCCGCCGGCGACGTCCTCGACCGCCGGCGCCTCGATCAGCACGGGCACCGGAATGATCCGCGGCCGCCGGGCGGCGCCGGCCAGCGCCGGCTCGGCCGCGCGCGCAGCGGCCTCGCCGTACGGCAGCAGGACGTCGGCGGCCGCGAACACGCGCCGTTCGCGCGCGCGCTGCCAGGCGCCGCTCCAGCCCGGCCGGTTGAGCGCCGTCGGCGAGTCGAACCGCACCGCCCACGGGACCCGCGGGCGCTCGATCAACAGCCCCGTCGTGGCGCTCGAGACGATGACCGCGCGTGCGTCCCACGTCGCGCGAGCGGCCCGGCGCGCGGCGAGGCCCTCGACCAGGTCGAGGACCGTGATCTGGCGCCGCAGGCGAGCGGTCGCGCCGAAGCGCACGCGCACGATCCCGCAGGTCAAGCCCGTGGCCGTGAGCAGCTGGGCGAGCGCCTCGTCGGCGTGCCGCAGTCCGGCGGTGGTACCGAGCGAGAGAAGCGCGACGTCGACTCGGGCGGACATCAGCCGCGAACCAGCGAGCGATACAGGTCGGCCACCTCGGCGGCGCACGCGTCCCAGTCGAACCGCGCCGCGAACTCGCGCGCCCGCGCGCTCATGGCCGCGCGCCGCTGCGGATCCTCGAGCTGCCGCACGGCCGTCGCGAACGCCTCCGGACCGGGCGCCGCCAGCAGGCCGCTGCGGCCCGGATCGAGCGCCTCGGCGGTCGCCGTGCCGGCCGCGGCGACCACCGGCAGCCCGCGCGACTGCGCCTCGGCGACCACGAGCCCGAAGCCCTCGAGCGTCGAGCCGAACAGCAGCACGTCCGCGCTGTCGTAGAGGCGCCACTTCTCCGCCTCCGGGACGCGCCCCGCGAAGCGCACCGGCAGCCCGGCGGCGCGGGCGGCCAGCTCCTCCTGCGGCCCCTCGCCGGCGAGCACGAGCGAGGCCTCGAGGCCCTCGCGGCGCAGCAGGGCGAGCGTGTCGATCGCCAGGCCGGGGCGCTTGCGCGGCTCGAGCCGGCCGAGGTGCAGCAGCCGCAGCCCGTCGCCCGGCCAGGCGTCCGGCCGCCCCTCGGTCGGCGGCGGAGTGGCGATGCCCTCGCGGATCACGTGCACGCGCTCGCGCGGGACGCCCGCCGCCGCGAGCTCGTCGCGCGAGTGCTCGGACACGGTGATCACCGCGTCGGCGCGGCGCGCGATCGCCGCCTCCAGCCGCGCCCAGCGCGGATAGAGGTGGTGGTGATGGAGCACCACGGGCACGCTCGAGCGGGCGAGCGCGCGGCCGAGCAGCAGCGCGGGGCCGGTGTGACGGACCGAGTGCCCGCGCAGCAGGTCCACGCGGCCCGCGAGGCGCACCACGTAGGGCGTGAAGACCAGCGGTGCGCGGACCCAGTGCAGGCCGAGCCGGTGGCGCAGCACGCGGATCCGCCAGCCCTCGACCGGCGCGGTCACGGCATGGTCGCGCGGCAGCCCGAGCTCCAGATCGATGCCGTGTGCGGGGAGGCGCTCGAGCAGCCTCCGCTCGTACACCTCGCCCCCGACCGTCGAGTCGGGCCGCAGTCTGTAGTAATGCGGACCGCCCGCGATCAAGCGTTGCACGGAGGAGTACGATTGCAGTCGTGGGACCCGATCGCTTCGACGATGTCGAGTACCGGGTACTCGAGGAGCCCGAGCCGCCGCGGCGGCCGCGGCTGCGGCGCTGGACGCTGACCGCACTCTCCGCAGTGCTGGCGACGGGCGCGTTCGCGGCCGGCGCCTCGGCGATCACGGGCAGCGAGGCCGCGCCGGCCGCCAAGGTCTCCGACAAGAGCAGCGGCGACGCGGTCTACCCGCGCGACTACCGCGACTGCGACCGCGACAAGCTGCACCGGCGCAGCAACTCGGCCGTCAAGTACTGACCGCTTCGCGAGCTCTCGGTCCGGTTGTCGGCGGCGTCGGCGCGCTTGGAGCCGAGCGCGCTGAAGGGAACGGTCAGGACGACGACCCAGACGAGCACCACCAGCCACTTGGACCGGCGGCCCGTGACGATCCTCGCCGGCGCTCCCATATAGCGGGCTCGAACGCTACGGGCGAGCGCCGAGGCTGGTCAAACGTAGTGCCTGCCCCACCCCCTAAGGGGTGGTGTCCGGGTTGCAGGTCCCGTGCGTATGTCCGAGTGTTGGACCTTCCGATGTTCTCGCGCGCGTTCACTCGACTCCGGATTGCCCAGGATCGCCCCGATCCCGACGTCCACCTGGTGACCTGCGCGCTGTGCGGCGCCGACTTCGTCAACCCGGTCGACTGGGAGCCCGTCGGCGAGACGCACTGGTGGATGCTGATGCGCTGCGGCGCCTGCGACACCTGGCGCGAGGCGACGGTGACGAACGCTGTGGCCGCCCGCTTCGACCTCGAGCTCGACCGCCGGCTCGACATCCTGACTCGCGCGCTGGAGAAGATCGACGCCAGCGCGATGGCGATCGAGGTGGAGACGATGATCCAGGCGCTACGCCGCGGGCTCATCGAACCCACCGACTTCGCCGGCTGAGCCGCTACTCGGGCTCGTCGGCGGGTCGCCAGGCGGGGCCACGCAGGGCGATCTGCAGCCGGGTACGCCAGCCGCGGGCGGCGCGCAGGTCGCGCAGCAGCGATCCGTACTCGCCGAACGCGACCTTGACCGGATTGAACGTGTCGATGTTCTTGGTCAGCCCGTAGCGGACGCGCTCGGACTCCGGGATGAAGGAGCCGAACAGCCGGTCCCAGACGATCAGGATGCCGCCGTAGTTGCGGTCCAGGTACTGCTCGTTGGCGCCGTGGTGGACGCGGTGGTGCGACGGCGTGTTGAAGACGAACTCCAGCGGCCGCGGCAGCCGCCCGATCCGCTCGGTGTGCAGGCCGAACTGGTAGATCAGGCTCCACGACTGGGCCAGCAGCACCATCCACGGCGGGAAGCCCACGAGCAGCAGCGGCAGCCAGAACGGCAGGTAGGTCATCGGGACCCATGTCTGGCGCAGGGCGGTCGAGAGGTTGAAATGCGTGCTCGAGTGGTGGACCACGTGGCTGGCCCAGAAGAACCGGCTCACGTGCGAGACGCGGTGGAACCAGTAGTAGGCGAGGTCGTCGGCGAGGAAGAGCAGGATCCACACCCACCACGCGTCCTCGGGCAAGCGGAACGGCGTCAGCTCGTAGAGCGCGGCGTAGATGACGACCACCACGAGCTTCCAGACGACGTTGACGGTCACGTTGCCGAGGCCCATCGTGATGCTCGTGCGCGTGTCGTTGTGCTCGTAGCCGACGAGGTCGTCCTCGTGGTAGTGGCGGAACGACAGCGCCTCGACCACCAGCAGCAGCACGAAGAACGGGATCGCGTAGTAGAGGACCTCGACCATCAGGCCGACCGCTCCAGGAGGTCGCGGGCCAGTCGGTGCGCGTCGTCGGGCTCACCGGCGGCGATAACCGCGGCCAGCGCGCGGATCGCGCCGGGATCGCACAGCTCGGCGGCGACGCGCGCGCCGTCCAATCGCACCGCGTGCTGGCTGACCAGCGTGTTGAGCGCCAGCCGGTACGCGAGGTTGTCGGCGCCGTCGATCACGAGGTCCCAGAGCGCCTCGTAGATCGTGTTGCGGGCGTCGAGGTCTGTTTCGGCGGCGAGCATCTCCGCGCGCGCCTCGAGCTCGGCCCGCACCACGGCGCTCGCCCGCGTCGCACAGCGGCGCGCGGCGTCGGCGCCGACGCTCGCCCGCATCTCCATGATCGGCCGTTCGATCTCGAGACCGGCCGGCACTTCGTCGAGCTCGAGCAGCAGCTCCAGCCCGCCGTGCCGGCGCCAGTCCCGGACCCGTGTCGCGCCGCCGTGGCTGATCCGGATCAGCCCCGACTGCTGCAGCCGCTTGAGCGCCTCGCGCACGGCATGCCGGCTCGCGCCGAGCTCCTCGCCGAGCTTCCGCTCCGAGGGCAGCGAGTCGTACTCGCCCGCCAGGATCGCGCCGCGCAGATGCTCGTAGATCCGGCCCGAGACACTGGTTGAACCAGTCATCGCAACTGGTTGTACCAGTGGCTCGAGCGAACGTCAACTGCGGCTGGGTAAGGAGGTGGCGAGGTCGGCCGCACGCGGGTCGGTCCCATCGATGCCGCTTGGCGACTTCACGGCGTATATCGCCGTAAACGCGCCAAGCGCTCGAGGACGACCCGCCCCGCCGGCCCCGCCGCTTCCCCACCCAGCGCAGTTGACGTTCTGTTCACCTGCCCGGCGGCGCAGGGCGCTTGCCTTCTCCCCCATGAGAACCCGCCTCGCGCTGACCGCGCTCGTCTCGCTTATCGTGCCCGTCGCCATGGCAGGCCCCGCTCCCGCCAAGCCCTCGTCGAAGAACGCCGAACCGCTCGTGATCGCACATCGCGGCGCATCCGGCTACCGGCCCGAGCACACGCTGGCCGCATACGCGCTCGCCGCGCGCATGGGCGCCGACTACATCGAGCCCGACCTGGTCTCGACCAAGTGACGGCGTGCTCGTCGCACGCCACGAGAACGAGATCTCCGGGACGACCGATGTCGCCGAGCACCCGGAATACGCGAGCCGCCGGGCGACGAAGACGATCGACGGCGTCGCCCTGACCGGCTGGTTCACCGAGGACTTCACGCTCGCCGAGCTCAAGACGCTGCGCGCCAAGGAGCGCATCCCCGAGCTGCGGCCGCGCAACACGCTCTACAACGGCCGGTACGAGGTACCCACGTTCCAGGAGGTCATCGACCTCTCCAAGCGCCTGTCGCGCGAGCTGCACCGGTCGATCGGCATCTACCCCGAGACCAAGCACCCGACCTACTTCCGCACGATCGGGCTGCCGCTCGAGGAGCCGCTGCTACGGGCGCTGGCAGGGCTTCGACTCCGCGCGGGTCTTCATCCAGTCGTTCGAGGTCGGCAACCTCGAGGCGCTCGACGGCGAGATCGACGTCCCGCTCGTCCAGCTCCTCGGCCGCCGGGACCGCCCGCCCTGCCGGCTACGACCGCACCTACGGCGAGATGGCCACGCCGGCGGGCCTGCAGGCGATCGCGCGCTATGCCGACGGCGTCGGGCCCTCGAAGGATTACGTCGTCCTCGCGCCGACGAGCTTCGTGCCGCCCCCCCTTCTCCCGACGCCCACGGGCCGGCCTGGTCGTGCACCCGTACACGTTCCGCAACGAGAACGCGTTCCTGCCGCCGGAGCTGCGCAGCTCGGACGACCCGGCCGCCTACGGCGACGCGTTCGCCGAGTACGAGCAGTTCTTCGAGCTCGGGGTCGACGGCGTGTTCTCCGACAACTCCGACACCGCCGTGGAGGCGCTCAGCCTCTCGTCGACGGTGATCCGGCCTCCCGGTCCGACCGACAACCGGCGCCGGCCGCCCAGCAGCTCGAGCAACTCGGCGCCGACGAGGCCGCGGCGCCAGCCGCGCAGGGTGCGGACGTCGGGCTCGTCCTGCCCGCGGCGGGCGGCGACGACGATCGGGGCGAGGTCGGCGCGCGCCGCGATCAGCTCGTAGGCCAGCCCGGCCTCCTGGGCGCGGCTGCGGACGAGCGCCTCGGCGAGCGCGATCACCGGGCCGTCCTGGGCCTCGGTGGACAGCCGGTCGGCCTCGTCGAGGCGGATCGGCTCGGCGGAGCGGCCACGGCGGATGGCGGCCAGGATGTCGTCACCGCGGCGGCGGATCACGTCGGGGTTGACGCCGCGGATCTGGGCCAGCTCCTTGCGCCCCGCCGGGGTGCGCTTGGCCAGCTCGATCACCGTCGGGTCGCGCAGCACCGCGCCGACCGGCCGGTTCTCGCGCTCGGCCGTGCGCTCGCGCCAGGCCCCGAGCTCGCGCGCGACCGCGCGCTCACGCGGGTCGAGCCCGGTGGCGCGCGGCAGCCGCCGCCAGACCTCCTCGGGGTCGCGCTCGTCGGACGCCATGGCGACGGCGCGGCACTCCTCGCGCGCCCATTCGACGCGGCCGGAGGCGCCGAGCCGCGCGCGGATGTCGTCGGCCAGCGGGAGCAGGTGCTCGACGTCGCCGCGCGCATAGCGGAGCTGCTCGTCGGTCAGCGGCCGGGCGTCCCAGCGCGTGAAGCTGGCCGTCTTCGGCAGCCGGATCTTGAGCACGTCGTGCAGGAGCCCGTTGTAGCCCGCCTGCGCCGAGAACCCGGCGAAGCCCGCGGCGACCTGGGTGTCGAACACGTTGGCGACGTCGGTCGCCCACTCGCGCCGCAGGATCGCGACGTCCTGGCGGCCGGCGTGGACCACGACCTCGACCTCCGGGTCGGCGAGGACCGAGGCGAGCGGAGCGGGGTCGAACCCGGCCAGCGGGTCGAGCACCCAGACCTCCTCGCCGACCACGACCTGCACGAGGCAGAGCAGCGGCCGGTAGCGCCCCTCGGGCATGAACTCGGTGTCGAGCCCGAGCCGTCGCTGATCGCGCGCGCGCTGCGCGATCGTGACGACGTCAGCCCCCAAGGGCCTTCTCCCAGCGCTCCGCCTCCCAGGTCGAGCGCATGCCGACGGACTCGTACAGCGCCAGGCGCCGCGGTTGCGGCCGTGGACGCTCAGCTCCGCGTGCTCGAGCCAGCGCGCCGGAACGCGTCGAACAGGCCGAGCAGTAGCGCGCGCCCGAGCCCGCGGCCACGACCGCGCAGCCGGCGGGCCCCGTCGTTGGTGCCGTAGGCGAACTGGCGCAGCACGGCGGTGCCGCGCTCCGAGGCGCGCGCCTCGGCCCAGCGGCGCAGCACGGTCCCGGTGCCGTCGCCCTCGGCGTCGGGATGGACGATGACCACCGCGTCGTCGCCGAGCAGGATCGCGTAGCCGCGGATCTCGCCGCCGACGTCGGCCACGCGCACGTCGTGCTCGAGCTCGAGGCCGGGCGTCGCCCAGTCGGTGCGGAGGTCGTCGAGCGTGAAGTCGGGCACGCCGAGGTCGGCGACGTCACGCGCGACGATCACCTGCAGCACGGACGGCGCGTCCTGCTCGCCCGGGGGCCTCACTCTCGGCGGCATGCGGCGACCCTATCCACAGCGCAGCACGGCGTTCAGCGCCAGCAGCGCCTGGCGGAGGCAGTGACCGTATACCGGGCGCGGTTGAAGTCCGCATACGGACCAGCCGCCGCGGTGGCGCCGTCCAGCGCGCGGGATGCCACGTTGCCGAAGCCGGTCTTGATGATGCCGGGCTCGATCAGGATCACGTCACCAGAACCGCACGTGTCAGCGGATCAGCACGGCCGTGCCGATCGGCACGCGCGGATAGAGGGCGATGACGTCCGCCACGCGCATGCGGATGCAGCCGTGGGAGGCGGCGGTCCCGATCGAGTACTCCGCGGCGGTGCCGTGGATGCCCACGCCGCCGACGACACCCATCCAGCGGGCCTTCAGCGGGTTCTCGGCCGACCCGCCGGCAACGACCTCGTTGCGGTAGGCGCCGGCCCACGGCTCGTCGGGCGCGCTCCAGGCCGGGTTGACCGCCTTGTTGTGGATCGAGAAGCGCCCGGTCGGGGTCTCGTAGCCGGGCGCCCCGACGGCGATCCCGTAGGTGCGGCGCAGCTTGAGGTTCTTGAAGTAGCGGAGCTTGAAGCCCGCACGGTGGATGGTCAGCACCGCCCGGTGCTGCTTGCGGAGGTCGATGACGTTGACCTTCGGGTGCACGCGCACGCGCGGCACGCGCATGACGCGGACGGCGTGCGGGTCGGCCAGCATCGGGTCGAGCGCGAGCGCGAGTGCCTTCTCGTCGATCGACCAGCCCATCCGCGCGCGGCGCACCTTCATGCGCTCGATCGTCATCCTCAGCCGCGCGCTGCGCGGGCGGATGTCCGAGTTGCGGTCGGCATAGGCGGTGAACCGGGCCAGCTTGTCCCCGTCGTAGGTGACGTGCAGCGGGACGTCGACGGGGTACGTGCCGTCCGGGGCGGGCGGCGTCGCGATCGCCGCGTCGTAGGCGCGCTTCGCCGTGCGGAGCGAGTCGAAGCCGAAGCCGATCCTGGCGGGCTGGAGGCTGAAGCGGTGGCCGGCCACGCGCACCTCGATCGGCTGCGCGACCGCGGCGGCGAACGCCACGTCGAGGTTGGCCGCCGCCTGCGACAGCGTCTGGCCGCCGAGGTCGAGGCCCGCCGCCTTGGCGCCCAGCGGGATCACGGGCTCCTGCGCGGCGGCGCCCGCCGGCAGCAGCAACGACACGAGGAGGGCGGCGAGCAGCGGGCGCATGGGGCGAGGGTAGCCGGGGCTTCAGGCCGCGGGGCGCGCTGCAACGCGACGTGCGTCCAGGAACGCGTCGATCCGCCGCCAGGACGTGGCGCGCGCGGCGCGCCCGGTGAGCACGCCGAGGTGGCCGCCGGGGGCCGTCTCGAGCGCGACGCGAGCGTTCGGCACGAGATCGGCGAGGTGGTGGCAGGCGGCGACGGGCGCGATCCCGTCGCCGCGGCCGGCGATCGCGAGCAGCGGGATGCTGACGTCGGCGAGGTCGATCGTCGTGTCGGTGAGCGCGAGCCGCCCGTCGGCCAGGTCGTTGGTGCGGAAGAAGCGGTGGTAGAGCTGGCCGAAGGTGCGTCCCGGGTACGCGTGCATGCGGCTCATGAACACGTCGACCGCCTCGATCTGCGCGAGCAGGTCGCGGTCGTCGAGGTTGGAGACGACGGTCCAGGGCTTCATCACGTACTTGTCGATCCCGGCGAGCTGGTAGCCGCGCTTGACGAACGGCGCCGGGGCGCCGCCGAGGCCGCGGTAGAGCTGCGTGACGAGCCAGCCGCGGGTCATCGCGTCGATCGGGCGCAGCGGGGCGATCAGCGGCACCTTCGTGAAGTCCCACGGGCTCGCCACCAGCGCCGCGGCCTCGATCGGCAGGTCGCGGTCCCAGGCGTGCGCGAGCAGCGCCAGGATGCCGCCCAGACACCAGCCGATGACTCGCACGCCGCGCCCGCCGGCGTCGGCCGAGACGGCCCGCACGGCGGCCGGGATGACGTCCTCGACCCAGTGCTCGAGTCCCAGCTCGCGGTCGGCGAACTGGATGTCGCCGTACTCGAGCAGGTACGTGCGGCGGCCGGCCAGCACGAGGTGCTCGGCCAGCGAGCAGCCGCGCCGGAGGTCGAAGCAGATGGCCGGCGCGGCGAGCGGCGGGACGAGCAGGACGGGAATCCGGCGGCGCGCGCCCTCGATAGCGCGACACCATCCGTTGCGGGCCGCTGTCGATCACTTCGGCGGGCATCCGCCGCAGGTCGGCCAGCCCGCCGCGCGCGACGCCGTAGAGGTTCGCGATCGCGTCCTGTGAGGGGAGCCCGAGCAGGCCTAGAGACTAGGGAAGGCCAGCAGGAGCGCGAGCAGCTCCGCGGTGGCCTCGAGCTGCGGGCAGTGGCCGCAGCCCTCGATCAGCTCGACGCGCGTCTCGGGGAGCGCGCCGAGCACCACGCGCGCGCCGCTGTGCGGCACCATCCGGTCCTGCGTGCCCCACACCAGCAGCACCGGGCAGGCGATCGCCGCGAGGTCGAAGGGGGCGACGGCCAGCTCGGGCAACAGGCGGCGCCCGGACTCCAGCAGCGCGGCGACGTTGGCGCGCGAGCCGTGATGGCCCGCGAACGCCTCGACGACCTGGCGCTGCGCCGCGCGCGGGTTCGAGAACGCGAGCTGCCGGTAGGCGACCCCGACCAGCGAACGGATCAGCGCGCCCGGCACCGGCATCGGGATGTCGAGCAGCCGCCGGATGATCGGGTCGCGCTCGACGAGGTCGAACCACCCGGGCATCTCGAGTCCCGCGGGCGCCACCGGCACCACGCCCGTCAGCGGCAGGTCGTCGCGCTCGCCGAGCCGCAGCGCGACCGCGCCGCCGAGCGAGTTGCCGGCCACGACGACCGGCTCGCCGCCGCCCCACTCGATCACCAGCGAGGCGGCGAAGTCGTCGAGCTGCGGCAGGATCGCCCCGGGCGCGAGCCGCGTGGCCTGGCCGAAGCCGGGAAGGTCGACCGCTATCGCCCGCCGGCCGGTGGCGGCGAGCTCGGCCAGCAGCGGTCGCCAGGTGTCGGCCGAGTCTCCCCAGCCGTGCAGGAGGACGATCCCCGGCCCGGCGCCCTCGAGCTCGAGCACGCGCGTGCGATGCCCGGCCAGCTGCATGCTGTGCTCGACGAGCGGCTCCATTCGTCTTCACCTACCCGGATCGGCGTTATCTGAGCGCCTGCCAGCTTTCTGAGCGGATCGCCCAGCGCTCGTGATCGCGCCAGCGGCCGCCGACCTTGAGGTAGCGCGGCGAGAACCCCTCGAGCTCGAAGCCGCAGCGCTTGGCGAGCGCGATCGAGGCGGTGTTGCCGGGCTGGATGTTGGCCTCCAGGCGGTGCAGGCCGAGCTTCGTGAACGCCTCGCGCAGCACGAGCCGCAGCGCCTCGGTCATGTAGCCCTGGCCCGCGAACTCGGCCACGCCGCCGTAGCCGAGGAAGGCGCTCTTGAACGGCCCGCGGACGATCTCGGAGATGTTCAGGAAGCCGATGATCGCGCCGTCCTCGACGCGGCAGCCGATGAACATCGCCGCGCGCGGATCCTCGGTGCGGGCGATGTAGGTCGCGTACTTCTCCGGTGTCTCCGGCATCGAGATCCACGGCCGGTGCACAGCGCGGCTCGCGCGCATGCGCGCGATGAACTCGTCCTGGTCTTCGATCGTCGGCGTGCGGACAACCACACGGGCCATGGCGGGGATCGTCCCACGGGCGCACCTGCTGCCACCTGCGCGGACGCCTGGAGACTCCCTGTCCGTGGCGATGGCTTCCCAGGAAGCTTTCTTCCGATGACCGCACTCCTTGAACCTGAGACCCCTGCCGCCGCGCAACGACGCCGCCGCCCGCGCATCGCGCGCCTGGAAAGGCCGCTGCTCGCTGCCGGCCTCGCCCTGATCGCGCTCCACCTGCTCGACCGGGCCTTCTCCGGCTCGCACACGACGCTGCTCAGCGTGCTCGCGATCGTCGCGGCGCCGCTGATCTGGCTCGCCGCCCAGCCGCACGTGACGCGGCCGACGCGGGTGGTGCTCGGCGTCGTCGTCGGACTGCTCGCCACCGGCTTCGGCGTGGCGTCGCACGGGCTGCACGCCGTCAACTCCGGCCTCGACCGCTACGACGTCACCGGCATCGGCATGATCGCGGGCGGCCTGCTGCTCGTGGCCGCCGGGCTCACCGCCCTCGCCGCGCCGCGGCGCGCTCCCCGGCGACGTGCCGCCGCCTGGCGCGCGGCGCACGGCGCCGGCTGGCTCGCCGGCGCCTTCGTCGATGCTGGTCGTCGTGATCATGCCGTTCGCGATGGGCCTGATGGTCACGCACGCCCCGCGCTGGGAGATCCAGGAGTCCTCGCTGGACATCCCGCACGAGGAGGTCCGCATCGACGCCTCCGGCGATCGCACGCTGTCGGCCTGGTACGTGCCTTCGCGCAACGGCGCGGCGGTGCTCGTCGGCCACGGCTCGGGCGGCAGCCGCGAACGCGTGCTCGAGGAGATCCGCCTGCTCGCCGGCCACGGCTACGGCGTGCTCGCCTTCGACCTGTTCGGCAACGGCGAGAGCAGCGGGCACTCGAACGGGCTCGGCGACAACGCGCAGCCCGCCGTCGACGCCGCGCTCGCCTACGTGGCCGGGCGCCCCGACGTCGACCCCGAGCGGATCGCCGCGTTCGGCTCCTCGCTCGGCGGCGAGGTGCTGCTCGAGGCCGCTGCCCGCGAGCCGCGGATCAAGGCCGTGATCTCCGACGGCGCCGCGCGTCCCGGAGGACAAGATCGAGGTGAACGAACCCGCGCCGCGGTCGAGCGCGCCCTCGCCTGGCTCCCAGCTGCAGGCGCCGCGCATCATCGGCGGTGAGCGGGCCGCGCCCTCGCTGATCGACCTGTTGCCGCGCATCGCGCCGCGCCCGGTGCTGCTGATCTCCGCCGGCGGCGACCCACACGAGACGCCGGTCAACCGCGCCTACCTCGCAGCGGCCGGCCCCTCGGCCGAGCTGTACTCCATTCCCGAGGCGGGCCACACGTCCGGCCTGGCGGCGCGGCCGCAGGAGTACGAGGCGCGTGTGACGGCGTTCTTGGAGCGGGCGCTGGCCGGGTAGATTCAATCGACGTGACCGCGACGGGCCCGACGGTGCCGGACAGCCTCTGGGCCCGGCTGCGCGCCGATCCGGTGCGTGCGCCCGAGCACGTCGCGCTGGCGGCGTCGGAGCTGCACGCTCCGGCGGCCGCCGCCTGGGCGGCCGAGAGGCGCGGCCGGCTCGCCGTCGCCGGCCCCGAGCTCGCGCGGATGGCCAAGCGCCGCCACGCCACGCTGGCCCGCTTCGAGGGGGCGGCGACCGGGGTCGGCGGCATCTTCACCGCCGTCCCCGACATCGTGCTGCTCGCCTGGATCCAGTCGCGGCTCGTGTTCTTCGTCGCCGCCGCCTACGGCTTCGACCCGCACGACCCGATGCGCCCCGCCGAGCTGCTCGTCCTGCGCGGCCTGTACCCCGACCCGCAGACCGCGCGCCACGCGCTCGACGGGATCGGCAAGACGGTCGCCGAGGCCTACATGGGCTCGACGATCGAGCGCGGCCGCGAGCAGGCGATGCTGTCGCGGCTGCTGCGCTTCGTCGGCAAGCGCACGGCCAACCGCGCCGCCCGCCGCCTGATCCCGGGGATCGCGATCGCCTTCAACGCGATCGCCAACGAGCGCGACACGCGCGCGCTGGCCGACAAGGCGATCCGCTTCTACGGGGGCTAGGACACTAGACCGGGACGACGACGCCGTTGAGCGCCGCCGACTCGTCGCTGCAGAGGAAGCGGATGACGCCGGCGACTCGCTCCGGCGGCGTCATCTTCGCGTCCGGGTAGGCGGCGCGGTTGGCGGGCGTGTCGATCATCGTCGGCACGATGACGTTGCAGCGGACGCCGTCGCCGGCGTGCTCCTTGGCGACGGCGCGGGCGAAGGCGGCGACGGCCGCCTTCGAGGCGGCGTAGCCCGAGCCGCCGGCCCACGGCTCGAACGCCGCCTTGGAGGAGACGCAGACGATCGCGCCGCCCCCCGCCGCCACCAGCTGCGGCAGCGCGGACTGGGTGACGAGGTAGGTCGGGCGCAGGTTGAGCGCGAACTGCGCCTCGAAGTCGGTGTACGGCGTGTCGGCCACGGGCTGGCCGTCGTTGAAGCCGCCGACGAGGTTGGCGACCGCGCGCAGCGGCGCCTCGTCGTCGCTCGCGGCGAGGCGTACGGCGCGGCCGACGTCGTCGGGGTCGGCCAGATCGGCCTTCACGGCCTCCGCCTGCTCCGGCAGCCGCTCCTGGTCGCCCTCGACGATGTACGTGACGACGACACGCCAGCCGGCGGCCAGGAACACCTCGACGACCGACACCCCCAGGCCGCCGGTGCCGCCGGTGATCAGGACGGTGGGCATGTCGTGGATGTTGCCATGGAGCCGTCCGCAGCCGGCTCTAGCTTTGGGCACCATGTTCGTTCGCGAGCTCGTCGACGGCCAGGACTTCGAGCAGGTCCTGCTCGTGCGCGAGCGCGAGCTGCGCACCAACGGCGACGGCGAGTACCTGCGGCTGACGCTGGGCGACCGCACCGGCGCGGTCGTCGCGCTCGTGCGCGAGCACGTTCCCGAGCTCGCCGCGGTGTGCGAGGCGGGCGCGCCCGTCGCGGTCGCGGGCCGCTACGCGCTGCACCCGCGCCACGGGCCCGAGCTGGCCGTCCGCTCGCTGCGAGCGGCCGAGGCGCACGAGTACGACCCGGCCGACCTGCTCGACGGCCCGCCGCGACCGGTCCGGCACATGGAGCAGGCGCTGCGCGACCTGATCGCGCAGGTGCAGAGCCCGCACCTGCGCACGCTGCTCGACCGCGTGCTCGGGCCCGACGCGCCGACCTGGCCGGCGTTCCGCGACGCGCCGGCCGCCAAGCGCTACCACCAGGCCTACCGCCACGGGCTGCTCGAGCACTCGCTGAGCGTCGGCGAGGCGGTGGCCGTCATCTCGACGACCTTCCCGCACATCGACCGCGACGTGGCGATCACCGGCGCGCTCCTGCACGACATCGGCAAGCTCGACGCCTACACGTCGGACCCGCTGGCGATCGATCTGACCGACCTCGGCAAGCTGCACGGCGAGATCGCGCTCGGCTACTTCCGGATCCGCAGCGAGATCGAGGCCGTCCCGGGCTTCCCGGACGAGCTGGCGGCCGCCGTGCTGCACATCATCCTCAGCCACCACGGCCAGCTCGAGCACGGGTCGCCGGTGGTGCCGTGCACGCGCGAGGCGACGCTCGTGCACATGATCGACAACCTGGGCGGCAAGCTCGGCTCGTTCGACCGGCTCGAGAAGGCGCTGCCCGAAGGCTCCGCCTGGTCGGCCTACGACCGGGCGCTCGGCGGCGGCGCCTACTTCGCCGCCCGCCAGGCCGCCTGATCCGGGCGACAATGCAGACGTGGACGGCTGGAGCGAGCTCGAGCACGCGCGCTGGGAGGAGGCCGCGGCGGCGTTCCGCGCGGCGCTCGCCGCCGAGGAGACGGCGGCGGCGCACGAGGGGCTGAGCTGGGCGGCGTGGTGGCTCGACGACGGCGACACGGTGTTCGCCTCGCGCGAGCGCGCATACGCGCTGTACCGCGACGGGGGAGACGCGGAGGGCGCCGCGCGGATGGCGCTCTGGCTGGCGGTCGACGAGCTCGACTTCCGCGTCCTCGTGGGCGGTCGCGAGCGGCTGGCTGCAGCGTGCCGAGCGCCACCTCGAGGGCCTCGAGCCCGGCCCCGAGCACGGCTGGCTCGCCTTCCACGCGGGCTACATCGCCCACGCGAGCGGCGAGACCGAACGTGCCGCAGAGCTGGCGCGCACCGCCTCTGAGCTGGGACGCCGGCTCGGCGTGCCCGACCTCGAGATGCTCGGGCTGGCGCTCGAGGGCGCCACGCTGGTCGCCTGCGCCCGTGTCGACGAGGGTATGCGCCGGCTCGACGAGGCGACGGTGGCGGCGCTGCAGGGCGGCGCCGAGAACCCGATGTCGGGCGCCTGGACCTTCTGCTTCCTCGTCTCGGCCTGCACCGCGGTGCTCGACTACGGCCGCGCGGCGCAATGGTGCGACCGGATCGCCGAGTTCGCCGAGCGCTACGGGAGCCGCATGATGCTCGCCTACTGCCGTGCCGAGTACGGCGCGGTGCACCTGTGGCGCGGGCGCTGGAGCGTCGCCGAGGCGATGCTCGAGGCCGCGATCGAGGACTTCATGCGGTCGCGGCCGGGGATGGTCGGCGGCCCGCTCGCCGGCCTGGCCGAGCTGCGCCGCCGGCAGGGGCGTTCCGGCGAGGCCGCGCAGCTGTGCGCGCGCGCCGAGGGATCCTCGAGCGGGCAGCTCTGCCTGGCCCGTATGGCGCTCGACCGCGGCGACGCGCAGGACGCTGCCGAGCTCGTCGAGCGGCTGCTGCGCAACGTGCCGGAGCACCGCCGGCTCTCGCGGGCGCCGGCGCTCGAGCTGCTCGTGCGGGCGCGTGCCGCGAGCGGCGACATCGACGGAGCGGCGGACGCGCTGGCGTCGCTGCGCGAGGTCGAGCGGGTGGTGGGGACGGCGCCGCTGCGCGCGTGCGCCGACGCCGCCGAGGGCGCGCTCGCGGCCGCGCGCGGCGATCACGACCGCGCCCGCGTGCTGCTGGAGGACGCGATCGACGCCTTCACGCGCAGCGGCGCGCCGTTCGAGGCCGCCCAGGCGCGGCTCGCGCTCGCCGCGAGCCTCGCCGCGCTCGGGCGCGCCGATGCCGCCGAGCGGGAGGCCGCCGCCGCGCGCGACCGGCTGCGCGAGCTCGGCGCGGGCGCCGACCCGCCGCTGCCGGAGCTGACGCCGCGCGAGCGCGAGGTGCTCGCGCTGCTCGCTGAAGGACTGACGAACCGCGGGATCGCCGAGCGGCTGGTCGTGAGCGAGCACACGGTGCACCGGCATGTGACGAGCATCCTGCGCAAGCTCGACCTCCCCTCGCGCACGGCCGCCGCCGCCGTCGCCGTGCGCTCGGGCCTGTAGCCAGTTCTGGCTATATGGCGCGCCGATCAGATGGCCGCTGCGGGCGACGACACGGCCGCCGGCCGACCGTAGTGTCATCCCATGGAATCGACGACGACCATCTGGGCGCTCGGTGACTACCACCGCTTCGCCAAGGACCTGATCTGGAACTTCGGCCCCACCCTGGTGGCCGCGTGCGGCATCTCCCCCGGCCAGCGCGTGCTCGACGTGGCGGCCGGCACCGGCAACGTCGCCATCCGCGCGGCGCAGGCGGGCGCGAGCGTGGTCGCCTCCGACCTCGAGCCCGCGCAGTTCGAGGCCGGCCGGCGCGAGGCGCAGGCGTGCGGCGTCGAGCTCGAGTGGGTGCAGGCGGACGCCGCCGCGCTGCCGTTCGCGGACGGCGAGTTCGACGTGGTGACCTCCTCGGCCGGCGCCATCTTCGCGCCCGACCACCAGGCGGTGGCGGACGAGCTGGTGCGCGTGTGCCGCCCGGGCGGCACGATCGGCATGCTCACGTTCACGCCCGAGGGCATGGCCGGCGAGTTCTTCGAGCTGTTCGGCCGCTACGCGCCGCCGTCCGACGGCCGGCCGCCGATCCTGTGGGGCGTCGAGGAGCACGTCCGCGAGCTCTTCGGCGACCGCGTCTCGCTCCGGTTCACGCGCGACACGTACGTCGAGCGCAGGCCGGGCGGCCCGCAGGGCTTCCTCGACTTCTACAAGCAGACGTTCGGCCCGGTGGTCGCGATCTACGCGAGCCTCGACGACGAGCGCCGCGCGGAGCTCGACGCGCGCGGCGCTGGAGTTCGCGCAGCGCTGGAACACCGCCACGCCCGGCGGCCCCGCGGAGCTCGCCGGTCGAGTACCTGCTGATCGTCGGCCGACGCGTCTAAGCGGGCTCCTCGAGCAGCGCGTCGATCATCTCGCGCAGACTGCCGCTCTTCGATGAGGACGAGGCGCACTGTGTCGTCAAACTCCGCAAAAAGCGCGTCGGCACAGGGTAGGCGGATCCCGGCCGGGCGGTCGCGTCTAAGGTTGGACCAGGTTTGGCGAAGGACACCGAAAAACTGATCAGGCAGCTCTCCCTGATCTCGTATCTGATGGCCGAGCGCCGGCCGGTGACCGCCACCGAGATCCGGCGCGACGTCGAGGGCTACTCGGACATGACCGAGGACGCCTTCGCCCGCCGGTTCTACGCCGACCGCGCCGAGCTCGACGCGCTCGGCATCCACCTCACGGTCGACAAGCCGGCCGACGGCTTCTCCGAGCAGGAGAACTACTCGCTCGCCCCGGAGGCCTTCCACCTGCCGGCGATCGAGTTCACCGACGACGAGCGCGCCGCCCTCCAGACGGCGCTGACGCTGCTCGACGGCGAGTTCGCCTACGCCGAGCCGCTGCGGCTCGCGCTGCAGCAGATCACCTGGGGCCGGCCGAGCCCGCTCGGCTCGGACCTGCGGCAGACGATCGGGCTCGGCATCACGGCGTCGGCCGGCGGCGCGGAGCTGTCGGCGCGGCTGGCCAAGATCGACACCGCGATCTACCGCCGCAAGCGGATCGAGTTCGAGTACTACACGATGCAGTCCGACGCCACGGCGCTGCGCAAGGTGGATCCGTACCACCTGCTGTTCGAGGGCGGGCAGTTCTACCTCGTCGGCTACTCGCACGAGCGTGCCGGCGTGCGCATGTTCCGGCTCTCGCGCATCCGCGGCAAGGTGGCGTACGCGACCAAGGCCGAGCACGACTTCCAGCGCCCGGCCGACTTCGACCCGCGCGAGTACGCCGGCCGCACCCCGTGGCAGCTCGGCGACACGGTCGAGACGGCGGAGATCTGGGTCTCGGATGACATCTCGTGGTACGTCGAGCGTCAGTTCGGCGCCTACGGCGAGCTGCGCGACAACGTGTTCCACACCGACTACGCGCTTCCGCGGCTGCTGATCTCGTGGGCGCTCGGCCTGCGCGAGCACGCGCGCATCGACGGCCCGCCGGCGCTCGTCGAGGAGGCGCGCGAGCGGGTCGACAGGATCGTCGAGCTGCACCGGGGCGAGCCGCCCGCAGTGACTGCGGAGCCGCCCGTGGCGGAGGTCGAGAGCGACGCCAACGGGCGCGGCCGCGGCGGCGAGGGCACGATCCGGCCCGAGCGCTTCGCCCGGCTGGTGACGCTCGCGTCGGTGCTGATCGCGGCCGGCCGCGAGGGCCGCCGGCTCCCGGTCGACGAGGTCTGCGAGCAGCTGAAGATGTCGCCGCAGGAGTTGCGCGAGGACATCTCGGTGCTCAACGTCGTCAACTTCGGCGGCGGCGCGTACGTGATCTACGCCGAGGTGCTGCCGAGCGGCGAGATCGAGGTCGACCCCGAGCCGTACTCGGACACCTTCGACCGCCCGGCGCGCCTGTTGCCGATCGAGGCCAAGGCGCTGGTGGCGGCCATCGACCTGCTCAACCTCGCGCAGCCCGAGCTCGGCAGCGCGCGCGAGAAGGTCGTCGCGGCGCTTGGGCACGATCCGGTCGAGGAGGGCCTCCAGATCACCTCGCCGACGGTCGCCGACGATGTCGCCCACACGGTCGAGCGGGCCGTGCACGAGAGCCGGCTGCTGAGCTTCGAGTACTGGTCCTCGGAGCAGAAGCTCTCGCAGCGCCGGGTGGAGCCCTACGCGCTGTTCAACGGCCGCGAGGCCTGGTACGTCGCGGCCTTCGAGGACCGGCTCAAGCACTTCCGGCTCGACCGGATCAAGAGCGCCGTCGCGCTCGACGAGCACTTCGAGCGGCGCCCCGAGCTGGCCCCGCTCGCCGACGTCGGCGGCTGGCCGCGCACGGGCGAGATCGAGGGCTCGCAGGTCGCACGCGTGTGGATCTCGCCCGAGCAGGCACGCTGGGCGCGCGAGGAGCGCACCGTCATCGCCGAGAGCGAGGACGGCTCGATCGTCGTCGAGCTGCGCTTCCAGGGGATCGACTACCTGGTCAAGGAGATCCTCAAGGAGGCCGGCGACGCGGCGGTGCTCGAGCCGCCGGCCGCGCGCGAGGCGGTGCTGGCGGCAGCCGAGCGCCTGCTGGCGCCCAGCGCGTGAGCAGCCGGCGCGCCCAGATCGCGATGTCGGCCGAGGAGGTCGGGGGCTTCCTCGACGAGCAGCGCGTGGTGACCTGCGCCACCCTGGGCCGTGACGGCTGGCCGCACCTGATGCCGCTCTGGTACGTGGTCCGCGACGGCGAGGTCTGGGCCTGGACGTACGCCAAGTCCCAGAAGGTCCGCAACCTCGAGCGCGATCCGCGCTGCACGCTGCAGGTCGAGACCGGCTCCGAGTACCAAGAGCTGCGGGGCGTGATGCTGAAGGCCGAGGCGGTGATCCACCGCGAGCACGTGCTCGAGCTCGGGGTCGAGATCTTCGAGCGCTACACGGGCGGGCCGGTCGAACCCGATCACCTGCGGGCGCAGGCAACGAAGCGCGTGGGCCTGCAGTTCGTGGTGCGGTCGGTCGCGAGCTGGGACCACCGCAAGCTCGCCGGGGTGTACTAGGGACGAACATCGGCTGGGTAAGGAGGCGAGGGAGCCGGCGCCGCCGGCGGTCCCTGGCGCCTTTCCCGGACATATGCCGGTTAAAGCGCCATGCGCCCGCGAAGCGGCCGGAATCCCTCGCTGGAGAGGGTGCCGGCCTGCAGCGGTGGGCGCGGACACGCTGCGTCCTACGTCGGCGGATCCGGCCGATTCCTCTAGGCTCAGCCGGCCATGGACGACCTCAAGGGCCTGATCCTGTCCGGCGGGCGCGGCACGCGGCTGCGCCCGATCACCTTCACCTCGGCCAAGCAGCTCGTGCCGGTGGCCAACAAGCCGGTCCTCTTCTACGGCATCGAGGCGATGGCGGCGGCGGGCATCCGCGAGGTCGGCATCATCATCGCGCCCGAGACCGGCGACGAGATCCGCCAGGTCACGGGTGACGGCTCGCGGTTCGGCGTCGAGATCACGTACATCCTCCAGGACGAGCCCGCGGGGCTGGCCCATGCGGTGCTCACCGCCGAGCCGTTCCTCGGCGCGTCGCCGTTCGTCATGTACCTCGGCGACAACCTGCTCCAGGGTGGGATGGAGGACCTCGTCCAGGAGTTCCGCGAGCAGTCCCCCGAGGCGCTGATCCTGCTCACGCCCGTGCCGGACCCGCAGAACTACGGCGTCGCCGAGCTGGGCGGCGACGGCGCCGTGGTGCGCCTCGTCGAGAAGCCGCCGGAGCCGGCGACCGACCTCGCGCTCGTCGGGGTCTACATGTTCACGCCGCGGATCCACGAGGCCGCCCACGCGATCGAGCCGTCGGCGCGCGGCGAGCTCGAGATCACCGACGCGATCCAGTGGCTCGTCGACAACGACCACCGCGTCGAGCCGCACATCGTGCGCGGCTGGTGGAAGGACACCGGCCGGCTCGACGACATGCTGGAGGCCAACCGCCTGATCCTCGACACGCTCGTGCGCCGGATCGACGGCGAGCTGGTCGAGGCACAGGTCGACGGGCGCGTGGTGGTCGAGGCCGGCGCCGTGCTCGAGCGGGCGACGGTGCGCGGCCCGGCGATCATCGGCGCCGGCGCGGTGGTGCGCGACGCCTACATCGGCCCCTACACGGCGGTCGGCCGCAGCTGCGTGATCGAGGGCGCCGAGGTGGAGCACTCGATCCTGCTCGAGGGCTCGTCGGTGCGCGGCCTCGACGGCCGCATGGAGTCCTCGCTGCTCGGCCGCGACGTGGCCATCTCGCGCGGCGACCGGCAGCCGCGCGCCTACCGGTTCATGGTGGGCGACAAGTCGGAGATCGGGATCCTGTAGGGAGCGCCGCGTGGGACGGGAGGTCGTTGCCCGCGTCCTGCTCTTCGTCGCCGCCCTGCTGACCGTGGCGGCGGTCGTGGCCGGCTACCTCCGCTACGAGCTGCTGTCGGAGAACGCCTTCGCCGACCGTGCGGCCGCCGCGCTCGCCGACCCGGACGTGCGCAGCGTCCTCAGCCGGGAGATCACCGACCGCGTCGTCCTGCGCGAGGTGCCCGACCTGATCTCGGCCAAGCCGCTGATCGAGTCGGCCGTCGCGGGCATCGCCGGCTCGCCGCCGTTCATCGCGCTGTTCGAGGACGGCGTGCGCCGCGTGCACGGCGCGCTGCTGTCCGGCGAGGACTCGCGCGTGCGGCTCGACCTGCGCGACATCGGCGTGCTCGTGCAGTCGGCGCTCGGGCAGCTGCCGGTCCGCGGCATCGACCGCATCCAGGCCGACGTCGCGTTGCAGCTCACGTACGTGAACCGCGTGACCGAGACGGCCGCGGAGACCGCCCACCGCCTGCGAGTGCTCTCGTTCGTGCTGATCGTCGCCGCGATCGCCACGGCCGCGGTGGCCGTCGCTCTGGCTGCGCAGTGGCGGCGCGCCGTCCAGGTCCTGGGCTTCTCGATCGCCGGGCTCGCCGTGACGACGGTGCTGCTGCTCGCCGGCGCGCGTGTGGCGGTCGAGCGGCTGTCGAGCGACCAGCCGGTCGACCGCCGCGCGACCGGCGCCGTGTGGGACGCGTTCCTCGGCGATCTCAGCGGACTGCTGCTGCTCGTCGCGGCGCTCGCGACGGTCGTCGCCGCCGCGGTCGCCTCGGAACGGACGCTCCCGAACCTCGGGCCGGCACTGACGGCAGGGATGGGAGCTGGTCTCGCGGACGCCGCGGCGGACCGTCTGGCGCGTCGCGCGTGGGGCCGCGCTCGCCGTGGTGGGCCTGGCGATCGTGGTCGCGCCGCTGAACGCGCTGCGGCTGCTCGCCGTCGTCGGCGGGCTGTTCGTGCTCTATGCCGGGGTGGACGAGCTGCTCGGCGCCGCCCACGACCGGCGCGCGGCCCGCGCGGAGATCGGCCGCCGCGACCTGCTGGCGTCGTTCGCGCCCGTCGCGGTGGGTTTGATCGCGTTCGCGGTGGTCGCCGTGTTCCTGACGCGCGGCGGCACCACGGCGCCCGCCGTGGTCCGCAGCGCGGCCTGTAACGGTCAGGTGGAGCTGTGCGGGAAGCGCCTGAACGAGGTCACGCTGGCCGCGTCGCACAACGCGATGTCGTCCTCCGACGAGGAGGGCTGGTTCTCTGCCGCCCATACGCTCTCGATTCGCGACCAGCTGCGCGCCGGCGTGCGGGGCCTGCTGATCGATGCGCACTACGGGCTGCAGGTCGGGAAGGCGGTGCGCACCGACCTGTCGGAACGCTCGGAGCGAGCGGGGAACAAGGACCGCGAGCTGTACGAGGAGACGCTCGGCCCCGCCGGGCTGGCCGCGATCCAGCGGATTCGCGACCGCATCCTGCCGGGCGAGGGCGAGCCGGGCGTGTTCCTCTGCCATCGCTTCTGCGAGCTCGGCGCGACCGAGCTGACCGGCGCGCTGCGCGAGGTACGCGAGTTCCTGGTCGAGCGCCCCGACGAGGTGCTGATCATCGTGATCGAGGACTACGTGCTGCCGGACGCGGTAGTCACCGCGTTCGAGGAGTCCGGACTGATCAGGAACGTCTACCGCGGCCCGCCGGCCGGCCCCTTCCCTACGCTGCGCGAGATGATCGACAGCGGCCAGCAGGTCGTCGTCTACGCCGAGAACCACGGCGGTGCGGCTCCTTGGTACACGGCCGGCTACGAGGCGGCGCTGCAGGAGACGCCGTTCACGTTCAAGCGCGCCGTGCTGCTGACCACCCCGTCGAACTGGCCGAAGACTTGCGTCCCCAATCGCGGGACGGACGGCGCGCCCTTGTTGCTGATCAACCACTGGGTGAACACGGACCCGACGCCGCAGCCTTCGAACGCGGCCAAGGTCAACACCCGGCCGGTGCTGGTGGGCCGCTCGCGCGACTGCGAGCAGCATCCGCGACCGGCACCCGAACCTGCTCGCCGTCGACTTCACCCAGCAGGGCGACCTCTACGGCGCGGTCGACGAGCTCAACCGCTGACGCACCTCGTCGAGGTCCGCCACGACGCGGTCCGCGCCGGCCAGCTCGTCCGGCCGGTGCGTCGTGGCGACCGCCCAGACGGTCATCCCCGCCGCCCGCCCGGCGGCGATGCCGGCCGGCGCGTCCTCGATGACGACGCAGTCCGCGGGGTCGGCGCCCAGGGCGGCGGCCGCCGCGAGGTACGGGTCCGGGTGGGGCTTGCCGCGCGGCGTGCGGTCCGAGGTGATCAGCACGGCGGGCGCCTGCAGGCCGGCGGCCTCGAAGCGCGCGGCCGCCAGCGCGGGGCTGCACGAGGTGACGACGGCGTGAGCGTCGGCCAGCAGCTCCGCCGCGCCCGGCAGCGCGCGTCCCCCCGTCTTTGCGTGGCGGCGCTCGATCCGGTCGATCTCCTCCGGCGTGTTCAGCTCCGGGGCCACGCGCGCGAGCACGCCCTGCGCGGGAACGCCGTGGCTCTCGCGGGCGACGAGGTCGGGGTCGATCCCGCGCTCGGCCGCCCACTCGCGCCAGATGCGCTCGACCTCGGCGCCCGAGTCGACCAGCACGCCGTCGAGGTCGGACAGGACGTATCTCATCGCGCCGCCTCGAACGCCGGCACGCCCGGCCCGACGGCGCCCGCTCCGATCCGCCGCCCGGTGACGGTCACGAAGGCCAGGCCGAGGCAGAGCGTCGAGAGCGCGAGCGGCAGCGAGGTGGCATCGGCGAGGAAGCCGATGAAGGGCGGGCCGGCGAGGAAGCCGATCGAGCCCATCGAGCTGACGGCGGCGATGTTCGGGCCCGACTCCCCGGCCGCGTGGCCGGCGGCGCTGAACACGAGCGGGACGCCGTTCGCGACGCCGATCCCGACGAGGAAGAAGCCCGCGATGGCGAGCGCGGGCGCGCCGAGCAGCAGCATGCCGCCGAGCGCCACGCCGGCGAGGGCGCTGCCGCCCTGCATCAGCGTCGCGGCTCCGAGCCGGTGGTTGAGCCAGTCGCCGAACACGCGGCCCGCGGTCATCCCGCCCGAGAAGGCCGCGAAGGCGAGCGCGGCGACAGCGGTGGAGGTCCCGAGGTCGCGCGTGAGGTAGATGCCGCCCCAGTCGGCCATCGCGCCCTCGGTGACCATGATGATCAGGCACAGCAGGGCGAGGACGGCGACGCCACGGGTGGGGCGGACGAAGCCGGCCGGGGCCTCGGCGGTCGCCGAGCCCTCGCCGAGCCGCCGCAGGCAGGCGACCAGCAGGAGCAGGAACAGGCCGGTGGCGATCAGCGTCTCGACGCGCGGGTCGACCCCGGCGCCGCCGGCGGCGGCCACGAGCGCCGCGCCGGCGAGTCCGCCGAAGCTCCAGCCGGCGTGCAGCGAGGACATGATCGGCCGCTGCAGGATTCGCTCGACCGCCACGCCGTGGGCGTTCATCGAGACGTCCATCGCGCCGCTCGACGCGCCGAGCACGATCAGCGCGAGCGGCAGCAGCCACGGCTCCGGGGCCAGCAGCGGGAGCGGAAGCACGAGCACGCACGTCACGCCGGCCAGCCGCGTGGCGCGCACGCTGCCGAGCCGCACGATCGCCTGGCCCATGAGCGGCAGGGCGAGGATGACCCCGATCGCCATCGCCAGGATCACCAGGCCGAGCGTGCTCTTGGAGAAGTCGAAGCGATCCTGGACCCACGGCGATGTGACCGACCCAGGTCCCGATCACCGCGCCGTTGACGAAGAAGACGCCGAAGGTCGCCACCCGCGGCGTCATGCCCGTACCACGCTGACGCCGGCGGCCGCGTAGTCGGCGGTCAGCTCCTCGCCGGCGTCGGTCACCAGGTGCGTGATGCCGGCCAGCGGTGTGACCAGCCAGGGACCGGCGGTGTGCAGCTTGTCGGCCGTCGCCAGGGCGATCACCTCGGCCGAGGCGTCGACCATCGCCCGCTTGACGTGCGCCTCGTCGTGGTCGGTGGCGGTGACGCCGAGCTCCGGGTGCAGGCTGCAGATGCCGAGCACGCAGGCGTCGGCGCGGACCTGGCGCAGCGCGTCGACCGTCGCGGCGCCGACCGTCACGTGCGAGTCCTTGAGCAGCCGCCCGCCGAGCAGCACGACCTCTGCGCGCGGGTGCTCCGCGAGTGCCTCGGCGACGGGGGGCGCGTTGGTGAGCACGGTGCAGTCGCGCTCGGGCGGGAGCCGGCGCGCGAGCTCGAGCGCCGTCGTCCCGCCGTCGAGCAGCAGCACATTCGCGCCCTCGAGCAGCGGCAGCGCGGCCTCGGCGAGATGCGCCTTCGCCTCGGGCGCGACCCGCAGCCGCTGGGCAAAGCTCACGGCGGCGTCCGGCGGCGGGGGAAGCGCGCCGCCGTGCACGCGCTGCACGTGCCCGCCGGCGGCCAGCTCGGCGCAGGTCGCGCCGCACCGTGTCCTCCGACACGCCGAGCGCGACGACCAGCTCAGACGCCACGACCTTCCCGTCCCTCTCCAGGCGGCTGAGGATCTCCCGTCGGCGCTCGGCGGTCAGCATCGTGCGGGTTATAGCACGAACCTGCACGTTTATGCCCGTTTGGTACGGCTACCCGTACTAAGGGGGTCAGACCCCCTTAGTGCGCGAGCTTCTGCTGCTGGCGCTCGGGGGTGATCTCGACCACGTTCCAGGCCAGGCGGACGCTGCGCATGGCGCGGATCAGCCAGGCCGTCGGGTCGATCTCCCACCAGCGCAGCCCGTGGACGGCGGAGCGCGGGAAGGCGTGGTGGTTGTGGTGCCAGCTCTCGCCGAACGAGAACGGGGCGAGCCAGAACACGTTGGTGGAGCGATCCTCGACCGCGAAGCGACGCGTCCCGAAGAAGTGGCAGACCGAGTTGATCGACCACGTCACGTGATGGAGGGCGAAGATCCGCACCGGGCCGCCCCACAGCGCGGCGGTCAGGGCGCCGGCGAGCGTGCCGTCGATCAGGTAGCCGAGCCCGAACGGCATCAGCAGGCCGACGAACACCCACAGTCCGAAGGTGTGGTGGATGACCCGCATGCCGCGGTCCTCGTAGAGGTCGCGCGCGTAGCGCGAGTGCTCGGACGTGCCCGAGGCCTCGAACAGCCAGCCCATGTGCGCGTACCAGAGGCCGGCGATCGCGCCCTTGACACCGCCGCCGTGACCGTGCGGCGAGTGCGGGTCGCCCTCCTGGTCGGTGTGCGCGTGGTGCTTGCGGTGGTCGGCCACCCACGACATCACGGGCCCCTGCACGGCCAGCGAGCCGAGGATCGCGAGCGTGTACTCGACCGGCTTGAAGGTCTGGAACGAGCGGTGCGTGAGCAGCCGGTGGAACCCCAGCGTGACCCCGTAGCCGCTGATCACGTACATGATCAGCATCACCGCCAGGTCGCTCCAGTCGACGAGCGTCTGCCAGAGCAGCACGACGGCGAGGACGAAGCCGACGAACGGGAGCAGAACGCCCGCGAGGTTGAGCCAGCGGTGCATGGCGGACATACCTTGAGTCCTACCCGCAGCGATCGGCGGCCGCATCGCTTCAACCGCCAGATTCACACCGTGTTTGCTGTAGCCTCGTGATAAATGGCGACGCCGGCCTCCCGCACGACGTTCGCCGCGGTCCCGCCCGAGGCCGCGGACGTGCTGCGCCCCGCGCTCCCGGGCCTGGCCGACGAGATGATCGCGGCCATCTCGCTCGAGGTGCCCGACTACGCGCGGGCGATGGAGGGGACGTTCGGCCAGCTCGTGCGGATGGGCGTCGAGGTCGCGCTCAACCGCTTCGTCGACATGGTCGCCGACCCGTCCGCCGACGTCACGCGCGCGCGCGACACCTACGTCAACCTCGGGCGCGGCGAGTTCCACGCCGGGCGCAGCCTCGACGCCCTCCTGGCCGCCTACCGAGTCGGCGCGCGGCTGGCCTGGCGGCGCTTCGTCGACGCCGGCACGACGGGTCGCCTCCCGCCCGAGACGATCTACTCGCTCGGCGAGGCGATCTTCGCCTACATCGACGAGATCTCGGCCGAGTCGGCCGACGGCTACGCCGAGGAGCAGTCCGCGGCGGCCGGCGAGAGCCAGCGCCGCCGGCGGCGGCTGATCCGCCTGCTCGCGCAGGATCCGCCGGCCTCGCAGGAGGCGATCCGGACCGCCGCCCAGGCCGCGGCCTGGCCGCTGCCGCGCGAGCTCGCCGTGCTCGTGGCCGCTGCCGCGGAGACGGCGGCCGGTGCCGAGGCGAGCGGGGCGCCGCCGGGCGGCGGCGAGCCGGTGCCGGGCGAGGAGATCGTCGAGGCGATCGCGACGCGGCTGGCGCGACGGCTGGGCGGCGACGCGATCGGCGGCGCCGCGGGCGGGCTGGCCTGCGTCTTCGTGCCGGACCCCGACGCGCCCGGACGACGGCGCCAGCTCGTGGCGGCGATCGGCGACGAGAGCGACGGATCGCGCGTGCGGGCCGCGGCGCGCGGCGGCGGCGACGGCTCGCGCCGCGGCGACGACAGCTCGCGCAGCGGTCGCGCGGCGCGCGGCGACGGCGACGCCCGGTCCGGCGACCCCTCCGGCGCGCCGCCGCCGGTGGCCATCGGTCCCACCGTGCCGTGGCACGCGGCCTCCGCCAGCCTGCGCCGCGCGGCCGCGGCCTACCGGCTCGCCGCGGGCGGTGGCGTCGACGGCCCGCTCGTGGTCGCCGAGGAGCACCTCGCCACGCTGCTGCTCGCCGCCGACCGCGGCCTCGCCGCCGACCTCGCCGCCTCCCGGCTCGCGCCGCTCGCCCAGCTCGCCGACGGCCCCCGCGCGCGCCTGACCGAGACGCTGCGCGCCTGGCTCGACCGCCCGGGCCAGGTGCAGGCCGTCGCCGCCGAGCTCGGCGTGCACCCGCAGACGGTCCGCTACCGGCTGCGGCAGCTGCGCGAGCTGTTCGGTACCCGGCTCGAGGACCCGGAGGCGCGCTTCGAGCTGTCTCTGGCCCTTCGGGTGGGTTGAGCCGCGCGCCGTGCGCTATTCATTTCAGGCATGCGCCTCCTCGTGACGGGGGCCGCGGGCATGCTGGGCCGCGATGTCGTGGCCGCGGCGGGCGATGCCGGCCACGAGGTCGCCGCCCTTGCCCGGGCCGACCTCGACATCACCGACGCCGATGCCGTGCGGGCCGCCATCCAGGCCGCCCGCCCGGACGCGGTGATCAACTGCGCCGCCTGGACCGACGTCGACGGCGCCGAGGCCGACGAGGCGGCGGCGACCGCCGTGAACGGCGCCGGCGCCGGCCACGTGGCGGCCGCGGCCGCCGAGGCCGGCGCACTCGTCGTGCACGTCTCGACCGACTACGTGTTCGACGGCAACGGGCCGGATCCGTACGAGGAGGACGATCCGCTGTTCCCGCGCTCGGCCTACGGGCGTTCCAAGCTCGCGAGCGAGCTCGCCGTCGACGCGGCCGGCGGTCGTGCCGCGATCGTGCGCTCGTCGTGGCTGTTCGGACCGCACGGCCGCAACTTCGTCGACACGATGCGCAAGCTCGGCGCCGAGCGCGACGAGGTCGCGGTCGTCGACGACCAGGTCGGCTGCCCGACCTATACCGGCCACCTCGCGCCCGCGCTGGTGCAGATCGCCGAGCACGGGCTGACCGGCGTGCTGCACGTCGCCGGCGGCGGCCGCTGCTCGTGGCGCGACCTCGCCGTGGCGACGTTCGAGGAGACCGGCATCGACTGCCGCGTCAGGCCGCAGAGCACCGCCGACCTCGGCCGGCCCGCCCCCCGCCCCGCCTTCTCGGCGCTCGCCTCGACCCGCGGCGACGCGCCCGTCCTGCCCCCATGGCGCGAGGGACTGCGCGCCCATCTCTCCCGCCTGGAGGTCACTGCATGAGACTGCTGGTCTGCGGCGGAGCCGGCTTCATCGGCTCCAACTTCGTCCGCGAGCGCCTCGCCGAGCACGGCGACGAGATCACGGTGCTCGACAAGCTCACGTACGCCGGCCGGCGCGAGAACCTCGAAGGGCTCGACGTCCGCCTGATCGTCGGCGGCATCGAGGATCCGAGCGCCGTCGCGGAGGCGATCGAGGACGCCGACGCGATCGTCAACTTCGCCGCCGAGACGCACGTGGACCGCTCGATCAGCGAGCCGGACGCGTTCGTGACCACCCACGCGCAGGGCACCTACACGCTGCTCGAGGCCGCCCGCGAGCGCGGGATCCGCTACGTCCAGGTCTCGACCGACGAGGTCTACGGGTCGATCGAGGAGGGCTCGTTCACCGAGCAGTCCCCGCTCCAGCCCTCGTCGCCCTACTCGGCCACCAAGGCGGGCGCCGACCTGCTCGTCGCCTCCTACCACCACACCTATGGGCTCGAAGCCCTGATCTGCCGCGGCTCCAACAACTACGGGCCGTACCAGTACCCCGAGAAGCTGATCCCGCTGATGGTCCTCAACGCCATGCACGGCGACAAGCTGCCCGTCTACGGCGACGGCATGCAGGTGCGCAACTGGATCTACGTCGAGGACTTCGCGCGCGGGATCGGCACGGTGCTCGAGCGCGGCGAGCCGGGCGAGGTCTACAACGTCGGGGGCCCGGACGAGGCGCCGAACCTCGAGGTCGTCAAGCGCATCATCGAGTACACCGGGGCCGACGAGTCGCTGATCGAGTACGTCACCGACCGCCCCGGCCACGACCGGCGCTACTCGCTCGGCTCCGAGAAGGCCCGCGCGCTCGGCTGGGAGGCGCAGGTCCGCTTCGCCGACGGGCTCGAGCGCACCGTCTCCTGGTACCGCGAGAATCGCGCCTGGTGGGAGCCGATCCGCTCCGGCGACTACCGCGCGTATTACGAGCGCCAGTACGGCCGCGCGCTGGGCTGAGCCGTCGAACACTGAACGTTCCTGCGCGCTCGGGTTCGGGTGCGCCATCCGCGGGTACTAGGCTGCCGCCGCCCCTTCCAAGGAGGAACCCGTGTCCGCGCCGTCGTTCACGCCGCAGCTGCGCCCGCTCTCGGTCGGGGAGATGCTCGACGCCGGCATCCGGCTCTTCCGCCACCGCTTCGGGACGCTGGTCGCGTGCGTGCTCGTGGTGGTGGTTCCGCTCACGATCCTCGGCACGATCATCACCGCCTCGACCGACGACACCGCGTACGACGTCAACGCCCCCGCCAGCGAGTCGAGCGCGGCAGTCGCCGGCTACCTCGTGAGCGTCGCACTGCAGAGCCTCGGCGCCGCCCTCGCGGTCGCCGCCTGCTTCAAGGCGATCAGCGCGGCGTACCTCGGCGAGCGCGCCGGCGCCGGCGACTCGCTGGGCCTGCTGGCCAGCCGTCTCATCCCGCTCGTGATCGCCTGGGTCGTGATCGTGGTGATCGCGATCGCCGGCTTCATCCTCTTCGTCATCCCCGGCATCTGGCTGTCGGTGAAGCTGTGCATGACGTTCTCGGCGATCGCGTTCGAGCGCACCGGGCCGTTCGCCGCGATCGGACGATCGTGGCGGCTCACGCGCGGGAACTGGTGGCGCGTGTTCGGGACCCTGGTCGTCGTCTTCCTGATCGCGTTCGTCATCAACTTCGCGCTGACCGCCGTCCTCGGCATCGTCGCGGGCGTCACCGACACGCTGAGCGAGGTGGCGTTCGCCGTGCTGGCGACGTTCATCACGCTGCTGACCTACGTGCTGACCTATCCGCTGTGGGCCTCGGTGCTCACGGTCATCTACTACGACCTGCGCGTGCGCAACGAGGGCTTCGACCTGCAGCTGCTGGCGCAGGGCGTGGGCGCCGACGCGTCGCGGTTCGAGACCTCCCCCGAGCGTCCCGAGGCGCCGCCTCCGCCGAGCCAGGGCGGCGGCTTCCGCCCGCCGGAGGAGCCCGCCACGTCCTCGTGATCCGGCTCGTCGCGACGCTGCTCGCGTCGCTGGCGCTGGCAGCCCCGCCGGCCGCGGCGGCCGAGTCGGTCAGCGGCGCCGAGCTGATCGCCGCTCTAGCCGCCGCTGAGGGAGGTGGCCCGCCACTGGCCACCTTCCTTGGTGAACTCCATCGTCTCGGTCGGGCCGTCGTCGCCGCGGCGCACCGTCACGGTCGCGGTCGAGCCGTCGACGGTCACCTTGCGGACCTCGAGGTCGAAGTCGTCGGCGTCCTCGATCGCCTTCTTCATCTCGTCCGTGCAGTCGGCGCCGGCGGCCTCCAGTTGCTGGACGAGCGCGCCGGCGAGGATGTCGGTGCAGATCTCCTCCGGCCGGCGGCGCTCGCCGGCCTCCTGGAGGGCCTCGACCTTCAGTGCGACGGCGCGCTCCTCACCCTGGAAGCGCTCGGCCGACGACGGCTCCTGGGAGGCGCCGCAGCCGGCGAGGACGAGCACGGGCAGGAGGGCGAGCAGGCGCTTCATGGGGCTGTGATCCTAGTCGCGCGGTTACCATCGCAGCGGTGCAGGAACGTGCCACGGTCCCGAGGGGTCGCCACGCCCCGCCGCTCGAGGTGCGGCAGACCCGGCAGCGCGGGCGGCTGTTCGCCGCCGCGGCGGCCGTGTTCGCCCGCGTCGGCTATGCCGAGGCGACGGCCGAGGCGATCGCCCGCGAGGCCGGGATGTCGAAGGCGACGTTCTACGAGCATTTCGCCAACAAGGAGGACTGCATCGTCGCGCTGTTCGACGCCGCGACCGAGATCGTCCTCGACGCGATGCGCGACGCGGCGGCGCGCGACACCGCGGCCGATCCGGAGGCCCGCGTGCGTACCACGCTCGGCGCCTTCCTCGGGACGCTCGCGCACTACCCCGACGAGTCGCAGACGCTGCTGGTGGAGATCGTCGGCGCCGGCCCGCGCGCCATGGAGCGCCGCGACCGCGCACTCGAGGAGATCGCCCAGTACCTGGTCGAGCTCAACGACGAGGACGCCAAGCGCGGCGCCACCCCGCGGTTCGCCTCGCCCGACGACGCGTTCGCGATCGTCGGCGCCGTCGTCGAGCTCGCTTCGCGCCAGATCCGCACGGGTGTACCCGGCGACATCCGCGAGCTCGAGCCGGTGGTCGAGCGCCTCAGCCTCGGGCTGATGGCCGCCGGCAAGCGACCGTGACGGAGCTCGCTGCGCTCGAACGCGAGATCGTCGAGTGCCGCCGCTGCCCGCGGCTGGTCGCGTGGCGTGAGCAGGTGGCGGCCGAGAAGCGCGCGGCGTTCCGCGACTGGGACTACTGGGGCCGCCCGATCCCCGGCTTCGGCGACCCCGCCGCGCGCGTCGTGCTGCTGGGCCTGGCGCCTGCAGCGCACGGCGCCAACCGCACGGGCCGCATGTTCACCGGCGACCGCTCGGGCGACTTCCTGTTCGCTGCGCTGCACGCCACCGGCTACGCGAACCAGCCGACCTCGGTTCAGCGCGACGACGGGCTGGCTCTGCGCGACTGCTTCATCACCGCGGCGGTGCGCTGCGCGCCCCCGGCCAACAAACCGCTGCCGTCCGAGCGCGAGGCGTGTTCCGAGTGGCTCGAGCGCGAGCTCGCGCTGCTCGAGCACGCGCGCGTGATCGTCTGTCTCGGCCAGTTCGCGTGGAACGTCGCCGCCCCGCGGCCGCGACCGCCGTTCGGCCACGGCGCAGAGGCGCGGGCCGGCCGCTACGCGCTGCTCGGCTGCTTCCACCCGAGCCAGCAGAACACGTTCACGGGCAAGCTCACGGCGCCGATGATGGAGGCCGCGCTCCTCCGCGCGCGGGAGCTGGCAGACGAGATCGCGGGCGGGGCAGCGCGCTCGGGGTCGTCGTGACGGCCTACGCCGCCGTGCTGCGTGTCCCGCACGTGGCCGCGCTCATCGCGGCCACGCTGCTGGCGCGCTTCCCGATCGGGATCAACGCGCTCGCCCTCGTGCTCTACCTGCGCGCCGAGCGCGGCTCGTTCGCCGTCGCCGGGGCGGTGGCGGGAGCGCTGGCGGCGGGCAGCGGCATCGGGGCTCCGGTCCAGGGCCGCCTGGTCGATGCCTACGGCCAGCGGCGCGTGCTGGTGCCGCTCGGGATCGTGCACGCCGCAGCGCTCGGGGCCCTCGTCGCGACCACTGAGGCCGGCGCGCCCGCCGCCGTGATCGTCGGCTTCGGGTTCATGGCCGGCTTCGCCATCCCGCCGACGTCGTCGGTCCTGCGCTCGATGTGGCCCGACCTGCTGCGCGAGCGGCCGGAGCTGCTCCAGCCCGCCTACGCGCTCGACTCGGTGCTGATCGAGCTGATCTTCGTCCTCGGGCCGCTGCTGACGGCGCTGATCGCGACCACGCTCGCCCCGCCCGCCGCGTTGGCCGTGTCGGCGGCCAGCGTGATCGTGGGCACGGTCGCGTTCACGGCGCTGCCGCCGTCGCGAGCGTTCCGGCCGCAGCCCGACCGCCCACCGGCCGGCGCCCTCGGCGCGCTCGCCTCACCCGGCGTCCGCACCCTCGTGCTCGCCTCGGTGCCGGCCGGCATCGGGATCGGGATCTGCGAGGTGGCGCTGCCCGCGTTCAGCGACGCCAGCGGCGCCGCCGCCACGGCCGGCGTGCTGCTCGCGATCTGGTCGCTCGGGAGCGCCGCCGGTGGCCTCGTCTACGGCGCGCTGCCGAACCGCCCACCGCTCGACCGCGTGCACCTCGTGGTCGCCGCGCTGCTCCCGCTCGGGCTGCTGCCGCTGGCGCTGGCGCCGTCGGTCGCGGTGATGGCGCTGCTCGTGATCCCGGCCGGCATGTTCATCGCCCCGCTGCTGGCGACCCGCAACGAGCTGGTCGGCTGGGTCGCGCTCGAGGGCTCCCGCACCGAGGCCTACACGTGGCCGGTGACCGCCTTCGTCGGCGGGATCGCGATCGGCGCGGCGGCCGCCGGAGCGATCGTCGAGGGTCCGGGATGGCGGACGGCGTTCGTGGTCGCCGCCGCGGTCACCGCCGCCGGGACGGTCATCGTCGCCGTTCGCCGCAACACGCTGGTCGAGCCCGTCGGCGTCGCCTGAGGGGGCGAACCTTTTCGGTTGGCGCCTTTACGGCGATATGCGCCGTGAACTCGCCAACGACGCCGGAATCGCGAAGCTGGCGGTGGCTCAGCACGGCGTCGTCGGGCGCCGCCAGCTCTTGGCGCTCGGCCTGAGCGTGGCAGCCATCGATCACCGCGTGCGGGCCGCGCGGTTGCATCGCATTCATCAAGGCGTGTACGCCGTCGGGCACCCCGTGCTGACCGTCGAGGGCCGCTGGATGGCCGCGGTGCTCGCCGCGGGCGAGGGCGCGGTGCTCAGCCACGCCAGCGCCGCTTCGGCATGGGAGCTTCGGCGTGTCGGCGCCGGGGCGATCCACGTGACCGTGCCCGGCCGGTCGGGCCGCGCGCGGCGCGCCGGGATTCGGCTGCACCGGAGCCTCACGCTCGAGATCCGCGAGACGACGACCAATCGGGGCATCCCGATCACCACCCCGATCCGCACGCTCATCGACCTCGCGACCACCCTCAAGGGCCGACCCCTCGAGCACGCGCTCGACCTCGCCGAGCAGCGCGGCCTCATCGACTTCGCCGAGCTCCACAAGACCATCACGGCGCACCCGACCCGGCCGGGATCGCCCTCCTTGCAAGCGATGCTGTCCCGCTACATAGCCGGGACCGCGTTCACCCGCAGCGAGCTGGAGGAGCGCTTTCTCGCGCTCTGCGACGACCACGGTCTCCCGCGGCCGAACGTCAACACCCGCATCGAGGGGAGCGAGGTCGATTTCGTGTGGCGGGATGCTCGCCTGATCGTCGAGGTCGACGGCTACGCCTACCACCGCTCGCCGCGCGCATTCGAGGACGATCGCGCGCGCGACGTCACGCTCGCCGTGGCCGGCTGGACCGTGCTCCGCTTCACGTGGGCGCAGGTCACGAGCCGCCCGGCCTGGGTCGCGGCGGCGATCAGGCGGCGCTTGGCGACTTTACGGCGACATGCGCCGTGAACTCGCCAAGAGTGCGGGCAGCACGAGCGAGGCCGCGACCGGCCGCTCGTACCCTTTGGAACGTGCCGCTCTCACGCTTCACTCCGCGGGTCAGGGAGTGGTTCGAGCGCGCTTTCGAGACGCCGACGCCCGCCCAGGCGCAGGCCTGGCCGGCCATCGCCACCGGCGAGCACACGCTGATCTCGGCGCCCACGGGCTCGGGCAAGACGCTGGCCGCGTTCCTGTGGGCCCTCGACCGCCTGGTCGCCGAGCCGACCGCCGATCGCACGCGGCTCGTCTACGTGTCGCCGTTGAAGGCGCTGTCCTATGACGTCGAGAAGAACCTGCGCGCCCCGCTGCGCGGGATCGGCGCCGACGTCAAGGTCGGCCTGCGCACCGGCGACACGCCGCAGAAGGACCGGCGCGACATGGTCCGCCACCCGCCGGACATCCTGATCACCACGCCCGAGTCGCTGTACCTGATGCTCACGAGCCAGGCGGCGAAGATCTTCGATGGGACCGAGCAGGTGATCGTGGACGAGATCCACGCCGTCGCGCAGACCAAGCGCGGCGCGCACCTCGCGCTCACGCTCGAGCGGCTGGCCGAGGCGGCGGGTCGCGACGTCCAGCGGATCGGTCTCTCGGCGACGCAGAACCCGCTCGAGGAGGTCGGCCGCTTCCTGGTCGGACCGAAGCGCACGTGCACCGTCGTCGACACCGGCGTCCGCAAGCCGCTCGATCTCCAGGTCCACGTGCCGGTCGAGTCGATGGTCGAGCCCGACGCGAACATCGAGCTCGACCCCTTCGAGGGCACCGGCATGGAGGCCACGCGCAAGTCGATCTGGCCGGCGATCTACCCCAAGCTGCTCGACCTCGTCAGAGAGCACCGCAGCACGCTCATCTTCGTCAACAGCCGTCGCGGCGCCGAGCGGCTCGCGCTGCGCCTCAACGAGCTCGCGCAGGAGCCGATCGCGCGTGCCCACCACGGCTCGCTGGCGCGCGAGGAGCGGCTCGTGGTCGAGGACCTGCTCAAGGCGGGCGAGCTGCCGTGCCTGGTGGCGACCTCGAGCCTCGAGCTCGGCATCGACATGGGCGCGATCGACCTCGTGCTGCAGGTCGAGTCGCCGAAGTCGGTGACGGCCGGGCTGCAGCGGATCGGCCGCGCCGGCCACAACGTCGGCGACGTCTCCAAGGGCCGAATCTTCCCCAAGTTCCGCGCCGACCTGCTCGAGTGCGCGGTGGTCGCCCAGCGGATGCGCGAGGGGCAGATCGAGACAACCGTGGTGCCGCGCAACGCGCTCGACGTGCTCGCCCAGCAGATCGTCGCCATGGCGGCGCAAGCCGGCGACGACGGCCTGAGCGTCGACGACCTGTTCGCCCTCGTCACCCGCACCCACTCCTACGGCGAGCTGAGCCGCGAGCAGCTCGAGAACGTGCTCGACATGCTCGACGGCCGCTACCCGAGCGAGGAGTTCGGCGAGCTGCGCGCGAGGATCATCTGGGACCGCGTGGCCGGCACGATCCGCGCCCGTCGCGGCGCGCGCGGCCTGGCCATCACCAACGCCGGCACGATCCCCGACCGCGGCCTGTACTCCGTCAACCTGCCCGACGGCCGCCGCGTCGGCGAGCTCGACGAGGAGATGGTCTACGAGGCGCGGCCCGGGCAGTCCTTCCTGCTCGGCGCCTCGAGCTGGCGGATCGAGGAGATCACGCGCGACCGCGTGATCGTCAGCCCCGCCCCCGGCGTCCCGGCCGCGGTGCCGTTCTGGAAGGGCGACGGCCTCGGCCGCCCCAAGGAGCTCGGCCAGGCGATCGGCGCGTTCGCCCGCTGGGCGGTCGACCAAGAGCCCGCAACGCTCACCGAGGAGTACCACCTCGACGAGCTGGCGGCCGGCAACCTCGTCGAGTTCCTGCGCGAGCAGCAGGCGGCCACGCGCGTGATCCCGAGCGACCGCACCGTCGTGATCGAGCGCTTCCGCGACGAGATCGGCGACTGGCGGCTGTGCATCCTCTCCCCCTACGGCGGCCGCGTGCACGCCACCTGGGGGCTCGCCCTCAGCGCCCGCATCCGCGAGCAGTTCGGCCTCGAGTCGGACGCGATCTGGTCCGACGACGGGATCATCGTCCACCTGCCCGACGCCGACGAGCCGCCCGGGGCGGAGCTGGTGATGATCGAGCCGGACGAGCTGCAGGACCTGGTGGTCGGCGAGCTCGGCGGCAGCGCGCTGTTCGGCGCACGCTTCCGCGAGAACGCGGGCCGCGCGCTGCTGATCCCGCGCGCCTACCCGGGCAAGCGCACCCCGCTGTGGCAGCAGCGGCTCAAGAGCCAGTCGCTGCTCGAGGTGGCCAAGCGCTACGGCCAGTTCCCGATCGTGCTCGAGACCTACCGCGAGTGCCTGCGCGACGTGCTCGACGTGCCGGGCCTGCACGAGCTGCTGCGCGCGCTGCACTCGCGCGAGCTGAGCCTGGTCGAGGTCGAGACGCCAACGGCGAGCCCGTTCGCCTCCTCGCTGCTGTTCGACTACGTCGCCACCTACATGTACGAGGGCGACACGCCGAACGCGGAGCGCCGCGCCGCCGCGCTCGCGCTCGACCGCGACCTGCTGCGCGAGCTGCTCGGCCAGGAGGAGCTGCGCGAGCTGATCGACCCGGACGCGCTCGAGCAGGTCGAGGCCGATCTCCAGCGCCGCTCTGATCGCACCCGCGCCGACAGCGTCGACGCGCTGCACGACGTCCTGCGGCGCGTGGGCGACCTGACCGAGAGCGAGTTGCACGCGCGGGGCGGCACCGCGGAATGGATCGAGCAACTCGCGGCTGAGCGTCGGGCGGTGCGGCTGCGGGTCGGCGGCGAGGCGCGCTGGATCGCGTCCGAGGACGCCGGGCTCTACCGTGACGCCCTCGGCTCGGTGCCGCCGTCAGGGCTGCCCGAGGTCTTCCTCGAGGACGTCCCCGACGCCATGGAGCGGCTCGTGCGCCGCTTCGCCCGCAGCCACGGGCCGTTCGAGGCCGGCGCGCTCAAGCAGCGCTATGGGCTCGACCTCACGCCGGTGCTGGCCGGTCTCGAGCGGTCCGGCGAGCTGGTCCGCGGCGAGCTGCGCCCCGGCGGCACCCAGCGCGAGTGGTGCGACCCCGAGGTGCTGCGCCGCCTGCGGCGCGCCTCGCTCGCCGCGCTGCGCAAGGAGATCGAGCCGGCCGACCAGCGCGCGCTGGCGCGGTTCATGCCGAGCTGGCAGGGCGTCGACCGCCACCCCGCCTCGGGCGCCGGGATCGACCGCCTGCGCGACGTGCTGGTTCCGCTCCAGGGCCTCGCCCTGCCCGTCGACGTCTGGGAGCGCGACGTGCTCCCGCGCCGCGTCGGCGCCTACTCGACGTCGTGGCTCGACCAGCTGTGCTCCGCCGGCGAGATCGTGTGGGTCGGCGCCGGGGCGCTCGGCCGCCGCTCCGGCCGCGTGGCCATCTACTTCCGCGAGGACGCGCCGCTGCTCGGCGCCCCGCCCGCGCCGCCCGCTCCCGAGGGCGGCGTCCACGATGCGCTGCGTGCGCGCCTGGCCCAGGGCGCCTGCTTCTTCACCGACCTGTTGAGCGGCGTACCGGGCATGCCGACGGAGGAGCTGGTCGAGGCGCTGTGGGACCTCGTGTGGGCCGGCGAGGTGACCAACGACGCGTGGGCGCCGCTGCGCTCGCCCAAGCTCACCGCCGCCGCGCCGTGGTCGCAGAAGGCGCGCGCCGAGCGGCGCCGCAGCTTCAGCGCGCGCCGCCGTGGAGCGCAACCGACCGTGCAGGGCCGCTGGTCGCTCACCGAGGCGCTGTTCCGTTCAGATGATCCCGCCGCCCGTCGCCGCGCCCAGGCCGAGCTGCTGCTCGAGCGCTACGGCATCGTCACGCGCGAGCAGGTGCTGGCCGAGGGCATCCCCGGCGGCTTCTCGTCGCTCTACGACTCGCTTGCCGCGCTGGAGACGATCGGCGTCGCCCGGCGCGGTTACTTCATCGAGGGCCTCGGCGGCGCCCAGTTCGCGCTCCCCGGCGCGGTCGAGCGGCTGCGCTCGCAGCGCGACGACGACGCCGCGCCGCCGCTCGTGCTCGCGGCCACCGACCCGGCGCAGCCATACGGCGCCGCGCTGAAGTGGCCGAAGACGGAGAACCGCTCGCCGGCGCGCACCGCGGGCGCGTACGTCGTGCTCGCCGGAGCCGAGCCCGTGCTCTACGTCGAGCGCAGCGGCAAGGGCCTGCAGTTCCTCGTCGCCGAGGACGACCCGCGGCTCGCGCCGAGCCTGGAGGCGCTGGTCGACGCCGTGCGCCGCGGCCGCGTGCGGCGGCTCGCGGTGGAGCGCGTCAACGGCGAACCGGTGGTCGGCTCGCCCTACGAGGGCGTGCTGCTCGAGCTCGGCTTCCGGGCCGGGCCGCGCAAGCTCACACTCAGCGCCTGACCGAGCCAAGCATCCAGCTCGGCGGCCGCGCAGCGGCCGCGAGATGTGGTAGCCCTGTCGGTGTCGCATCGCAGCTCGGCGAGCACGCTCAGCTGCGCCGCAGTCGCAAGCTCCTGCGAGCGCCTTAGCATGAAGTCATGCCCGAGGGCGACACCATCCACTACGCGGCGAGCCGGATCCGAACCGTGCTCGAAGGGGCCGTGCCCGACGAGATCGCGACGCCCCATCCGCGCTTCGGCCGCGACCGCTGGCCCGAGCGCCTCGACGGCCGCGCGGTACGCGCCGTCGACGCCTACGGCAAGCACCTCTTCCTGCGCTTCGAGAGCGACCTCGTGATCCACTCGCACCTGCGCATGACCGGCGCCTGGAAGGTGCGCCCGGCCGGCCCCGCTCCGTCCGCCGCCTGGCTCGTGATGCGCCGCGACGGGCAGGACGTGATCCAGCTCCGCGGCCCGGTGCTGGAGCTGATGACCGAGTCGCGCACCCGCTTCGACCAGCGGCTGGCCGCGCTCGGCCCCGACATCCTCGCCGGCGAGCTCGACGAGGCCGAGTTCCTGCGCCGGCTGCGCCACGACGACCCGACGCGGCCGATCGGCGACGCCCTGCTCGACCAGCGGACGATCGCCGGCATCGGCAACCTGTGGAAGAGCGAGGGCTGCTTCGCCGCCGGCATCGACCCGTGGCGGGCGGTCCGCGAGGTCGGCGACGACGAGGCGCTGGCGATCGTGCGCGAGTGCCGCCCGCGCATGCAGCAGTCGGCGAGCGACGGCCGGCAGGACCGCCACCGGCGCATCTACAACCGCGCCGGCCGGCCGTGCCCGCGCTGCGGGCCGGCGGCGCGGATCAGGGCCCGCGGCATGGGCGACGACAACCGACCCACGTTCTGGTGTCCGAGCTGTCAGCGCTGAGACGCGTCGGCCACAAGGGGGCCGACCACATCGCGCCCGGCAACACGGCCGCGTCGTTCGACGCCGCGCTGGCCGCCGGCGTCGACATGATCGAGTTCGACGTCCTGCCCGAGGACATCGACGACCGCCAGGGCAGCCGGCTGCTGCTCTCGCACGACTACGACCACGACCTGACCGCGGCGCTGACGCTCGAGGAGGGTCTGGCCCACCTCGCCTCGTCGCCGTTCACGAGCGTCGAGCTCGACGTCGACCTCAAGCTGCCGGGCTACGAGGCGCGCGTGGTCGACGCGCTTCGCGCGCACCGGCTGATCGACCGCGCGCTGGTCTCGAGCACCTTCATGCGCAGCCTGGTCGCGGTGCGCGAGCTGGAGCCGCGACTGCGGCTCGGCTGGTCGGTCCCGCGCGCGCGGCGCGACTACACGGCCTCGCGCCTCTGGATGCTGCCGGCGTACGCGATGGTGGCCCGGATCCGGCGCCGCCTGCCGGCCGCCGCCGTCCGGCACCTCGCCGCCGGACGGTGCGACGCCGTGATGGCCCACTGGCGGCTCGTCTCGCCCGCGCTCGTCCAGGCCGTCGCCGGCGCGGGCGGCGAGCTGTACGTGTGGACGGTCGACGACCCGGCGCGCATCCGGGCCCTCGAGGCGATGGGCGTGACCGGCGTGATCACCAACGATCCGCGCCTGTTCGGGTGACGCACCCCCGAGTGGGGTGATGCCGTGATGGAGTTGACACGTCGGGCGTAGTACCGGCGTGAACCCAGCGATGACCCTCCCCGCCGCCGCACCGGGCACCATCGCGCTCGACTTCGACGCGCTCTATCGGGCGGCGCGCGACGACGTCTTCGGCTACGTCGCGACCATGCTGCACGATCGCGGCGCGGCCGAGGACGTGACCGCGCTCGCCTTCGAGCGCGCGTTCCGCAAGCGCAAGAGCTTCAACCCGGCGCGCGGCAGCCAGCGGGCCTGGCTGTTCGGCATCGCCCGCAACGCCGCGCTCGACGAGCTGCGGCGCCGGCAGCGCAGCGCCGCGCTCGTCACCGAGCCCGCAGACGTCTCGCCGGCGCCGGACGAGGAGCTCGAGCGGACGCTGCGGCGCGCGGCCCTGCGCACCGCGATGGCATCGCTGCCGGCGCGCGACGTCGAGGTGATCGCGCTCAAGTTCCACGCGGGGCTCGACAACAGCGAGCTGGCCGAGGTGCTCGGCGTCAGCGTCTCGAACGCCGGCACCCGCCTTCACCGCGCCCTGACCAAGCTCCGGGAGATCCTCGATGACCAGTCCTGAGACCCTCGAGCTCGAGGCCGTCGACGCCGCGCTCGCGGGCCGCTACGTCGCGCCCGAGCACGCCGAGCTGGCCGAGCTCGCGCTGCTGCTGCGCGATGACAAGCCCGAGCCGTCGGACGCCTGGGCGACTCGTCTCGACGGTCGCGTCGAGGCCGGCTTTCCAGCCCGGCCGAAGCAGCGGCGCGTCTGGTCTGCGCAAGGCCGCGCCGGCGCTGGCGCATCGCGGCGTGCCTGCTGCCGATCGTGGCCGCGGCGGCGCTGATTCCCGGCGGCGAGGATCGACGAAGGCGGTGGCGGCGGGCTGTCGACGGCGAGCGAGGATGCGGCCACGGGCGGCGCCGAACGCGCGTCCGGCGACGAATCCGGCGTCCAGCAGCTGCCGCCGACACAGTCGGGAGGCGATCCGGGCTCGGACCGCCGGCGCGCCCGCGAGCAGCAGCGCTCGGCGACGCTCACGCTCGCCGTGCCGCGGCGCGAGCTGGACCAGGCGGCGAGCCGTGTCGGCCAGGTCACGGCCGACCTCGGCGGCTTCGTGGCCAGCTCGAGCGTCTCGAGCAGCGGCGGCGGCCATCTGCAGTTGCGTATCCCCACGGAGCGGCTCGACACGGCGATCCAGCGCCTGTCGGAGATCGGCCGCGTGCGGGAGCTGTCGCGCCGCTCGGTCGACATCACCTCGAGCGTGGTGTCCGCGCGCGACCGCCTGAGCGAGGCGCGCGCCGAGCGCAAGGCGCTGCTGACCCAGCTCGCGAGCGCGACGACCGTCAACGAGACCGAGAGCATCCGCGCCCGGCTGGACATCGTGTCGCGGGAGATCGCCGCCGCCCGGCGCCGGCTCGCGCGAGTCAACAACCAGGCGAACTTCGCCGACGTGTCGGTCACGCTGGCCGCGCGCGGCGCCGCCGACGAGGCGGACGAGGGGGCCTGGACGCCGGCCGACGCGTTCGACGACGCGCTGCGCGTGCTCGAGGTCGCGGCCGGGGTCGCGCTGCTCGCCTCCGCCGTGCTCCTGCCCTTCGCGCTGGTCTGGCTGCTGGCCTGGCTCGCCCGCCGCGCGATCATCCGCCGGCGCCGCGAGCGCGCGCTCGACATGGCCTGACCGCGCTCCTAGGCCTGCGCGCTGAGGCCTTGGCGCTTGTCGGACGTTGCGCCCTCCCGGGACTCCTGCGCGCCGAGGCCCTGGCGCTTGTCGGACGTGTGGCATCCTGCGGGCGGGATGCCCGCGAGCACCGACGAGACGGCCGCGTTGCTGGCCCGTGTGCCCGTCTTCGACGAGCTCGCGGAGGACGACCTGCGCCGCGTCGCCGACGTGTCGGTACCGCGGCGCTTCGCCGCCGGCGAGGTCGTGTTCCGCGAGGGCGACGACTCGGACACCTGCTATGTCGTGAACGCCGGGCACGCGCGTGCCCTCCGCGAGCATCCCGACGGCCGCCAGATCACGCTGGCCACGTTCGGGCCGGGCGACATCTTCGGCGAGCTGGCGATGTTCGACGCCGAGCGCCGCTCGGCGACGGTCGAGGCGACCGACGAGCTGGAGGTGCTGGGCATCCTCGGCGGTGACATGCGGCGCCTGCTGCGCCTGCACCCCGACATGGCGGTCAACCTGGTCATCTCGCTCGGCCGGCGATTGCGCGCGGCCAACGAGCGGCTCGCACGGCAGTCGTTCCAGACGGTGCAGAGCCGCGTGGCCGCGGTGCTCGCCCAGCTCGTCGAGCAGGCGCGCGCCGAGGGCGCGGCGGAGCGCGACGTCGCGGTGGTGGCGACCCAGGCCGACCTGGCCAAGCTCGCCGGCTCCTCGCGCGAGTCGGCCAGCCGCTTCCTCGCCGTGCTCGAGCGCGCCGGCGTGATCACGCAGGGTCGCGGGCGGCTCACGGTGCACGACCCGGACGCGCTCCAGGGCTATGTCTACTGACCGCCCCCTGAAGGAGACCTCGTACGGCGGCGTGGTCGTGCGCGGCGACGAGGTGCTGGTCATCACACCGATCGGCAAGCGGCGCGTGACCGGCCTGCCGAAGGGCGGCGCCGACCCGGGCGAGCGCCCGGAGGAGACCGCGGCGCGCGAGGTGCGCGAGGAGACGGGCGTCACCGCGACCGTGCGCGAGCCGCTCGGCGACGTCAACTACTGGTACCGGCGCGGTGGCCGCCGCGTCTACAAGACGGTGCACTTCTACCTCTGCGACTACGTCTCGGGGTCGACCGCGGACCACGATCACGAGGTCGAGGAGGCGCGCTGGATCCCGCTGGCCGAGGCCGCCGACAGGCTCAGCTATCCCGGCGAGCGAGCGCTGATCGAGCGGGTGCTGTCCAAGTCGACCCCCGGTCGCTAGTCTGCCGGGCCGTGCAGGTCCTTAACTTCTATTCAGCGGTCTTCGCGGACCAGATGAAGCGCGGGCGCAAGACCGCGACCATCCGCCTCGGCGACAAGCGGCACAAGTACCGCAAGAACCAGGTCGTGCTGGTCACGGTCGGCTACCAGTACTCGCCGCGCGAGAAGCTGTTCCACGCGGTGATCGACAACGTCGAGGTCAAGCGCGTGAAGGACCTCTCGCCGCGCGACATCGAGCACGACAACCCCGAGTTCCGGCGGACCGAGGAGATGGTCCACTTCCTCGAGCAGATCTACGGCCGCGACGTCGGGCTCGAGGACACGGTCACCGTCGTGCGCTTCTCGCAGATCGTCGAGAACCCGCCGGACTTCCAGGACCGTCTGCGCGGCGTCGGCGGCGCGCAGAATTGATGCCCGGACCACCTTCCGGCCCCGACGCGACGGGGCATCCCGGCGACGCGGGCTCGGCGAGTCCGGCACCGCGACGTCCGCCGTGCGGCCGCGGTAGTCGACGCGAGCGCGGCCGCCCTCGAGGTGGATCGCGACGGCCTCGAGGTTGTGCGGCTCGCCGAGGTCCTCGTGGAAGGCGTGGGCGACGAGCGCGCGCATCGGCCCGGAGTGGGCGGCGACGACGGTCAGGGTGTCGTCGGCCGCCGCGGCGATCGCCCGCCAGTAGCGGCGGACCGCGACGGCCGGCGGCTCGAAGCCGAGCAGCGGCGTGGTCAGCCAGAACTCGATCGGATCGCCGCCCGAGACGTGGATCTCGCGGAAGCGCGCCAGGTCGGCGAGCCAGCCGGGCAGCTCCTCGGGCGGGCGCCGCTCGCCCGCGTACTCGCCGAACACCTCGGCCTGCTCGCGCACGTCGCCGCCGGCCGCCACCGTGAAGTTCGCGAAGCCGGGGTCGGCCTGCGCGGTCGTGCCGAGTTGCTCGGCGAGGACCTCGGCGGTCAGCCGCGCGCGCACGCTCGGCGCGTGCAGCACGCGGACGGCGCCGTGCGCCTCGGCGGCCAGGGCGGCCGCCGCCTCGCGCGCCTGCTCGCGCCCGCGATCGGACAGCCCGAGGTCGCCCTCGTAGCCCGCCGTCTCGCCATGGCGCAGGAGCCGCAGCTCGGCCTGGATCCACCGATGACCCGTGGATGCCTCGGCGTCGTGGGTCGAGTCAGAGTTGATCGGCCGCGTCTCCTCGTGGCGGGTCACTCGGGGTCGCGGCCGATCGGCTCTGGCGAAGCGCCCACGGCGGCGAGGCGCCGCGGGGATCGGTGGATCCAGGCCTAGCCGGCTTCGGTGTCCTCGTAACGGTTCTCTCCCGGGATGCGGCGCACGGACCCCCATCCATAGCGCGCCCAGCAGACGAGCAGCAGCGCGCCGGCGATCGAGCCGGCCGTGTCGGCCACCAGATCGCCCACCGTGTCGTCGAGCCCGAGCTGGAGGCTCGAGCCGAAGCTGTGGTCGGAGACCCACTCCCAGATCTCCCATATCCCGCCGAGCGCGACGCCGAGTGCCAGTGTGACGACGAAGATGCCCACGTAGTGGCGCCGCTTGCTGCTGTCCTTCGGGTCCGGCACGACGTCGGCGCGCGCGAGCGCGATGTAGAGCGTGGGCGCGAGGAAGAACGGCAGCGTGAAGTGCGCCAGGTTGTCGAACCACGGGATGGCGTCGTAGGCCCCGAGCGCCTCGCCGCCGGCCTGCAGCGTCAGCGCCGTGATGAAGCACGCGTCGTAGGCCCTCGGGAGCTGGAGCGGGCGCACCGCCCACGCGATCGCCCCGGCGCCGCCCAGCAGCACGGCGCCGTTCGCGTCGCCGGCGACCAGGAAGGCGACGGCGGCGAGCACGAGCAGCGCACGCATGACGTCGATCGGATCGCGGATCCAGGGGCTCCAGTCGCCGAGCACGAGCGTGCGGGTGGTCATCACCGGTCAGATACCCGCCTGGCGGGCCGACGATCATCGGGCGCGGGCGCCCAATCGTTGGGCGGCGCGATCCACCAGCGCCGGCCCGGGATTGGGGTCCTTTTCGGAAGCCTGGACGCAGCCGGCTTGGCACTCTTGTTACGAGAGTGCCAAAGTTCCCTTGACTTCGCGCCCGACCGTCCTAGAATCATCGCCCGTTGGCACTCTCATGGTTGGAGTGCCAGATCGTGGAATCTCAGCGGAGGGCACTCAGATGAAGCTCAAGCCCCTAGGCGACAGGCTGATCGTCAAGGCAGTCGAGGAAGACGAGACGACCGCATCCGGCATCGTTCTTCCGGACACCGCCAAGGAGAAGCCGCAGAAGGGCAAGGTCCTCGCCGTCGGCGACGGCAAGCTCGACGACGACGGCAAGCGGATCCCGCTCGACGTCGCGGAGGGTGACGAGGTCCTCTACTCCAAGTACGGCGGCACCGAGATCAAGGTGGACGGCGACGATCTGCTCGTCCTCCGCGAGTCCGACGTGCTGGCCAAGGTCCAGTAGGAACCGGAGGACACAGACACATGGCTCACAAGGAACTGAAGTACGACGTCGAGGCGCGCAAGGCCCTGGAGGCCGGCGTTGACGCCGTGGCGAACGCGGTCAAGGTGACGCTCGGCCCGCGCGGCCGCTACGTCGTCCTCGACAAGAAGTTCGGCGCCCCGACCATCACGAACGACGGCGTGACCATCGCTCGCGAGATCGAGGTCGCCGACTCGTTCGAGAACCAGGGCGCCCAGCTCGTGCGCGAGGTCGCCACGGCGACCAACGATGTCGCGGGCGACGGCACCACGACGGCGACCGTGCTCGCCCAGGCGATCGTCCGCCAGGGCCTCAAGAACGTCGCCGCCGGCGCGAACCCGCTCGGCCTCAAGCGCGGCATCGAGATCGCGGTCGACCAGGTCGTCGAGTACATCAAGTCGCAGTCGAAGGAGATCTCCGGCAAGGATCAGATCGCCCGCGTGGCGACGATCTCGGCCGGCGACGACGAGATCGGCGACGTGATCGCGGACGCGATCGAGAAGGTCGGCAAGGACGGCGTGGTCAACGTCGAGGAGGGCCAGACGTTCGGCATGGACCTCGAGTTCACCGAGGGCATGCAGTTCGACAAGGGCTACATCTCGCCCTACATGGTCACCGACCAGGAGCGGATGGAGGCGGTCCTCGAGGATCCCTACATCCTCATCGCCAACCAGAAGATCGGCTCGGTCCGGGACCTGCTCCCGGTGCTCGAGCAGGTCATCCAGTCCGGCCGCCCGCTGCTGATCATCGCCGAGGACGTCGAGGGCGAGGCCCTTGCGACGCTCGTCGTGAACAAGCTGCGCGGCACCTTCACCGGCGTCGCCGTGAAGGCCCCGGGCTTCGGCGACCGCCGCAAGCGCATGCTCGAGGACATCGCGATCCTCTCCGGCGGCGAGGTCATCACCGAGGAGATGGGCCTCAAGCTCGAGAACACGCAGCTCTCGCAGCTCGGCCGCGCCCGCCGCGTCGTCGTGGCGAAGGACACCACGACGCTCGTCGACGGCGCCGGTGAGGCCGACGCGCATCAAGGGCCGCATCAACCAGATCAAGACGGAGATCGAGAACACCGACTCCGACTTCGATCGCGAGAAGCTCCAGGAGCGCCTCGCGAAGCTCTCGGGCGGTGTCGCCGTCGTCAAGGTCGGCGCGGCCACCGAGACCGAGATGAAGGAGAAGAAGCACCGCGTCGAGGACGCGCTGCAGGCCACCCGCGCGGCCCTCGAGGAGGGCATCGTGCCGGGCGGCGGCGTGGCGCTGCTCGAGGCGCAGGACGCGATCAACCTCGACGCGATCGCCATCGACGACGAGAAGACCGGCGCGCGGATCGTCCATCGCGCGCTCGAGGAGCCGACCCGCCAGATCGCGGAGAACTCCGGCGCCGAGGGCTCGGTCGTGGTCAACGACGTCCGCAACGCGGCGGCCGGCCACGGCTACAACGCGGCGACCGGCGAGATCGAGGACCTCGTGCAGGCCGGCGTCATCGACCCGGCGATGGTGACGCGCTCGGCGCTCCAGAACGCCGCGTCGATCGCCAAGAACATCCTCACCACCGAGGCGATCGTCGCCGAGATCCCCGAGAAGGACGGCGGCGGCGGCGGCGGCGGCATGCCCGACATGGGCGGGATGATGTAGGCAGGGTAACGTCGCCCGTAGGTCGCCGGGTGGGGTTTCCGGCGACCGGAGGGCGAAACCCTTATTCAGAAGGGCCCGCTCCGGCGGGCCCTTCGTGTTTGAGGAACGCCTCGCCGCGCGGCGACAGGCGGTAGCCGGGGCTGAGCGAGATCGTCAGGCCGAGCTCCTTGAGGCGCCGCACGCGGGTCTTGAACGTGCGCGTGTCGAGGCCCTTGGCCGCCGCGAGGTCGGGCGCGCGCACTTCGGGCTGCTCGGCGATCGTGCGCAGGTAGTCGCGCGCCCACGGGAGGCGGTCGACCGCGCGGCGGAGCGCGGCAAGGTCGTCGCCGCTCGCGATCGTCTCGCGCAGCGCGACGCGCGGGTCGGGACCCTCGAGGTGCAGCGCGATCCGGTACAGGTCGCCGGGCTTGCTGAAGGCCGCGAGGACCGCCTCACGGGAGTCGAAGCCGGCACGCCGCGCCTCGTCGTCGCTGAGGTCGTCGACGCGCTCGACGGCATCGATCGCGATCACCCCGATCGCCGTGCGCTGCCGCCCGCCGCCCTTGCCCGCGGCCGGTCCCAGCGGCGGAACGCGAGATCCACCTCGCCGGCCTCGATGGCGCGCAGCTGCGGCAGGCGGAAGAGCACGCGCGGCACGATAATCCGCCGCATGGAATCCGGCGTCTCGTTCACCTCGCTCGACCCGGCCGGCGAGGACCGCTTCCAGCGGCTGCGCGCCGAGCTGGGCCTCACCGCCTTCGGCCTCAACCTGATCCGCCTGAAGCCCGGCGCCCGCGGCCGGATCCACCGCCACCTGCAGCAGGAGGAGGCGTACGTCGTGCTCGAGGGCACGCTCACGCTGCTGATCGAGGACGAGCCGCACGTGCTCCAGCGCGGCGACCTCGCGCGCGTGGCGCCCGACGTCCGCCGCCAGCTCGTCAACCAGGGCGGCGAGCCGCTGCTGCTGCTTGCCATCGGCGGAGCCAACGAGCACGAGGGCCGCGATGGGCGCGCCTACGCATCGTGGGACGAGACCGGCGAGGGGCGGCCGCCGCAAGAGGTGCCGCTGCCGAGTCGAAGATGCGCTCGGCGCCAGGCGTCGAGACGCTCGCTGGCCGCGCGCCGGCGCACGCGGAACCACCGGTGGCCGAAGCGGCCGAGCTCGACCGGCACGCGGCCGTCGCGCGGCTTCAGCTCGTCGGCGCCGAACAGGTCGACGACGGCGTCGGCCTCGCCGACCTCGATCGGCACCTCGCGCGGCTCCTCCGCGAACGAGTGGACCGCGACGATCGTGCTCTCGTCCCAGTCGGCGCGGTGCGCGAGCACGGCCGCGTCGCCGGTCTCGAGGATCGTCGTCTCGCCCCAGCCGAGCTCGGGGCATTCGCGCCGGCGCCGGATCAGCAGCTCCATCCACGTCAGCAGCGAGTCCGGGTCGCGCCGCTGCCCCGCGACCTCGGCCTCGCCGGGCGCGAGCGGCCGTGCCGGCTCGTCTGCCGTGGTGAAGCCTCGGTGGCGCTCGGATGACCACTGCATCGGCGACCGCACGCTCATCCGCCCGGGGATCTCCAGGCTCTCGCGCATCCCGATCTCCTCGCCGTAGAACAGCACCGGCGTGCCCGGCAGCGAGAACGCGAGCGAGTAGGCGAGCCGGATCCGGTCCTGGTCCTCGCCGACCATCGACGGCAGCCGCCGCCGCAGGCCGCGGCCGAAGAGCTGGTACTCGGGCTCGGGCCCGAAGGCGGCGAACACCTCCGCGCGCTCGGTCTCCGACAGCTTGTCGAGCGTCAGCTCGTCGTGGTTGCGCACGAAGTTCGCCCATTGGCAGTCGGGCGGGATCTCGGGCAGCGCGCGCAGGGCGCGGATCAGGGGCTCCGCCTCGCCGCGGGCGAACGCCAGGTACATGGCCTGGTTGAGCGTGAAGTTCAGGATCATGTGCAGCTCGTCGCCGTCCTCGTCGCCGAAGAACGCGCGCTGCTCGGCCGGCGGCAGGTTGACCTCGCCCATCAGGATCGCCTCGCCGCGGCGGCGGCCGATCGCGCGCCGCAGGTCGCGCAGCAGCTTGTGCGGGTCGGGGATCGCTCCCTCCGGCGTCCCAGTCGGCTCGATCAGGAACGGCACCGCGTCGACGCGGAAGCCGGCCAGCCCCTGCTGCAGCCAGTAGCCGACGATCTGGGCGATCTCGTCGCGGACCAGCGGGTTGGCCACGTTGAGGTCCGGCTGGTGCGAGTAGAAGCGGTGCAGGTACCACTTGCGCGCCTTCGCGTCCCACTGCCAGTTGGACTTCTCCTGGTCCGGGAACACGACGTCGCCCGGCTTCTCCTCGGGCTTCTCCTCGGCCCACACGTAGAAGTCGTGGTAGGGCGAGGACGGGTCGCGGCCGCGCTGGAACCACGGGTGCTGGTCCGACGTGTGGTTGACGACGAGGTCGGCGATCACCCGGATCCCGCGGTCGTTGGCCGTGCGGATCAGCTCCGCGAAGTCGCCCGCCGTGCCGAGCCGCTCGTCGATCCCGTAGAAGTCGGTGATGTCGTAGCCGTCGTCGAGCTGCCGCGACGGATAGAACGGCATCAGCCACAGGCACGACACGCCCATGCCGGCGAGGTAGTCGATGCGCTCGATCAGGCCGACGAGGTCGCCGCAGCCGTCGCCGTTCGAGTCCAGGAACATCTCGACGTCCACGCAGTAGACGACCGCGTTCTTCCACCACAGGTCGCTCGTCGCCTTGCGTCTCACAGCCGCGGGAGGACGTGCTCGCCGAACGCCTCGATGAACGGCCGCTGCTCCCGGCCGACGTGGTGCAGGTAGATCGCGTCGAAGCCGAGCGCGGCCAGCTCGTTGATCCACTCGGCGTGGCGCCCGAGGTCGGAGGAGACCAGCACCGCGCCGCGCACGTCCTCGGGCCGCACGTGCTGCGCGGCTTGATCGAACTGCTCGACGGTGGCCAGGTCCCAGCACAGCGGCGGCGAGAAGACGTTGGTGCGCCACTGCTCGTGCGCGATCCGCAGCGCAGCCGCCTCGTCCGGCGCCCACGAGAGGTGGACCTGCATCGCCACCGGCCGGCCGTCCGGCTCGAACGCCTCGATCATCGCGCGCAGGTGATCGTGCGGCTGGTTGATGGTGATCAGCCCGTCGGCCCATTCGCCGGCCCAGGCCGCCGTCTCGACGCTCACCGCGGTGGCCAGCAGCGGCGGCGGCTCGGCCGGCAGCGTCCACAGCTTCGCGCGGTCGACGCGTACGAGCCCGTCGTGGTCGACGACCTCGCCGGCGAACAGCGCGCGCATGATGTCGACGCACTCGCGCAGCCGCGCGTTGCGGACCTTCTTGTCCGGCCACGGCGCGCCGGTGATGTGCTCGTTGGAGAACTCGCCCGTCCCGAGCGCGACCGACAGCCGGCCGGGAAACATCTCCGCCAGCGTGGCCGCCGCCTGCGCGACGATCGCCGGGTGGTAGCGCTGGCCGGGCGCGTTGACCACGCCGTACGGCAGCGACGTCGCCTGCATCGCCGCCCCCAGCCACGACCACGCGAAGCCCGACTCGCCCTGCCGCTCGCTCCACGGGGAGAAGTGGTCCGAGGACCACGCGCGCTCGAAGCCGGCGTCCTCGGCCTCGCGCATCGCGGTCAGCAGCGTGCTGGGCGGGATCTGCTCGTGCGAGGCGTGAATGCCGACGGCGGCCATCCCCCGCTGTCTACCCGTAGGCTGCCGGGGCATGCCCGCCTACGTCATCGCCTGCGTCAACGACGCCTGGGATCAGGACAAGCTCGCCGAGTACCGCGAGCGCAACACCGACGCCGTCGCCAAGCACCATGGGCGCTTCGCGGCGCGCGGAGGGCGGCACGAGATCCTCGAGGGCGACTACTCGCCGCTGCGCGTCGTGATCATCGAGTTCCCGGACCTGGAGGCCGCGCGCGGCTGGTACGAGTCGGACGACTACGCGCCCCTGCGCGACCTGCGCAGGAGCGCGTCGGACACCGACATCTTCGTCGTCGAGGGCGTTTAGCTTCCAGCGGCCTCGGCGCTCCGCAGGCCGCGCAACGCCCACCACGCGAAGCCGGCGACGAGCGCCGCGGCCAGGAGGAACGTGGCCGCCACCGGTGCCGCGCCGCCGGAGATGAAGTCACGCCCGGTCTCGATCAGCAGCGTTGCCGGGTTCACGGAGGCGATCGCGTGCAGCCAGCCCGCGAGCAGATCGAGCGGCACGTAGACCGGCGCCAGGAACAGGATCAGGAAGACCGGCATCTGCATCGCCGGGCCGGCCTGGATCGTGCGCGCCCGCATCGCCACGCCGGCGGCGAACAGCCCGGCCGCCAGCGCCACGAGGTAGGCGAGGCCGACCAGCGCGAGCAGGTCCACGCCGCCGCCGCCGACCTGCATGCCGGTCGCCAGCGCGACGACGAACAGCAGCGCGCCGACAAGCGTTGTACGGGCGAGCCCGACGAGCGCGTAGCCGGCGATGATCGCCCGCCGGTCGGGCGCCGCCAGCAGCAGCCGCCGCGCGAAGCCGAACTCGAAGTCGGCGGCGATGCTGAAGCCGGTGAAGACGCCACCGAAGGCCGCGGCCTGCAGCAGCACGAACACGAACTGGAAGGCCGTGTAGCCGGACGGGAAGTCGAACCCGGGCACGTTGCCGATCCCCGACAGCCCGCCCGCGAACGCCGTGAAGAAGAACAGCGGGAAGATCAGCGACGGCGCCAGGTACGCCGGATTGGTGAGGATGTTGTGGATCGAGCGCCAGGCGACCGCGCCCGCGACCTGCGCGAACCTCGTCATGTCCGCACCAGCCTCGTGCGCAGCGCCGCCGAGGCGGCGGCGATCCCCGCCACCGCGATCACCGCCGCCAGGCCGAAGCCCAGCGCCAGCGCCTGGGCGTCCCAGCCGGTGACGATCAGCGAGCGGATCCCCTCGATCAGGTAGGAGACCGGGTTGTAGGTCGCGATCGTGCGGAACCACTCCTGCTCGATCAGCGCCCGCGGGAGGTACATCGAGGACAGGAAGAGCAGGACGAAGAAGAGCGGGAACATGCCCTGCACCGCCTCGCCCGAGCCCGAGCGCAGGCCGATGAACGCCCCGAGCGCCGCGAAGGCGATCGCGATCACCAGCGCCAGCGCGAGCAGCACGAGCGCGCCCGCCGGGCCCGACTCCAGCCTCACGCCGGCCGCGAACGCGACGATCAGGTAGACGACCGCCGCGCCGAGCGACACCGCGATCACCCCCGCGAGCTGGCCGGAGAGCAGCGCAGCCCGCTGCACGGGCGTCATCGCCAGCCGCTTCAGGAAGCCGTTCTCGACGTCGCGCGCCAGCGCCGAGCCGGCGTTGATCATCGCGAACAGCGGACCCTGGATGAACGGCACGGCGATGATGAAGGCCAGGTACGAGTCGCCCGGGAAGCCCGGCAACGAGGTCGCCGAGTCCAGCCCGCCCGAGGCGACGGCGACGAGCACGAGCGGGAAGACGATCGACGGGACGACCATGGCCGGCTGGCGCAGGGTCTGGAGCAGCGACCGCCGCGCCAGCTCGAGGACCTGGCTCCTCATACCGGCACCGCCTCGGGCTCGGCCGCCGGCTCGCCGCCCTCGAGCTTGCGGCCGGTCTTGGCCAGGAAGACGTCGTCGAGCGTCGGCGCGTGCAGCCGGAAGTCGGCCAGCGCGAGATCCTCGGCGTCGAGCGCGCGCACGACGTCGGCAAGCTCGTCGGCGCCGCCGCGCAGGCGCACGGCCGCCGAGCCGGGGGCGGCCGTGACCGGCGTGCCGAAGCGCTCGAGCACGGCCGCGACCGCGTCGCGCTCGCTGCGCTCGGCCGGCTGGACCTCGAGCGAGGGGCGGCCGATCTCCGCCTTCAGCGCCTCCGGCGTGCCGCGCGCGACGATCTTCCCGCGATCGATGATCGCGAGGTGGTCGGCGAGCACGTCGGCCTCCTCGAGGTACTGCGTGGTGAGGAAGACCGTGACCCCGTCGTCGCGTGCGAGGCGGGCGACCTCCTGCCACATGTCGGCGCGGCTCTGCGGATCGAGCCCGGTCGTCGGCTCGTCGAGGAAGAGGATCCGCGGGTGGTGGACGAGCGCGAGCGCGAGGTCGAGCCTGCGCTTCATGCCGCCCGAGTAGCCGCGCACCTTGCGGTCGGCGGCCTCGACGAGGTCCACGCGCTCGAGCAGCGCGTCGCCGCGGGGGCGGCGCTCGGCCTTCGGCACGCCCTGGAGGGCGGTCTGCAGGCGCAGGTGGTCGCGGCCGGTGAGCAGCGGGTCGAGCGCGGCCTCCTGCAGAGCGGCGCCGATCTCGCGCCGCACCGCGGCGCCCTCGCGGACGATGTCATGTCCGGCGACCCGCGCCGTGCCCGCGGTGGGCGGCAGCAGGGTCGTGAGCATCAGCACCGTGGTCGACTTGCCGGCGCCGTTGGGACCGAGGAACGCGTAGATCTCGCCGGGCTCGACGCGCAGGTCGATCCCGTCCACGGCCCTCACACCGCCCTTGAACTCGCGCACCAGGCTCTCGACCTCGATGCCGTTGGGGTGTTGAAGCATGGATGCTTTGTAGCGAAGATATTGGCAAGAATCAAATATTTGCTACTTCAAGGATTACGTGCTAGCCTTTAAGCATGAAATCGTCAGTCGACGCGCCGCCGGGGGCGGCGCGGGAGGCGTGGGGCCTCTTCTGGCGGATCTTCATGGAGGACAAGCGGCGCCGGTGGGCGATCCTGTCCGAGATGGGCCTGTCCCCTCAGCAGTCGATGGCGCTCAGCACGCTGAAGCCCGGCGAGCCGATGCCGATGAGCGCGCTCGCCGACGCCCTGCACTGCGACAACTCGAACGTCACCGGCATCGTCGACCGCCTCGAGGCCGCCGACCTCGCCGAGCGGCGGCCGAGCGAGCGTGACCGTCGCGTCAAGGCCGTGGTCCTGACCGACAAGGGCGAGCGGACGCGGATCGAGATCGAGCGCCGCGCCGGCCAGCCGCCGCCGCGGTTGGCGAACCTCTCGGACGATGATGCCGTCGCCCTGCGCGACATCCTCGCCCGCGCGCTACAGGACTGACAGGGCGCGCTCCGGCTCGCCGACGTAGCGGGCGCTCGGCCGGATCAGCCGCTCGTCGCGCTTCGCTCCCTGAATCGACGGGCCTTGTTCTGGTTGCCGCAGAAGGCCATCGAGCACCAGCGGCGCGCGGCGGCGGGCGATCGGTCGTAGAAGCGCGCCGAGCAGGTGTCGGAGCCGCAGATGCGCACGCGGGCCCGCTCGCTCTCGATCCCGAGCATCCGCGCGGCGTCGTACGCCACCATCCCCAGCGCCCGCCGGGGCGACTCCGCACGCGGGCGCTCGGTCAGCACCGCGCGGCCGATCTGGTCGGTGAGCAGTGCCGGCCGCGAGCCCGCGAGCGCGAGCCAGTCGTCGATCAGCGAGACGGCCGCGGGGTCCGGCGCCCGGCGCGCGACGGCCGCCCGTACGCCGGCGTCGATCGCCTCGCGCAGCTCGCGCGCCTCGGCCAGCACGGAGGCGGGCGCCTTCATCGGCTGCGGGAGCAGCCGGGCGCGCACGAGCCAGACCACGACCTCCTCGACCGTGAGCAGGCACTCGACGTCGCGCCGCCAGCGCTCGCGCCGCGTGTTGACGAAGTCGAGCGCCGGGCGGCCGCCGAGCCAGTACCAGTACGGCAGGCCCGTCAACGGTCGACCCTCGGGCAGATCGCGGTGCATAACCAGAGAATACGTGCTCAACCGGTTATGAGCACGCGGAAACGTCCCGCCGCCGTTCGAATTCCCGTAGGCTGCCGCCGCCGACATGAGCGCCACCGACCTGATGCTCAAGCCGGTCCAGGAACTCGCCGCTCTCGTGCGGGGTGGGGAAATCGCGGCCCGCGAGGTCGTATCGGCCGCGCTCACCCGGATCGGCGACCTGGACGAGCGCATCAATGCCTTCGTCGAGGTCGATGCCGAGCGCGCGCTCGAGACCGCCGACGGGATCGAGCCCGGCGACGAGCGGCCGTTCGCCGGAGTGCCGATCGCCATCAAGTCGAACGTTCCGGTCGCCGGGCTGTGCATGAACTTCGGGTCGACGTTCCTCGCCGGCCACCGGCCCGACCACAGCGCGTACCTGGTGCGGCGGCTGCGCGAGGCGGGCTTCGTGGTGATCGGCACCACGAACATGCCGGAGTTCGGGATCCTGCCGACCACGGAGCCGCGCCACAGCGGGCCCACGCGCAACCCGTGGGACCTCGACCGCACGCCCGGCGGGTCCTCGGGCGGCTCGGCCGCGGCGGTGGCCGCCGGCATGCTGCCGGTGGCGCACGGCAACGACGGCGGCGGTTCGCTGCGCATCCCCGCCGCCTGCTGCGGCCTCGTCGGCCTCAAGCCGAGCCGCGGCCGCGTCTCACGCGGGCCCGACCTCGGCGAGTCGTTCCTCTCCTGCGACGGCGTGCTCACCCGAACCGTGACCGAGTCGGCGGCGCTGCTGGACGTGCTGGCCGGCTACGAGGTCGGCGACGCGACCTGGGCCCCGCGGCCGGTCGAGCCGTACTCGACCTCGGTCCGGCGCGATCCCGGCCGCCTGCGCGTGGCGATGACGGCCAGCAACCCGCTCGACGTCGACGTCGACCCCGAGTGCGTGCGCGGTATGCACGTCGCCGGCGAGCTGTTGTCCTCGCTCGGCCACGAGGTCGAGATGGCGTCACCGGCGTGGCCCGGCGGCGACGCGCTCCCCCTCTTCATCGAGATCTTCGGGCCGCAGGTGAGCCTCGGGCTCATGTACGGCCAGCTGCTCGCCGGCCGGGAGCCCGAGGGCGACGAGATCGAGCCGCTGTCGCGCGAGATCTTCGAGCGCGCGCAGAGGCTGCCCTCGGTCGCCTATCTCGGCGGCGTCGCGCAGCTGCAGGCGGTGGCGCGCGGGATCGTGGCGTTCTTCGCCCAGTACGACCTGCTGCTGACCCCCGCACTGGCCGAGCGGCCGGCGCCGATCGGCGAGATCCACGGCTGCGGCGAGGACCCGATGGCCGACCTCCTGCGCTCCGGCCGCTTCACGCCGTTCACGTCGCTGTTCAACGTCACCGGTCAGCCGGCGATCTCGGTCCCGCTCGGCTTCGGCGACGACGGGCTGCCGACCGCCGCGCAGCTCGTCGCCAAGCCGCTGGGCGAGGACACGCTGCTGCAGGTGGCGGCGCAGATGGAGGCCGCGATCGGCCGGCAGCAGCAGGCCCCGCAGCTCTAGGCTGCGCCGAGGACGTCGGCCATGCGACGGGGGCGGACGCCGAGCCGCTCGGCGTCGCGCGTGCCGGACGGGGTGAGCATCGGCACGGTCAGGAGCTGCACCTCGTCCCAGGTGGCGAACGCGGTCGGCCCGGCAAGCGTCTCGTGCGCGCGCAGCAGCGGGCGCACGACGGTCAGCGGGACCGGCAGCAGGCGCCGGCGCCGGTGGGCGGCGCGCAGGGTGAGGCGGACGACATCGCGGTGGCTCAGTACGTCGGGCCCCGCGAGCTCGAAGCGCCCGCCGGCCCGGTCGTCGAGCGCCTGCAGGATGCAGGCGGCGACGTCGTCGGCCCAGATCGGCTGCGTGCGCGCGCCTCCGTGGCCCATCACGGGCACCGCCGGGAGCAGTGCCAGGCGCTCGAGCCGCTGGAGGCGGCGGTCGCCGGGCGCGTAGACGAGCGAGCTGGCGAGCGTCGCCGTGCTGAGCCCCGAGGCCGCGACGGCCCGCTCGGCGAGCGCCTTGGCGCGGTGCACGCGCGAGCGATGGTGCGGCGTGGCGCCCAGCGGCGTCAGCCAGAGGAAGCGTTCGGCGCCGGCGCGCTCGGCGGCCCGCACCAGCCGCAGCGCCGCCAGCCCGTCGATCTCCTCGATCGTCGCCCGCGGCTGGTCGCGTTCGGTCGCCGCCAGATGGATCACGGTCTTCACGCCTCTGAGCGCATGGCGCCACGACCCGGGATCGGACAGGTCGCCGATCGCCAGCTGGACCCGCACGCGCTCGGCGCCGAGCCGCCGCGGATCGCGCACGAGGCAGCGCACGTGGTCTCCGCGCGCCGTCAGGCGGCGCAACACAGCGGAGCCGACCAGCCCGGTGGCGCCTGTCAGCAGCAGCACGTCGGCGGGAAGCCTAGAATCCGCCTTCGCTCCCCGTCGTCGAGGATCGAGGACATACCCGTATGGCCTATGTGATCGCGGAACCCTGCATCGGTACCAAGGACAACTCGTGCGTCGAGGTCTGCCCCGTCGACTGCATCCACCCGACCCCCGACGAGCCGGACTACGACAGCGTCGAGATGCTCTATATCGATCCGGAGGAATGCATCGACTGCGATGCGTGCGTCGAGGCCTGCCCGGTGGACGCGTGCTTCGCCGAGGACCAGCTCCCGGAGGAGTGGGAGCACTACACGAAGCTCAACGCGGACTACTACGCGGGAAAGTGACGTCGCACGCAGGTCGCGGGTGGGTCTCCGCGACCGGAGGGCGAAACACCTAATCCCCCGTCGGGTCGACGCCCGCTGACTCCACCATGATGATCGCGGTGCGCTCCGGCGCACGCGTACGGTGCACGACGCCTCGGGGCACCGTGTAGCCCTGGTGCGGCGCGAGCTCGACCGTCTCGCGGTCCTCGAAGTCGATCAGCAGCTTGCCCTCGAGCACGAGGAAGAACTCGTCCTCGCCGTCGTGCTTGTGCCAGTGGAAGTCGCCGTCGATGATGCCGAGCCGGACCACGGCGTCGTTGACCGTGGTCAGGGTCTGGTTGAACCACGGCTCGTGGGCGGCGAGCTCGGCCGGGATGTCGACGAGGTTCATCTGGCCGTACTTGTCGTCGAGATGGATGTCGTAGGTCATGCCCGTGGTCGATACCACGCCCGCGCGTGTCCGCCGGCGGCGCGATCTGAGACCACGCCCGCGAGTTCGACCGCCGACGAACCCGGCCCGAGGCGCGGACCGTCGAGCCACGCAGGTCGACCGTGACGGTCGGGCAGGACCTCGACGCAGCGGCGGAAGCGCGGGTCGATGATGTGCAGATGCGCGTCGAAGACGGTTACGCCGGCCTGCGCCACGCGAAGGCGACCGAGATCGGGTGGTGGCGGAAGCGCTCCCACTTCGGCTTCACCGCGACCCAGCGGTCGTCGATCACGCCCTCGCGCATCTCGGCCAGCGTCCATCCGGCGCCCAGGCCCGCGGTCACGTGGTCGCTCAGGAGGTGCACGTAGGTCGCGATGGCGAGCGGCTCGCCCGAGGCGCCGGTGAAGTGGGTCGGCATGCCCGTGGCCATGATGAAGTGCGGGTGGAAGCCGACGAGGACGAACGCGCCGCCCGGGCGCGCCAGCCGCCAGGCCTCGCCGTAGAGCGGTGACAGGGACTCGAGGTGCTCGTCGACGAGCGAGGCGACGACGAGGTCATAGGCGCCGCTCTCGAGGCCCGTCTCGGCCACGTCGCCCTCGCGCAGCGTGTCGTGCGCACCACGCTCGCGCGCCACCTCGAGCATCTCCGGCGTGAGGTCGACGCCGTCGATCGCGTCCACCCCGTGCGCTCGCAGCCATACGGCGGTGCGGCCCGTGCCGCAGCCGAGGTCGGCCGCGCGGCCGGCCCACTCCACGCTCGACAGCTCGTCCAGCAGCGCGATGTCCATCGCGTCCTGGACCGTGTCCTCGTAGGTCGGCACCCACTCGGCGTAGCCGGCCCGCACGTCGACCGTGCGATACCCCCGCGTGTCGAACTCGGCGAAGTCCACTCAGCCGGCCATCGGCAGCGACATGCCGACGGGCGCGGGCGGCACCGGGTCGGCCATCACCGGCAGCGAGACCGGGGTGATGGCGACGATCCCACGCGCGGCCTGGCGAATCGCCTGGGCGGCCGGGTCGTCGGGGTCGATCTCGACCAGCGGCACGCCGGCGTCGGCGGTCTCGCGCAGCGGCATCGTCAGCGGCACCTTGCCGAGCAGCGGGACCTCGAGCTCGTCGGCCAGCGACTGGCCGCCGCCCTCGCCGAAGATCGGGAACCGCTCGCCGCCGGGCGTCGTGAAGCCGGACATGTTCTCGATCACGCCGCCGATCTCGAGCTTGACCTTGTCGGCCATCTCGGCGCTGCGGCGCGCCACCTTCCGGGCTGCCGCCTGCGGCGTCGTGACGATCAGGAACTTCGCCTCCGGGAGCAGCTGGGCGAGCGTCATCGACACGTCGCCGGTGCCGGGCGGCAGGTCGATCAGCAGGAAGTCGAGCTCGCCCCAATTGACGTCCTCGAGGAACTGCGTGAGCGCCTTGTGCAGCATCGGCCCGCGCCACACGACGGCCTCGTCCTCGGCGATGAAGAAGCCGATCGACATGACCTTGATGCCGTGCGACTCCAGCGGCAGGATCTTGCGCTCGCCGGACACCTTCGGGCGCTGCGCCGCCGAGGCCGAGCATGCGCGGGATCGAGTAGCCCCACACGTCGGCGTCCAGCACGCCGACCTTCTTGCCCTCGGCGACCAGCGCCGCGGCCAGGTTGACGGTCAGCGAGGACTTGCCGACGCCGCCCTTGCCGGAGCCGACGCAGATGACGTTCGCGACCTGGGCGAGCGAGCCCTCGGGCAGCCCGCCCGGGCGCCCGAGCTTGCGCTGCAGGCCCGACTTCTCCTGGTCGGTGAGCACGTCGAAGCCCACGTTCACGCGCGTGACGCCCTCGACAGCGCTGACGGACTTGCTGACCGAGGTCTGGAAGTGCCCCTTGATCGGGCAGCCCGGCGTGGTCAGCGACACGGTGACGTCGACCACGCCGCCGTCCTTGATGTCGATGGCCCGGACCATCTCGAGCTCCACGATGTCCTTGTGCAGCTCGGGGTCGATGACGGACTTCAGGGCCTCGGTGATCTGCTCTCTCGTCGGCATGCCCTCCGCATTGTGGCAGGAGTCAATCGTCGTTCTCGGAGTCCGTCTCCGAGCTGACGACGTTGAAGTCGCGGTCGAGCTGGACGTCGACCTGGGAGCCGTCGGGCCGCGTCACCTCGACTTCGTAGTAGCTCTCCTCGTCGGCGACCTCGGTTTCGGTGACCGTCCCCGGCGTGTCCGCGAGGGCGGCGGCCTCGGCGCGGTCGAGCGCGCTGCCGGAGATGGGGGTGTCGGTGGCGTCGTCGTCGCCGCCGGCGGCGCCCGCGATCGCGGCGCCGCCCGCCGCCAGCGCTCCCGCGGCGGCAAGGGAGATGAGGATGCGTTTCTTCATGGCAGTTGATCCTGAGCGGCGCGGCTGAGCTGGCCCTGAGACGGTAGCCAGACGCGCACGGTGGCGCCTTCGAGCGTCGCGCGACCGCCGTGCGCCTCGGCGATCGCGCGCACGATGGCCAGGCCGAGCCCGCTGCCGCCACGCGTGCGCGCGGGGTCGCCGCGGGCGAAGCGCTCGAACGCCCGGTCGGCGATGTCGGGCGCGAAGCCGTCGCCGCCGTCGCAGACCTCGAGCGCGACGCCGCCGTCGTCCGGCACGGCGCGCAGCACGACCTCGCCGCCGCCGTGCCGGAGCGCATTGTCGACGAGGTTGCCGAGCGCCTGGCGGAGCCGCAGCGGATCCGCTCGCAGCGTCATGTCGCCGTCCTCGACGAGGATTTCGCGCCCGGCCCGCGCGGCACGGTCGGCGAAGCGGTCACGCACGCCCTCGAGCAGCGGTCGCGCCTCGAGCGTCTCCAGCCGCACCGGGAGCTCGCCCTCGGCCGTGCGGGCAAGGATGAGCAGGTCCTCGGCCAGCTGGGAGAGCCGGTCGCACTCCTCGATGGCGGCGGAGATCCCCTCGCGCGGCTCCGGCCCGCGCAGAGCGGCCTCGAGCTCGGTCTTCAGCACCGCCAGCGGCGTCCGCAGCTCGTGGCTGGCGTCGGCGACGAAGCGCCGCTCGCGCTCGAGCGAGCGACGCAGGCGGGCGAGCAGGTCGTTGAGGGTTTCCCCGAGGCGGCGGATCTCGTCGTGCGCGGCGGGCAGCGGGAGCCGCTCGTCGCCGGCGGCAGCCCTGCGCCGCATCGCCTCGACCGGGCGCAGCGCGGTGCCGGCCAACACGTAGCCGAGCAGCGAAGCGAGCGCGACGGCGAGCGGCCCGCCGATCGCGAAGGCGGCGACGAGGCCGCTCAGCACCTCGTCGCGGTCCTCGAGCGATTGGCCGACGACCACGAGGGCATCGTCGTCGCCCGCCGCGCTCGCGGGCCGCACGAAGACGCGAGCGGTACCGTCGATGCCCGGCACCGGCCGCTCGCCGCTCACCGGCTCGACCGGCCCATGCGCGCCGCCGGACGCCTCGAGGACTCGGCCGTCGCGGGCCACGATGCGAGCGAAGCCGTCCTCAACGTCGCCGGGAGGCGCGGCCGCGGCGCCCGCGCGGGCCACCGCGGCGGCGCGGGCTTCGAGCGCGTCGTCGACCGCCTCGTCGAGATCGGCTCGCACCCACGTGTAGACGAACAGCCCGGCGGCGGCGAGCACGAGCGCCATGGCGGCCGCGAAGGCCAGCGTCAGGCGGACCCGGATCGGCACGCGGCTCATCGGCGCAGCCTGTAGCCGACCCCGCGCACCGTCTCGATCGACGTGACACCGAAGGGGCGGTCGACCTTCTCGCGCAGGTAGCGGACGTAGACCTCGACCACGTTCGAACGCGGCTCGTAGCCGAGGTCCCATGCGGCGTCGAGCAGCTGCTGCTGGCTGAACACCTGGCCGGGGTGGCGCACGAACGTCTCCAGCAGGGCGAACTCGCGCGCCGACAGGGCGATCTCGGTCTCGCCGCGCCAGACCTGGCGCGTTGCGGGGTCGAGCCGCAGGTCGCCCACCTCGTAGACCACCGGCCGCTCGACCGGGCCGCGGCGCACCAGCGCGCGCAGGCGGGCGAGCAGCTCGGCGAGCGAGAACGGCTTGGTCAGGTAGTCGTCCGCCCCCTGGTCGAGCCCGCGCACGCGATCCTCGACGGCGTCGCGGGCCGTCAGCATCATGATCGGCGCCCAGCGGCCCTCCGCCCGCAGCCGCCGGCAGGTCTCGAACCCGTCGATGTCCGGCAGCATCACGTCGAGCACGATCGCGTCGTACTCCGTGGCTCGAGCCAGCCCGATCGCGTCGGCGCCGCGGCCGCAGGCGTCGGCAACGATGCCCTCGTAGCGCAGGCCGCGCAGCAGCGCGGCCGCCATCCGCGCGTCGTCCTCGACCAGCAGCAGCCGCACGCCTCAATGATCGCGCGCCGGCTGAGAGCCGGCTGAGAATCGGCCGGGCGACCTGGTCATTAAGGACCGACGACCCGCCACGAGGGCGGGCCGACGGTTGAGGGAGGAGAGGTGCTACATCCGCCGGCGAGGTATGAGGCCGGCGAATCCCACCGGCGGGGTTATGAGGCCGGCAGGTTTGCCCGGTTGGCCGCTCCTCCGCGGCGCCGGGGGAAACTGTGCGCTAGACGAGCGCGGTCACGCGATCCTTCGCGGCGTCGACCGTGCGGCCGACCACGCGCTCGGCGTTGCGCCGGCGCGTGCGCAGCTGGCGCTCGAGCCGGGTGCGGGCCTTCTTGACGTCGCGCTCGAGCTGGTTGCGCGCGGTGGTGCCGCGACGCTCGAAGCGACGGATGTCCTTGTTGACCTCGCGCTCGGCCGCGGAGCGGGAGCCCCAGCGGCTGACGAGATCGCCGGCCAGGCCGAGGACGCGGTCACGCGCCTCCAGCGTGGCGCCGACGTAAACGAGCGCGGCGCGCTCGGCGACGTTGCGGCCCTGCGCGGCGGTCGTCTGCGCAGCCTTGACCTGCGCCTGCGCGGCGTCGCGCGTCTCGTTGCGCGCGATCGTGCGCTGGCGGCGAGCGGTCGCCGTGCTCGGCGACTTGGCGGCGGTGCGCCGCGCGGCCGGCTTGCGCGCCGTGCTCTTGCGCTTGGCAGGCTTGCGGGGAGTCGTTGTTGTGGTGGTGGTGTTCTCGGCCATAGCTGGTATCAGCCCCTCTGGTTTGGCCCGGATAAGGAAGTCTGTTCGCGGGAGCCGATGATGGTACCCATCGAACACACGTTTGTAAACCTCTCCCGCCGAGCCGTTACACACCCTACACGACTTTGTGCGCCCCCGTCGTGAAGGCCATGTGAATCCGCGGGAATTCCGCCCCTACTTTGTAACAGAACGAACGCAGGTTCGGCCGCGCGTGTGACGTAACTCACGCAGCGCCGCGGCCGAGGCCGAGCCGCTCGGTGCGCGCCAGCCAGCCGACCGGATCGTCCAGCTCGGCGAAGGTCGGCAGCGTCTCGGGGGCCGCCCAGGCGCGGTTGAGCGCGGCGATCCCGCCGCGCGCCACCACGGCGTCGCAGAACGCCTTGCCCTGCTGGTACTGACGCAGCTTGAGGTCGAGCCCGATCAGCTTCTCGAGCACGCGCAGCAGTCCCGAGCGCTCGTGGCGGCGCCGTTCCATCGCCGCGCGCATGGCGTCGAGGTCGGCGAGCAGGTCGGCTCCGACGGCGTCCATCACGTGCTCGGCATAGCCCTCGAGCAGCGCCATGAAGGCCTGTGCGCCCTCGAGCTGGGCGCGGCGCTCCTCACCGACCGCCACGAAGGCGAGGCCCTCCTCGCGGACGCGGTTCAGCAGCGCGCGCAGATCGGAGGCGTCGGGGAGGCGCAGCAGGCCCGAGGGGTTCACGTCGAGCGCCGCGAGGAGCTCGCCGACCAGTCCGGCCAGGTGCCCGCGCAACCACGGGACCCCGGAGAACTGCAGCGCGTGCGTGGTCTCGTGCAGCGCGACCCAGCGGAGCAGCTGATCGGGATCGGCGTCGAGCGTGTTCGCGGCGTGACCGAGGTTGGGCGCCACGAACAGCAGTCGCGCCGGCGCGGCCGGATCCAGCGGCGGGAACTCGTACTGCCCGAGCACGCGGCCGCCCAGGAAGCCGGAGACGGCGCCCGCCTCGAGCCCCAGCAGGGCGCCGGCGGCGCCGCCGAACGGGCCGAGCCGCGATCCGATGCGATCCGCCACCGGGTCGAGCACGCCGCCGAGCGAGCGCAGGTTGGCCTCGATCCAGCCGTCGCGGTCGACGGCCTCCGCGACCGGCAGCGGCGTCAGCGCCTCCAGGCCTGTGTAGGAGGAGACGAGCCGCTCGCTCTCCGCGCCCGGCGCCGAGAGCTGCTCGTACGGCCGCGGGTCCCCCGCGGGCTGCAGTCCGGCGATGCCACGGGCCACCTGCCCGGCGAGAATCCAATCGATCACCAACCCCATGAAAGCAGAGGGCGAAGCGCCGGTCTCCGGATGCCGGCAAGGAGGGCGAAGCCCGGTCTCGATCGCCATGGATGGCGATCTTTCCATCAGAGCGCCGGCCGGATGCCGGCAAGGGCTAACCAGAAGTCACGGCGGCCAATTCGGCCAGCCCGGCCTCGGAGCGCGCCGCCACCACGGGCGAGTGCGGGAGCAGGTCGAGCGGAGCAGCGAGCGGGTCCTCGAACGCCGTGAAGGCGACGTGACCGCCGGCTTCACGCACGATCAGCTGCGCGGCCGCGGCGTCGACCGCCCGGCAGCCCTTCAGGGTCAGCATGCCGTCGAAGCGGCCGGCCGCGACTTGGCACAGGGCGGCCGCGATCGTGCCGATGGCGCGCAGCCGGTGCGCGACCTGCACCAGTCCCTCCGCCGACTGCAGCACCCAGCGCGGATCGGCCGACTCGAAGCCGACGAGCTCGAGCTTGCCGTCCGACACCCAGCGGCGCTCCCCGATCGCCGGGTCGAGCCGCACGCCGTTCAAGGTGGCGCCGCCGCCGCGCGTGGCGACCCACTCCTCGTCGGGCCCGAAGTCCTGCACGAAGCCGAACGTCACGTCGGCCATCGTCGGGCCCTCGGCCACGGCGATCGACACGCAGTGATGCGGCAGCCCGCGCTTGGCGTTCAGCGAGCCGTCGATCGGGTCGACGACCACGAGCACGCCGTCGCCGCCGAAGTCGACCGTCCCGCGCTCCTCGCTGAGCACGGTGAAGCGGGCGCCCGCGTCGTACAGGCTCTGCAACTCGGCCAGCACGGCCTCCTCGGCCAGCGCGTCGATCTCCAGCGTGCGGTCGCCGCCCTCGCCGCGCGTGCCGGTCTCGATCACCCGCTCGGCGATCGTCACCCGCTCCGCGAGCATCGCGCGCAGGGCGGCGGCCGCCCGGCGCGACGCACCCAGCCAATCGGGGGTCATCGCGGGCGTATCCTACGTAGGTGTTGGAGCTGAGCCTGAGCCCGCACCAGCGTGCCGCCGTCGAGCATCCCGGCGGGCCGCTGCTCGTGCTGGGCGGCGCCGGCAGCGGCAAGACGACCGTGCTGGCCGAGCGTTTCGCGCACCTCGTGTCCCAGGGCGCGCCGCCGGAGTCGCTGCTCGTCCTCTGCTACTCGACCGCGGCCGCCGACGCGCTGCGCGAGCGGCTCGAGGACCGCCTCCCCGGCGCCTACGAGGAACTGGCGGTCACCACCTTCCACGGCTTCTGTGCGCGCCTGCTGCGCGACGAGGCGTACGAGGCCGGGCTGGATCCGTTCGTGGCGCCCGTAAGCGCCGCCGACCGACTGGCCATGCTGCTGGAGCGGATCGACGAGCTGCCGCTGCGCCACCACGACCTGCGCGGCAACCCGAGCGCGACGCTGGGCGCGATCGTCCAGCGCATCGACCGGCTCAAGGACGAGCTCGTGTCGGCGGCCGACTATGCGGCCTGGGCGGCCACGCTGCCCGAGGAGCACGCCCGCGAGCGCGAGTTCGCCGACCTCTACGGCGCCCACGAGCGCCTGCTCGAGGAGGCCGGCACGCTCGACGTCGGCGACCTCGTGCTGCAGAGCTTCCGCCTGCTGCGAGCCAACGCGCACGTGCGAGCGCGGCTGGCGAAGCGACACCGGCACGTGCTGGTCGACGAGCTCCAGGACGCGAGCTTCGCGCAGGGGCTGCTGCTGCGCCTGCTCGCGGCGCGCCGGCGATGTCACGGCGGCCGCCGACGACGACCAGGCGATCCACCGCTTCCGCGGCGCCGCGACCAAGAACATCCACGACTTCCGCGCCGAGTGGCCGGCCGCGACCGTCGTCCGGCTCGAGACCTCGTTCCGCTCGCGCGAGCGGATCCTCGCCGCCGCCCACGCGGTCGCCGCGCCGGCGCCGGACCGGATCGAGAAGGCGTTGCACGGCGAGGCCGGCGGCGAGGTGGCGTTCTGGCGCTGCGCGTCCGAGCGGGCGCAGGCGCAGGCGGTGGCGGCGGAGGTCGAGCGACTGATCGCGCGCGAGGACGTCGCCCCCGAGGACGTCTGCGTGCTCGTGCGCTCGGTGCGCGGCGAGGGCCAGGCGGTCGCCGTGGCCTTCGAGGAGCGGGCGGTGCCGTACCGGTTGTCGGGCGCCGCGGCGTTCTTCCAGCGCGCCGAGGTGCGCGATCTGCTGGCCTGGCTGCGGCTGCTGGTCGACCCGGGCGATGCGGGCGCCGTGGTGCGGGCGCTGGCCCGTCCGCCGGTCGAGCTGCGGGCGATCGACCTCGCGCGCGTCACGCAGATCGCCCGCCGCCGCAAGCTCGACATGGTGGCGGCGCTGGGAGCGGCGCTCGAGTCGCCCCAGATCCCGCCCGAGGCGCGCGAGCGCATCACCCACTTCCTGCGCCTGCACCGGGCGGCCGCGGCGGCGATCGACTCGACGCGTCCCGACCTCTACGTGCACCGGCTGGTCGAGCGCCTCGGGCTGCGCCGCCAGCTCCTGTTCGCGGCGTCGACCGAGGTCGTGGAGCGGCTCCAGAACCTCGCCAAGTTCGCCGAGCTGGCGGCCGACTACGTGCGCCGCGCGCCGCAGGCCACGGGGCGCGACTTCGCACGCTCGATCGCGGCCGTCGCGGACGCCGGCCTGCGCGAGGAGGAGGCGGCGTCGGGCGAGCGACCGCACGGCGTGCGCGTGATGTCGATGCACGCCGCCAAGGGCCTCGGGTTCGACCACGTCTACGTGCTCGGCCTGATGGCGGCGCGCATGCCCGGGCCGCGCCGACGCGCGCTCGAGCCGATCCCCACCGACCTCATCAAGGAGGCCGTGCCGCCCGACACCAAGGCCACGCACGCGGCCGAGATGCGGCGGCTGCTGCACGTGGCGATGACGCGCGCGCGGCGGCGACTCGTGCTCGCCTTCCCCGAGCGCTCCGAGCGCGGCGCCCTTCAGCAGCCGTCGCCGTTCGCCGAGGAGGCGCGCGCGGCGGTCGGCGGCGAGTGGGAGGAGCGGCGCGAGGAGCTGTTCGGGCCCGCCGAGACGCTGCAGTCGACGTTCCGCATCCTGCGCGACGAGCTGCTGACCACGGTCGCGCAGGTCGGCGGCCGGCTCGGCGAGCTGCGCTTCGACACCGACCTCGACGTCTCGCACGCGGTCGTCCGCTACCTCGAGCTGCTCAAGCTCGCCGCGCTGATGGAGCGCATCGCGCAGCAGCGAGGCGGACGTCGGCGACCTGCTGCCCGAGATCAACGCGCGGCTCCTGCAGGCGGTCACCGCCGAGCAGCGGGAGATCTTCGAGACCTCGGCGCTCGACGAGTACCTGCTCGATGCCGAGCGCGACGAGAAGCTGCGCGCCCGCGCGGTGGCGCAGCGGTCCGAGCCCTCGCTGGAGACGTTCCTGCCCAGGCGCGGCGGGGGGCTGGCGCTGAGCGCCTCGGACATCGAGACCTACCGGACCTGCCCGCTCAAGTACAAGTTCGCGCGCGTGTTCCGCATCCCGAGCGAGCCGACGCTCAACCAGCGCTTCGGGATCCTGGTCCACCAGGTGCTCGAGCGCTACCACTCTGTAACGTCGTCCGAAGGTCCGAGCTCGCGAGGACCGGAGGACGAAACACGTTCTCCCGGGCTGCCGACGCTGCTCAACCTGCTCGACGCCGGCTGGCGGCGCGGCGGCTTCGGCGACTCCGAGGAGGAGCGCCAGTTCCGCGCCAAGGCGACGCAGGCGCTGGTCCGCTACCACGACCGCTTCCGCGACGACGACGCCGAGCCGGTCTGGTTCGAGCGCTCGTTCCAGTTCCGGATCGGCCCGCATCTGCTGCGCGGGCGCGTCGACCGGGTCGACCGGCTGCCCGAGGGCGGCTACGAGCTGATCGACTACAAGACGGGGCGGCCGAAGTCGGTCGCCCAGCTGCGCGACGACGTGCAGCTCTCGCTCTACGCGGTCGGCGCGCGCGAGGCGTGGCAGCTCGAGGCGCCGCAGCAGTCCTACTACTACGTGCTGGACGACGCCAAGGTGCCCGTCCCGCGCTCCGAGGAGGACCGCGACTGGATCACCGAGACCGTGTTCGAGGTGGCCGACGGGATCCTCGCCCAGGGCTTCGAGCCGACGCCGAGCTTCGCCGCCTGCTCGGTGTGCGACTACCGGATCGCGTGTCCCGCGGCTGAGCGATAGTAACGTCGCACGCCAGTCCGAGCTTGCGAGGACAGGCGGGCGAAAACCTCAATCGCGTGGTCCACGGGTGGCAGCGCCGCGATCTCGTCGGCCACCCGCGTGGCCGCGCGGGCGTAGGCGGGGTCGTCGAGCAGCGCGTCGACGGCGGCGCGCAGGTCCTCGGCCACGATGCCGGCGCCGAGCTCGGCGACGCGCCGGGCGTTCGCCGGTCCGTCCACGAAGAGCGGCAGGAAGGCCTGCGGCACGCCCGCGGCCAGGGCCATCAGCGTCGAGCCGGAGCCGCCGTGGGAGACCATCGCCGCGGCGCGCGGCATCACCTCGGCCTGCGACACCCAGCGCTCGACCCGCACGCCCGGCGGCAGCGGCCCGAGCTCGGCCGGGTCGCGCCGGTCGCCGACGGTCATCAGGACCGGCAGTCCCTCGAGCGCCTCGGCGGCCTCGCGGTACACGCGCGGGAAGTGCGGCGACCCGGCAGCCTCCGAGCCGAACGTCACGTAGACGAGCTCCGGCTCGCGCCGGCGCGCGACGTCGGTGCGGAACCGGTGCACGCCGTCCTCGTCGCCGCCGGGTGAGCGGGTGAGCAGCGGCCCTTCGCGGAGCTGCTCGACCTCGACGCCGAGCGCGGAGGCCGCGATCTCCTCGAGCCAGCCCGTGGAGTCGGTGCGCGAGTCCAGGTGGATGCCGACGCGCACGACGGGGATGCCGCCGGCCGCGAGCACCGAGGAGAGCTCCATGCTCTCGCGCACGATGAGGTCGGGGCGCCAGTCGGCGACGACCTCGAGCATCCCGGGCAGCGCGGTCCGTGCGTGCATGCCGACGAAGACGTCGCGGATCACCTCCTCGGGCGACGAGGCACCCGTCCACAGGGCCGCCTCGACGGCCTCGGCCGGCGCCTCGCCGACGGGCCGGTGCGCGAGGCTCGCGCGCGCGGCGAGCATCGCTGCCGAGGCCGGGGCGGCGACCAGCACGTCGTGACCTGCGCGCTCGCAGGCGTGGGCGAACGGGACCAGCGGGCCGAAGTGGCCGGCGCCGCGGGTGCTGGCGAAGAGGACGCGCATCTCGATGCAGACGACGCGCGGCGCTGCTCTATTCCCGCCCCGGCCCTCCGCGCTGGCGCAGGAAGCGCTGGAACTCACGGGCGAGCACGTCGCCTGACGGGAGCTGCGAGAGGTCGGTCGGGCCCTCCTCGGCGTCGGCCGCACGCTCGAGCCGCTCGACGAAGGCCTGCACCTCGGGATCGAGCTCGACGGCGCGCGTGACCTGGCGCTCGTAGTCGACCGCCGCCGACTCGAGGTCGGAGGCGTCGACGGTCACGCCGACCAGGCTCTCCAGCCGCCGTAGGATCGCCAGCGCGCCCTTGGGGTTGGGGGCGACCGCGACGTAGTGCGGCACCGCGGCCCACAGCGAGGCGGCCGGCATGCCGGCCGCCGCGCAGGCGGACTGCAGGACGCCGACGATGCCCGTCGGCCCTTCGTATGTCGGCGCCTGGAGGCTGAGGCGCTCCACCAGCGCCGGGTCGGACGCGTGGGCGGTGACGCCGACCGGGCGCGAGTGCGGGACGTCGGCCAGTAAAGCTCCGAGCGTCACCACCATCTGCACGCCGAGCGCCTCGGCCAGCTCGACCACCTGCCCGCAGAAGCCGCGCCAGCGGTACGACGGCTCGGGGCCGGTGAGGATCACGAGGTCGCGCGGCGCGCGCGGCACGCGCGCCTCATAGACCTCCCACTCGGGCCACTCGACCTGCCGGGTGCGGCCCTCGACGAGCTTGACCTGCGGGCGCGTGGCCTGGAAGTCGACGAAGTCCTCGGGGTCGATGGTGGCGAAGCGCGTCGCGTCGAGGCTGGCGCCCATGAACGCTGCCGCCGAGGTCGCGGACTCGCCGGCGTCGTTCCACCCCTTGAACGCACACACCAGGGCCGGCGCGCGCAGTCCATCCGGTCGGCGTTCCCAGCGCAACGGCTGCACCGGTCCACCGTAGCGAGTCGCCGTCCGGGGCGGCGGCCATGATCGGTGCATGGCGATTGCCGACGCGCCCACCATCGCGGCCCTCCGAGCCGGCGACGAGGTCGACGCGGTCTTCGCCTGCGCGCGCAAGGATCGGCTCCAGGCACGCTCGGGGCTGCCCTATCTCGCGCTCGAGCTGCGCGACCGCAGCGGCGCCATGCAGGCGCGAGCGTTCCGCGACGCCGACCTGCTCGCCGGGCGCTTCGAGCGCGGAGACCTCGTGCACGTGCGCGGGCGCGTGGAACGGTTCCGCGACGAGCTCCAGCTCGAACTGCGCGAGATCGCGCGCGCCGAGGCGGCGGATCCGGCGGCGTTCCTGCCCGTCGCCTACCGCGACCTCGACGAGCTCGACGGCTTCCTCGAGCACCTCGCGCGCGAGGTCCACGAGCCGGGGTACGCAGACCTGCTCGAGCGGCTGCTGGGCGATGCCGCCCTGCGCGAGGCGTGGCGGCGCGCCCCGTGCACGATCGGCGGCCATCACGCCTACCTCGGCGGCCTGCTCGAGCACACCGTGGCGGTGGCGACCCTCGCGCTGGAGGTCTCGCAGCTGCACGTGCGGCTGAACTCCGACCTGCTGATCTGCGCCGCCCTGGTCCACGACCTGGGCAAGACGCGCGAGTTCACCTACGGCGCGTCGATCGAGCAGAGCGAGGAGGGCCGCCTGCTCGGCCATCTCGCGCTCGGCCAGCAGATCCTCGAGCCGTACCTGGGCGGGCTCGACGCCGATCGCCGGCTGGCCCTCTTGCACTGCGTGCTGTCCCACCACGGGGCGGACCGCCGCTTCGGCTCACCCGAGGCGCTCGCGCTGTACCGGCTGAACGCGCTCGACGCGAGCGTCAAGGGCGCGCTGGAGCAGGGACTCTGAGCGCGATCGCGCGGTCGCGCAACTGATAGGTTGCGCATTCGATGCGGACGCTGATCCTCGGCGGGACGGTCTTCCTCGGTCGCCACGTGGCCGCCGAGGCGCTCGCGCGCCGTCATGAGCTGACGCTGTTCACCCGCGGGGTGCACGGCGGGATCGACGGCGCCGAGCACCTGCACGGCGACCGGACCGGCGACCTGTCGGCGCTGGAGGAGCGCGAGTGGGACGTGGTGATCGACACCTCCGGCTACGAGGCCGAGCACGTGGCGCGCTCGTGCGCGGCGCTGGCGGGCAGCGGCGCGCACCTGGTGTTCGTGTCGAGCTGCAACGTCTATCCGGCGTGGCCGGCCGAGCCGGTCGGCGAGGACTCTCCCGTGTGGGAGACCGGTGACGACTACGGCGCCCAGAAGGCGGCGAGCGAGCGGGCCGCCGAGGCGGCGCTGCCGGGCCGCGTGGCGGTGGTGCGCGCCGGGCTGATCTGCGGGCCGCACGACAATGTGTTCCGCCTGCCGTGGTGGGTGCGGCGGATCGCCGAGGGCGGCCGCGTGCCCGCGCCCGGCGCCCCGGAGCGGCCCGTCCAGCTGATCGACGCGCGCGACCTCGCGGCCTGGATGCTCGACCTCGGCGAGCAGCGGGTCGCCGGCGCCTTCAACGGCACGGCACCTGCGGGGCTGACCACGATGGACGACGTGCTGGCGGCGGCGGTGGCGGCGACAGGGTCCAACGCGCAGCTCGTGTGGGTGCCCGACGAGCGGCTGCAGGCGGACGGCGTCGAGCCCTGGACGGAGCTCCCGCTGTGGCTCCCCGAGGCCGAGTTCCCGGGCACGTGGATGATCGGTACCGAGCGCGCGCAGGCGTCCGGATTGCGCTGCCGGCCGGTGGCCGAGACCGTCGCCGACGTGTGGGCGTGGCTGCGCGAGGGAGGCGAGGCGGAGCTCGACGAGTGGCGGTCCGAGCACCGGCCGCGGCGGATGAGCCCCGAACGGGAGGCGGAGCTGATCGCGTTACCAGGGATCGGTCGCGGAGGCCTGTAGACGCAGGCCGCAGGAGTTAGGTCCCGTACGGGAGCACGGCACGGATGATCGTGCCGTGCCCCTCGGCGCTCGTGACGGTGAGCGCGCCGTCGAGCGCCTCGACGCGATGGCGCAGCCCGGTCAGGCCACTGCCGGCCGGGTTCGCGCCGCCGCGGCCGTCATCCATGATCTCGAGCGTCAGGCGATCGCCGCCGTCATTGATGCTCACGTGCGCCCGCGCATCCGGACCGGCGTGCTTGGCTGCGTTGGTCAGCGACTCGGCGATCACGAAGTAGGCGGCGGTCTCCACCACCGGCGGCGGCCGGTGCTGCACCTTCGCGTCGACGGTGGCGCGGATCGCCGAGCGGCCGGCGATCGCCTCGGCGGCAGCGGGTAGCCCGCGATCGGCCAGCACAGGTGGCGCGATGCCGCGGGCGAGGTCCCGCAGCTCGGCGATCGCCTCCTTGGCCTCCCCGCGCGCCTCCCTGATCAGCTCGGCCGCCTCGGGGTTGTCGTCGAGACGGGCCTCGGCACGCCCGAGCTGCATGGTCAGCGCGACCAGGCGGGCCTGCGCGCCGTCGTGCAGGTCACGTTCGATCCGCCGCAGCTCGTGCGCCTGCACGTCGAGCGCGCCGCGGCGGGTGCGCGTGAGCTCGTCGACGCGCTCGACCAGCTCCTCCTCCTCGCCCCACAGCCCGGCCAGCACCGCGTGCACCCCGAGCAGCATCGCCAGGCAGACGATGGGGATCGTGGGCCAGAACTCGTCGCTGCCGGCCATCGCCCAGGTCACGATCAGCGTCGCGCTGACCCACGAGAACAGCGCGGCGTGCACCGCGAACTTGCGCCAGCGGCCCCGCCGCACGTTGAACGCTCCGAACAGGGCGGCGTTGAGGCCGAACGGGATCGCGAGGCCGTACCAGACCCATATCGGCCAGAACGTGTCGCTGCCCGTGACCGCCCACAGCGCGGTCACGGCGAAGGCGACGCAACCCGACAGGGCGGCCTGGACTGCCAGGACTCGTCGCCAGCGGCGCATGAGCCGATGATCTCATCCCGCGGAAGCCTGACGTCCTCCTTGCGGATGATGCCCTGTCCCTCTCGCGGCGGGCTCAAGATCGTCCTCGAGGCCGCCCCAAGATCGCCATTGCGGCCGATGACGTGCGACGTCCCGGCCGCGAGTCTCCTCGCATCGGATCAAGCAAGTGCAAGGAGAGAGCAATGGCGTACACCGGACAGACCATCGAGAACCCCGTCAGCGGCGAGAAGATCACGTTCCTGCAGACCGCAGCCGACACGGCCGGCGAGAAGCTCGAGATCGAGCTCGAGCTCAGCCCCGACGGCCACGTTCCGGGCGCGCATGTTCACCCCGAGCAGACCGAGACCTTCCACGTGCTCGAGGGCACGATGAAGTTCCGGATGGGTCTGCGGAAGATCGTCGCCGGGCCCGGTGACACCGTCGTCGTCCCCGCCGGCCGCGTGCACCGCTTCTCCAACGGCGGCGACGAGGTCGCGCGCTGCCGCGTCGAGGTCGTCCCCGCGCTCGACATGGAGCAGCTGTTCGAGACGACGGTCGAGCTGGCGATCGAGGGCAACACGACCAGCACGGGCATGCCGAAGCCGCTCCACCTCGCGCTGTTCGTCAAGCGGTTCACCCGCGAGGTCCGCGCCCCGTTCCCGCCCGCCTGGATGGTGCGCGTCATGATGGCGCCGCTGGCCGCCCTGGCCCGCCGCCGCGGCCACGCTGAGCGCTACGCGCTCGCCGCGGCCTGAGTCGTAGCGTTTGTGAGCGGAGCGGCACGGGGCTGGTGCCCCATCCGGTCTTCAAAACCGGCAGGCCGTCGTAGCCCGACGGTTGGTAGGTTCGATTCCTGCGCCGCTCCGCTGCGCGAGACGGAGGTTGTCGATCGCGAGCCTAGGAAGGCTGAGACTTCCTGGGAGCGGGACCGATGAGTTTCGCGCGGACCGCCGGTCTTAGCCCCATGCGCAAGCTCATCGTGAACGCGTTCATGACGCTCGACGGCGTCATGCAGGCTCCCGGCGGGCCGGATGAGGACCCCAGCGGCTTCGAGTACGGCGGCTGGGCGTTCGGCTACTGGGACGACGTCGTGGACGAGACCATGCACACGTCCATGGCCGACCCGTTCGACCTGCTGCTCGGGCGCAAGACCTACGAGATCTTCGCCGCCCACTGGCCCTACAGCGAGGAGCCGGCCGCCGCGCCGCTCAACAAAGCGACCAAGTACGTCGCCTCCACCACGCTGAAGTCGGTCGAGTGGCAGAACTCGCAGCTGCTCGAAGGCCCGCTGGCCGACGCCGTCAACGCCGTCAAGGCGCAGGACGGTCCCGAGATCCAAGTGCAGGGCAGCGCCGACCTCATCCAGTCGCTGCACGCCGACGGGCTCATCGACGAGCTCAACGTCTGGACGTTCCCGGTCATCCTCGGCAAGGGCAAACGGCTCTTCGAGCCCGGCACCCCGGCCGGCGGCCTCGAGGTCATCGACTCGAAGGTCTCGCCCTCGGGCGTGATCATGACCCGCTACCGCACGGGCGCGGAGATCACGGGCGGCTCGTTCGTCCAGGCCGAGCTGGACCGTCGCGCCACGCGAGAAGGCTGAGAACGTCACCCACCAAGGGGTGATCGATCTCGACGCGGGTCCGGCCGGCCATCAGCGCCCAGATCGCCACGGGGAGATCGCTACCTCGCGCGCCGCGGACCACCTCGCGGGCGCCGACCCGGCGAAAACGCGTCGACCGCCGCGCGGGTGGCGCGCATGACTACCTCTCCCATTCGTGGGTCGGGGACTCTTGCTCGCGGCCTGGGGGTCGATAACGAATCAACTACCGCGATTACGGTGACACTGCCGCAACCGCGAAGCTGCGTGTCAAGACTGCAGACCTTCTCGCAAGCCCGCGGTGACGGCCCGCGGGCTCACGGCTAGCCCTCTTGCTCGAGCTTCGCAGAGCCGGCGCGTTTGCGGCCGGCGTTCTCCCGCGGCGGCCCGGGCGGGTCGACTTCGGCGAGCCGGCGGACTTCGCGAGCGATGGCGAGCAGGTCGTGGGCGCTGTGGAGGGCCTCCTCGGCGGAGTCCAGCTCGTCGAGCACGGCGCGGATCAGGGCGGCCTCCCGGACGAACTGCGAGACGCTGATCCCCTGCGAATCGGCGGCGCGGGCGATCGCCATGTACGCGCGGTCCGCGAACCGGATCGTTGTCGCGTGCAGGGCCACGGGCGGGACTCTACCGTCGGCGTGCGCGCCGGCCAGCAGTGCGGCGGACGACAGCGCCACACCACGCGGGCCCGTTGCGTGGCCCCCTTGCGGGCTGTAGGGTCGCATTTCTGACCTACTGACGTTTCCCGCAGCGGCGAGCCGCTGCCTCGGGGGATCGGCGCCGCTAAGGAGGGCCGTCCGTGACCTACCGACGTCCGACCATTCTCGTCATCACGGCCGCGCTGCTCTTCGCGGCCGGATGCGGCGGCGGAGACGAGGACACGCCCAGCGAGAAAGCGGCGAAGGCGACGCCGACCGCGACCGTCGAGTCAGCCAGCCGCGCAGTGACCGCCAGTGTCGACGGCCGGGAGTTGAGCGGTCATTGCAGCGGCACGCAGCAGGAGGGTTCGCCCGCGATTCTGCTCGACAGCGGAATGGGCGGCGGCCAGCATCAGCTGGCAGACATCGAGGAGCGGTTCGCCGAGCGCACGCTCGCGTGCGCCTACGATCGGGCCGGGGTCGGTGCAAGCGACCCGCCGGCCAAGACCCCGCGCCCGGTGAGCGAGTTCGTCGCCGACCTTGACGCGTTCGCCGACGCGACGGACGCCCGTCCGCCGTATCTGCTGGTCGGTCAGTCCATGGGCGGCAACGTCGTGTTCATGTACGCGCAGGCGCATCCCGAGAAGGTGGCGGGGTTCGTCTCGATGAACCCGGTCGCCGCCCTCGGAAACGTTCATGGACGCGGCCATGAAGGTCGAGACCAAGGCCGAGTTCGCGGAGGAGCGGTCGTTCTACCGGGGCGAGAACGATGAGAACACCAGCTTCCGGGAGCCGATGCTCAGCAATCCGCTCCCGGCAGGCATGCCCTATGCGGTCATGTTCGACGAGGACTGCGACGGCGACAGCGACTTCTGCAGCCGGATCCTGCCGCCGCTGATCCGGACCACGAGCTCACTGGCCGCTGTCGGTGACGGCGGCCGGTTCGTACGCGCCAAGGGCGCAGGGCACGACATCTTCTCGGCCGACCCCGAGCTCGTCCAGGAGACGATCAACGACGTCCTCAACGATGCAAAGTGAGCAGCGAACGCTCTGTCGTCGTCGCCTTCGATTGCGTGCACCGCAGGATCAAGCTCGGTGAGCACAACATTGCACTCATCCTGGCGATCGGCAGCCTCGCGCTGGTGGCCACAGCGTGTGGCGGCTCGGATGACGACTCCGCCGAGACCATCGCCGACCGAACGCAAACGGCCGATAGCGAATCGGAGTCCGGGCCGCCGCAGCGGGCCGCTCCGCCGGGCCTGATCGCCTACATGACGGATCGCACCGGCGGTGAGGGCATCTGGCTGATCCGCTCCGACGACTCCGGAGATCACCAAATCGCCTCGGACCTCCCCGGCGAGCATCTGCATCCCGACTGGTCACCGGACGGGAAGCATCTTCTGTTCACGCAGCGGGCCAGGAAGGACATCCTCTTCGAGGCCGACGCTTCCGGTAAGCGAACGGGCGAAGTGGTTGCGTGCGCGGACCCGTGCATCGGCGACGACGAAGCCTCCTACTCGCCCGACGGAAGCCGGATCGCCTTCGTCCGCGCGCTGGGGCCGTTCGAAAACGATTTCCCCAAGGAGTGCGTGCTGGTCGTCCTCGACCGTCCGTCTCGGGAGCTGACCGAGCTGGCGAGCTACCGGAGCTGCCACGGTCGAGCCTGGGTCCCCCGCTGGTCGCCGGACGGCGCAACGCTCGTCTACCACAGGGACAAGAGCGACACGGCAGGCGTGACCTCGACGGCTGCAGTGTTCTCGATCCCCACCGCGGGAGGCGAGGAGCGCCAGCTGACGCCCTGGAAGCTTGCGGCGGGCGATCCCGATTGGTCCCCCGATGGCAAGCGGATCGTGTTCAGTACCCACCCGCTCAGCCTGTTCCAGTCCGGCGGAGTCTCGAACCTCTACACGATCCGTCCGGACGGCTCGGACCTTGAGGCGCTCACCTCCTACCAGGACTACACCGAGCGAGCAAGCCACCCGCGCTACACGCCGGACGCCAACCACATCCTCTACGTGAGGGACACGAGCAGCACCCGAGAGCTCTGGCTCATGGATGCCGACGGGTCGAACCGAGTCCAGATCACCTCCGCAGGCATCTCCACGCGCCCGGTCTGGAAACCGGGCTCATGAACGGAGCTGTACAACCGACAAGATGGAAGCCGGCGCGACCGCAATTCAGCGGGGGTTGTCGGCGCGCCACGCAACGTAGTCGGCGACCGCCGTGGCGACGTCGAAGGTCGGCACGAACCCGGTGTCTTGGGCGAGCCGGGTGGTGTCGAGGTAGGGGTCGTCGCCGGGGCCGTCCTGGGTCCGGGCAGGAGGTCGAGCCGCAGGCCGGGGGTGAGCGCCTGCAGGGCGTCCGCGAACTCGCGGTTGGTGGCCGGCCGACCGCTCGAGACGTTGTAGGTGTCGTGGCGCAGGGTCTCCGCGGTCATCAGGAGGGCGATCGCGCGCCCGGCGTCGGGTGCGTAGCAGCAGTCACCGCCGTCGTCGGCGTGCATCGGCCGCGGCTTCTCACCGCGCAGCACGGCGTTGATGTAGGGAGGGATGTGGAAGAACGGTGACTCCGGGTCGACGAGCGGTCCCCAGATGGTCCCGATCCGGAGCACGACCGGCTGGACGCCGCTGCCCTGCAGGCTGTGCGTGGTGAGTGGCTCGACGGCCTTCTTGAAGGCGACGATCAGGTGCGGCAGCTCCGCGGTGGCAGCGCGAGCTCCTCGTGCAGCGGGTCTCGTTCCGACCGGCGTACACGGCGAGGCTGCTGGCGACGGCGAACCTGCGGACGCCCCAGGTGCGGGCGGCGTCCAGCGTGTTGAGCAGGCCCGTCGTCTCCGCGCGGAAGAAGCGGACCGGGTTCTCGTCGGGGATGCTGCCGGCGAGGTGGACGATGTCGCTGATGTCGTGGCGACCGGCGAGGGCGAGGAAGGCGTCCCGGTCGGTGACGTCGAGGAGTTCCACGGTGACCCGGCCGGCGAGGAACGACGGGATGTCGGTCCGGCGGTGCGCGGTGACGACGACCTCGTGTCCGAGTTCGACGAGCGCGCGGGCGGTGTGGGCGCCGATCATGCCCAGCCCGCCGGTGACGAGGATCATCGGACCACCTCGTAGTGGAGATGGGTCATACCTGGCGCCGGGACGGCTTCGACGAGGCGCAGGCGCACGTGCTCGGGGAGCGCCCGGAAGAAGTGTCGGCCGCCGCCGAGCAGGACCGGCACCTGATGGAGGATGACCTCGTCGACGAGCCCCGCCTTCAACGCCTCGGTCACGACGCCGCCGCCCATGAGACCGACGTCCTTGTCGCCGGCGGCCTCACGCGCCGCGGCGATCGCGTCCGCGATCCCGGTGGTGACAAGAGTCTGCCGCTCGCTGATCTCCGGCGCCGGCCGGTGGCTGAGGACGAACAGCCGGGCCGTCGGATGCGGGCTGCCGCCTCCAAAATGGGACGAGTGCTCGTATGTGGTGCGTCCCGCCACCGCCGCACCCACCCTCGCGGCGAGCGCGTCGAAGAACCGGGCGCTGGGCTCACTCAGCCGGAACCCGCCGAACACCTGGCTGGGCGTTTCGCCGTCGAAGTACCAATCGAACAGCATCGGCGCATCGCCGAGGCCGCGACCGAACCCGCCGTCACCGTCGCTCGGGTCGCGACCGCTGATGTAGCCGTCAACCGAGACCGCGTGCGCGCTGAACACCTTGCTCACGTCTGCGTTCCTTTCCTAAGTTCCTTCAAGAGACCCCACCCTAGCAAGCAGCGTTCCTTAAGGGAACCCCAGTTGCTAGGCTGATGTCATGCAGCGCACAGACTTCGGCGAGATGGCGTGCTCGATCGCGCGCACACTGGACGTCATCGGGGAGCCTTGGTCGCCGCTGGTCCTGCGCGACGTGTGGGCCGGGTTCAACCGGTTTCGAGCAGATGCAGGCGGACCTCGGCATCTCACGCAAGGTCCTGACCGAGCGGCTCAACCACCTCGTCGAGCGCGGAGTGCTCGAGCGCCGGCCCTACGACCGGCGACCGCGGTACGAGTACGTCCTGACCGACAAGGGCGCTGAGCTCGTCGACCTGCTCATGGTCATGGCCGGCTGGGGAGACAAGTGGCTCGCCGGCGAAGCCGGCCCGCCAGTGCTCTACCGCCATCACGCGTGCGGTGAGATCAGCAGCGTCGAGCTGCGTTGCGCCCACTGCGGCGAGCCGATGCACGCCGGCGGCGTCGAGCTACTTCCCGGCCCCGGCGCCGCGGCGTGAATCCATCGGCCGGGCTGGATTGGAGCAGGCGCCCTGTCGAAGTAGTCATGGATGGCGAAGGCGTCGCCCAACGTGAGCAGCGGGCCGGCGGCGAAGCTGCGCTCGAAGTCGGTCGCGATCGCAGCCTCACGCGCACGCCGAAAGTAGTACTCAAGGTTGAACTTCAAGGGGAGTCGCACTGGTCCTCGATCACGACCGGCGCGGGCGTCGCTTGTCCGGAAGTAAAGTGGTGCGCTGCCGGGCCCGGACGGTTGGGGTTCCTTCGTTCCTATACCCTGACCGCTGCCGGGCCCGGCACACGTAAGAACGTCTGCGGGGCGCCGTGGTTGGCTGCGTGCTGCGGGCAGCTGGCTAGATCGGCGACCGCGAGCCGGCGGCTCGAGGCGCGCGCGTTGACGCCGCCCGCGGGTCGGTGAGCTGCTGCCCGGAGGAGCGAATCGGGCCGATGACTTGGCCAGCGGCGCGGCGCGAGGAACGCGCAGCTTGGCGCGCCCAGGGCATTGCGGCCCCGGCTGGTCAGCCTGGTGACTTTGGTTTCTCCTGCAGTTTGCGACGGTCCTGTGCCGATCTGGGTCGAGCGCGCAATTCTCCCAAAGACGGTGTGAAGCGAGGCGCTCGGGGTGGCGGGGCGGGTCGGCGTGGGGCGCCGCGGCGCGAACCTGGATCGGCGGGGCCTCATTGGTTTACAAACTCGCTTTCGCCCTTGACAGGGCACGCCCACCAGTGAAAGGGTCGTAAGTGGAACGAAGGACGGTCCACGTCGCTGAGGATTCTGCCGCCGCGGGGCCTGAGAGGTAGGAGACCGCTGTGCTCGGGTTAGTTGGCCGTGGCATGGTCGCCACGAGCTCTTGCTGTGCCGCGGACCGGGTCCGCCGGGTTCGCTGGCTGGCCCGTGCGCCGCCGTGACGCAGCCCGTCGGCTGCTTGTGAGCCGAGCCGCTCGAGACGGCCCCGCGCTAGCGGGGCCGGCGGGTGACGAGCGCTCCAACGTGGCCGTGCGTGAGTGAGCCGCTGGCCGTGCGCTGTTGGGCAAGAACGCATGGCGGTGATCCGATTGGGCGTTTTCGACCCGGCATGGTCGCGGGTTGAAACTCACTGTGTAACGGAGGGCAAGTATGCGAATCTCCTCGGCCGGCTCGAGTCGCGAGTCTGTGGGCCGGCGTCATGTGGTGCGTCGGCAACCTCGATCCAACGCGCTTCTTGTGAGCGGATTGGTCATCACACTGTTGGCTCTGGCCGCGTGGCTGAATCCGGCCAGCGCCGCTGCTGCGTGCCCGACCCTTAGGGTGCTTAGCGGCAGCAACTTCGAGATCGACGTGAGCGCAAACCTCAAGGTCGACGGCGCCGCCGACTGCATCGACTGGCTTGCCGGCGGAACGGGCACCCCGCTCCGGCCGGGCGTCATCTCGAAGGACGACAAGCCGACGGGACCTGACGATGACAGCTTCGGCCAGGGCACGGCGGAGGACGATGCGGATCCCGACCATCGTGGACGGCTCGATCCCGCCGAACAAGAGCGACCTGGAGATGTTCGGCGTCTTCACCGAGACGGGACCCGGCGGCAAGTTCCTCGAGCTGTTCTGGTCGCGCGTCCAGAGCCCGCAAGGGACGACGAACATGGACTTCGAGCTCAACCAGAAGTTCTGCGACCCGTCCGCGACACCGACGAACTGCGCCGACAACGGCAACAACGTGCCGGCGCCGGAGACTCCGGTCCGCACTGCCGGCGACAAGCTCATCACCTACGACCTCGTCCAGGGGCGGCATCGTGCCGACGATCTCGATCCGCACGTGGAACGGGACAGTCTGGGGTGCTCCGACGGTCATCAGCGGCGGCGCGAACGCGTTGGCGCTCGGCTCGGTGAACACGTCGACGATCGCCGGCGGTGGACAGCGGCGGGCTCGGAGCTCTCGATCCGTTCACGTTCGGCGAGGCGGCGATCAGCTTCGCCGCGCTCTTCCCGCCCGGAGGCGCGTGCGGCAACTTCGGCTCGGCATACCTCAAGAGCCGTTCGTCGGATTCGTTCAACGCCGAGCTCAAGGACTTCATCGCGCCCACGCAGGTGAACATCACGAACTGCACGACGCTGACGACGAATGCGACGGCGTCGGTGACGATCGGCGATCCGATCAGCGACACGGCGACGCTGAGCGGCGCGACGGCGACGCCGGCGGCACGATCACGTTCCGCCTGTTCAGCGACGACCAGCTGCGCCAACGAGGTCACCACCGGCCTGACTCCGGTGACCGTGACCGGCAACGGCAACTACAACTCGGGGAACTTCACCCCGACGGCGGTCGGCACCTACTACTGGATCGCCAGCTACAGCGGCGACGCCAACAACGCGCCGTCCTCCACTGCATGCCGCGACGCCAACGAGTCGAGCGTCGTGAACAAGGAGCAACCCGCGATCGTCACCAGCGCGACGGCGTCGGTGATCGATCGGCGATCCGATCAGCGACACGGCGACGCTGAGCGGCGCGACGAGCGACGCCGGCGGCACGATCACGTTCCGCCTGTTCAGCGACGACCAGTGCGCCAACGAGGTCACCACCGGCCTGACTCCGGTCACGGTGACCGGCAACGGGAGCTACGTCTCGGGGAACTTCACCCCGACGGCGGTCGGAACCTACTACTGGATCGCCAGCTACAGCGGCGACGCCAAGAACGAAGCGGCGTCCACCGCATGCGGTGACGCCAACGAGTCGAGTGTCGTCAACGACGAAGCAGCCCGCGATCGTGACCAGCGCGACGGCGTCGGTGACGATCGGCGATCCGATCAGCGACACGGCGACGCTGAGCGGCGCGACGAGCGACGCCGGCGGCACGATCACGTTCCGCCTGTTCAGCGACGACCAGTGCGCCAACGAGGTCACCACCGGCCTGACTCCGGTCACGGTGAGCGGCAACGGGAGCTACGTCTCGGGGAACTTCACCCCGACGGCGGTCGGAACCTACTACTGGATCGCCAGCTACAGCGGCGACGCCAAGAACGAAGCGGCGTCCACCGCATGCCGTGACGCCAACGAGTCGAGCGTCGTCATCAAGAAGCAGCCGATGATCGCGACAGTCGCGCAAACAAACGTCACGATCGGGGATCCGATCTTCGACGTCGCGACGCTGAGCGGCGCGACGAGCGACGCCGGCGGCACGATCACGTTCCGCCTGTTCAGTGACGTGGCCTGCGCCAACGAGATCGCCACGGGCCTGAGCCCCGTCACGGTGACCGGCAACGGTGCCTACAATTCGGGGAACTTCACCCCGACGGCTGTCGGCACCTACTACTGGATCGCCAGCTACAGCGGTGATGCGAAGAACGAGCCGGCCACGACGGCATGCGGCGACATGTTCGAGTCGAGCGTCGTCAACAAGGCGCCGACGACCATCGCAACCGCGCAGGAGCTGTTCCCGCAGGACGCGGCGACGATCTCCGCGACCGCGGGCGGCACGCCGACCGGCAGCGTCACGTTCGCGCTGTTCGCCCCGGGCGACACGACCTGCTCCGGGACGGCGGTGTACACGGAGACGGTGGCGCTCGATGCGAACGGCGAGGCGAGTACGTCCAACGAGACGTTCTCGGTCACGACGGCCTCGGCTGTGACGTACCGGTGGCGCGTCGTCTACAGCGGCGACGCCACCCACGACGGCGTCACCAGCACCTGCGGTACCGAGCAGTTCACGCTCACGATCGCAAACAGCTAGCAAGCTGGAACGGCGAGGCCCCCGGCGCGAATTGCGCCGGGGGCTTCCCGCTCGGTAGAGCGCGGCCATCGCCGCGAGCCACGCCGGCGCGATCGATTGGACGTCGCGCCAGAAACGCTGTCCGCTCGACGATGATCCCTCCGGGCCGCGGACGTAGCAGAGCCGATAGCTGCCTTCGTAGCGCTCCACCTCGCCAACGAGCTCCGCCCCGCGGGCTCGCAAGCTAGCGACGATGGCGTCGATGCTCAGTGCGACGACTGTTCCTACCTGGCTCGGCGGCCCGCGCGCGGGCGGCCTGGCGGACCAGGTGGTCGCGCTCGGCGACGTTCGTGGCCCGGCGCGCGGCCTCGGCGTAGGCCGTGGCGGCAGCGGGCAGGTCGCCGCCCAGCTCGTGCAGGTGACCGCGGACGGCGTGCCAGCGGTGCCGCTCGCCGATCACGTCGCGCAGCCGGTCGGTCTCGCGCAGCCCGGCCGGCGCGCCGAGGACGTGGCCCACCGCGACCGCGCGGCCGAGCACCGCGGCGGGGTCCTGGCGCACCGGGTCCTCAGTGAGGGCGACGAGGTCGTCGTACCAGGCGAGGATCTGCGGCCAGTCGGTCTCCTCGGCGCTTGCCGCGTCGTCGTGCAGGGCGGCGATGGCGGCCTCGACCTGGTAGCGGCCGGGGCGCTGAACGGCCAGCGCCGACTGCAGGACGCGCACGCCCTCGGCGATCTCGCGGGTGTCCCACAGGCCGCGGTCCTGCCGGTCGAGCGTGACGATGCGGCCCTCGGGGTCCAGTCGCGCCGGGAGCCGGGCGTGGTTGAGGAGCACCAGCGCGAGCAGCCCGCGCGCCTCCGGTTCCTCGGTGGCGAGGGTGAGTTGGCGGGCGAGCCGGATCGCCTCGCCGGCCAGGTCGACCCGGGTGGGCGGGCCCGTATGCCCGGCCGTGTAGACGAGGTAGAGCACGCGCAGCACGACGGCGAGGTCGCCGGGCTGGTCCAGGCGGCGTCCCCGCAGGCTCCGCTTGGCCCGGCTGATCCGCTGCGCCATCGTCGCCTCCGGGACGTAGAAGGCGTCGGCGATCTCGCGGGTGGTGAGGCCGCCGACGGCGCGCAGCGTCAGTGCCACCTGGGAGGCGGGCGCAGTCGTCCGAGGGCGCCTCGGACATGACTTCCCGGACGTCGATCCACTCGTACAGCGGCCCGCCGCCCGGGCCGGGCTCGGAGGAGATGTAGGCCGCGAGCTCGACCGCGCGCTCGTGCGACTCGACGTCGATCATGTACCAGCCCGCCACGAGGTCGCTGGTCTCGGGCAGCGGGCCGTCGGTGGTGACCGGCGCGGCGTCCGGGCCGCCGTAGCGCACCAGGTTTGCGCCGGCTTGAGCGCCATGGTGGTCTCCTGGTGTCGTGGGCCGCGCCTGTCGTGGCCTTCACCTGGTGAGCGGAGCCGGCCAGAGCTTCTCGACATGGAAGCACTCATCCAGACCTGGCTCTGGCTCGCGATCTGGATCAGGTTGCCGCAGGTGTCATCGAGCACGGCCGTGGTGACCGACGGCATCTCGAGCGGCTCCTGTGTGAACCGGACCCCTTGCGCGCGCAGTCGGTCGTACTCGGCTTTGACGTTGTCGACGGCGAACGACGTGTAGGGAATGCCATCGTCGACGAGCGCCTGCTTGAACGGCTTGGCGGCCGGGTGGCCGTCCGGCTCGAGGAGCAACTCGGTGCCGTCCGGGGCCTCCGGTGAGACGACGGTCAGCCAGCGGGCTTCGCCGACGGGAACATCGGTCTTCTTCAGGAATCCGAGGATCTCCGTGTAGAAACGGAGTGCCTTCTCCTGGTCATCCACGAGGACGCTTGCCAGGTTGATCCTCACCGCTTCCGCCTCCTTTGCGGTCTTCGATCGACCAGCGCTGCACGATGCCCTGCAGCGGCGTGGTGTCGAGGTAATGGAACTTGTATCTGCCTTGGCGCCGACAGCTCACGAGGCCGGCCGCCTCCAACACCTGCAGGTGCTGGGAGATCGCCTGTCGCGACAACCCGAGCTCGTGCTTCATCGTGAGCCTGCTGCAGAGCTCGAACAGCGTCTGGCCGTCTCGATCGTGGAGCTCGTCGAGAATCGCTCGCCTCGCGGGTGCCGCCAGCGCGTGGAAGACATCGCTCAATGCGAACGATTATAGGCAAGCGACGGCTTGCCTATGCGCGCGCCACTCGCTCGACATGCCCCGAGTATCAGCCGGGCGCCGCGTCGATCACGACGCACTAGGCTCCGCGCCATGACTCACCCGGCCCGTCCGGTCACGTGCTGATGTCGGGCACTCGGCGGTGGCGCCCGCTTGTCGTCCGCACAGCCGGCAGCGTCACGGAAGCGATCTACGGCCTGATCCTGGCGACATCGGTAATCGCCGTCTCACGCGAGTACGACTCCTCGAACGCCGGCCTCGTCGGCGTCACCGTGCTGGTCACCGGGGTCGTCTTCTGGTTGGCGCATGTCTACGCCCGCGTGCTCGCGACGTCGATGACGCACCACCGGATGCTCACCCGATCCGAGATGCGCGAGGTGCTGCGTCACGACTGGCCACTGGTCGAGGCCACCATTCCGCTGGTGCTGATCCTCGCGCTCGGCGTGCTCGAGATCGTGCCCGATGACGTGTCGATTCTCGCGGCGATGCTCGCCGCCTTGGTGGAGCTGGCCTTCGCCGGTGCATACGCGGCGCGCATTCGGGGATCGGGGGTGACCGAGGCGGTCGTGTCCGCCGCCATCGCCGTCGCGCTGGGCAGCGCCGTGGTGCTGCTCAAGGTCTTCGTGCACTGAGCCCGGCGAGGCAGCTACGGTCCACGGCCGAGCGCACGACAGGCCCGGCGTCGACGGCTCAGTCCCGGTCGCGCTCGGCCAGGTAGATCAGCGCCGCCTTCACCCGGCGGCTGACCTCGAGCGACTCGCTGAGGCCGAGCTTCAGGAAGATCGCGTTGATGTGCTTCTCGACTGCCCGCTTCGTGAGCACCAGCTCGTCGGCGATCCCCTGGTTGCTGTGACCCTGAGCGACGAACGCGAGGATCTCCAGCTCGCGAGACGTGAGCTCGGCGAGCGGCGAGCGCTCGGCGCGCGAGCGTTCGCTGATCAGGCGCTCCACGACCTTGGCGTCCATCACCGACCCGCCCTGTGCGACCGTCTCGATCGCGTTGACGAGCTGTCCGCGGTGCTGGATGCGCTCCTTGAGGAGATAGGCGCGCCGGTCCGAGCCGCCGTCGATGAGCGCAAGGCCATACCGCGGATCCGCGTACTGGCTGAGGACCACGACCCCGATCCCGGGGTTCGTGCGGCGGAGCTCGGCTGCGACCTGCAGTCCCTCGTCGCTATCCGAAGGGGGCATACGGATGTCGGTCACGACGACGTCCGGTTGCTCGGTCTCGATCGCCGTCCCCAGCGTTCCGCGGTCGCTGCAGGTGGCGACGAGCTCGATGCCGTCGGCCGCCGCGAGCACGTGGCCGAGCGCCTCGCGGACGAGGTAGCTGTCGTCGGCGATCACGACGCGTATCGCCGGCCGGCTGCCCGACTCGTCCCCCGTGACCGGGATCCCGGCGGTCATGCCGCGAACTATTCAGCGCGCACCGCTGTGCGTCAACCGACCGAGGATCCTCGTGCGGGCACGGTGTCGATCGGGTGGAGCGTGCCCTTGCCGCAAAGCGGCAACGGGAACAGTGTGTGACCGTGGCGAACACGGCCGAGTCCTCCAACGTCACGGTGCTCACGGTGGACGATCAAGCGGTCTTCCGGCGCGCCGCACATGACCTGATCGCCGCGACGCCCGGCTTCGAGGAAGTCGGCCAGGCAGCCTCCGGGCCGGAGGCATTGGAGCTGGCCGCCGCGCTCCGGCCCGACCTCGTGCTGCTCGACGTACGGATGCAGAAGATGGACGGCATCGAGACGGCGCAGCGGCTCCTCGCGGCCGACCCCGAGGCCGTCGTGGTCCTGATCTCGATGAACGAGGTCCCCGAGATCGCGACCGCCGTCGCGAGTGGTGTCGCAGCGCACCTGCGCAAGCAGGATCTCTCGACGCGAGCGCTGCGCGCGGTCTGGGACGCGCACGGCAGGCAGCGCAGCCGGCGCTGACGCTCAGCGCGTCGGCACGCGGCCGTGTACAGCGGTGCCGGCGCCGGGCGTGGAGGAGACGTCGACGTGGCCGCCGAGCGCGGCCAGGCGATCGCGCATGTTCGTGATGCCGGTCCCGGCCACCAGGTCGGCGATGCCCGGGCCGTCGTCGCGCACGGCGAACCGCAACTCGTGCGCCGCTCCGTCGAGCGTCACCCCGACGCGGCCCGCCTGCCGCGCGTGCTTGAGCACGTTCTGGAGCGCCTCGAGGATGCAGAAGTAGACGGCGCCCTCGATCTCGGTGGAGAACCGTCCGACGTCATGAGTGACGAGGTCGACGCGGATCGAGGAACGCGCCGCGACCGACCGCAGCGCCTCCTCGAGGCCACGGTCGGCGAGCAGGGGCGGGTAGACCCCGTGTGCCAGCGCCCTCAGCTCCTCGAGCGCCTCGTCGACGTCGTGGGCGAGCTCCCGGAGCCGCGCAGCGCCCAGCACGGCGTCGGTCTGAACCAGGACCTCTGCGAGCTCGAGCTCGATCCTGAGCGCGACCAGCCGCTGCTGGGCGCCGTCGTGCAGGTCGCGCTCGATCCGTCGCCGCTCTCGCTCCGCGCCGGTCGCCAGGCGCGCGCGTGAGAGCTGCAGCTCGCGCAGCGACACCTCGGCCTCGGCCGCGAGCCGCTGGTTCGTGAGCACGACAGCGGCCATCGAGACGCCGGCCTCGATCAGCTCCGGTCGTGCGCGGAGGCCGGCGTCGTGGACGATCGCCGCCACGACCGTCCCGCGCTCGCGGACCTCGCTGACGGCTCGTCCGGTGCCCGGCCGTGGGACAGGCACGGGCTCTCCCCAGCCGTCCATCCACCCGTCCCCGGCGCCGTCGGGGAACACGATCTCGACCGTCGGGTCGTCGAAGGCCTCGGCGAAGGCCCGCCGGAGGGTCAGGGCGTCAGGGAGCGAGCGCAGGCACTCGGCGACATGCTGGAGCGCCGCCCCCGCGAAGAGCCGCCAGCGCAGCAGGCCGACGAGGAACGCGAGCGCGATGGCGGGAACGGCGATCGCCCGAAGCCACGCGGCGAGCTCGATCGGCCAGGCCGTCGGCTCGAGCTCGCGCCCGACGATCGCGACACCGAGCGCCCCCGCGCCGAGCATCGCGATGGCCACGACGGGCCCCAGCATGCGCCGCGTCAGCGGCGTGCTGCCGTGCATCCGCCGGTAGAGGCGCAGGATCACGCCGGCCATGACGACGAGCACGAGCACCGCGCCGAGCGGGCGCATGACGGCGTCCACGAACGCCGGCTCACGCTCCAACGTGAACAGCGCGTTCGCGGGACAGTCGCGAACGCAGCTCGTGTACGGGCTGGGGACGCTGAAGTGCTCGGCAACGACAAGCTGGAGCCCGTAGAACAGGGCGACTACGACCGCCATGGCGCCCACGAGGAGCCGGTCGACGCGATCGCCCAGCCGGCCCGACGGGAAGCAGAGGACGAGGTAGACGACCAGGAGCTCGACCACCCAACCGGCGGTCCGGCCGACGGTGTAGGCCAAGGAGTCGTCCGTCTCGGCGAGCGTCGTCACGGCCCAGCCGGCACCCGCCGCGATGAGCACGAGCCCGAACCGCGCGTCCGGCCCGCGATGCCACGCGTAGGCGCCCGCCGCCATCGGCACGCCCACCATCAGCGCCCGTGCCAGCGCGCTCAGGCCGGGCTGGCTCTCGGCCCCGGCGTGCGCGAGCAGCGCCGCCGCCGCGGTCGCCGCGACGCCGGCGACCGCGAGGCCCAGCAATGCGACCCGCCGCGGGTCGCGGCCCGCCGCAACCGCCTCGGGGACCCGAACGGCGGTGTCCATACGGGCGACACTAGCCGTTCCTACGGTCAGATAGGTAACTGATTCAGGCGAGCGCCTTGGTCTTGAGCTGCTCGAACTCGGCCTGATCGATCGCGCCGCTGTCGAGCAGCTCCTTGGCCTTCGCGATCTGGGCGCTCGGATCGCTCGCGGCCACGCTGCGCACGTGGTCGTCGAACGAGGCCTGGCTGGCCCGGATCTCATCGGCCCGGCGCTCGGCCATGCTCTTGCCCTGCGTGATCAGGTAGATGAACACGCCCAGGTACGGCAGCACGATCACGAACAGCGCCCAGGCCGCCTTGCCCCAGCCGGAGATGTCGTGGCGCCGGAACAGGTCGATCAGGACGGTGACCAGGATCCAGATCCAGATGACCCAGAAGAAGAAGATCAGCATCGTCCAGAAGACGTCCATGAACGGATAGTCGGCGGCGAAGACCACGCGGGCCCCTCCCTTGCTCGAACGGCGGTGTGACGAGGCTCTCCGAGTGCCCGAGAGCTGCCAAGGGTGTGCGCACCCGGACCGCGGTAGTGCCCGCGCGTCGCTAGCGGCGTCCCAGGTCGCGGGCCGGGTGCGCGCACGAGATCACCGCACTGGCGCACCCCATTGCCCGGGGGATGCGGCGCCCTGCACGATGTGAGCCATGACGAGCGACCCCGCCACCGAGAAGTCCGGCAACCCGGCCAAGAAGTGGATCATCGCGACCGTCGTGCTCCTCGTCGCCGTGGTCGGTGTGGGCGCGTGGGCGTTTTCGCTCCGTTCCGACGTGGATGACAAGGACGCGCAGATCGCCTCCCAGCAACAGCAGCTCGAGGAGCAGCAGGGCGTCGCGGATCAGGTCCAGGAGGCCGCGGGCGGCTTCGCGGAGGACGCGCAGCAGGCCCTCATCGAGCTCGGCGATCAGCTCGGCCAGGCCCAGAGCGAGGCCGAGGCGACCCAGGAGGAGACGCAGCAGGCGATCGAGGACGCCGAGAAGGCCGCGGAGGACGCCGCCGCCCGGGCCGACAGCGCCGAGGACGAGGTCGCGGAGGCCGACGCGCGCGCCGACGAGGCGACCGCGGAGGCCGAGGCCGTCGGCGCGTGCGCACGCGGCTACCTGTCCGCGATCGGGAGCGTGTTCGACGCGGCGTCGATCTCGGAGGGCGTCGACCAGGCGAAGGCCGACATCGAGGCGCTCAACTCGTCCTGCCTGCAGAAGCTGGGCTCCTGACCGCCGGCGGCGCCCGCCCCGGCAGGTGCCGCGTGAACCACAGCGAGAGCAGCGCGAAGATCGCGACGGCGCCGATCGCGCGCTTGAGGCCGGCGAGCTGGGCGTCGCCGTAGTCGGCGGCCAGCGCCTGCGCCTGGTCGGCCGGGACGCCCTGGTCCAGCGCGGCCTGCTCGACGTCGGCGACCGGCGCGACGGGGATCCCCTTCTGGGCGACGTCGGCGACCCGCTGGCGCACCTCCGCCGGGATCGCCGGGTTCTGCTCCACGCGCTCGACGAAGCCGGTGCTCAGCGCCGCGATCAGCACCGAGCCGATCAGCGCCGTGCCGAGCGAGGCGCCGAGGTTCTGGGCCGTGCCCTGGAGCCCGCCCGCCTCGTTGATCTTCGCCGGCTCGACCGAGGACATGATCACGTTCCCGAGCTGGCTGAGCAGCAGCCCGGCGCCGACGCCGAACAGCGCCAGCGCCAGCGCGAACGTGGTGCCGTTGAGCTCGACATCGATCGTGCCGAGCAGGACGATGGACGCCACCACGAGCGCCAGCAGGCCGGCCTGGCAGACGCGCTTGGGGGCGAAGCCGGCCGCCAGCCTCGGCCCGGCGAGCGCCGCGATGAACATCGTCACCGACATCGGGAACAGGCGCTTGCCGGTCTCGAACGCGTCCAGGCCGAGGACGACCTGCAGGTACACCGGCAGGACGAAGAACGTCCCGAGCAGGATCAGCTGCTGCATCATCAGCGTGGTCAGGCCCGCCCGCAGGGTCTCGATCTTCAGTAGCGCGCGGTCCAGCAGCGTGTCGCGGCCGAGGCGCTCGCGGCGCTCCTCCCACATGGCGAACAGGCCGAGGCAGCCGAGGCCCGCGAGGATGAAGAACGGCACCATCGAGAAGCCGAGCGGCGTGATCTCCTCGCCGCCGATCGTCAGCGCGCCGAGCGGCTCGATCCATCCCCACGAGCTGCTCTTGAGGATCCCGAACACCGCCAGCCCGAGCCCGAGCGACGACAGCGCCACGCCGACGACGTCGAGCTGCGGGCGCTGGTCGGCCCTCGGCGTGCGCGGCAGCCGGCGCCGCACGAGCAGGATCACAGTGACGATGACGGTCTCGCCGGCGAACACGTAACGCCAGCTCAGCTCCGTGGTGAACCAGCCGCCGATCAGCGGCCCGGCGGCGATCGCGGCGCCGGCGACGCCGCCGATGATCCCGAACGCCAGCGCGCGCTGCTTGCCGCTGTAGGTGGCGGCGACGAGGGAGACGATCGCCGGCATGACGAGCGCCGCGCCGATCCCCTCGACCAGCGACCAGCCGAACAGCAGCACGGTCAGGTTCGGGCTGAGCGCGGTCGTGAGCGAGCCGAGGCCGTAGATCGCCAGGCCGAGCGCGAACGTCCGGTCGCGCCCGAGGATGTCCCCCAGCTTGGCGCCGGCCAGCATCAGCGACGCCATCACGAGCGTGTACGCCGTGATCGCGAGCTGCACGCCCTGGATCGTCGTGTCGAGGTCCGCGACGATCTGCGAGATCGACACGTTCATGACGCTGCTGTCGAGCACCATCACGAACTGCGCCGCCGCGAAGACCGTGATCGGCAGCCACGCCAGTGCGGATCGCCTCTCCACCTTGCCATCGTTGAGTCTCGGGGCAGCGCGGGCAATGGCGCATGCCGGTGTCGCGCATGCATGCGCGCACCCCTGCGGACACAGGCGAGCCGGGTGGCGCGCCCGCCGCCCACCGGCGATCCTCCGTCCGTGCCGCCCAAGAAGACGATCAGCGTCGTCGGGGCCGCGTTCCTCGGGCTCGGCGCCATGGTCGGCGCCGGCATCTTCGCCCTGCTGGGCCAGGCGGGGGCGATCGCCGGCTCGGCGGTGTGGCTCTCGTTCGCGATCGCCGGTCTCATCGCCCTGCTGCTCGGCTACGCGGTCGCCAAGCTCGGGGTGCGCTACCCGTCGTCCGGCGGGCTGATCGCGTACCTGATCGAGGGCTTCGGGCGCGGCCATGTCAGCGGCGTCGCGTCGTGGCTGTTCTACTTCGCCGGGCTGATCGTCACGGCGATGGTCGCCGTGTCGTTCGGCAGCTACGGCGCGTCGCTGTTCATCGGCGACGACGCCGCCGCGGTGTGGGTGAACGTGCTCGCCTCGGCGGTCGTCGTGGCGATGGTCGCGCTCAACGTCTTCGGCGCGAGCACGGTGGCCAAGGTGCAGTCGGCGATCGTCGTCGTGCTGCTGGCGGTGTTCGCCGTCTTCATCGTCGTCACCCTCGCAGAGGCGGACTGGGATCTGCTGGCGCCGTCGACCTACCCGTCGTGGGCCGACATCGTGGCGAGCGTGGCGCTCACCTTCTTCGCCTACCTCGGCTTCGCGGTGATCAGCTTCACCGCCGCCGACCTGAAGGACCCGCGGCGCGAGCTCCCGCGCGCGATGTACCTCGGCGTCGGCCTGACCGCGGCGATCTACGTGCTCATCTCGCTCGGCACGTTCGGCGCGCTCACGACTGCTGAGGTCGAGCAGTTCGGCGACACCGCGCTCGCCCACGCCGCCGAGCCGGCGCTCGGCGAGGCGGGCTTCACGATGATGTCGATCGCGGCGCTGCTGGCAACCGCCTCGTCGGTCAACGCCAACCTGTTCGCCGCAGGGAACATCACGGCGCTGCTCGCCGTCCGAGCAGCAGTTCCCGCCCATGTTCGGCGGCCGCGCGCTCGGCGGGCCGCGGGGACTGGTGATCTCCGCGGCCGGCGTGCTCGTGCTCGCGAACGTGTTCGACCTGGCGGCGATCGCCCAGATCGGGAGCGTCGTCGCCATGGTGATCTTCCTGATGCTCGGCGTGGCCGCGCTGCGCCTCCGGCACGAGACGGGCTCGAGCGCCCCTGTGGTCGTCGCCGCGATGGCGCTGACCGCGCTGGTCCTCGTGCTCTTCATGATCGACACGCTGGAGAACGACCCCGTGACGTTCGTGTCGACGCTCGTGATCACGCTGCTCGCGATCGTCCTCGAGGGCCTGTGGACGCGGGTCCGGGCACGCAGGGCCGCGGCCGGGGAAGCGCCGGCCGGCACGGCGGCGATGCACCAGTAAGGCTGCGGCGGCGCGCGAGCTTCGGTCGAGGCCGGAGTGGTTACAGTGCAGTGGAAGGCCCTCGAGACAACGAGAGGGGGTGATGGAATTGCGAAAGAACCGCGGTCGGCTGACCGAGCCGCTGGTGCGCGTGAACGGGACGCTTCGCCCCGCAAGCTGGGACGAGGCGCTCGATGTCGCTGCTGCCGGCCTGGCGCGCGCCAGGGAGCAGGACGCGACGCGCTCCTTCGGCATGTTCAGCTGCTCCAAGGCGTCGAACGAGGTGAACTTCCTTGCTCAGAAGTTCGTGCGCTCGGCGATGGGGTCGAACAACATCGACTCGTGCAACCGCACTTGACACGCCCCCAGCGTCGTCGGTCTGGCGACGGTGTTCGGCGCGGGCGGCGGCACGTCGTCCTATAAGGAGGTCCAGGAGACGGATCTGCTGATCCTGTGGGGCTCGAACGCCCGCGAGACGCATCCGATCTTCTTCCACCACGTCCTCAAGGCCGTCCGGCGCGGCGCGCTCCTGTACGTGATCGATCCGCGGCGCACCGGCTCCGCACAGTGGGCCGACACATGGCTGGGCATCGACGTCGGCTCCGACATCGCCCTGTCCAACACGCTCGCTCGCGAGATCATCCACGCGGGGCTGGCCAACGAGCACTTCATCGCCCACGCCACCACCGGCTTCGAGGAGTACCGCGACTCGGTGGAGCCGTGGACGCTGGAGGAGGGCGAGCGCGTGACCGGCGTCCCCGCCGGCGTCATCCGCGAGCTGGCGCACGCGTACGCGCGCGCCGACCGGGCGGTCATCTGCTGGACGCTGGGCATCACCGAGCACGTCACCGCGGTCGACAATGTCCTGTCGCTCATCAACCTCGGCCTGCTGACCGGTCATGTGGGCCGCTACGGCTCGGGCCTGAACCCGCTGCGCGGCCAGAACAACGTCCAGGGCGGCGGCGACATGGGCGCGATCCCCAACAAGCTGCCGGGCTTCCAGGACGTTCAGGACGACCTCGAGGCTCGCTCCCGCTTCGAGGCGGCGTGGGGCATCAAGCTTCCTCCCGAGCACGGCTGGCATCTGTCGCAGATGTTCGACGCGATGGAGCGCGGTGAGCTGCGGACGCTCTACGTCATGGGCGAGAACCCGGCCCAGTCCGAGGCCGACTCCAAGCGCGCGCTGGCGCTGCTGGAGGGCCTGGACTTCATGATCGCCCAGGACATCCTGTTCACCAGAACCTGCGAGATGGCCGATGTCGTGTTGCCCTCGTCGGCGTCGTGGTGCGAGGCCGACGGCGGCACGGTGACGAACTCCGAGCGCCGCGTGCAGCTGATGCGCAAGGCGATCGACCCGCCTGGAGTCGCCCGCGACGACACGTGGATCATCTGTGAGCTCGCGCGGCGCCTCGGCCACGACTGGGGCCACCCCAGCGCCGAGGAGGCGTGGGACGAGCTGCGCTCGCTGAGCCCGATGCACGCCGGCATGAGCTACAGGCGCCTGGAGGAGCTGGGCGGCATCCAGTGGCCGTGCCCGACCGAGGACCATCCCGGCTCGCCGTTCCTGCACGGCCGGTTGTGGGCCGAGCCGCGCGGGGGCCCGCCGGCGCCGTTCTCGGTCACGCCGTGGGTCCCGCCGATCGACGAGCTCGACGCCGACTTCCCAATCCGCCTGACGACCGGCCGGCGGCTGGACTCCTTCAACACCGGCGTGCAGTCCGGGCTCTACGCCTCCCCGTTGCGCCGCGGCGAGACGCTCGACCTCTCGCCCCAGGACGCCGCCGACCTCCACGTCGAGCCCGGCGAGACCGTGCGGATCACCTCGCGCCGTGGGTCGATCGAGGCGCCGGTACGGCTGGACCCCGGCTTGCGCCCCGGCCTGGCGTTCATGACGATGCACTTCCCGGACGAGATCGACGTCAACGTGTTGACGATCGACGCGACCGACCCGAAGTCCGGCACCGCGGAGTTCAAGGCCACCGCGGTACGCGTGGAGAAGGTCGACGGCCGCGAGCGTCAGGCCGCCGGCGTGGTGAGCACCGGGGCCAAGTAGTGGATCTGCGCCTGCTGAACGCCGAGCCCACCGAGGTCGAGCGCGACGCCGTCGACGCGTTCCTCGGGCCGTCGCTGCAGGTATGGGCCGGGGACGGCGACGGGCGTGCCGCCGCCCACGGCGGGCACGCGGAGCGCGCGCAGCGCCACATGCTGCTGCCCACGCTGCACGCGCTGCACGAGCGGGCCGGCTGGATCAGCCCGGGCGGGCTGAACTACGTCGCGCGCCGGCTGACCGTGCCGCCCGCCGACGTCTACGGCGTGGCCACGTTCTACGCGCTGTTCTCGGTCACCGAGCGCCCGCCGCGCGTGGTGCACGTCTGCGACGACATCGCCTGCCGCTGCGCGGGCTCGGAGGAGCTGATCGCGCAACTCGGCCCGGAGGGGAGCGATGCCGGCGGCGCCACCTGGCTGCGCAGCCCGTGCCTGGGCCAGTGCGACCGCGCGCCCGCCGCGCTGCTGAGCGAGGCGGGCGACACGCCGGTCGAGCGCGAGCTGACGGCGATCGACGCCGGCGGCGTCAAGGCGATCCTTTCCGGCGCCACGCCGCCGCCGCCGGCGTCGACGACGCCTCCGCAGGCCGGGCAACCGGGGCTGCGGCTGCTCGCCCGCATCGGCCGGGTCGATCCCGAGAGCCTCGACGACTACCGCGCCCACGGCGGCTACGAGGCGCTGCGCCGCGCGATCGAGCTCGGGGCCGAGGGCGTCATCCGCGAGGTCACGGACTCGAAGATCATGGGCCGCGGCGGCGCCGCGTTCCCGATGGGCCGCAAGTGGGACGCGGTCGCGCGTCAGCCGCGGCGCCCGCACTACCTGATCTGCAACGCCGACGAGTCCGAGCCCGGCACGTTCAAGGACCGCGTGCTCATGGAGGGCGATCCATTCGCGGTCGTCGAGTCGATGACGATCGCGGCGTTCGCCACCGGCTGCGAGCACGGGTATGTCTACCTGCGCGGCGAGTACCCGCTCGCCCAGGCGCGCCTGGAGAACGCGATCGACCAGGCGCGCGAGCGCGGGTTCCTCGGCGCGGACGTGCTCGGCCACGGCTTCGCGTTCGACATCGAGGTGCGCAAGGGCGCCGGCGCCTACATCTGCGGCGAGGAGACCGCGATCTTCGGCTCGATCGAGGGCCACCGCGGCGAGCCTCGCAACAAGCCGCCGTTCCCGGTCGTCGAGGGGCTCTTCCGCCGCCCGACGGTCGTCAACAACGTCGAGACGCTCGTCAACGTGCTGGCGATCGTGCTCGAGGGCGGCCCGGCGTTCGCGCAGATCGGAACCGAGCGCTCGACCGGGCCCAAGCTGTTCTGCGTGTCGGGCGCAGTCTCGAGCCCCGGGACCTACGAGGTCCCGTTCGGCACGACCCTGCGCGAGCTGCTCGAGCTCGCCGGCGGCGTCGCGCCGAACCTGCGCACGGTGCTGCTCGGCGGCGCCGCCGGGTCGTTCGTCACGCCCGACGAGCTCGACCTTCCGCTCACCTTCGAGGACGCGCGCGAGGCCGGCACCACGCTGGGCTCCGGCGTCGCGCTCGCGATCGACGACACGATCGACCTCAAGCGCCTGCTCCTTGTCATCGCCGCGTTCATGCGCGACGAGAGCTGCGGCCAGTGCGTGCCCTGCCGGGTCGGCACGGTGCGCCAGGAGGAGGCGCTGGCGCGCCTGCAGTCGGGCAGGACGCGCGGGACGGTCGGCGACGAGCTTGCGCTCATCGCCGAGATCGGCGAGGCGATGCGCGACGCCTCGATCTGCGGCCTGGGCCAGACCGCCTCGTCGGCCGTCGAATCCGCCATACGCAAGCTCGAGGTGTTCGCATGACACAGCGCACGGTCAGTCTCACCATCGACGACGCGCCCGTCGAGGTCCCCGAAGGCTCGACGATCCTCGACGCCTGCACACAGCGCGACATCGACACCCCGACGCTGTGCTTCGGCGAGACGCTGCAGCCGGCCAACGCGTGCCGCGTCTGCGTCGTCGAGCTCGAGGGCTCACGCGTGCTCGTGCCCGCGTGCTCGCGCCCGGTCGAGGAGGGCATGGTCGTGCGCACCGACTCCGAACGCGTTCGCCACAGCCGCAAGATGGTCCTCGAGTTCCTCGCCTCGTCGGTCGACCTCTCCACGACGCCCGTGGCCGACGAGTACCTGTCGCGCTACGACGCCAGACCCGAGCGCTACGGCCCGCCCGCGCCGCCCGATCCCGACCGCGACGCCAAGCGCACCGGACACCATGAGGAGCCCGACGGGCAGACCGCCGCCACCGTCCACGCGCCGGTCAAGCTCGACAACGACCTCTACGTGCGCGACTACTCCAAGTGCATCCTCTGTTACAAGTGCGTCGACGCCTGCGGCGAGCAGTGGCAGAACACGTTCGCGATCACCGTCGCCGGCCGCGGGTTCGACGCGCGGATCTCAACCGAATACGCCAACCCGCTCCCCGAGTCGGCCTGCGTCTACTGCGGCAACTGCATCGCGGTCTGCCCGACCGGTGCCCTGATGTTCGCCTCCGAGCACGACCTGCGCGAGGCCGACGACTGGGACGAGTCACGCCAGACACAGACCGACACGATCTGCCCCTACTGTGGCGTGGGCTGCAACCTCACGCTGCACGTGCAGGACAACGCGATCGTCAAGGTCAGCTCGCCCGACGACCACGACATCACCCGCGGCAACCTGTGCATCAAGGGCCGCTTCGGTTTCCAACATGTGCAGCCGAGGTCCAACAGCGAATAGCTTGACGAGCAATAGATAGCGCGTATATATTCTCGCTATCTATGCGTGAGCATTTCCTTGCCCTTCTCGCCCGCGAGAGCGGCTACGGGTACGAACTGGGGCAAGCGCTGCAGCAGGAATTCGGCGAGCTGCTGCCGGCCATGAACGCGGGGCAGATCTACTCGACGCTTGGGCGGCTCGAGCGCGATGGTCTGGTCGTGGGCCGCAGCGTCGCGGGCGACAACCGCCGCAAGCGCGTGTACGAGCTCACCGAGGAGGGTCGCGCCGCGCTGGAGCGCTGGGTCGAGACGCCGGTCTCGGCAACGCGACTCAAGGACGAGTTCTTCATGAAGCTCGTGGTCGTCGTGTCCGCCGGCCTGGCGGAGCCGAGGGCGGTGATCGAGGGCCAGCGCCGCGAGTATCTGCAGTCGCTGCGCGATCTCGATGCGCTGCTGGCGGCGAACGGGAAGGGTGCTGCCGCCGAACTGCTCGTGGAGGGCGCGGTCCTTCACGCGAAAGCGGACCTGGAATGGCTCGACCTGATCGAGCAGCGCCTGACGGCGCAGGAGGAATCGAGATGACGTATGTGCTCGAGGCGCGAGGCCTCGCGAAGACCTACGACACCGGCGGTGTGAAGGTTCTGGCCCTCCGCGGCATCGACCTCGCGATCGCGCGTGGCGAGTTCGTCGCGATCATGGGGCCGAGCGGGTGCGGCAAGTCGACGCTGCTCAACCTGCTGGCGGGTCTCGATCGTCCGACCGCGGGGGAGGTCTGGCTCGACGGCGGGCGGATCGACCAGCTGAGCGAGACCGAGCTTGCGCGGCTGCGTCGCCGCCATATCGGGTTCGTGTTCCAGTTCTTCAACCTGATGCCGACGCTGTCGGCGGTCGAGAACGTCGAGCTGCCGCTGCTGCTGGTCGGCCGGCGCCGGAGGGATGCCCGGCGATCCGCGAACGAGCTGCTGAGCGAGCTCGGCATCGGCGACAAGTCCGCCGCCGCTCCGGTGCAGCTCTCGGGCGGGCAGCAGCAGCGCGTCGCGCTGGCACGGGCGCTCGCCAATACCCCCGACATCGTGCTCGGCGACGAGCCGACCGGGAACCTGGACTCCGCGGCGGCCCGCGACGTGCTCGGGCTCCTGCGCGGCGCCCGCGACCGCGGTCAGACGGTGTTGCTCGTCACGCACGACGCGCGCGTGGCCGCGGCGGCGGATCGGGTGATCACCCTCCGCGACGGGCTCGTGTCAGACGAGACCGAGCTGGAGGCCGCGCGCCCGGTCGCGCTTCCCTTCCAGCACGAGGAGCGAGCATGACCGCGACGCTGATCAAGCTCGCGTTCGCGGGCATCCGCTCGCGCCTGCTCGCGAGCGCGCTGACGGTTCTGCTCTCCAGCGCCGCGGCGGCGACCATCGTGCTCGCGCTGGAGGTCGGCGCGACCGCGCGCGATCCCTGGCAGCGGACGTTCACGGCGGCCAACGGCGCGCACGTGCTCGCGAACGTGCCCTCGCAAGCCGACGCGCGCGCGGTCGCGGCGCTCCCCGGCGTCGCCCAGCGCGACGAGCCCGTCCCGCTCGCGAACGTCGCGCTCGAGGGCACGGACCGGTTGCTGCTCGCCGGACTCCCTGCCCGTCCACGGATCAACACGCCGGTCCGGACCGCGGGCTCGGAGCTGCGTGAGGACGGCATCGTGCTCGAACGCAGCTTCGCCGACGCCCTCGGACTCGAGGTCGGAACGCCGCTGCGGATCGCGGCGGCGGGCGGTCCGGTCGAGCTGCCCGTCCTCGGCACGGCGATCCTGCCCAGCCAGCCGCGCTACCCGCGCAGCAACCCGGGCCTGGCCTGGGTCACGCCCGCCACGCTCGCGCGGATCGAGCCCGATCGCAGCCGCTGGACCTGGACCCAGGCGGTTCGCCTGACCGACGCATCCGCCGCGCCCGCCTTCGCCGCGCGCGCCGCGGCATCCGCATCGGCGGACGATGCGTTCCTCACCTGGCAGGACCAGCGCGCGGAAGCGCTGCGCGAGGCACAGCCCGCCATGATCATCCTGACGACCTACACGATCCTCCTGCTCGTCGTGGTCTTCGCGGTCGTGGCGATCCTCGTCGGCGCCCGCGCCAGCGCGCAGTACCGCGAGATCGGGTTGATGAAGGCCGTCGGCCTCACGCCGCGTCAAGTCACCACCGTGTTCGCGCTCGAGTCCGCCGCGCTCGGCCTGATCGCGGTGGTCATCGGCTTCGCGCTCGGCGCCCTGCTCGCGCCGCGGCTCGCCGCGCCCAGCGCCGAGACGATGCTCGGCTCGCCGACGACCGCGGCGAACCCTTGGCACCTGCTCGTCGCCGCGATCCCCGTCCTGCTCGTGCTCGTCGGCAGCGCGCGCTCGTCGACCCGGCGCGCCACCCGCTTCAGCGCCCTGCAGGCGATCCAGGCCGGCAGCCCCACGCCCGCTCCGCGATCGCGACTCGCGCGGACCATTGCCCGCGCCTCGTTGCCCGTACCGCTCGCCCTCGGCCTCAAGGACCTGCTCGCCCGACGCCGTCGAGCCACCAGGGTGGCCGGCGCGATCGTGGTCACCGGCGCGTCGATCGTCTTCGCGCTCTCGATGAAGGCCTCGCTCGATGCCCAGACCGCTGAGATCACCGACGTCACCGACGAGCTCCCGGTGCTCGTCTACACCCTCGACGCCGTGCTCCTCGTGATCACCGCGACGACCCTCGTCGCGATCGCGCTGCTGTCCGTACGCGAGCGCATCCGCGACTACGGCGTGCTCAAGGCCATCGGCCTCACGCCGAGGCAGATCGCCTCGAGCGTCGTCGGCGCCCACGCCGCCGTGGCGCTGCTCGCCGCGCTCCTGTCGATCCCGGTGGGCATCGGCCTCTACGTCGCCGTCTACGGAATCGCCGGCGGGAGCAGCGAGGACCGCGTGATCGCCCCGTGGTGGTGGCTCGCGCTCGTCCCGATCGGAATGGTGCTGATGGTCGTCGCCGCCACGAGCCTTCCTGCGCGCCTCGCGACGCGGATCCCCACCGCCGACGCGCTGCGCTACGAATGAGCGCCTACGCGCCAGAACGTCGCAAGCGGCCAACCTGACCGGCGCCCGCCGGGTCACCCGCTCCGACAGCATTCCTCTTGCCCACGAAAGGGGCACTCAATGTTCAGCAAGAAGCTGATCGGCACCCTCGGTGCCGGGATCTTCGCGTTCGGGATGACGGCTTCCGCCGCGCCCGCGGACGCGGCGGTCCACACCGTCGTCAACACCCTCAGCTCCGGCAACGGCTCGCTGCGTGACGCGATTACGACCGCGAACTCGACCGGCGTTGCGGACGAGATCAAGTTCGACATCCCCGGCCCTGTTCCGCACGTGATCTCGCTCGCCAGTGACCTGCCGGCGGTCACGCAGCCAGTGAAGATCCGCGGCTACACCGAGCCGGACGCCTCGCCGGCGACGCCGGGTTCCCCGGCGACGCTGTCGGTCGTGATCGACGCCACCAGTGCCGTCCGCGGCCTTCATCTCACCGGCAACGGCATCGAGGTCCGCGGACTGGTCGTCAACAACGCCCAGAACGACGGGATCTGGGTGGTCGGCGACAACAACATCGTCGCCGGCACCCACGTCGGCACCAACGCCGCCGGCACCGCCGCGGTGGGCAACGGCAATCACGGCGTGGACATCGACGGCGACAACAACCGGGTGGGCGGAGTCGCCGTCTTCGACCGCAACGTGCTGTCCGGCAACGCCTTCGGCGGCGTCCGCGTCAGCTCCGGCACCGGCAACGTCATCGAGGGCAACTACACCGGCACGAACTCGAGGGGCACCGCCGGGATCAGCGGGCTCGCCGGAAGCGGCATCACGGTCCAGTCCGACCTGAACACCGTGAAGGACAACCTCAGCTCGTCCAACTTCACCGGCATCACCGTGTCCGGAGACGAGAACACGGTGCAGGGGAACAGCGTCGGCACCAACGTCACCGGTGGCGTGAGCATCCCGAACTTCACCGGCATCGACCTCTTCGGCGGCGACCGGAACCTGATCGGCGGGGCCGAGGGCGAGGGCAACCTCGTGTCGGGCAGCGTCTCCTCCGGCGTCTCGCTCACGGCCCCCGGGGGCGATTCGGCCGAGGAGAACGACGTCCAGGGCAATGTGATCGGGCTGTCCGCCTTCGGCGCCGCGCTCCCCAACAACGCCGGCGTCACGATCGTTTCGTCCGACGACAACACGATCGGTGGCGAGACCGCCGACACCGGCAACGTGATCTCCGGCAACGCGGCAGACGGCGTCAGGATCATCTCCAACTCCCGCGACAACAAGGTGTTGGCCAACTGGATCGGCACCAACGAGAACAATGCGGACCTCGGCAACGGCGAGAGCGGCGTCGAGATTGACGACGCCGCCGACAACCGCGTCGGTGCGTCGTCGTCGCTGAAGCCCTCGAACGTCATCGCCCACAACGGCGACGACGGCGTCACCGTCGAGAGCGGCGTCGGCAACGCGATCGTGCGCAACTCGTTCTACGACAACGGCGGGCTGGGCATCGACCTCAACGCCGACGGAACGACCGCGAACGACGGTGCCCTCGACCCCGACGCCGGCCCGAACACGCTCCAGAACGGCCCGGAGATCGACACGGTCGCGGCGGGGAAGGTCGTGTGGGACCTCGAGACCGAGGCGGATACGACCTACCGCCTGGAGTTCTTCGTCAGCGACGCCTGCGATCCCTCCGGCAGCGGCGAGGGGCAGACCCACGTCAAGACCATCCAGGTGGACACCAACGCCAACGGCGACGCCGACTCCGACGGCGACGGCACGCCGATCACGGCCGCCGTCGGCGAGCAGGTGACGATGACCGCCACGAAGCTCGGGGCCAACGACGTCCCGCGCTCGACGTCCGAGCTCTCGCCCTGCGAGGTGGTCCAGTAGCACACAGCCCCTGGCGGCGGCGACCCGCCGCCAGGGGCACCGTGGTCAGTGCCGGCCTGACGCTCAAGTTCGGGGCGGGCGCGGCCGAGCACGGAGGGGATGGAGTCGATCGAGCTGCACCGCTCGCTGGACCGCGCGCGCGGTTTCCACTTAATCTATATCTCTTAGTCGCGGAACTGCAGGGCGCTCTCCTCGCCCGCCTGCAGGCGCGCCAGGTGCTCGTCGTAGTCGAGCCGGGAGAACAGGCTCTCGCCGGCCTGGATCGCGGCCAACATCGATGCCTCGGTCGCCTGCAGCGCCTCGGCGGCGTCGAGCACGGCGGCGAGCTCGGCGGTCGAGCCGACGACGATCCCGTCGTCGTCTCCCACCAGCACGTCGCCCGGCGCGACGTCGACGCCGCCGCAGCGCACGGCGCCCGGCTCGCCCGGGACGGCCTTCGCGCCCGCCGCGCGCGGGCTGAGACCGCGGGCGTAGAACGGGAGCGGCAGCTGCCGCAACTGGTTCGTGTCGCGGCACGCGCCGTCGATCACGATCCCCGCGAGGCCGCGGCGCAGCGCCTCCGAGCCGAACAGCTCGCCCGCCAGCGCGCGTGCCGAGCCGCCGCCGTCGACCACCAGCACGTCGCCGCCTCCGGCGCGCGCGAGGCCGTCGAGGACCGGCATCAGGTCGTCGGCGGCGGCCACGGTCACGGCCCGCCCGACGAGCTTGAGGCCGACCCGCAGGGGCCGCAGGCCCGCGTCCATGACGCGGAGCTGCTTGCCGACGTCGCTCAGGGTGGTGGTGTCGACCGCCCGGAGCCGTTCGAAGAGGGTGTCCATGACTCGGTAGCTTGTACTGAAGGTGCCATGAGCGTCGAGACCCTGTCCAGACCCACCCTGACGCGGCGCCAGCGCGCCGCCAATACGGTCGCCGCGGCGTTGAAGGGTGGGGTGATCGGCACGATCGCCGCGACCGCCGCCTGGCTGCTCGCCGGCGCGCTCGCGGGGACGGCGTTCGTGGTCCTCGTCGTCGCCACGATCGCGGTGGTGGCGTACGTGGCCTTCCGCGGCGGCGTCAGGACCTGGGTCTGGCTCGCGCTCGCCGTCGCCTGGGCCGTCGTGCTGCTCGAGCGTGAGATCGTGCAGGAGAACGGCGGCTTGTGGGTGGCGGCTCGCGGGGTGGCTGGGCGTGATCATCGGCGCGCGCCGCGCCGGCATCTCGCGCTGGACGCTGCCGCTGCTCGCCTATCCGCTGGCCCTGGTGGTCGTCGTCGTGCTCGCCGGCCAGGACGTGGACGACCCGTGGGGCTCGTCGTGGCTGTGGGTGCCCGCCATCCTCGGCCCCGTGATCGGGGCGCGCACGCTGCTCAAGCAGGACGAGACGCGCCCCTCCGCTCCCTGACGAGGCACAGCAGCAGGGCGAGCGAACGTCAACTGCGGCTGGTGCCGCTCGGCGCATGGCGCCTTGACCGGACATATGCCGGTTAAAGCGCCACGCGTCCGCCGAGCGGACCGCCGGCCGTGGCGTCTCGTTGCGCATCATCAGTAACCGATGTAACCTGATAGAGCGGTTATGCAGACCGCCCTCATCGGCGCGCCGACCAGCCTCGGCGCCTTCGCCCCCGGCCAAGAGCAGGCGCCGCGGGCGCTGCGCGAGGCCGGCCTGCGCGCGGACGCCGACCTCGGCGACATCGCCGTGCGCCGCTGGCGCCCGGACCGCGAGCACCGGCGCGCCCAGAACGCCGCGGGCGTCGCGCAGGCCGCACGCGAGGTGGCCGAGCGGGTCGAGGCGGCGTTCCGCGCCGGCAAGACGCCGATCGTGCTCGGGGGCGACTGCACCGTCGAGATCGGCACGGTGGCCGGTGCGCAGGCGGCCGGCGAGCGCGTCGGGCTCGTCTACTTCGACCTCCATCCCGACCTCAACACGCCGGAGACGGTGGACACGGGCACGCTCGACTGGATGGGCGTCGCGCACATGCTCGGACTGCCCGGGACGGTGCCCGAGCCGGCCGGGATCGCGAGGCTCTCGCCGCGCGAGGTGCTGCTGTTCGCGCGCCAGGACGACCAGACGCGGCCCGGCGAGCGGCAGGCGATCGAGACCCAGAGCATCGAGTCGATCATGGTCGAGGAGGTCGCGGCCGACCCGCGCGCCGCGGCGGCGCGCGCCGCGCAGCACTTCGACCGCTACCTCGTGCACTTCGACGTGGACGTCGTCGACTTCGTCGACCTGCCGCTGTCCGAGAACACCGGCCACAACATCGGCCTGCCGTTCGACACCGCGTGCGCGGCGCTCGAGGTGCTCGTCGCCGGCGCGGGCTTCGCCGGGCTGACCGTGACCGAGCACAACCCGGCGCACGGCGCCGAGGACGGCTCAGACACCGCCGCGCTCGCCGCCGCGCTTCAGCGCGCGTTGAGCTGAGCGGCCAGCAGGCCGAGCGGGCGGCCCCAGTCCTCGATCGAGGCGGGGGCGGGGATGCCGTAGCCGGCGCCGGCGAGCGAGATGCGCCCGCGTAGCGCCCACTTGGCGAAGGTGTCCGCGAAGCGCTCTTCGACCGCGGTGCAGGCGCCGGTCGGCAGCAGCTGCGAGTCGCCGCAGGAGCCGACGCGCGGGATCGTCCGGTCGAGCTGCTGGACGAGCTCGTCGTCGACGAGCTGGAAGTCGACCACGTGGCCGAGCTCGTGCAGGACCACGACGTCGCGGTCGAACGCCCGGTCGCTGTTGAGCGAGCGCGCGTCGAAGCTGACCACGGCCTCGTCCAGCGTCATCTGGGCGAGGCCGATCGCCTCGCCGCGCGGCAGGTCCGTGCGGATCTCGACGAGCCCGTCGATCTCGGCGATCAGCCGCTGCGCCTCCGGCCGCGCCTTCTGGATCGCGGCCAGGATCCACGCCCGGTCCCGCGGCGTGACATCTGGCGCGAAGCGCAGCGTCGCCGCGCGCGTCTCGGCGCTGACCTCGGTGGCCCCAGAGGCCGCGGCGCCGGCGTCGGGCCACACGCGGACGGCGATGAGGGCGACCACCACGCAGGCGACGACGACGATGAGGACGCGCATGTCCCGTCTTCATCGGCGCGCCGCGCCGCAAAGCTGAGCGTCAGGCCGTTCCCGCCCGCTCGCGCTCCTCCTCCGGCACGTCGCGGTACGGCGCCTGGATCTCCTCCTCCGCGCCCGGGACGCCGGCCTCCAGCTCGCGCGCGCGCTCGGTCTCGGCGTTGATCTCCGCGCCCAGCAGCACGGCGATGTTCGTGATCCACATCCAGATCAGGAAGACGATCACGCCGCCCAGCGTCCCGTACGTCTTGTCGTAGGAGCTGAAGTTCGCGACGTACAGCGCGAAGCCGGCCGACGCCGCGATCCACAGCAACACGGCGACCACGCTGCCGGGCGAGACCCAGCGGAAGCCGGCGGGCTTCGCGTTCGGCGCCGACCAGTACAGGATCGCCAGCATCAGCATCACCACGACGAGCAGGACCGGCCACTTGGCGATGTCCCACGCCGTGACCGCCACGTCGCCGAGGCCGACCGCGCTCCCGACCGCCTCCGCCACCGGGCCCGAGACGATCAGCGCGAGCACCACGAGCGCCGCCATCAGCACCAGGATCAGCGTCAGGAACAGCTGGATCGGCCGCAGCTTCCAGAACGGGCGGCCCTCCTCGCGCGCGTAGATGGCGTTCGAGGCGCGCATGAAGGCGCCGACGTAGTTCGACGCCGTCCACAGCGCCACCGCGACGCCGATGACGAGGCCGAGGAAGGCGGTCGACCGGCTGCCGGAGATCTCCTCGAGCGGGCGCGTGAACGTGTCGACGGCCGACTCGGGCCCGAGCTGGGCCACGATGTCGGTGATCACGCGCGTGATCGTGGCCGGGTCGACGACGAGGCCGAGGATCGAGATCAGCGCGATGAACGCGGGGAAGATCGAGAGCACGGCGTAGTACGTCAGCGCCGCGGCCCAGTCGGTCACGTTGTCGTCGCGGAAGCCGGAGACGACGCGCTTGAGCGCCCCGAACCAGGAGCGCTTGCCGAGATCGGTGGGAGAGTCAAGGGACTTCATGGGTCGAAGGATTCCCGCCGAGCGGGCGGTCTGAACCCCTGGCGCCTAAGCGCTCCAGCGCATCTGCAGCGCCCGCAGCCGCGCGGAGGCGATCAGGCGGCGCGGGTCGTCGGACCCGATCCGGCGCACGAACGCGGCCATCGCCAGCGGGTCCTCCCGGCCCGGCTCGGTCTGCAGCCACGTCCACAGCAGGTCGACCGGCCCCTCGCTCGCCGCGCGGTGCACGGCGCCCTCGAGCTCGTTGCGCGCCTGCGCGATCCCCGGGGCCTCCGACTGCGGGAGCAGCGATCCGCGGTAGGCGCCGAGCGCGGCCGCGAGCTCGCCGGCTGCGAGCTGCTCCTCGACGTCGAGGAAGTCCGCGCTGACCGTCGCCGCCAGCCGGTACGGCCGGGCGGCCACGCACGGCAGCAGCCGGCGCAGGCGCGAGACCTCGGCGCGCGTGGAGATCGGGTTGCCCTGCTCGCCGTAGAGCTCGAGCGTGAGCTGCTCGCCGCTCATGCCGTCGGGATGCATCGCCAGCAGCGCCAGGATCTCGGCGTGGCGGTGGCTCAGCTCGACCGGCTCCTCGTCGCCGAGCTGGACCGTCGGCACGCCGCGACCGAGCGCCCGCAGCCGCAGACGCGGCCCGGTCCGGGCGGCCGGCGCGGCGGGCCGTTGCCGGTCGTCCTCGACCGCGTGGCGGAACCGCAGCTCGTCCTCGGCCATCGCGGCGGCGGCCATCACCAGCGCGAGGTTGTGCGGGTTGGCGGTCCGCATGGCTCTCTCCTCCACCCGGAGTCTAGATGGCTGATTCCGCGGCCCGCGTGCCCGCCGTGGGTCGTGGAATCAGTCATCTAGGGTTCCGGGAGTGGTCGTGGGGATCGTCGCCAACCCCGCCTCGGGCCGCGACATCCGCCGGCTCGTGGCGGGCGCCTCGGTGTTCGGCAACGCCGACAAGGCGGGCATGGTGCTGCGCGTGCTCTGCCGGCCTGCGCGCCGCCGGCGTCGAGCGCGCGCTGATGATGCCCGCGGGCGACGGGCTGTCGTCGCGGCCTCGACACAGCTGCTCAAGGCGCACCCGTCGCCGACGCCGGAGCTCGAGCCGCTCGCGATGCGGCTGACCGGCACGGCGGCCGACACCGAGCGGGCGGTGGCCGAGATGCGCGGAGGCGGGCGCGCGCGTGCTCGTCGTGCTCGGCGGCGACGGCACCCACCGCGTCGTCGCCAGCGCCTGCGGCGACGCTGCCGCTGTGCGCGCTCTCGACCGGCACGAACAACGCGTTCCCGGAGTGGCGCGAGACGACGGTCGCCGGGCTCGCCGCCGGGCTCGTGGCCACCGGCCGCGCCGGGCCGGACGCGCTCGTGCGCGAGGCCGCGCTGCACGTCGAGCGCGACGGCGCCGGCCCGGACCTCGCGCTCGTCGACGTGGCGCTGACCCGCGAGCGCTTCGTCGGCGCGCGAGCGCTGTGGCGCGCCGGCGACCTGCGCGAGCTGTTCGTGAGCTTCGCCGACCCCGGCGCGGTCGGGCTCGCCGTCGCTGGCCGGCATGCTGCGGCCGCTCGCACGCGCGGCGGCGGCCGCGGCGCTGCACGTGCGCCTCGACGCCGGCGCCGAGCACCAGCTCGACGTCGCGCTCGCCCCGGGCCTGATCGCGCGCGTCGGCGTCGCCGAGTACCGCGAGCATCGCGCCCGGCGAGGCCGTCGAGCTCGGCGGCGTGCCCGGCTCGCTCGCGCTCGACGGCGAGCGCGAGATCGAGCTCGGCGGCGGCGAGCGGGCGACGGTGCGACTCGGCGCCGGCCCGCTGCGGATCGACGTCGACGCGGTGATGGCGCACGCCGCCCGCACCGGTGCAACGCGGTTGCAACCCGAGCCGCTCTAGCGTTCCTCTCCGGCCACCAGGAGGAGGTCCCATGTCGGCAGTCGCACCGCCCGCCGCGGGCGAGCACACCGCGGAGCAGCTGCTCGAGGCCTACCGCGTGATGCGCACCATCCGCGAGTTCGAGGAGCGCCTGCACCGTCGAGTTCGCCACCGGCGAGATCCCCGGCTTCGTCCACCTCTACGCCGGCGAGGAGGCGATCGCCGCCGGCGTCTGCGCCCACCTCGGCGCCGGACGACTACGTCGCAAGCACGCATCGCGGCCACGGCCACGCGATCGCCAAGGGCTGCGACGTGAAGGCGATGATGGCCGAGATCTACGGCAAGAGCGACGGGCCTCTGCCACGGCAAGGGCGGCTCGATGCACATCGCCGACCTCGATCGAAGGGCATGCTCGGCGCCAACGGCATCGTCGGCGGCGGGCCGCCGCTGGTCTGCGGCGTCGGGCTCACCGCGAAGGTCAAGCGGCACCGACCAGGTCGCCGTCTCGTTCACCGGCGACGGCGGCTCCAACCAGGGCACGTTCCTCGAGAGCCTCAACCTCGCCTCGGCCTGGCACCTGCCGTGCGTGTTCGTGGTCGAGAACAACGGCTACGCCGAGGTCGACCTCGCCCGACTTCCACCAGGCCGGCGTCGACGTCGCCAAGCGCGCCGACGGCTTCGGCATGCCCGGCGTCAGTCGTCGACGGCTTCGACTTCTTCGCCGTCCACGAGGCGGCCGGCGAGGCGATCGCCCGCGCCCGCGCCGGCGGCGGCCCGACGCTGATCGAGTGCAAGGTCATGCGCTACTTCGGCCACTTCGAGGGCGACCAGCAGACCTACCGCGGCGCCGGACGAGGTCGAGGAGCTGCGCCGCGACGCGCGACTGCCTGGACGCCTTCTCGCGCCGCGTGACCGACGCCGGGCTGCTCGACGAGTCCGCGCTGGCCGACGATCGACGACGAGGTCGGCCGAGCTGATCGACGACGCGGTCGCCGAGGCCAAGGCGGCGCCCGACCCGACGCCCGGCGACGTCGCTCACCGACGTCTACGTCGAGCTACTGAGGGGAGGCCGAGATGGCCGCGACGCATCACGCTACCAGCAGGCGATCAACGAGGCGCTCGCCCAGGAGATGGAGCGCGACGAGACCGTCGTCGTCTTCGGCGAGGACGTCGTCGGCGGCTCGGGCGCGCCGGGCGAGGACGACGCCTGGGGCGGCGTGCTCGGCGTCACCAAGGGCCTCTACCGCCAGTTCCCGGACCGCGTGCTCGACACGCCGATCTCCGAGTCGGCGCTCGTCGGCGCGGCGGCCGGCGCCGCGGCCTCCGGGCTGCGGCCGGTCGCCGAGCTGATGTTCGTCGACTTCATGGGCGTCTGCTTCGACCAGATCTTCAACCAGGCGGCCAAGTTCCGCTACATGTTCGGCGGCAAGGCGCGTCACGCCGATGGTCGATCCGCACGATGTGCGGCGCCGGCATCCGCGCCGCCTCGCAGCACTCGCAGGCGCTGTACCCGCTGTTCACCCACATCCCGGGCCTGAAGGTCGTCGTGCCGTCGACGCCGTACGACGCCAAGGGCCTGCTGATCGCAGGCGATCCGCGACGACGACCCGGTGATCTTCTTCGAGCACAAGGTGCTCTACGCGACTCGAGGGCGAGGTGCCGGAGGAGCCGTACGCGATCCCGTTCGGCGAGGCCAACATCGTGCGCGAGGGCGACGACGTCACGGTCGTCGCGATCGGGCGCATGGTGCTGCTCGCGCAGGCAGGCGGCCGAGCAGCTCGCAGCGCGACGGGATCGAGTGCGAGATCGTCGACCCGCGCACGACGTCGCCGCTCGACGTGGACACGATCCTCGAGAGCGTCGAGAACACCGGCCGGCTCGTGGTCGTCGACGAGGCCAACCCGCGCTGCGGCATGGCGGCCGACATCGTCGCGCCCGCGTCGCCGAGAGCGCCTTCGGCTCGCTGAAGGCGGCGCCGAAGATGGTCACGCCGCCGCACACGCCCGGTGCCGTTCTCGCCCGGTGCTCGAGGACGCCTACGTGCCGACGGCCGAGACGATCGCCGACGCCGTGCGCGCGACGGTCGGAGCGCCGGCGCCGGACATGACGGCGACGGCGCAGAAGCTGGGCATGCCCAAGTGGGGCCTGTCGATGACCGAGGGCCGGGTGCTCGAGTGGCTCGTCGAGGAGGGCGCCGAGCTCGCGCGTCGGCGACGAGGTCGCCGAGGTCGAGACCGAGAAGATCAACGGGGTCGGTCGAGTCGCCGGCTCGCGGGCGTGCTGCGCCGCCGCGTGGCCGCCGAGGGCGACGTCGATGCCCGGTCGGCGGCCTGCTCGGCGTGATCGCCGACGCCGGCGGTGCCGGACGCGGACATCGACGCCTTCGTGGCCGAGTTCCAGGCCTCGTTCGTCCCGGGCGAGGAGGAGGACGCCGGGCCGGCGCCCGAGACCGTCGAGGTCGCGGCGGGACGCTGCGCTTCCTGCGCATGGGCGAGGGCGGCGAGCCGCGTCGTGCTTCCTGCACGGCTTCGGCGGCGACCTCGAGCAACTGGCTGTTCAACGCTGCCGGCGCTGTCGGCCGACTCGCACGCCGTCGATCGCGCTCGACCTGCCGGGCCACGGCGGGTCGACCAAGGAGTGGCGCCGGCGACCTCGCCGACGCGCTGTCGAGCAGTTCCTCGACGCGCACGGCGTCGAGCCGCGCGCACCTCGCCGGGCACTCGATGGGCGGCCTCGTGGCCGCGCGAGTTCGCCGCTCCGCTCGCCCGAGCGCGTGCTGTCGCTGACGCTGATCGCAGCCCGCCGGCCTGGGCGAGGAGATCAACGCCGACTACATCGACGGGTTCGTCGACGCCGAGAGCCGGCGCGAGCTCAAGCCGGTGCTCGAGCTGCTGTTCGCCGACCCGGGGCAGGTCACCCGGCACGCTGGTCGACGACGTGCTCAAGTACAAGCGCCTCGACGGCGTGCAGGAGGCGCTGCGAGACGCTGCGCGACGGCCTGCTCGCGGGCGCGCGCATCGACCTGGACGAGCTCTCGGTCCCGGTCCTCGTGATCTGGGGCGCGCAGGACCGCGTCATCTCGCAGCCCTCCGGTGAGGTGCACGTCATCGAACGCGCAGGCCACTCGCCGCACCTGGAGTCGGCCGCGGAGGTGAACGACCTAATCCGCGAGTTCGTGAGGCTAGCCGCCCTCGTACGGTGGGCGGCTCGTCGGCCACCACCACGATGCGGTCGGCGATGCGGTCGAGGAAATAGCGATCGTGTGACACTGCACGACCGTGCCGTCGTAGTGTGAGCGGGACGGTCGACATCGGGGGCGGGTAGGTTCGCAGGCATGCCGCCCACCGTCCACGTCGCACCCGAGTCCGATCGTGCCATCGAGGAGGCCGTGCGCGCCGGGGGCGGGGAGACCGGGCCGCTCGAGCGGGCGGAGGCGCTCGTCTGGGTGGATTCGAGCCCGGATGAGTTCCCGGGCGAGCTGCCGGACTCGGTTCGCTGGGTGCAGCTGCCGTCGGCGGGGGTGGAGCTGTGGCTCGACCGGATCGACCGCGATCGTGATTGGACCTCGGCCGCGGGCGCCTATGGCCGGCCGGTCGCCGAGCACGCGCTGATGCTCATGCTGGCCGGCGCGCGACGGCTGGCCGAGTGCGCGCGGGCGAAGCGCTGGTCGCGCCCGCCGATCATGCCGCTGGAGGGCGCGACGGTGGCGATCGTCGGCGCCGGAGGCATCGGCCGCGCCCTGATCGAGCTGCTCGAGCCGCTGCGCGTGGAGGTCCTGGCCGTGACACGGCGCGGCCGCGACGGCACGCTGCCGATCGAGCGCGCCGGCGAGGTCTGGCCGCGCGCCCATCACGTGGTGATCGCCGCGCCCGCCACCGCCGCCACGCGCCACCTGGTCGGGGCGGCCGAGCTGGCCGCCATGCGCGAGGACGCCTGGCTGGTCAACGTCGCCCGCGGCTCGCTGGTCGACACCGACGCCTTGGTGGCCGCGCTCGCGGACGGCGCGATCGGCGGCGCGGCGCTCGACGTCACCGATCCCGAGCCGTTGCCCGAGGGCCACCCGCTGTGGTCGGAGCCGCGGGCGCTGATCACCCCGCACGTCGCCAACCCGGACGCCACGCTGCGCCGCTACCTGGCCGAGCTCGTACGCGAGAACGTGGAGCGCCTGCGGGCGGGCGAGCCTCTGGTCTCGCTGATCGATCCCGGCGCCGGCTACTGACGCGAGTCGGCGAGCAGCCGCTCGGCGAAGTCGCGGGCCTCCCAGCCCTGGACCTCGACGTCCTTGCCCTCGGGGACCTTGTAGATCGAGAAGAAGTGCTCGATCTCCTGCCGCAGCTGCGAGGGCAGGTCGTCGAGCTCCTCCATGTAGCTCCAGTTCGGGTCCTCGAACGGCACGCAGAGCAGCTTGTCGTCCTGCCCCGCCTCGTCCTTGGTGCGGAACACGCCGATCACGCGGACCTCGATCACGCACCCCGGGAAGGTCGGTGCGGACACGCACACCATGGCGTCCAGCGGCGTCTCCTTCGGCGAGCGGGTGCCCTGGATGAAGCCGTAGTCCGTGGGATAGACCACCGAGGAGAAGAGGAAGCGGTCGAGCTTGATGCCTCCCAGCTCCTCGTCCCAGGTGTACTTGTTGCGCGATCCCTTGGGGATCTCGACCAGGCAGTGCACGGGCGCGCCGGTCATGCCGCTACGGCACCTGGCCGTCGCGGCCCACGTAGCCGCCCTCGCCGCCGACGCACAGGTAGACGGCCTCGTCGGTCTGCGAGGTGTTGCGGAGCGCGCGCACGGTCGGGGCGTCCACGCGGGCGAGGCCGCCCGGGCCGAGCGTCTGCTTGGCGCCGTCGAAGTCGAACTCGATCTCGCCGCGCAGCACCATGTAGAGCTCCTGCTGGCGGTCGTGGTAGTGGCGGCGGCTCGTGTAGCCGGGCGGCAGCACGACGCCGTTGACGCCGAACTCCGTGACGTCCAGCGCCTGACGGACCTTGCGGAACCCGGGACCCTCGCCGAGGTCGTCGATCGAGGCGACCGCCCAGCCGTCGCCCTTTATCGGGTCCTTCGCCATCGGCCGCCATACTAGTCCGAGTGCCGGGCTCGTCAGGAACTCTCGAGGAGCTGCTCCGGCCCCTCAAGGCCGAGCCCGAGCGCTCCGCGATCCTGCTCGACGTCGACGGCGTGCTCGCCCCGATCGTGCAGCACCCCGACGACGCGCACATGCCCGAGAGCACGCGCCGGCCCCTGATCGAGGTCGCGCGCCGCTACGGCACGGTCGCCTGCGTGTCCGGCCGCCGCGCCTCCGACGCGCGCCGGATCGTCTCGCTCGGCTCGATCGCCTATCTCGGCTCGCACGGGTCGGAGGTGCTGATGCCGGGCGCCATCGCGCCGGAGCTCGACCGCGAGCTGCAGGCGTGGACGCGGCGGGTGCAGAGGTTCGCCGACGAGGCGTTCGACGAGCGGCTGCGCAGGCTGCGCGTGCGGCTCGAGGACAAGGAGGCGATCGCCGCCCTGCACTGGCGCGGTGTGCCCGACGAGGAGGAGGCGCAGGCGGCCATCGAGGAGGTCGCCGCGGCGGCCGTGAAGGCCGGCTTCACCGCCCACTGGGGGCGCAAGGTGCTGGAGATCCGGCCGCCGGTGCGGATCGACAAGGGCGCCGGCATCGTCAACCTGCTGCGCGACCGCAACCTCGCCGTCGCCCTCTACGTGGGCGACGACACCACCGACCTCGACGCCTTCCGCGGCCTGACCGAGCTCGTCGAGAGCGGGCGGCTGGGCACCGCGGTCCGGGTGGGTGTGCGGTCGGAGGAGGGTCCCTCGGCGCTGGCGCGCGAGGCCGACGTGATGGTCGACGGAACCGACGGCGTCCGCCTCCTGCTCCAGGCCCTGCTCGTCTGACCGGTGCGGTTCGGCGACTTCCTCAAGGCGACGGTGCTCCTCAGCGCCGGCGCCGCGACGCTGCTCGCCGCCCTCGCGGTCATCGGCCTCGCCCGGGAGGGCGACCGCACGCTGGTGGTCTTCAGCGCCGTCTGGTGGACCGGGGCCGTGCTGATCGGCGTCTGGTTCGGGCGCCGCGCGGAGGCCTCGCCGCCGATCGCCCGCCTGCTCGCCACGGCCCGCACGCAGACGACCCTGCCGGAGCTGCGGCCGGGCCTGACGCTGATCAACCGCCTGTGGTCGCTGCTGTTCATGGTGCTCGCCTCGGCGATCGCGAGCGTGTTCCTGCCGCAGGTCGCGGCGGTCGCTGCCGGCTTCCCGATCATCTGGGCGCTGACGCTGCGCCGCCAGGAGTCGGCCGTGTCGGCGATCGAGCAGCGCGACGGTGCCCGCTTCTACGTCGACCGCACCTCGCCGATGCACCCGATCCGGCTCGTCCGCACCCCCGGCTTCGGCGGCGCCTTCCTGCGCCACCCGGTCACTTAGCGCGTTTCCGGAGCTTCGCGAACTGCTTCCACGGCAGCGTGTTGGCGACGTCGGCGGCGGTCAGCCAGGCACGGCGCGCGGTGGCGATGCCGTAGCGCCGGAGGTCGAACTCGCTCACCGAGTGGGCGTCGGAGTTGACGAGGATGCGCACTCCGGCCTGGGCGGCGGCGCGCGCGTGCACGTCGTTGAGGTCGCGCCGGGCGGGCGAGGCGTTGATCTCGATCATCGTGCCCGCGCCGGCGGCCGCCTCGATCACCTTGTCCATGTCGACGTCGTACGGGTGGCGCTTCTCGATCTTGCGGCCCGTCGGGTGCCCGAGCGCGTCGACCAGCGGGTGCTGGACGGCCGCCACCATCCGCTCGGTCATGTTCTTGCGGGTCATGTTGAACGACGTGTGGATCGACGCGATGACCCAATCGAGCTCGGCGAGCACCTCGTCGGAGTAGTCGGGCGAGCCGTCCGGCAGGATGTTCGTCTCGGTCCCGATCAGCAGGTCGAAGCCGTCGAGCGTCTCGTTCAGGGCGCGGATCTCCTCGATCCGCGAGCGCAGGTGGTCCTCGGTCACGTGGTCGCCGAAGCCGTGCGTGGCCGAGTGGTCGGTGATGGCCAGGTACTGCAGCCCGCGCTCGATCGCACCCGCCGCCATCTCCTCCGCCGTCTGCACGCCGTCGGACGTGGTCGTGTGCGAGTGCAGGTCGCCCTTGAGGTCGCCGAGCTCGACCAGGTCCGGCAGCGTGCCTCGCGCGGCCGCCTCGAGCTCCCCGCGCCCCTCGCGCAGCTCGGGCGGGATCCATTCCAGCCCGAGCGCCGCGTAGACCTCCTCCTCGGTCGAGCAGCGCAGCGTCTCGCCGGTGGCGTCGTCGAGGATCCCGTACTCGGAGACGTGCAGCCCGCGGCGGACCGCCTGCTCGCGCAGCGCGACGTTGTGCGCCTTGGCGCCGGTGAAGTGCTGGAGGACGTTGCCGAACTGGTCCGGCTCGACGACCTTGAGGTCGACCTTGACGCCCGAGTGCGTGCTGACCCGGGCGCCGGCGTCGCCGGTCTGGTTGACGGCCTCGACGACCTCCAGCTCAGCCAGGGCGTTGGACAGCGCCGTCGGGTCGGAGCTGGTGGCGATGATGTCGATGTCCTTCACCGAGTCGGCCCAGCGGCGCAGCGAGCCCGCGACCTCGACGCGGTCGGCCGCCGGGTTCGCCCGCAGCGCGGCGACGATCTCGTCGGCGGTCTGGACCGCGCGCGAGAGCACGACCCGCCGCGACGGTCCGTCCTCGGTGTGCTCGGCCAGGACCTTCTTCAGGTTCTCCTGCGCCTTGAGGCCGAAGCCCCGCAGCTCCTTCAGGCGGCCGTCGTCGACCGCCGCGCGCAGGGCGTCGAGCGAGTCGACCCCGATCTCGTCGTAGAGGCGCTTGGCGCGCTTGGGGCCGAAGCCGGGAAGGTGCATGACTCCGATCAGGCCGACGGGGATCTTCGCGCGCAGCTTGACCGCGGTCGGGATGTCACCCGTCTCGTCGAGCGCCAGCACCTTCTCCTCGAGCGTCTTGCCGATGTTCGGCAGCTCGGTGATGCGGCCCTCGCGGGCGAGCGCGGCGACCGACACCGACGTGTCGCGCACGGTGCGGGCGGCGTTGCGGTAGGCGATGACGCGGTACTGGACCGCGCCGTCGAGCTCATAGAGGTCCGCCAGCTCCTCGAAGGCGGCGGCGATCTGGGCGTTGGTGAGGTCGGCCACGATGTCTGGTAAGGCTACGCGGCGATCCGATTCCGGGGATGCTTCCAACGTGCCGATGATCAGGGCGATGAAGGCTGAAGAGCTGGCGCTGGTCCAGGGCTGGGACCACACGCGGAGCGCGCTCGCGCGCTGGAACCGGAAGCCGCTCGCCGTCCTGCGGCCGTGGGCGTGCGGCGCGCTCGCCGTGGCGGCGCTGCTGCTGATCGCCGTGGGGCTGGTGGCGACCGTGTCGACGCCCGACCCGACGACGGGCCATTTCCCGGGCGTCTTCGGGCCCGCCACGGTCGGCGACTTCGTCTTCGTGCTCTACCGCAACGGGCTGGTGCTGGCGCTCCATGCGATGGCGTGCGTCGCCGGTTTCATCGCCGGGTCGTCGCTGCCGGCGGCCGCGACCGGCTATTCGGGTCGCTGGCGCAAGATCCACGACCGCGCCGGCCCGCCGGCCATCGGCTTCGTGCTCGCCGCCACGCTGTTCTCGCTCGCCACGCAGGCGTACGCGCTCGGGCGCGGCGCCGCCGACCTGTCGTCCCAGCTCGGCCTCGCGCCGTTCGTGCTCCTGGTCGGACTGCTCCCCCACGCGCTCCCGGAGCTGACCGCGCTGTTCCTGCCGCTCGCCGCGTGGACGCTCGCGTCGCGCCGCCACGCCTGGGAGGAGCTGCTCGCCGCCACCATCGTGACGGTGGCCGTCGCGATCCCGGTGCTGCTGCTGGCGGCGGCGATCGAGACCTGGGTGACGCCCGAGCTCCTCGCTATACTTTCTGAAGCAACTGCACCTTGAGAGGAGCCTGAAACCGAATGGCCGGCAGCATCATCCACGTCACCGACAACACCTTCCAGGCTGAAGTTCTCGAGTCCGACACGCCCGTGCTCGTCGACTTCTGGGCGCCCTGGTGCGGGCCGTGCCGCGTGATCGCTCCGATCCTCGAGGATATGGCCGCCGAGCGCGACGACCTGCGGATCGTCAAGCTCAACATCGACGAGAACATGCAGACGCCCGCGGGCTACGGCATCCTCGCGATCCCGACGATGATCCTCTTCCGCGACGGCGCGGAGGCGGCGCGGATCCAGGGCACGCAGCCGCGCAAGCGCCTCGAGGCGCAGCTCGAGCCCGCGCTCGCCTAGCGCCCGGCCCGCCCGGGATCTCAGGCGCGCTTCACGTCGATGTGCAGCGGGCGGCCCTTGACGCTCGTCGGCTCGCCCGCGGCGCCGTCGTAGCCGACCGCGACGGCGAGCGTCTCTCCCGTCAGGTACTCCTCGAACGCGCGTGCGGCGGCGAGCAGCTCGGCGTCGCCGCCGAGCGTGAGCTCGATCCGGTCGGCCACCTCGAGGCCGGCCGTCTTGCGCGCGTTCTGGACCGCATGCACGACCTCGCGCGCCAGGCCCTCGCGCACCAGGTCGTCGTCGAGCTCGAGTTCGAGCGCGACCGCGTGCGAGCCCTCGCGCTCGAGCTGGTAGCCCTCGAGCGGCTGCATGGCGAGCAGCAGGTCGTCGGCGCTCAGCTCGTGGTCGTGCCCGTCGACGTTGATGCCGACGCCCGCCCGGTCGCGCAGGGCGTCGGCGACGTGCGCGGGGTCGAGCGCGGCCACCGCTGCGGCGACCTGCGGCATGTGCTTGCCGAAGCGCGGGCCGAGCGCGCGGTAGTTGGGCTTGACCTCGTAGGAGCCGAGCTCGTCGGCCTGCGAGACGAAGCGCAGCGCCTTGACGTTGAGCTCGGCCTTGACGATGTCGGCGAGCCGCTCGATCGCCTCGCGCTCGGCGCCGGCCGCGACGACCACGGCGGCGCGCAACGGCTGGCGGACGCCGAGCTTGGCCTGCCCGCGCGCGGCGAGGCCGAGCCGCACGCTCTCGCGCACGATGCCCATCGCCAGCTCGAGCTCGGCGTCGCGGGGACCGGCCTCCGGGAAGTCGGTCAGGTGGACGCTGGGCTCTGAGCCGTCGAGGTTGTCGTAGATCTCGTCGGCGATGAACGGGCAGAACGGCGCGAGCAGCTTCGCCACCGTCACGAGGCAGGTGTGGAGCGTGCCGAAGGCGGCCGGGTCTCCGTCCCAGAACCGGGCGCGCGAGCGGCGCACGTACCAGTTCGAGAGCTCGTCGACGAACGCGGCGATCGCGTGGCCGGCGCGAGTGGCGTCGTAGGCGTCGAGCCGCCCGCGGACAGTCTCGGTCGTCGCATGCAGGCGCGAGAGCGCCCAGCGGTCGAGCTCGGTGGCCGGCTCGGCGTGCTCGCGCACGTCGTTGACGTTCGTGTACAGCACGAGGAAGCCGTACGTGTTCCAGAGCTGGAGCAGGAATCGGCGCAGCGACTCGCCGACCGTGTCGACGGAGAACATGTAGCCGTCCCACGGGAACTTCGAGGTGAAGAAGTACCAGCGGAACGCGTCGGCGCCGTGCTTGTCGATGACGTCCCACGGGGCGACGATGTTCCCGAGCGACTTCGACATCTTGCGGCCCTGCTCGTCGGCGATGTGGCCGAGGACGAGACACGTGCGGTAGGGCGACTGGTCGAACAGCAGCGTCGAGATGGCCAGCAGCGAGTAGAACCAGCCACGCGTCTGGTCGATCGCCTCGCAGATGTAATCGGCCGGGAAGCGCTCCTCGAAGTGCTCCTCGTTCTCCTGCGGCGCATGCCACTGGGCGAACGGCATCGCCCCCGAGTCGAACCACACGTCGATCACCTCGGGCACCCGCCGCAGCGGCTCGCCGCCGGTCGGCGAGGGGATCTCGACGTCGTCGACGAACGGCCGGTGCGGGTCGTCGAGGCGGACGCCGCTGAGCTGCTCGAGCTCGGCGAGCGATCCGATCGCCAGCGTCTCGCCGGCCTCGTTGCGCCACACGGGCAGCGGTGTGCCCCAGTAGCGCTCGCGCGAGATCGCCCAGTCGACGTTGTTCTCCAGCCACTTGCCCATGCGGCCGTGCTTGATGTGCTCGGGGTGCCAGTCGACCGACTCGTTGGCGGCCAGCAGGCGGTCGCGCAGCGACGACGTGCGGATGTACCAGGACGGCTTGGCGTAGTAGAGCAGCGGCGTCCCGCAGCGCCAGCAGTGCGGGTAGGAGTGCAGGTAGGCCTCCGACTTGAGCAGCCGCCCGCGCGCGCGCAGGTCGTCGACGATGCGCGGGTCGGCGTCCTTGACCCAGAGGCCGGCGAACTGCCCCATCCGCTCCTCGAAGGTGCCGTCGAGCCTCACCGGGTTGATGACGGCGATGCCCTGCTCCTGGCCGATGCGGAAGTCGTCCTCGCCGAAGGAGATCGACGTGTGGACGACGCCGGTGCCGTCCTCGGCGCTGACGAAGTCGGCCGGCACGACGGTGTGGCCGCGCTCGCCGAACTCCCCGGTGGCGATGAACGCGAACGGCGGCTCGTAGCGGGCGCCGAGCATGTCGCGCCCGTGGAAGCGGTCCGTGATCTTCACGCCCTCGCCGAGCACGGCCTCAGCGCGCACCTCGGCGATCACGTGGCCGTCCTCGGTGCGCACGTAGGCGAGGTCGGGCGAGACGGCCAGCGCGGCGTTGGAGAGCAGCGTCCACGGCGTCGTCGTCCAGGCCAGGATCCTGTCGCCGGGCCCCAGGGCGCCGGCGCCGTCGACGACCGGGAAGGTGACGTAGACGCTCGGGTCCTCGACGTCCTGATAGCCCTCGGAAACCTCGTGCGAGGACAGCGCGGTGCCGCAGCGGGCGCAGTAGGGGACGACCTTGTGGCCCTCGTAGAGCAGGTCGCGCTCCCACATCGTCTTCAGCGCCCACCACACCGACTCGACGTAGCTCGGCTCCAACGTGCGGTACGGCTCGTCGAGGTCGACCCAGTAGCCGATCCGCTCGGTCAGCCGGTCCCAGTCCTCGAGGTACTCGAAGACCGACTCGCGGCACTTGGCGTTGAACTCGGCGATGCCGTAGCGCTCGATGTCGTCCTTGGACTTGAAGCCGAGCTTCTGCTCGACGGCGATCTCGACCGGCAGCCCGTGGCAGTCCCAGCCGCCCTTGCGCTCGACGTAGCGCCCGCGCATGGTCTGGTAGCGCGGGAAGATGTCCTTGAACGCGCGGGCGAAGACGTGGTGGGAGCCGGGACGGCCGTTGGCGGTCGGCGGGCCCTCGTAGAACACGTACGGCTCGGCGCCCTGACGGCGGCGTACGGACTCGCGGAAGATGTCGCGCTCGCGCCAGCGCTCCAGGACCTCCTCCTCGAGCTTGGGGAAGTCGGGCTTGGCTTCAAGCGGGCGGAGCGGGGTCACGGGAGTCAGAGATTGTAGGTTTCCGCCGTGGGCGCGCTCGATGAGCTCGACCTGTCGCACAAGCTGAGCCGCGAGGAGGAGGCTGAGCGGCTCAACGCTGCCCAGACGCGGCTGCTCGAGCTACGGCTCCTGCTCGGCGGCCTGATCGGCGACAAGCTCGGGCCGCCGCTGTGCGTGCTGCTCGAAGGCTGGGACGCCTCCGGCAAGGGCGGAGCGATCCAGCGCCTCGTCGCCAAGCTCGACCCACGGCACGTGCGCGTCAAGCAGTTCGCCGCGCCGACCCACGACGAGCTGCGCCACCACTGGCTGTGGCGCTTCTGGGCCGCGCTCCCGGGCTGGGGTGGCATGGCCGTGCTAGACCGTTCGTGGTACGGGCGCGTGCTGGTGGAGCGCGTCGAGGGTCTCACGACCGAGGCTGCGTGGCAGCGCGCCTACGAGGAGATCCGCGACTACGAGCACATGCTCGTCGCCGAGGGGATGGTCATGGTCAAGCTCTGGCTCCATATCTCCGACGAGGAGCAGCTCAAGCGGTTCAAGGCGCGCGAGAAGGATCCGCTCAAGGCCTGGAAGCTGACCGACGAGGACTGGCGCAACCGCGAGAAGCGGCCGCAGTACGAGCAGGCGGTCGAGGACATGGTGCTCGAGACGAGCACCGGCTTCGCTCCGTGGACGCTCGTCGAGGCCGACTCCAAGCGCTACGCCCGCGTCAAGGTGATCGAGACCGTCGTCGCGGCGACCGAGGCCGGAATGCGCCGGCACGGCATCGAGCCGCCCTAACGATTTCTGCGGCGGGCGGACTTCTGGGCCTTGCCGCGGGCGCGGGCCTTCGACTTGGCCTCGCGCTTGTGCTTGTGCGGGCCCTCCTCGCGAAGGCGGCGCGAGTCCGGCCGATGCGACTTCGGCAGCGAGCGCTTGGCGTCTCGCGAGATGAACATGCCGATGAAGATGAAGGCGGCCAGCAGCGCGGCGGCGATGATGTAGAGCGTCGCGGAGCCGCTGATCTCGGAGTCGAGGAAGCCCTCGTCCTCCGGCTCGGCCGTCGGGGCCGGAGTCGGCTGCGGCGGCTGCAGCGGCTGGAAGGGCTGCGTGGGCGTCCCTTGGCCCTGGTTGTCCTGGTCGGTCTGCGCGAAGGCCCCGGCAGGCGTCAGCAGGGCGAGCAGGAGGGCGATGACGATGGTGCGACGGAGCATGCGGGCGGGCAAGGTACTACGCGGGAGCGCCGGTGAGAACCCACCGAGAGCCTAGAAACCGTAGCCCGCAGGTCAGGGCGCGCATGCCGATCAGCCCGGCGAGGCCCCACCAGACGCCCATGATCCCCCACCCCTGGTCGAGCGCCAGCAGCGCCACGGGGATGTAGACGGCGGACGACAGCAGCATCCCCCACATCAGGAAGCGCGTGTCGCCGGCGCCGATCAGGATCCCGTCGAGCGCGAAGACGACGCCGTTGAGCGGCATCAGCGCCGCGAACAGCCACCAGATCTCCTGTGCCCGCTCGACCACCTGCTCGTCGTCGGTGAACGCGTGAGGAAGCAGGTCGGTGAGGGCCAACAGCACGAGCCCGAAGCCTGCGCCCACCACCGCCGACCACAGGATCACGCGCCACGCCGCCGCTCGCGCCCGGGCGGCGTCGCCCGCCCCCAGCAGCCGCCCGACCATCACCTGCGCCGCGATCGCCAGCGCGTCGAGCACGAGCGCGAGGAAGACGAAGAGCTGGAACGCGATCTGGTGCGCGGCCAGCGAGGCGGCGCCGACGCGGGCCAGCACCGCGGACGCGACGAGGAACGAGCCGAGGAGGGCGCCGGTGCGGACCGCGATCTCCGTCCCGATCCGGATCAGCGGCCGCATGAGGGCGAGGATCGGCGGCTCGAAGCCGGCGCGCCGCTGGACCTCGACGAAGGCGAGGCCCATTCCTGCCTGAGCGATGACCGTGCCCCAGGCCGAGCCTGCCAGGCCCCAGCCGAACCCGTAGACGAACAGCACCTCGAGCACCACGTTGACGCCGTGCGCGGCGACGAGGATCACGAGCGGCGTGCGCAGGTCGCCTATCCCGCGCAGAAAGCCCTGGCCGGCGGCGGCGATCATGAAGAACGGCCCACCGATCGCCGCGATCCGCAGGTAAAGCACGGCGCCGTCGGCGACCTCGTCCTCGCCGCCCATCAGCCGCACGGCGGCGGGCGCGAGCATCTGGGTGCCGACGAGCAGGGCGAGGCCCAGGAACAGCGCCAGCCACAGCGCCTGCGAGCCGAGCGCGGCGGCGTCGCGGTCGCGGCCGGCGCCGTGCAGGCGGGCAACCTGGGCGGTGGTCCCGTACGTGAGGAAGTTGAGGATCGTGAAGCCGGTCGAGAGCACGGTCGCCGCGATCGCCAGCGCGGCGAGCTGCGTGGTGCCGAGGTGGCCGACGATCGCGGTGTCGACCAGGACGTAGAGCGGCTCGGCCGCGAGCGCCCCGAGGGCCGGGAGGGCGAGGGCGAAGACTTCACGGTCGAGCGGCTTGACACGCATACGCTCTCACCATTGTTGCCAGGGCCTTCGTCCGGCCGGTCGGCTTGATCCGACGGACGCCATCCTTGGCGTCCGAGACATGAAGCTCCGGCTCTACCACCACCACGACGGCGCGCGCGTGGCCTACCGCGAGGCGGGCACCGGCCGCCCGCTGGCGCTGCTGCACTCGCGGCTGCTCTCGCACCGCGAGTGGGAGCCCGTGGTCGAGGAGCTCAGTCATCGCTACCGGCTCGTGCTGCCCGACCTGCCGCTGCACGGCGACTCCGAGGACCGCCCGCGCCATCCGTACACGCCGGACTGGCTGGCCGAGGTGATGGCGGGCTTCATCCGCGAGACGTGCGGGCCGCGGCCGCTGGTCGGCGGCCACGACGCCGGCGCCCAGATCCTGCTGCACGCGATCACCACCCGCCAGCTCACCCCGAGCAAGCTCGTCCTGATGCCGAACGCGATGCACGGCCGGCCCGAGCGTGCGCGGCTCGAGCGCGTGCTCGGCGTCTCGGTGCGCGCAGCCGCCGTGCCCGGCCTCGACCGCGTGATCTCGCACGGCGCCCGGCTGGCCTTCCGCCCGGCATGGGGCGAGCGGCTGACCGCGCGCGGGAACCCGGCCGCGCGCGACCTCGTGCGGCACGCGCTCGGGAGCCTCGGCGGCAACGCCAACCGCGCCCGCTCCTGGGCGCGGGCCGCCCGCCGGTGGCCGAAGGGCGCCCAGCCCGACCTGCTCGAGGCCTATCGCCTGATCGAGGTCCCGACGCTGCTGCTGTGGGCCGACGAGGACCCGATGCACCCGCTCTCGGTCGCCGAGGAGGCGCTCGACCTGCTGCCCGACGCGCAGCTGCGCGTGCTCGAGGGGACGGGCTTCCTGATGGCCTACGACGACCCCGTCGGCCTGGCCAGGGAGTTGGCCGCCTTCTGCGGCTGACCCGCTACCGTTGGCATTCATGTACGAGCTGGAACGCCCGGAGTTCTGCTCCGTCGGCCGGGCGATGGAAATCCTCGGGGAGCGCTGGACGATGCTGATCATGCGCGAGGCCTTCTACGGCGTCCGCCGCTTCTCCGACATGCAGCGCAACCTCGGCATCGCGCGCAACATCCTCTCGACGCGGCTGCAGACGCTCGTCCGCGCCGGGATCCTCGAGCGCCGCCGTTACCAGGACGAGCCCGAGCGCTTCGAGTACCGCCTCACCCGCGCCGGCCGCGACCTCTATCCCGCCGTGATCGCGATCATGAAGTGGGGCGACGAGCACCTGTCCGCGGACACCGGCCCGCCGGTCGTGCTGCGCCACTCTTGCGGCGAGCAGGCCGACCCCGTCCTCGTCTGCAGCCACTGCCGCGAGCCGCTGCATCCGCACGACGTGACGCCGGAGCCGGGCCCGGGGGCGAAGCTTCCCGTGGCCACAGCCTCGTAACGCGCCCCGCGGCGCTAGCGTTGTGGGCCTCGGCTACGCGAAAGAGGTCCACGATGAGCGTTGAGACGACAGAGGAGCTGTGGGGCGGGGAGACCCGCAAGGCGGTCGCGAACTTCCCCGTGTCCGGAGAGCGGGTACCCGTGGCCGTCGTGCGCTGGCTCGGCCGGATCAAGGGCGCGGCCGCGCGCGCGAACGCCGACCTCGGGCTGCTGGATTCAGAGCTCGCGCAGCGGATCGCAGCGGCCGCCGACGAGATCGCGCAGGGCAAGCACGACGACCAGTTCCCGATCGACGTCTTCCAGACCGGCTCCGGCACCTCGTCGAACATGAACGCCAACGAGGTGATCGCCAACCTGGCCGGCGAGGGCGCGCACCCCAACGACCACGTCAACATGGGCCAGTCCTCCAACGACGTGTTCCCGAGCGCCGTCCACCTCGCCGCGCTCGACGAGGCGACCAACCGCCTGCTGCCCGCACTCGAGCGGCTCGAGCACGCGTTCGCCGACAAGGCCTCCTCGTTCGAGGACATCGTCAAGTCCGGCCGCACGCACCTGATGGACGCCGTGCCGGTCACGCTGGGCCAGGAGTTCGCCGGCTACGCCGCGCAGGTCCGGCTCGGCCGCGCGCGCGTGCAGGCCGCGCTCCCGCACGTGGCGCAGATCCCGCTCGGCGGCACCGCCACCGGTACCGGGCTCAACACCCACCGCGACTTCGCGGCCAAGGTGCGCGAGACCCTGTCGACCGCCACCGGGCTCGAGATCTCACCGCCCGAGGACCCGTTCGAGGCGCAGGCCAACCGCGACGCGCTGGTCGAGCTGTCGGGCGCCCTGAAGGTGATCGCCGTCTCGCTGACAAAGATCGCGAACGACCTCGCGCTGATGGGCTCGGGGCCGCGCGCGGGCATCGGCGAGATCTTCCTGCCCGAGCTGCAGAAGGGCTCGTCGATCATGCCCGGCAAGGTCAACCCGGTGCTGCCGGAGGTCGTGCTCCAGGTCAGCGCGCAGGTGATCGGCAACGACACCGCGATCACGGTCGGCGGCCTGCAGGGCCAGTTCGAGCTCAACGTGCGGATCCCGCTGATGGCGCGCAACCTGCTGCAGTCGCTCCACCTGCTGACGACGGCGAGCGAGCTGTTCGCGTCCAAGTGCGTCGAAGGGATCGAGGCGAACCTGGCCGGCTGCGAGGCGTCCGCCGAGGGCACGCTCGCCGTCGCCACCGCGCTCAACCCGTTCATCGGCTACGACCGGGCGGCCGAGATCGTCAAGGACGCCGCCGCCAGCGGCCGCACGCTGCGCGAGGTGGCGCGCGAGCACGGCGTCGACGAGGCCACGCTCGACGAGGCGCTCGACCTGCGCAAGATCGCGGCGGGGTCGCAGGCATAGGCGCCCTGCTGCACCGGCGGCCGGCGACGGCCGCCGTCGCCGGCGCCCTGACGATCGCCTTCTCGGCGATCCTCGTCTCGCTGGCCGAGGTCGAGCCCGCCACGGCGGCCGTCTTCCGCTGCGCCTACGCGCTGCCGGTGCTGGGCCTGCTGGCGTGGATGGAGGACCGCCGCTTCGGCCGGCGGCCGGTGCGCGACCGGTGGCCGGCGATCCCCGCCGGCATCTTCTTCGCCGCCGACCTGGTGTTCTGGCACTACGCGATCGCCGACGTCGGCGCCGGCCTGGCGACGGTGCTCGGCAATCTCCAGGTCGTGGTGGTGCCGTTCGTCGCCTGGGCGATGCTCGGCGAGCGCATCCAGTCACGGCTGCTGATGGCGCTCCCGCTCGTGTGCAGTGGGGTGGTGCTGATCTCGGGCGTGCTCGAGACCGGCGCCTACGGCGACAACCCGCTGCGCGGCGTCCTGTTCGGCATCCTCACCGGGCTCACCTACGCGGGGTTCCTGCTCGTGCTGCGGCACGGCAGCTCCGACCTGCGCCGGCCGGCCGGCCCGCTGTTCGACACCACGGCCGTCGCCACCGTGGTCGCCGCGGTCGCCGGCCTCGCCATCGGCGAGGTGGACCTCGTGCCGGCCTGGCCCGCCCACGGCTGGCTCGTCGTGCTCGCCCTCACCTCGCAGGTGATCGGCTGGCTGCTGATCACCGTCTCGCTGCCGCGGCTGCCGGCTGCGCTGACGTCGGTCACGCTGACGATCCAGCCGGTCGGCTCGGTACTGCTGGGCGTGATCCTGCTCGGCGAGGACCCGACCGCGCTGCAGCTGGCGGGCGTCGCCTGCATTCTCGCCGGCCTGGTGTCGATCGCCCTGCGCCGGGAGCCGCGTCCGGTCCCCGAACCCGCGTACGGCCGGCACTGGTCTGCTAGCCAGCTGAGCACGGCCCGGACGTCGTCGTGGACGGCGTCCGGGCCCTGCGCGCCGTCGACGCGCCGCAGCAGCCCGCGCTCGTCGTAGTAGTCCACGAGCGGCTGCGTATCGCGGTGGTAGACGCGCAGGCGCTCGCGGACCGTCTCGGGACGGTCGTCCTTGCGGCCCTGCCCGCGACCGGCGATCCGCTCTACGACGACGTCGTCGGCCACGTCGACGAGCACGACGGCGGTCAGCTCGCGCCCGCGCGCCTCGAGCCCGGCGGTCAGCGCCTCCGCCTGCTCGACCGTGCGCGGAAACCCGTCGAGCAGGACCGACCGGCCCGCCAGTTCCGCCAACGCGTCGCGCACCACCGCGAGTGATCAGGTCGTCGGGCGCGAGCTCCCCGCGGTCCATGTACTCCGCGGCACGCCGCCCGACGTCCGTGCCGGCGGCGCGGGCCTCGCGCAGCAGGTCGCCCGTGGACAGCCAGACGAACCCCAGCTCGTCACGGAGGCGCTCGGCCTGGGTGCCTTTGCCGCTCCCCGGCGGGCCGAGCAGCGCGATCGTCGGTTCCATGCGCGCATCATCGCGCAGGCATGCGGACGCCGGCGACGATGCCGCCGGCGTCCGTGAGCGCGCTCGCTAGCGCAGCATCCACTCGTCGGTCGTGTAATCCGTCCTGCCGTCGGCGGGCGTGAAGTCGTTGTGCACCCACACGCGGAGATACGTGAGGCCGTAGTAGCTGTAGGTCTTCAGCCACACGTGGCTGGTCTTGAAGCCGAAGTTGTAGATCGAGCGGATCCAGCCGTCGCCCATGTCGTAGGCGCGCAGGCGGCCCCAGTTGCAGTCCGTCGGATGGCACTTGCCGAACGGCCGCATCGAGTAGTACGAGTCGCCGCCGGAGCAGTTGCCCCACTGGTCGCAGAGGATCACGTCGTTGCACGCGAAGTCGACGACGACGCGCGTCATCGCGTTCGTGGTGGTGATGTTGTGCCAGTCACCGGTCATCGGGGCGTAACAGCTGGCGGCGCGCGCGATCGCCTTGCGCTTGCCGGCCTTCTTGATCAGGTGCTTGGCAGGCCGCTTGGGGACGTCCGGCGTGCCTGGCCGGTCGGCGGCCGAGGCCGGTAGCGCCACGAGCAGGGCGCCGACCAGGGTGAGGGCGGTGAGCAGGCCGAACCGGCCCGCCAGGGTGTGAGTGCGCACGTGGGTCTCCTTTCGCGCGCGTCTGGAGGGAGGCGCAGGCTCCCGCCGGCCGCTTGGCGAAAGTTTGGTGGAACCTAGGGGGACAGCCGCTCGGCGTGCCAGGCGCCGTCCGGCTGCAGCAGGAAGTGCTCGCGGTCGTGCAGGCGGTCGGGGCGGCCCTGCCACAGCTCGACGGCGTCGGGCCGCAGCCGGTAGCCGCCCCAGAAGTCAGGCCGCGGCACCTCGCCGGGGTAGCGCGCCTCGATCTCGCGCACGCGCTCGTCGAGCTCGGACCGGTCGCGCAGCACCGACCCCTGCGCCGAGGCCCAGGCGCCGATCTGGGCGCCGCGCGGGCGGCTCGCGAAGTAGGCGTCGGACTCCGCGGCCGTCAGGCGCTCGACCGGGCCTTCGAGCCGCGCCGCCCGGTACAGCGGCTGCCAGTACAGCGTCGCGGCGGCGCGCGGGTTGGCGTCGAGCTCTCGGCCCTTGCGCGACGTGTAGTTGGTGAAGAACCGGATCCCGTCGTCGTCGATGCCCTTGAGCAGCACGATCCGCACCGAGGGGCGCCCGTCCGGCGTGGCCGTGGCGAGCGCCATCCGCTCGGCCTCGATGATCCCCGAGGCCGCGGCCTCCTCGAACCACTCGCGGACCCGGAGAAGCGGGTTCACATCGCCATCGCGACGTACTTGATCTCTAGGTACTCGTCGATCCCCTCCGGGCCGCCCTCGCGCCCGAAGCCCGAGGCCTTGACGCCCCCGAACGGCGCCGCGGGGTTGGAGACCATGCCCTGGTTGAGCCCGACCATGCCGGTCTCGAGCTTCTCGACCACCCGGAAGGCGCGCTTGATGTCGCTCGTGTAGACGTAGGCCACGAGGCCGTACTCGGTGTCATTGGCGGCGGCGATCGCGGCGTCCTCGTCGTCGAAGCCGATCACCGGCGCGACGGGCCCGAAGATCTCCTCCTTGAGCAGCTTGGCGTCCGGCGTCACGCCGCCGAGGACGGTCGGCTCGTAGAAGTAGCCCGCGCTGTCGCGCTCGCGGCCGCCGACCAGCACCTGTGCGCCCTTGCCGGTCGCGTCCTGGACCAGCTCGGCGACCTTGCCGCGCTGCGTGGCGTCGATCAGCGGGCCGACCTTGACGTCCTCCTCCGTGCCGCGCCCGACCTTCATCTCGCCGAGCTTGCCGGCCAGCTTCTCGGCGAACTCCTCGGCCACGCGATCGGCGACGTGGAAGCGGTTGGCCGCCGTGCACGCCTCCCCGATGTTGCGCATCTTGGCGATCACAGCGCCCTCGACGGCGGCGTCGACGTCGGCGTCCGGGAAGACGATGAAGGGCGCGTTGCCGCCCAGCTCCATCGAGGTCCGCAGCAGCCCCTCTGCCGACTGCTCGACCAGCTTGCGGCCGACCTCGGTCGAGCCGGTGAAGGTGAGCTTGCGCAGCCGCGGGTCGGAGATGATCGGCTTCGAGACCTCCGAGCTCGAGCTCGAGGTGATGACGTTGAGCACGCCGGCCGGCAGCCCGGCCTCCTCGAACAACTTCGCCAGCGCGAGCATCGACAGCGGCGTCTGCTGCGCCGGCTTGATGACCATCGTGCAGCCCGCGGCGACCGCCGGGCCGATCTTGCGCGTGCCCATCGCGGCCGGGAAGTTCCACGGCGTGATCGCGTAGCACGGCCCGACCGGCTGCTTCATGGTGATCAGCCGGCCGACGCCGTTGGGCGCCGTCGCGAACCGGCCCTCGATCCGCACGGCCTCCTCGGAGAACCAGCGCAGGAACTCGGCCGCGTAGGCGATCTCGGCCTTGGACTCGGCGAGCGGCTTGCCCATCTCGAGCGTCATCAGCAGCGCCAGGTCGTCGGCGCGCTCGGTCATCGCCTCGAACACGCGGCGCAGGATCTCGCCGCGCTCGCGCGGCGGGTGCGTCGCCCACTCGTCCTGGACCGCGACCGCGGCGTCGAGCGCCGCCACCGCGTCGTCGGCCGTCGCGTCGGCGACCTCGACCAGCGTCTCGCCCGTCGACGGGTCCTCGACGGCGAGCGTGTCGCCGCCGCCCGCGTCGCGCCACTTGCCGCCGATGAACAGCTGGTTCGGCGCGGCCTCGACGACCGCGCTCTCGTTGTCCGTCGTGATGCTCATGCAGCCACCGTTTCCGTTCCGAGCTCTTCGGAGATTGAGACGTCGATCGAGTAGTCGATCGGTACCACGATCAGCGAGGGCAGATCGAGCGTCAGGGCGTGCCGCAGATGGCGGCCGAGATCGTCGACGGCCTCGCAGCGCCAGGCCGGCATGCCGAAGGCGTCGGCGAGGCGCACGAAGTCGGGATTGCTGAAGTCGGTGCCGAAGTGCCGGCCGAAGCGCTTGTCCTGCTTCCAGACGATCGAGCCGTACTGGCGGTTCTCCCAGATCACGTTCACGACCGGCGTGCGCAGCCGCACCGCCGTCTCCAGCTCCTGGACGTTCATCAGGAAGCCGCCGTCGCCGCTGACCGTCACCACGTGGCAGTCGGGGCGCACGAGCTTGGCGGCGATCCCGGTCGGCAGCGCGATGCCCATGCCGGCCAGGCCGTTGGCGATGAACACCGTGTCCGGCTCGTGGGCGGGGAACATGCGCGCGATCCACAGCTTGTGCAGGCCGACGTCGGAGATCAGGATGTCGCGCCGTCCGAGCACCTGGCGGATCTCCCACAGGGCGCGCGGCGGCTGCATCGGGAAGGCGTCGTCGTCGCGCGCGGCCTCGAAGCGGCCGAGCACGATCTCGTTGAGCCGCGAGTCCTCGGTCGCGAAGCTCAGATCGGTCAGCTGCTCGGCCAGCCACGTGAGGATGTAGCTGAGGTCGCCGATGAGGTCGACCTCGGTCATGAAGTGCTCGTCGACCTCCGGCGCGACGGTGTCGATGCACACGATGCGCTTGTCGCGCTTCGGGTTCCAGTTGGAGGGCGCGTGCTCGACGAGGTCGTAGCCGACGGTGATGACCACGTCGGCGTCCTCGAAGCCCGCGAGCGCGTAGTCGCGCGACTGCAGGCCGACCGTGCCGAGCGCGCGCGGGTCCTCGTAGTCGAGCATCCCCTTGCCCATGAACGTCTCCGCCACGCCGATGCCCGTCGAGTAGGCGAGCGCGCGCAGAGCGGCGGCGGCCCCGGTCCGGGCCACGCCGTTGCCGGCCAGCACGATCGGCCGCTCGGCCTCCCGGATGATCCTCTCGGCCGAGCGGAGCTCCTCGGGGCTGGGCTCCGGCCGGCGGCGGCCGTCGCGGACCGGGAGCGGCACGGCGTCGACGGGCGCGGCCATGACGTCCTCGGGCAGCTCGATGTGCGTCGGCCCCGGCTTCTGCGCCTGGGCGACCTTGAACGCCTTGCGCACGACCTCCGGGATCACGCGCGCCGAGTTCAGCCGCGTGTTGAACTTGGTCACCGGCCGCAGCATGTCGACGATGTCGAGGTACTGGTGCGACTCCTTGTGCATGCGCTCGAGGTCGGCCTGGCCCGTGAGCGCGACCATCGGCGAGCGGTCCAGCAGCGCGTCGGCCACGCCCGTCACCAGGTTGGTCGCGCCGGGGCCGAGCGTGCCGAGGCAGACGCCGGCCGAGCGGGTGAGCCGGCCGTACATGTCGGCCATGTACGCGCCGCCCTGCTCGTGGCGCACGGGCACGAACTCGATCGACGACGCCGCGAGCGACTCGTTGAGATCCAGCGTCTCCTCGCCCGGGATGCCGAATACGTACCTGACGCCCTCGGCCTCGAGGCACTCCACGAACAGCTCCGATGCCTTGCGCTCGCTCACTCTCCCCCAGTCTGCCGCAACTTCCAACCCGCGCACGTGTCGGGCTAACCTGAGCATGATCCGGCTCCTTGCCCTCACTCTGGCCGTTTTCGCGCTGGTCGTAACGCCTGCCGTCGCCGGCAAGGCGCGCTTCACGATCCGCGGCGCCGGCTTCGGCCACGGCGTCGGGATGAGCCAGTACGGCGCCTATGGATTCGCCCAGCAGGGCACGACCTACGACGCGATCCTGCGGCACTACTACACCGGGACCGAGCTGGGGACGACGGATCCGGGCGCGACGGTCCGCGTGCTGATCCAGTCGACTCCCGCCGCGAGTTTCAGCGGCGCCGACGCGCGCCGGCACGCGCAATCTGAACCCCGGCCGCACCTACCGGGTGCGCCGCCGCGGCGCGGCGCAGGTCGACCTGCTGTCGTCCGCCGGCAGGAGGATCGCCACCTTCTCTGCGCCGCTCCAGGTCTCCGGGCCCGGGAACGTGGTCGCGCTCGGCGGAGTGGGCAGCTATCGCGGAATGCTCGAGATCCGCCCCGACACCTTCGGCGGCGTCAACGTGATCAACGCGGTCTCGCTCGAGGACTACGTCGCAGGCGTCGTCGCGCGCGAGTCGCCGTCGTCGTGGCCGGCCGAGGCGCTGAAGGCCCAGGCCGTCGCCGCGCGCACCTACGCGATCACGACCTCCAAGGCCGGCGCGGGCTTCGAGCACTACGCCGACACGCGCTCGCAGGTCTACGGCGGCGTGGCGGCCGAGACGGCGTCCACCAACGCCGCCGTCGCCGCGACGCGCGGTCAGGTCGTCACCTACGCCGGCGAGCCCGTGGTCACCTTCTTCTTCTCGACCTCCGGCGGGCTGACCGAGAACGTCGAGAACACGAACGTCGGCGCGGGCCCGCAGCCGTGGCTCAAGTCGGTGGCCGACCCGTACGACGACGTGTCGCCCAAGCACCGCTGGGGGCCGATCAGGATGACGCGCGCGGCGGCGGGCGCCAAGCTCGCCGGGCTCGTCAAGGGCCGCTTCAAGGGCATCCAGGTCACCAAGCGCGGCCGCTCGCCGCGGATCGTCTCGGCCGACATCGTCGGCTCCGGCGGGCGCACGACGGTCGACGGAGCGACGCTGCGCGCCCGTCTCGGCCTGCTCGACACCTGGGCCTACTTCACCTCGATCGCCACGCGCAAGACGAAGCCCTCGCCGACCGGCGGCGCCACGCCGGGCGCGGCGGCCGCCGGCCCGCGCCCGCATGCCGCGCTGGCGGGCACGGTGATCCCGGCGCGCGAGGGCGCCGAGGTCCAGATCCAGCGGCTCGACAACGGCCGCTGGAGGCGCACCGCCTCCACCGCCGTGCGACGCGGCGGCTCCTACCGCGCCGCGGTTCCAGGCCCCGGCACATACCGCGCCGTGTTCGCGGGCGACGCCGGACCGGCCGTCCGCGTGCGCTGAACGTCAACTGCGCTGGGTCAGGGAGCGAGGGAGCCGGCCGCGCCGGTTGGCGCCTTGACCGGACATATGCCGGTTAAGGCGCCATCCGCTCGAAGCCGAACGCGCGGCCGGCTCCCTCGCCTCCTTGACCCGCGCAGTTCGACCCTCGCGCCCCGATCAGCCCGTGTAGACCCGCGCCAGCGTCTGGGCGACGCAGGCCGGCTTCTCGCCGCCGTCGACCTCGAAGGTCAGCTCGAGCATGATCTGCGCGCCGCCCGGGATCTCCTCCAGCGAGGCGAGCTTGACCGTCCCGCGGACGCGTGAGCCGACCGGCACCGGCGCCGGGAAGCGCACTCTGTTCAGCCCGTAGTTGACGGCGAACGCGAAGCCCTCGAGCGACATCACCTGCTCGGTGAACATCGGGGCGAGCGAGAGCGTGTAGTAGCCGTGCGCGATCGTGCCGCCGAACGGCGTCTGCTTCGCGCGCTCGACGTCGACGTGGATCCACTGGTGGTCGCCCGTCACGTCGGCGAAGTCGTCGATCGCCTCCTGCGTGACCTCGTGCCACTCCGAGGTCCCCAGGACCTCGCCCTCCGACGCCTTCAGCTCGTCCAGCCCGGTGATCGTCTTCATGGGAGGAATCCTTGCGCCTTCGTCCGGCCGGCGCGCTGATGGCGTCCGAAACTATCCTCACCAGCGATGCCACAACCCCTGTTGGCCATCGACGGCCCCGCAGTTCTCTACCGCGCCTTCTTCGCGCTCCCCGACTCGATCACCGACGACGAGGGACACCCGGTCAACGCGCTGCTCGGGTCGGTCAACCAGACGCTCTGGTGCGTCGAGAAGTACGACCCGCGCGCCGTGGTGTGGTGCTTCGGCGCCGAGGCCGCCGACTACCGGGTCGAGGCGTTCCCGGCCTACCACGCCGACCGCCCGCCGGTGCCCGACCTCCTCGAGTGGCAGTGGGAGCGCGCGCCGCGCCTCTACGAGGCGCTCGGCTGGTCGCTGCTGAGCAACGAGGAGCTGGAGGCCGACGACCTGCTGCACTCGCTGTGCGAGGCCGAGACGGCGGCCGGCGGGAAGACGCTGATCCTCACGGGCGACCGCGACATGTTCCAATGCGCGAGCGAGTCCGTGACCGTGCTGATGCAGCGCACGGGCGGCGACGGCCCGCAGGAGGTCGACCCCGACGGCGTGCGCGAGTGGTACGGGATCGACCCCGAGCAGGTGCCCGACTTCATCGCCCTGCGCGGCGACCCGTCCGACGGCCTCCCGGGGGCGAAGGGGATCGGCCCCAAGACCGCCGCCGACCTGCTGCGCCGCAAGGGCGACCTCGAGCACGTGATCCTGGGCGCCATCCGCGAGAAGCCGTCGGTGCGCCGCGCGCTGATCGAGCAGGCCGACGAGCTGCGCGCGTTCAAGGACATCGCGACCCTGCGCACCGTCCCGCTCGACCGGCCGCCCGACGCGCCGACCGACTACGCGCGCGGCGCGGAGGTCACCGCCGAGCTCGGCATGGGGCGGCTGTCCAAGCGGCTCGAGGATCAGGCCGACTGAGCGAGGTCTGCGGCGAGCGAGCGCTCGGCGCGCTCGGTCAGGTCGCCGCCTCCAGGGGACGCGCTCAGGGCGTGAACTTGACGGTGATCACGTCGCCGTCCGCCATCGGATAGTCGCGCCCTTCCAGCCGCAGCGTGCCGCGCTCGCGCGCGCCCCCGTAGCCGCCGGCCTCCACGAGCGCCTCCCAGCCGATCACCTCCGCGCGCACGAACCCGCGCTGGATGTCGGAGTGGATCTCGCCGGCGGCGTGCCAGGCGGTGAGGCCGCGGCGGATGTGCCACGACTGTGCCGGCTTTTCCTCACCGGCGGTGAAGAAGGCCAGCAGGTCGAGCAGCCCGAACGCGCCGCGCACCACGCGCGCGAGGCCGGACTCGCCGACCCCCATCTCCTCGCGCATCACCGCCGCCTCCTCGTCGTCGAGCTCGGACAGCTCGGCTTCGATCCGCGAGGAGACGGCCACCGCGGCGGCGCCGACTGCGGCGGCGTGGTCGGCGATCGCGGACGGCACCGCGTCATCGCCTTCGTCGACGTTGGCCACGAAGAGCATCGGCTTGCCGGTCAGCGGCGAAAGGTCGCGCAGCGCGTTCGGGGCGGCCTCCGGGACCGGGACGGTGCGCACCGGCTGCCCGGCCTCGAGCGCGGCGATGACCTTCTCGAGCCACTCCTGCTCGGCGATCGCCACCTTGTCGCCGCTGCGCGCCGTCCGCACCACGCGCTGGTGGCGCCGCTCGGCCTGCTCGAGGTCCGCGTACAGCAGCTCGGTCTCGATCGTCTCGATGTCGGCCGCGGGATCGACCCTCCCCTCGGGGTGGATGACGTTCTCGTCGCCGTGGGCGCGGACCACGTGAAGCAGCGCGTCGGTCTCGCGGATGTTGGCCAGGAACTTGTTGCCGAGGCCCTCGCCCTTGTGCGCGCCCGCCACCAGGCCCGCGATGTCGTGGAACTCGATCGTGTCCGGCACCACGCTCGAGGCGCCGATCGTCTGCGCAACGGCGTCGAGGCGCTCGTCGGCCACCGGCACGACCGCCACATTCGGCTCGATCGTGGTGAACGGGTAGTTGGCGGCCTCGGCGCCCGCACGCGAGAGCGCGTTGAAGAGCGACGACTTGCCCGCGTTGGGCATCCCGACGATGCCGACCTTCATCGCCCCAGGCTCCCCACCGCGGTGCCGAGCGCCGCGCCGGCGGCCACGTCGGACGGGTAGTGCACGCCGAGGTAGAGGCGCGAGAAGGCCATCGCGGCCGCCGCGCCGAGCAGCGGGCCGCGCGGCAGCAGGCGCCCGTAGGCCTGCGCGGCGGCGAACGACGACGTCGAGTGCGAGGAGGGGAACGAGAGGCCGGTCGGCGTCGCCATGAGGTGCGGCAGGTCTTCGATCACCGGCCGCCGGCGCCCGATGGCCAGCTTGATCGAGCTCGAGAGCAGGTACGCGCTCCCGACGCACGCCGTCGCGCGTACCCAGCGCCCGCGCCGCTCGGCGTCGCCCGCCGCGCCGAGCAGGCCGAGCGCCAGCCACACCGCCCCGTGCTCGCCCAGCCGCGAGTAGCGCCGCGCCCACCGCACGCGGTCCGGAGCATGCGCAAGTGAGCGCACGCGCCGGTAGACGGCGAGGTCGAGCCTGTTGAAGGCGACGCGGAGCCGTTCCACCTAGAAGCCGATGCGGTGCTCGCCCGACTCCACGCGCAGGTAGGTCACCTGCCCGAGGTCGACGAGCACGGCGCCGTCGGTCGCCTCGACCTCGTACCAGCGGTCCTTGCCCTCCTGGAGCGCCTTGCGGAGCGCCGTGAGCTGGTCGTCGGCGAGCCGCAGCGAGAGCACCTGGCCGCTGCCGTTGAAGCCGAGGGCCGCGCGGCGCGCGCTGGGAGGAGCCTTCGTCGGGTCACTCATGAATGCAGGGCCCCCACGGGTTGGACGAGTTCGGTCAGGACGCCGCCGGATGCGGATGGGTGCAGGAACGCCACCTGCGAGCCGCGGATGCCCGTGCGCGGCGCCTCGTCGATCAAGGGCACCCCGGCCGAACGCAGCTCATCGAGCGCCGCGGCGACGTCGTCGACGCGGTAGGCCACGTGATGCAGCCCGGGGCCGCGCTTCATGAGGAAGCGCCCGACCGGCGTGTCCTCCGCCAGCGGCGCGAGCAGCTCCACGTGGCTGTTCCCGACGTCGAGCAGCGCGGCCTCGACACCCTGTTCGGCGATCGTTTCGCGGTGGACGAGCGGCATGCCGTACGTGTCGCGGTGGACGGCGATCGCGGCGTCGAGGTCCGCGACGGCGACCCCGATGTGGTCGATACTGCCGAACACGTGGGCGAGTGTACCCTCAGCGCCCGTGCGCATCGCCCTCGCCGCCAACCGCGCCTCCGGCGGCGGGCTGGACCCTGAGCCGCTGCTTGCCGAGCTGCGCTCGCGCGGCGCCGAGGTCGCCGGCTTCGGCTGCGAGGACGAGGAGCTCGAGCGCGCGGCCGCCTGGGGTCCTGACCGCTTGGCGGTGGCGGGCGGCGACGGGACGATCGGGCCGGTGGCGGAGCTGGCCGGGCGGCTCGACGTGCCGCTGGCGGTGCTGCCGACGGGCACCGCGAACGACTTCGCGCGCGCCTACGGCGTTCGCGGCGACCCGCGCGAGGCCGCTGCCCTGGCTGTCGAGGGCGAGCACACAAGGCCGCTCGAGCTCGGCCGGCTGGCCGATGGGCGGCCGTTCGTCAACGTCGCGAGCGCCGGGCTGGCGTCGGTGGCCGCGCGCAACGCCCAGCCGCTCAAGGCGCGCCTGGGCCCGCTGGCCTACGGCGTCGGCGCGGCGCGCGCCGCCGCCCGCGAGCGGCCGCTGCCGGTGACGGCCCGCGCCGACGGCAAGACCGTGTTCGAGGCCGAGGCGTGGCAGGTGATCGTCGCCGTCAGCGGCGCCTTCGGCGGCGGCTCCGGCGTCGCCGAGGCCGACCCCGACGACGGCGTGCTCGACCTCGTGATCCTCCCCGCCGGGTCACGCGCGGGGCTGGCCCGCCGGGCCTGGGGCCTCCGCACGCGCACGATCGCGCAGCAGAGCGGCGTGCCGCATGAGCGCGGCCACGTGGTGGAGATCGACCTCCCGGATGAGAGCGAGCTCAACGTCGACGGCGAGATCCGCGCCGGCGGGCTCGAGCGGGTGACGGTGCAGCCGCGGGCGTTCAGGCTGGTGGTGCGGCGACCCTGACGGCATCGCGGCCGCGCCGCTTGACCTCGTAGAGCGCCTCGTCGGCGCGCGCAGTCGACGTTCGGCCGCTCAGCGACCTTGAGTCAGCGAGCGCCCGGAGGGCTGGCTGGCGACGACGCGCAGCCCATGGCCCGGCGACCGGTACAGGCGCGGGACGCCCTCCATGATGCGGTCGATGTCGCCGCGCTCGAGCACCTCGTTGCGCAGCAGCGCGCCGGCCAGCGCGTCGAGCTTGTCGCGGTGCTCGGTGACGAGCCGCGCGGCGCCGCGCGCCGCCTCGTCGGTCAGGTGCTGCTGCTCCTCGTCGCGCAGCTGGCGCGTGCGATCCGAGACCGCGCCGCCCTCGGCCGACACCTGAAGCGAGGTGATCGCCGTGCCCATCGCGTACTCGTGCACCATCGAGCGCGAGATCTCCGCCACTCGCTTGAGGTCGTCGGAGGCGCCCGTGGTGATCGCGCCGAAGACGATCTCCTCCGCCACGCGGCCGCCGAGCAGCACCGTCATGTAGTCGATGAGCTCCTCGCGCGTCTTGAGGTAGCGATCCTCCTCCGGCAGGTTGAGCGTGTAGCCGAGCGCGCGGCCGCGCGGCACGATCGAGATCTTGTGCACGCGATTGACGCCCGGCAGCAGCTCGGCGCACAGGGCATGGCCGGCCTCATGGAAGGCCACGACGCGGCGCTCGTGCTCGTTCAGCGTGCGGCGCGACTGCATGCCGGCCACGACGCGCTCCAGCGCGTCGTCGAAGTGCCGCTGCTCGATCCGCGCGCACCGCTCGCGGGCGGCGAAGATCGCGGCCTCGTTGGCGAGGTTGGCGAGGTCGGCGCCGGTCAGGCCCGAGGTCTGGCGGGCCGTCAGCTCGAGGTCGACCTCGTGCAGCGGCTTGCCGCGCGTGTGGACGCGCAGGATCGCGGCGCGGCCGCTGACGTCGGGCGGCGAGACGAAGATCTGGCGGTCGAAGCGGCCGGGACGGAGCAGCGCCGCGTCGAGCTTGTCGAGCAGGTTGGAGGCCGCGATCACGACGACGTCGCCGGTCGTGCCGAAGCCGTCCATCTCGACCAGGAGCTGGTTGAGCGTCTGCTCGCGCTCGGAGTTGTTGTCCGAGCCGCGCTCGCCGCCGACGGCGTCGATCTCGTCGATGAAGATCACCGCCGGCCGGTGGTCGCGCGCCTCGGCGAACAGGCGCCGGATGCGCGCCGCGCCGAGCCCGGCGAACATCTCGACGAACGAGGCCGCCGACTGCGAGAAGAACTCGGCGCCCGACTCCGTGGCGACCGCCTTGGCCAGCAGCGTCTTCCCGGTACCGGGCGGGCCGTGCAGCAGGATGCCCTTCGGCACCGAGGCGCCGAGCTGCGTGAACCGGTCCGGCTCGCGCAGGAACTCGACGACCTCCTGCAGCTCTGCCTTCGCCTCGTCGGCTCCCGCCACCTGATCCCAGCCGATCGAGCCCTTGGACTCCGGCTTGATCTGCTGCGGCTTCGTCCGCGGCATCAGCTTCATCGTCCGCCACAGGACGACACAGATGAGCGCCATGAAGATGATCGGCGCCCAGGTCAGGATGGCACCCTCGACGTGGTCCCAGGCCGTCACGCCGGCTTCACCTCGATGACCTGCTTGGCCTCCGTGCCGCGGCTGTCGATCTGCACGACGGCAAGTATCCCCCGGTGCGGGGAGAACCGGACTGGGGTCTAGACCCCAACCTCCACGCGCAGGATCTCCGCCAGCGCCGCCCGGCCGACGTCGAGCTGCCGCTCGTCCGGCTCGCGCGTGCCGAGCAGGCGCTGGATCTCGAAGCCCGGGCCGCCGCAGCGCGCGGGCCACCGGCGTGCCCGGCGTTGCGCTCGCACCAGGCGAAGACCTCGACGGCCGCCGCCGTCGACGCGACGGCCACGCCGGCGCCCGCCACGGGACCCGGGCGCTCGAGCACCCGTCGTACGAGCAGGGCGCCCGCGATGTTGGACGCCAGCAGCGGCGTCACCAGATGCGAGCCGCAGCGGTCGTGCTCCTTGGCGGCGTCGGCCGCGTCGGCGTCCGCATCCTCGGACTCGTAGGCCGCGATCGCCTTGTGCTCGACGCCGTGATAGGCGGCCAGCTCACCGCCGCGCAGGGCGAGCACGGCCGGCGCGAGCGAGAGCGTCGCGGCGGCCGCCTCACCGACCGGCCCGGCGACTCGCCGCCGCAGCAGCGCGCCGGTCAGCGAGGCGCCGACCGCGACCGCCAGCACGCTGGGCGACTCGAACGGCAGCTTTGCCTGCGGCAGCGACCGCTTGACGAGGGGAATGACGGCGAACGCCTCGCCGAGCCGCACGACGCCGCGCACGCCCGGCACGTCGTCGACCGCGCGCACGCGCGGCTTGCGCCCGCTCGCGGTGCGGATCTCGCCCGCGTCGTCGCGCACCGACGCCGCCCAGTGGGTCGGGCCGTGGACCAGCAGCCCGTTGCGCAGGGCCATACCGCCGAGCCTGAGCTTGCCCTCTGGGACCGGACTCAAAGCAGCCTCCTCGGAAGATCGACGAAGAACGACGCGGCGTACCCGAGGTCGCGGACGTCGATCCGCTCGTCGTTGGAGTGGATCAGCGACCACGCCTCGTAGAAGTTCTGGTGGCGCTGCGGGAAGAAGCCGTAGGCCGCGCAGTCCGGGAAGGCGGCGCGGAACCAGCGCGAGTCGGTGAAGGCGGGCAGCACACCGGGGACCGCCTCGGCGCTGGGGTCGTTCTCGGCCAGCCATTCCTTGATCGCGCCCATCAGCGACGTGTCGATCGGCGAGCGGTTGCCGACCACCTGCTCCATGAAGTCGATCTCCAGCTCGTCGTCGGGAATCAGCTCGCGGATCCGCGACATCGTCGCCTCGCCGTCCATCCCCGGCGGCACGCGGCAGTCGACGTGCACCTCGGCGCGGGCCGGGATCACGTTGATCTTCTCGGAGGCGAAGATGCGAGTCGGGACGGCGGTCACACGCAGCGTCGGCTCCACCATGGCCGCGAGGCGCGGCTCGATCGCCCGCACGCGGTCGATCGCCGTTTGCGGGTCGCCGGCATCCTCGCCGAGCGCCGCCAGCAGGGCACGCGGCTCGGCCATCACGTCGAAGGCGGGCTGGCGCTCGGCGAGCCGGGTGAGGACCGGTGCGAGCTTGAGCAGCGCGTTGTCGCCGGTGCCCGGGATCGAGGCGTGGCCGGCCTTGCCGCGGGCGCGGACGCTGAAGCGGAACGTGCCCTTCTCTGCGCAGGTCACGTAATAGAGCCGGCGTTCGCCGTACGGCAACATCGGACCACCGCCCTCGTTGAGCAGCCAGTCGACGCGCGCGACGTCGGGCCGCTGCTCAGTGAGCCACTGGGCGCCCAGCCGCCCGCCGGTCTCCTCGTCCACCACCGCGATGACCTTCAGCTCGCCGCGCGCGGGCCGCCAGCCCTCGCGCGCCAGTGTGGCGGCGGCGACGACCTCGGCCGCGGTCTGCGCCTTCATGTCGAGCGCCCCGCGGCCCCACAGGTGGCCGTCGTGGATGTCGCCCGACCACGGGTCGTGCGTCCAGTCGTCGGGATCGGCGAGCACGGTGTCCACGTGGGACAGGTAGCCCAGAACCGGTCCGGGCTCGGCCCCCGCCAGGCGCGCGATGAGGTTCGGGCGCTCGGGGTCGGCACCCATCAGCTCGACTTCGAGCCCCGCCTCCCGCAGGTAGGCGGCCAGCCATTCCTGGCACTCCCGCTCGTTGCCCGGCGGGTTGACGGTCTTGAATCGGATGAGCCGCGCCAGTACCTCGGCGGTCTCCTCCTGCAGCGCGGCCATTGGCCACGATGCTACCCGTCGCCGCGCTCGTGCCCCCGGCGGCGGGGTCAGATCCTGAGCGCCCCGAGGCGCGCCCGGATGGCCGTGCGGGCGCGCTCGAACCACTCCTCGTCGCGGTCGAGCTGGAAGCGCACGTTGGCCGCGCCTCCGAGGGCATCGAGCTCGTACGCGATCTGCTCGGGGTCCGCCTCGGGGTCGAGGTGCCCGAGCGCCTGAGCGCTCTTCACCCGGTTGGTGAGGATCTCGGACCAGGACGCGAAGTCGGCCCACACGGCATCGCGCACCGGGCCCGGCGGGCGGCTGTTGTACTCGCTGCGCACCGCGTCGAAGAAGCAGCCGCCGCGGAACACCTCGCGCCGCATGTAGCCGAGCCAGTTCTCCATCAGCGCCTCGAGCCGCGGCAGGCCGCGCTCGGCCTCGCGGACCGGTGCGATCACGGCCGCGACGAAGATCTCTCGTGCGGCGTCGATCGTCGCCAGCTGCAGCTCCTCCTTGGAGCCGAAGTGTGCGAACAGGCCGCTCTTGCTCATGCCGAGCTCGCTCGCGAGCCGGCCGATCGTGATCCCGTCGAGCCCCTCGACGGATGTGAGCTGGACGGCGACCTCGAGGATCGATTCCCGTGTGCGGCGGCCGCGTTCCCGGCGGCCGTCGAGCAATGCGGCTTCCATGTGTGGACGAGAAGGTAGCACGATCGTTCGTCCTTTGATAGAAATTCGCACGATCGTTCGTGCTCCCCCCTCCCCAGGAGCTCCCGACATGTCCCAGCTTCCCGGCTCTCCGCCATACGGGCTCGCCCTCTCCGACCCCCCACGCGACCGCTCAGGCCCATGGCCGACGTTCTGGCTCGCGGTGCTCGGCACGTTCCTCGCCTACCTGGACGTGACGATCGTCAACATCGCCTTCCCGGACATCGCCGGCGACTTCGAGGGCTCCGGCCTCGGATCGCTGTCATGGGTCGTCAACGCCTACGCGCTGGCCTTCGCGGCGCTGCTCGTGGTGCTCGGCCGTGCCGCCGACCGGCTCGGCCGGCGGCGCGTCTACCTCGGCGGGGTCGCGGTGTTCGCGCTCGCCTCGGCGGCGTGCGCCGTCGCCGGCTCGCCCGGCGCGCTGGTCGCCGCCCGCACCGTGCAGGGTGCCGCCGCCGCGGCGATGATCCCGGCCGCCCTGGCGCTCCTGCTCGCCGCCTTCCCGCCGCAGCGGTGGGCGGCGGCGATCGCCGCCTGGGGCGCGGTCAGCGCGGTCGCGGCGGGCGTCGGGCCGCCGCTCGGCGGCCTGCTCGTCGAGGCCGGGAGCTGGCGCTGGATCTTCGTCATCAACGTTCCGGTCGGCCTGATCACGGTGTGGCTCGGTCTGCGGCGGCTGCGCGAGTCGCGCGCGGACGAGACCGCGCCGCCCGACCTCCCGGGCGCCGTGCTCCTCGCCGGCGCGACGGGCGCGCTCGCGCTCGCCCTGGTCCAGGGCGAGTCCTGGGGCTGGGGCTCGGCGGCCACGCTCGGCACGCTCGCCGCCGCGCTCGTGGCGGGAGCGCTGCTGGTGGCACGTACGCGCCGGATCGCGGCGCCGGTGCTCGAGCCGGCGCTGCTCCGCACGCGCCGGGTGCGTGCAGCCAACGCCGGCACGATGGCGTTCGGCGCCGCGCTGTTCGGCGCCAACCTCTGCGCCGTCCTGTTCGCGACGACCGTCTGGGGCTGGACGCCGCTCGAGACCGGGATCGCCGCCGTGCCCGGCGCTCTCGCCTCCGCGGTGGCCGCGCCGCTCGGTGGCCGCTGGGCGACGCGCAGCGGCCCGCGCCCGGTGGCGGTGGCCGGCGCGGCGCTGTTCGCGGCGTCGCTGGCGTGGGTGGTCGTCGCGGCCGGAGAGGAGGCGAACTTCTTCGGCGTGTGGCTCCCCTACGGCCTCGTCGGCGGCGCCGGGATCGGCCTCGGCCTGCCGACCCTGATCGGGGCGACGGCGTCGGGCCTGCCGGCGGCGCGCTTCGCGACCGGCATGGCGCTCGCGACCACCGCCCGTCAGCTCGGCGCAGTGCTGGGCGTCGCCCTGCTCGTCGCGGTGATCGGCACGCCGGCACCGGGCGACGAGCTGGCCGCCTTCGATGCGGGCTTCGCGCTGTGCGCCATCGCCGTCACGCTCGCCGCGGTCGCGGCGCTGCTGCTCGGGCCGCGGCCGGAGCCGGCTCCGGCGGGCGCGCGCGTCAGCCGGGGAATCCGAACCGCATCGTCATCCGCGTGAAGTCGAGCGTCCAGCGGTAGTGCCGCAGCAGCCTTGCACGAGCTGTCTGTCAACCCAACGTTGACAGAAGCCCGGCAAGGGCCCCGCCGACGAGCGCCCAGATCGGCGGCCGGCCGAGGATCAGCAGGACGGCCGCCGCGGCCAGCACCGCGTACTGCCACGTCTCTTCGACCGCGTCGAACAGCGGGACGGCCGCGCCCAGGATCGCCCCCGCCGCGGCCGGGCCGGCGCCGTCGAGGAACGCGCGCGCAACACCCGAGCGGCGCAGCCGGTCGAAGCGCTCGGCGGTAAGCCCGATCACCAGGAACGACGGCGCGAACGCGACCAGCGACGCGAGCAGCGCGCCCCCGAGCCCCGCCGCCGCCCAGCCGACGATCGCCACCGTCTGCACGACCGGACCGGGCGTCAGCTGGCCGTAGGCGACCGCGTTGGCGAACTCGGCGGACGTCATCCAGCCGTAGGTCTGGACGGCGTCCTCCTGCATGAGCGGGATGATCACGAAGCCGCCGCCGTAGGAGAGGGCGCCGACCTTGAGTGCCGTCCACGCCAGCGCGGGCAGGGCCTCCGCGCCCGTGACCGCGAGCGCCAGCGCGACGGGCCACGCATGCACCGCTGCGCCGGCCCGCCGCCGCCACGCCAGCTCGACGAGCCCGCACGCCAGCAGCGCGAGCACGAGCCCGGTGCCCGCCAGGATGCTCGCTGCCGCGCCGACCGCGACGTAGATCGCCGCGCGCAGCAGCGGCCCGTCGCGCCGGTGCTCGAGGCTCGACCGCGTGAGCACGAGGCCGGCCTGCACCACCACGGCGACCACCGCGGCCGCCGCGCCGGCGCCGATCCCGACGATCCACTCGGGTGGCGAGTCGGCGAGCGCGATCGCCGAGATCGCCAGCACCAGCAGCAGCCCGGGGAGAATGAAGGCGATGCCGCCGAGGACCGCCCCGGCCGTGCCGCCGGCGCGCATCGCGCAGTAGATCGCGAGCTGCGTGCCGGCCGGCCCGGGCAGCAGCTGCGTGGCGGCGTTGGCGTCCTCGAACTCGCGCGCGTCGAGCCAGCGGCGGCGCTCGACGGTGAGGTCGCGTAGGAGCGCGACCTGCGCCGGCGGGCCGCCGAAGCTGAGCGCGCCCATGCGCCCCCACTCGCGGACGACCGTGCTGAGGGGGACGTTTGGCCGCACCGCGCAGATCTAATCAAGGCGCTCGCGCGAGCTTGCGAGTGCGAGTAGGCCGCATAATCGTCTCAATGGAGCGGCTGTTCGAGCCTCCCGAGAAACGACCCGATCACAGGCCGCCGCCCGACGGGCCGCTCGCCGCGCGCATGCGCCCGCAGACGCTCGACGAGTTCGTCGGCCAGGAGCACCTGCTCGGCGAGGGGTCGGCGCTGCGGGCTGCGCTCGAGTCCGGCCACCCGCACTCGATGGTCCTCTACGGGCCGCCGGGGAGCGGCAAGACGACGCTCGCGCGGCTCGCCGCCGAGCACGCCGATGCGGCCTTCGAGGAGCTCTCCGCCGTCCAGGCCGGGCGCGCCGAGGTGCGCGAGGTGATCGCGCGCGCCCGCGAGCGGCGCGGCGGCGGCCGCGCGACGATCTTCTTCCTCGACGAGATCCACCGCTTCAACAAGGCGCAGCAGGACGCCCTGCTGCCGGCGGTCGAGGAGGGCCTGGTGACGCTGATCGGCGCCACCACCGAGAACCCGTACTTCGAGGTCAACAGCGCGCTGCTCTCGCGCACGCAGATCTACGAGCTCGCGCAGCTCAGCGCCGAGCAGATCGAAGGCCTCCTGCGGCGCGCGATCGAGCGCGGCGAGTGCCCGAAGGTCGACGTCCCGGGCGAGGTGATCGCGTTCCTGGCCGCCCGCGCCGGCGGCGACGCCCGCACCGCGTTGAACGCGCTCGAGCTCGCCTGCGCGACGGCGACCGGCGAGGCGGTGACGCTCGCCGAGGCCGAGGACGCCATGCAGCGCAAGGCCGTCCTCTACGACAAGGGCGGCGACCAGCACTACGACTACATCTCCGCCTGGATCAAGTCGACCCGCGGCTCGGATCCCGACGCCTCGCTGTACTACCTGGCCGCCATGCTCGAGGGCGGCGAGGACGCCCGCTTCATCGCGCGGCGGATGATCATCCTCGCCTCCGAGGACGTCGGCAACGCCGATCCGCAGGCGCTGCCGATCACGGTCGCCGCCGCCCAGGCGGTCGAGCACGTCGGGATGCCCGAGGCCTGGTTCGCGCTCGCCCAGGCCGCCATCTACCTGTCGCTGGCGCCGAAGTCGGACGCCGTCAAGCGGGCGATCGGCGCCGTCCGCGAGCACATCGGGCAGGAGGGCGCGGCGCGCCCGCCGGCCGCGCTCCAGTCGGCCGCCTACCCGGGTGCCGCGACCCTCGGCCGGGGCGCGGGCTACGACTATCCGCACTCGCACCCGGGTCACGTCAACGACCAGGAGCACCTGCCTCAGGGCCTCGGCGACCTGCGCTTCTACCACCCGGACGACGCGGAGGCCGACATGCGCGAGCGGCTGGAGCGGGTCCGCCGCGCGCGCGGGCGGGCTTGATGCCCGCGCTGGAGTCCCGCTCGCCGGCCACGGGCGAGCTGCTCGGCAGCGTGGACGAGGCCGGGCCGGACGAGCTGCGCGCGGCGGTCGCGGCCGCCGCGCTCGTGCAGCCGCTGTGGGCCGCGGTGCCGGCCGCCGCGCGGGCCCACTACCTGCGGCGCGCCGCGCAGGCGGTGCTCGACGAGCTCGACCGGCTCGCGCTCCTGATCGCGCGCGAGACGGGGCGGCCGCGCAGTGAGGCGCTGCTGGCCGAGCTGCTGCCGTCGGTCAGCGCGCTGCACGCGCTGGCCGACGACGGCCCGCGGGCGCTCGCCGACCAGCGCCTCGGCCGGCCTTCGCTGCTGCGCGGCGGGCGGCGCGCCGTGCTCGTGCAGGCGCCCGCCGGCGTGGTCGGAGTGCGTGCCCGCAGCGCCTCCCCGTGGGCCGAGCCACTCCTCGAGTCGGCGGCCTCGCTGCTGGCGGGCAATGCGGTGCTGCTGGCGCCGGCGGCGCCGCTCGTCGCCGAGCGAATCGCGGCGGCGTTCATCCGCGCGGGCGTGCCCGGCGAGCTGATCGCGCTGCTCCACGGCCCGGCCGCGAACGAGCTCCTCGCCGACGCGTCCTCACGCGGTGGGCGGCTCGATCGCGTGGTCGACCTCGGGGCCGACGACACCAAGGCGACGATGCTGGTGCTCGAAGGTGCATCGCTCGACGCTGCGGTGTCGGGCGCCCTGTGGGCGGCGTTCGCGGGCGCGGGCCGGCACCCCGCCGCCGTCGGCAGGCTCGTGGTGGCCCCGGGCCCGGCCGCGCCGCTGCTCGAGGCGCTGGTGGCGGGCGCGCGCCGCCTGCGCGTCGGCGACCCGCTGCACGCGGACACCGAGGTGGGTCCGCTGGCATCGCACGCCGACCTCGAGGCGGTCGAGCAAGTCGTGACCGACGCGGAGGCGGGCGGGGGCGAGCGGCTCTGCGGCGGGCCACTCGAGCTGCCGGGCTTCGACGGCGCGTTCTGCGCGCCGATCGTGCTGCGCGGCGTGAGCGAGGACGCGCGGCTCACGCGCGAGCGAGCGCCTGGGCCGGTGCTGGCGGTGCTGGAGGCGAGCTCCGAGGCGGAGGCGATCGCGCTCGCGGCCGAGCACGCCCCGAGCGCGGTGTCGGTGTGGACCGACAACCGCCGGCACGGCGAGCGCGTGGCGCGGTCCCTCGACGCCGAGCTCGCGTGGGTCAACGAGCACGGCCAGTCCGTGCCCTCCGTGCCGGTGCGGCTGGCCCGCCACACGGCGCCGCGGCGGCTCGCGTCGCAGCCCGTGCGCTTGCGCAGCGCGCGCTGGCTTCCGTACGACCCGGCGCTCGTGCGTGCCCGCACGGCGGCCGCGCGGCTGCTGCACGGCCGCGAGAGCGAGCGTCTGGCCGCGCTGCGCGAGGGAGCGCTGCCGGTGGCTCGGGTCGCGCTGCGCGCGGCGCGCGCGGCGGCTCAGCGGCCGAACCGGTCGGGATCGAACGGCGCGAGCTCGACCGGCGACGGCTCGCCGCAGTAGGCCTGCGCGACGAGGCGCCCGGTGATCGGGCCGAGGGCGACGCCCGCGCCCTCGTGGCCGGTGGCCAGCCACAGCCCCTCGACCGCTCGCGACGGGCCGATGGCCGGCAGGTGGTCGGGCAGCCACGGCCGCAGCCCCGCCCAGGCGGAGGTGCGCGGGAGGCCTGCGAGCCGCGGGAACAGCCGCGCGGCGCGCGCCACCATCGCGTCCGAGACCGCGTCGTCGACCGTCGTGTCGAACCCGCGGCGCTCGCGGCTCGAGCCGACGAGCACATCGCCGTCCCAGGTCGTCTCCACCACGCTCGTCACCTGGAGCCCGGCCTCACCGCTCATCACCGACGCCAGGTACGACCCGTCGACCACCTTGTGCCGGATAAGGGGGGTCTGACCCCCCTTGGCTGGTCCGAATCCGCCCGCAGCGACGTAAGGGGGGTCTGACCCCCCTTGGGTGGTGGCGAGGCGGACGAGCTGGCCTTTGCGCGGCTCGAGCGGGAGCCGCACCCCCGCTTGTTCGGCGAACGCCGCGCTCCACGGTCCGGCGGCGATGACGACCGCGCCGGCGCCGATGCGCTCGCCGCCGGCGAGGACGACGCCCTGGGCGATCTCCACGACGCGCGCCCCGGTGCGCACTTCGGCTCCCGCCTCCTCGGCCTCGCGAGCGAGCGCGCGGGCGATCGCCCGCGGGTCGCACTGGAGGTCCGCCTCGAAGAGGCTCGCGCCGCAGACCTCGCCGGTCAGCTCGGGCTCGAGCGCGACGACGTCGTCGGCCGCGACGAGCGCGCCGGTCACGCCTGCCGCCCGCAGACGCTCGAGCCGCGCGGGCTCGGCCGCCCACGTCTCGGCCTCCGGGTGCACGATCAGCGCGCCCTTGCGGCGGATCCGCGCTTCGGCGCCCAGCCGCTCCTCCAGCTCGTCGTAGAGCTCCAGCCCGTGCACGGACAGCTCCAGCTCCGGCCCGGCGTCCTTGTCGGAGCACAGCACGTTGCCCTCACCGAGCCCGGTCGTCCCGCTCGAGACTTCGCCGGAGTCGAGCAGCACGACGTCCACGCCGCGGACGGCGAGCTCGCGCGCGGTCGCGGCGCCGACGATCCCCGCGCCGACGACCGCGACCTCGCGCGCTCTCACAGCGCGAAGCCGGCGGGAAACGGGTCGTCGGCGTCGAGCAGGTACTCGGCCCGGCCCGTCACCCAGGCGCGGCCGGTGATCTCCGGCACGACGGCGGGCAGGTCGCCGACGCGGGTCGCCTCGACGAGGCGGCCGGTGAAGCGCGTGCCGATGACCGATTCGTTGACGAACGGCTCGCCGAGCGCCAGCTCGCCGAGGGCGTGCAGCTGCGCCATGCGGGCCGAGGTGCCCGTGCCGCAGGGCGAGCGGTCGAGCCAGCCCGGGTGGATCGAGGTCGCGTTGCGGGCATGCGCGCCGTCGCGGCCGGGCGCGTGGAAGACGACGTGGCGGCAGCCGGCGATGCGCTCGTCGAGCGGATGGACGGGCGGGCGCTCGTCGACGGCGGCCATGATCTCCGCGCCGCGCCGGATGTACTCGTCGGCCCGTCCCGGATCGACGTCCTCGACCGGCACGAGCGCGTAGAAGTTGCCGCCGAACGCGATGTCGCACACGACGCCGCCGGCGCGGCGGTCGCGCTCGTACAGGAACGACGGCACGTTGCGCAGCGTCACCGACCGCGCGCGGCCGCCCTCGACGGCCACCCGGGCCTCGACGAGCCCGGCCGGCGTGTCGAGCCGCACCACGGTCTCCGGCTCGCGCACCGGCACCCTGCCGGTCTCCACCAGGACGGTCGCCACCCCGATCGTGCCGTGCCCGCACATCGGCAGGCAGCCGCTCACCTCGATGAACAGCACGCCCCAGTCGGCGTCCTCGCGCGTCGGCGGCTGGAGGATCGCGCCGGACATCGCCGAGTGGCCGCGCGGCTCGCGCATCAGCAGGAGCCGCAGGTCGTCCAGCTCGCGCTCGAAGTAGAGCTTGCGCTCGAGCATGGTCGCGCCGGGGATCGGGTCGACCCCGCTCGTGACCACGCGCGTCGGCATGCCCTCCGTGTGCGAGTCGACGGCCTCGAACGAGGTCATACAGGGGCGCCCTCGCGCAGCACCGCCATCGCGTCGGCGAGCGCCGTGCGCTCGGCATCGGTGAGCGCCAGCCGCGGCGGCCGGCACGGGCCACCGGCGAAGCCGACCTCGTCCATCGCCGCCTTGAAGTACTGCACGAGCTTGGGCGTCATGTCGAAGCGCGAGAGCGGGAGCAGGCGCCGGTAGATCGCCCGCGCCGTCTCGAGGTCGCCCGCGCGGCACGCCTCGTACAGCATCACGCAGTCGCCGGGGGCGACGTCGGCGACGCCGCTGACCCAGCCGGTGGCCCCGGCGCAGAAGCCCTCGAGCGCCCAGTCGTCCCCGCCGACCAGCACCTCCAGCCCGGGCGCGGCGTCGATCAGCGCCGGGATCCGCCGCGCGTCGCCCGAGCACTCCTTGACCGCCAGCACGGCGTCGATCTCCTCGTACAGCCGCGCGAGCATCTCGGTGCCCATGTCGGTCCCGCTCGCCTCCGGGTTGTTGTAGGCCATCAGCGGCAGGCCGGCGGCCTCGCCGACCGAGCGGTAGTGGGCGACGATCTCGTCGGCGTCGCCGCGGTAGCCGAGCGGCGGCAGCATCATCAGCGCGGTGGCGCCGGCCTCGGCGGCGTCGGCAGCGAGGGCGATCGCGGCGGCGGGCGTTCCCGCGGAGACGCCGGCGATCACCGGCACGCGCCGATCGACGGCCCGCGCGACGGCCGCGACGACCTCGCGCCGCTCGGCGGTCGACAGGCTGCCGGCCTCCCCCATCGTGCCGGTGGCGACGACCCCGTGCACGCCGGCTTCGAGCAGCGCGGCCACGTTGCTCTCGAGGGCCTCGAAGTCGATCGCCCCGGAGGCGTCGAACGGGGTGGTGGCGGCGGGGATGATGCCGGGGAAGCGCATGAGGGCCTTTCAGTCGAGGGTCATATAGCGGCGGACGCGCCGGAGGTGCTGGGAGGCGTAGAGCTCGGCGGCGTCCGCGTCGCCCTCCGCGATCGCCTCGTAGATCATCCGATGCTCGGCAAGGTGCAGCGTGGTGCGACCGGGGACGGCGATCGAGTCGTCGCGCAGCCGCTGCCACAGCGGCTCGTCCATGACCGCGGCGATGCGCTCGGCGAGATCGAGCACGACGGGGTTGCCGGTCAGCGCCGCGATGCGCTGGTGGAAGCGCCGGTCGCAGTCGTTCCAGCCCGCGAGGTCGCGCTGCTCGGCGGCACGCTCCATCTCGGCCAGCAGCGCCTCGGCCACCTCGTCGGGGCGGCCGCGCTGCGCCGCCAGGCGGGCGACGGCGGGCTCGAACAGCGCGCGCGCCTCCAGCAGGTCGGAAGGGCTCGAGTCATGTGCCTCGCGCGTGCGCCCTGCGGCGCCGGCCGCCACGAAGGAGCCGGAGCCGGGGCGGGTCTCGATCATGCCGGCGACCTGGAGCGCCGCGATCGCCTCGCGCACCGACGCGCGGCCGACCTCGAGCCGGCGCGCCAGGTCGCGCTCCGACGGCAGCCGCTCGCCGGGCGCCAGCCGGCCGGCGCTGATGTCGGCGGCGATCCGGTCGGCCACCTGCTCGTACCGCTGGCGCGGCCGGAGCGGCGTCATCGCCGACCGCTCTGCTCCGTTCCCGGGACGGGAAGTGGTCTGATCTTGTGACTGCATTGGTTCGATGATCGAACCGGTAAGGTACACGCGATGCCGCGAACCTTCAACTCCGTCGATCCCCGCACCGGCGAGCCCGGGCCGAGCTACGAGGAGGCGTCGCCGGAGGACGTGCGCGCTGCCGTCATGGCCGCCGCGGCCGTCCACCGGTCCGGCGCGCTGCGCGACCGCTCCAAGCGGTCCGCCCTGCTGCGCGGAGCCGCCGCGCGACTGCGGGCGGCCGGCGACGAGATCATCGCGGTCTGCGAGGCCGAGACCGGCCTGCCCGAGGTCCCGCGCCTGCGCTCGGAGCTGGAGCGCACCTGCGGGCAGCTCGAGGCGTTCGCGGCGATCGTCGACGGCGGCGACGACGCCGAGGCGATCATCGACCACCCGGATCCCGAGGCGAAGCCGATCCCGAAGCCCGACGTGCGGCGCATGCGCGTCCCGCTCGGGCCCGTCGCGGTGTTCGGCGCCTCGAACTTCCCGCTCGCGTTCTCGACGGCGGGCGGCGACACCGCGTCGGCGCTCGCGGCCGGCTGCCCGGTGATCGTCAAGGGCCATCCCTCGCACCCCGGCACCGGCGAGCTGGTGGCGCGCGAGCTGAGCGCCGCGGTCGCCGGCGCCGGCCTGCCGGCGGGGACGTTCGCGCACCTGCCCGCGGCGGGCGTCGAGGTCGGCGAGGCGCTCGTGGACGCTCCCGAGATCGCCGCGGTCGGCTTCACCGGCTCGTTCAACGGCGGCAAGGCGCTCTTCGACCGCGCCGCGCGCCGCGAGGTGCCGATCCCCGTCTACGCCGAGATGGGCTCGATCAACCCGATCGTGGTGACCGAGGCGGCCCTGCGCGAGCGTGGGGAGAAGATCGCCGAGGGCCTGACCGCCTCCGTGTCGAGCTTCGGCGGCCAGCTCTGCACGAAGCCGGGCGTGGTGTTCGTCCCGGCCGGCGAGGCAGGGGACGCGTTCGCCGCCGACCTCGCGGCCAGGCTCGACGCCGCCGACCCGCAGGTGCTGCTCAACGAGCGCCTGCGGGACGCCCTGCGCAACGGGGTCGCACGCCTCGAGGGCCAGGCACGGCCGCTCGGAGAGGCGTCGCCGCCCGACGGCCCCGGCTTCCGCCACCAGCCCGCCGCCTACGAGGCGCCGGCGGCCGGACTCACGCCCGAGCTGCTCGAAGAGCACTTCGGGCCGGTCGTGCTGCTGCTGCGCCACGGCTCGCGCGAGGAGCTGCTCGCCGCCCTCGAGCAGATCGAGGGCCAGCTAACCGGCTCCCTGCACGCCGAGCCCGGCGAGGATGTGGCCGACGTGGTCGCGGCGCTCGGCGCGCGTGCCGGCCGCGTGGTCTTCAACGGCTTCCCGACCGGCGTCGCCGTCACGTTCGGCATGCACCACGGCGGCCCGTTCCCGGCGACCACCAGCCCGTTGCACACGTCGGTGGGCATGACCGCGGTCCAGCGCTTCACGCGCCCGATCGCCTACCAGGACGCGCCGGCTGACGCGCTCCCGCCAGAGCTGCAGGAGGACAACCCGCTCGGCATCCGGCGGCGAGTGGATGGCGAGCCGACGGTCTCCTAGACCGCGACCCTACGCTGGGGCGGCGGCCCGGACAAGCAGCGGTTACCGGATCGGTACCGTAGAGCGCGTGCCCGCCCAGGCCTACGCCGGCAAGGAGTGCGTCTGCCAGTTCCGCAAGGGGATCTGCGACCAGACGTGCGTGCAGGGGATGCTCGAGACCCCGTTCTACATCGCCTGCCTGCGGCTGACGGGGCGTCGCTGCGTGGTGGTCGGCGGCGGCGAGGTCGGGCTCGAGAAGGTCGAGGGCCTGCTGGCGTGCGACGGCCGCGTGGTGCTCGTGGCGCCCGAGGCGGTGCCGGAGCTCGTCGAGCTCGCCGAGGAGGGCTCGATCGAGTGGATCCGGCGCGAGTACCGGCCCGGCGACGTCGAGGCGACGTTCATCGCGATCGCCGCGACCAACGACACCGACGTGAACATCCGCGTGTTCGAGGACGCCGAGCGCCGGGCGATGCTCGTCAACGTGGTCGACGTGCCGCCGCTGTGCAACTTCATCCTGCCGGCGATCGTGCGCACCGGGCCGCTGGCCATCGCGATCTCCACGGCCGGCGCCTCGCCGGCGCTGGCCAAGCGGATCAAGGCCGAGATCGCCGACGAGTTCGGCGAGCCCTACGCGCGGCTCGCGGTGCTGCTCAACGAGGCGCGCGGCTGGGCGAAGGCGACCCTGCCTACGTACCAGGACCGCAAGGAGTTCTTCGAGGGCATCGTCAACGGCGAGCCCGACCCGGTCGAGCTCCTGCGCACCGGGGACGAGCGCGGCGTGCGCGAACTGATCGACACCGCCCAGCGCGCGCACGCCTCCGCCGCCGCCTGACCGGAGCGACGGCGCCGCGCCGGTAGAGTCGGCCGGTGAACGTCGAGTACCGGATCCTCGGGCCGCTCGACGTGAGCGTGGACGGGCGCGCGGTCGCGCTCGCCGGCCGCCACCAGCGTGCGCTGCTCGCTCTCCTGCTCGCCCACGCGAACGAGGTCGTGCCGCTCGACCGGCTGATCGACGGCCTCTGGGACGAGGCGCCGCCGGAGACGGCGGCGAACATCGTCCAGGGTTACGTGTCGCAGCTGCGCAAGCTGCTCGGGCGCGAGACGATCGTCACCCGGGGCCGCGGATACGCCCTGATCGCGGCCGACGGCGCGCTGGACCTGCAGCGCTTCGAGCAGCGGGCCGCAAACGGCACGGCCGAGCACGCGGCCGGGCGCCCCGAGGCGGCCGCGACCGAGCTGCGCGCCGCGCTGGCGCTCTGGCGCGGCCCGTCGCTCAGCGATCTCGCCGACCTGCCCGCGCTGCGACCGATCGCCGCGCGGCTCGACGAGCTGCGGCTCGCGGCGCTCGAGCGCCGGATCGGCGTCGACCTCGAGTGCGGGAGCGCGGCCGAGGCGGCCGCCGAGCTCGACACGCTGATCGCCGAGCATCCGCTGCGCGAACGGCTGCGCGCGCTGCAGATGCGCGCGCTCTACCGCATGCGGTCGCCAGGCCGACGCGCTGGCGGCGTACCGCGCGGCGCGCACGGCACTGATCGACCAGCTGGCGCTCGAGCCGAGCGCCGAGCTGCAGGAGCTCGAGCGCGCGATCCTGCGGCAGGACCCGAGCCTGGCACCCACCGACGGCACGCCCTCGCCGCCGGCCGCTCCCGCCGTGCTGTGCGCGGCGCTCGCCACGACGGCGCCGGCCGCGGCGGCGGACCTGGGCGCGCCGCTCGCCGCCGAGCGCGGGGCCGAGCTCGTGCTCGCTGCAACGGTGGCGTCGGTTGACCGGCTCGGACCGGTGACCGGCGAGCTGCACGAGCTCGGGGCCGCGCTGGGGCCGCGCGGCGTGATCGTCCGCACCGCCGTCTTCACCTCGGTCACTCCGGGCAACGACCTCGCGCGGCTCGCGGCCGAGCAGGACGCGGCCCTGCTGATCGCCGACGCGCCATCCGGGCTGCTCGAGGACGCGCGGGTGATCGCGCTGCTCGAGCACGCGCCGTGCGACGTGGCGGTGCTCGTCGGCGACCGTCGCCTGGGCGCCGGGCCGGTGCTGGTCCCGTTCTCCGGCGCCGAGCACGACTGGGCGGCGGTCGAGCTGGGCGCCTGGCTGGCGCGGTCGCTGGAGCGGCCGCTGCGGCTGGCGGGCGCCAGCACGGGCGCGTCCGGACGCGATGCCAGCCGCCTGCTGGCGAGCGCGTCGCTCGCGCTGCAGCGCGCGCTCGGCGTGCGGGCCGAGGCGGTGATCGTCGAGCCGTCGCCCGAGGCGCTCGTCGCGGCGGCCGGCGATGCCGGCGTGGTCGTCGTCGGCCTCACGGAGCGCTGGCGCCACGACGGGCTCGGGCGAGCGCGGACGGCGCTCGCGACGCACCCCGGCGCGCCGACGCTGCTGGTGCGGCGCGGGCTGCGCCCCGGCGGCCTCGCGGGCCGTGCCGGCGACACGCGCTTCACGTGGACGATCGCGACGGCGGTCGCCTGATCAGCGCGCCCACGGTGGAGGGGCCTGGCCGCGTCGGCACGGCGCCGGGCGGTCGCTGGGGGAGGCCGCGGGATCCAGCAGCCCGCCGAGCGACTGGTCGACGTCGGGGATGCTGCGGACGGGCGTCAACGACGGCTTGCCGCCACGTCCGATGCCGATGCGGACGAGTTGGCTCGTGACCACGGCCTGGCGCGCACCGTCGAGCCGCACGGGGCCGCCGAGCAGATCGGTGCGCAGCTGCGCGAGCGCGGCCGGGAGCGTCCGCGTGTCGCCGCCGGACCGCTCGATTCCGCGCAGCACCGCCTCGACACCGTCGTGGAAGCCGCGCACCACCCAGATGCCGGCCAGGCTGTCATGCACGCCCGGGAACGTAGCCGCGAAGGTGCGCAGGTACTCGCGCCGGCGCGCCGGGTCGAGATGCGAGCCGGCGACAACGCCGCCGAGCGCGCCGGCGCTCGCCTCGAGCGTGTCGGGCTCGTCCACGGTTGCGGGCCCGACGACGATGTGCCGCGAGGGATCGCCGACGCGTCGCGCGAGGCGTTCGATGAACGCGCTCGGGTCGAAGACGGACCCCGCGCCCAGGACCGCGACGCCGTCGACGTCACGCGGGACGCGTTCGACGTCGCGGCCCTTGGGATCGAACCTGTAGCCCTCGAAGTCGGGCACGACGTGGCGGATGACCCGCCCGCCGAGCGCGCAGAACTCGGCGGTGAACGCGTCCCGGTTGCCCCAGCCGACGTCCCAGCCGGGTGTGACGATCGCAACCCGGCGCCAGCCGAGCGCGCGGTACGCGTGGGACGCGAGCCCGGCGACGCCTTGGCCGTAGTCGGCGACGAACCGATAGAGGTTCGGGGCCGGACGATGGAGCGTCACCTCGCGGGGCCCTGGTGAGATGGCGACGAACAGCACGTGCGGATAGCGCCGCGCGACGTCGCGCATGACGATCGCGTCGGTGCCCGTGGTGCCGGCGACGATCACGTCGACGTGATCGTGCTCGGCGAGCCGGCGCAGCTCGCCGGTCAGCGTCGAGAACTCCAGCGACTCGGTGCAGCCGCGGACGAGCTCGACCCGCCGGCCCGCGACCTCGGCCGCGCCGAGCCCGTCGGATGCGCGCTGCCCGCGCAGCTCCGCGCCACGCTCGATCAGCGGCAGTGCGGCGCCCGAGAGCTCGGCGTCCTCGAACGAGCGGAAGTTCCCGGTGCAGTCCGTGATCACGCCGATCCGCAGCGGCGGCTGCTCGCTACACGCCGCTGTCAGTGCCACGAAGAGCAGCGCCGCGGCGGCCAGGAGCCGGGACGGGCGAGGTTCAGAGCGCATGCGCGGTCACCCAGACCGTCTTGTCGCCCACCGCCACGGCGCGCGGAAGCCCGCCGACCCGGATCGTCGCGACGACCCGCCGCGTCGCCGGATCGATCCGCGAGACGGTGCCGTCGAGCGTGTTCGCCACCCACACCGCGCCCGCCCCGGCGGCGATGCCGCTCGCGCCGCGGCCGACCGGGACCGCCGCCAGCACCCTGCCGCTCTCGACGTCCACCGGGACGACGCGGTCGTTGAGCCCGTCGGTGATCCATACCGCTCCCCCCGCGACCGCTGCCGAAGTCGGCGGGAAGCCGAGCTCGATCGTCCTCTGGCGGTCGCCCGTGCGCGCGTCGAGCCGCCACATCCGGCGATCCAGCGCGTCACCGAGCACCCACAGGGAGCCGGCGCCGATCGCGAGCTCGCGGAACTGGTAGCGCCGGTTCTCGGCCGTCCCAGGCGAGCGGAACGGGATGAGGACCACTCTCCAGCTCACGCAGCTGCCCCTCGCCGGTGGTGAGCCGCTGCACGGACGGGCAGCCGGCGACCCAGACCACGCCCTCGCCCGAGGCGATCGCGCACGCCTCCCGGTCGATCGTGTCTTCCCGCACGCCGGTCGAAGCGTCGTAGCGTGAGACGACCCCGCCCAGCAACGCCCGGTCGGCGGCGACGTAGATCTTGCCGTCGAGGGCGGCCAGGTCGCGCGGCTCGCCGTTGGAGGGGATGCGCTGGGGCCGGCCTGCGCCGGGCTCGTAGCGCCAGAGCACGCCGTCGGTGAAGTCGGCCATCCAGATCCCGCCCGGCGTGACCGCGAGATTGCCCGGATGGCCGGCGACCGGCGTGCGGTCGATGACCTCGTTCGTGCGCGCGTCGACGCGCGTCAGGGAGCCCGTGGGGGCGGGCGCCGGCGGCGCGTCGCTCCGGAGCAGGACCACGGCCACCAGTGCAGCGGCCAGCGTGGCCGCCACGACGGCCCCGAGCACCGCGAGGCGCGTTCGGGGCGGTGCGGGGACGAGGCCGAGCGCCGCGCCCGCCTCCGCGACGAGCTCCGAGCAGCTCCCGTAGCGCTCCTCCTGGCGCTTGGCCATGCCGCGGGCCAGGACGGCATCGATCGCCGTGGGCAGGTCGGCGGCGCGCTCGGACGCCCGCGGCGCGGACTCCTCGAGGTGCGCGAAGATCGCCGCGACGTCCGACCGTGCCCGGTACGGGACCGACCCGGTCAGGCACTCGAACAGCAGGCACGCCAGCGCGTACTGGTCGGCTCGCCCGTCGAGCGGCTCGCCGCGGATCTGCTCCGGCGCGACGTAGTCGATCGTGCCCATGCCCTGCCCGTCGGCCGGCCCGCGGTCCGTGCTGCTCTGGGTCAGCCCGAAGTCGGCCAGGTAGCAGTGCTCGCGGCCGTCGTCGGAGTCGAGCAGGACGTTGCTGGGCTTGACGTCGCGGTGCACGAGGCCGCGGCGGTGCGCAGCGTCGAGCGCGTCGGCGATCTGCGCCGCGACCGCGACGGCGCGCGGCGGCGGCAGCGAGCCCTCGCGCCGCAGCAGCGCCTTCAGGTCGCCGCCGGCGATGTAGCGCATCGCGATGAACAGCCGGCCGTCCTGCTGCCCGGCCTCGTAGATCGGGATCACGTTCGGGTGGTCGAGCCGCGCCGCCATGTGCGACTCGCGGAGCAGCCGCTCGGGCGCGCCGTCGGACCCCGACGCGCCCGGTGCGAGCAGCTTCAGTGCGACCGGCCGGTCGAGCCGCACATCGTGAGCGCGATAGACCGTGCCCATGCCGCCGCGCCCGAGCAGGTGCTCGATGCGGTAGCCCGCGACCTCCGTGCCGGCGGCTGGATTCCCGATGGTCATGGCGTTGTCAGGGCGAGCCTTACCGAGTTCGGGGGCCGGCGCAAGCGCCGGCCCGTCCGGTCGAGTAGGGCTCAGCAGCCCGTCCGCGGTGCCGCGCTCGCCCGTGCCCTTCGGGCAGACCTTCCGCCCTTCAGCGTCAGGCTGCCGATGTAGCGAGTGCTGGCGCCCTTGGGGGTCGGAGAGTCGACGAACGCGAGGACGCCCTGTGCGCCCGCGAAGGCCCCGGTGCCGCTGACGACGGGATGCCAGCAGGTGCCCCACACGAGCGAGGCCGGGTCGGGCGACTCGTAGATGCCCAGGAAGCCGAACTCGAGGGACAGCGTGCCCGACGGGTCACCCGCGCATGAGCGGTCACGCCGCCGGTCGATGCACCCCTCGAACAACTCGGTGCCCTTGATTTCGATGTAGGGGGTGAAAGCGACGAGTTCGGATGACGTGGTCGTCCAGACGCCCCGGAGGTCGCCGCTCAGCTTCGCGGTGTCGTCGTCGATCGACTTCTGCGTGCCCGCCACCTCGTACGTGGCCGCGCCCGCGGGCGCGGCGAGTGCCAGCGCCGCCACGGCGGCCGCCAGCAACGTGATGCCCTTCATGGTGCCCTCCTTGGTGGATGGTGTGAGATCACCGTCACGGAGGCCGCTGGAAACCCGCTGGAAGCCTGCTGAAAACATGAGTCGGCTCTCTTGAGCCCGGGAGGGTTCGGGCCCTCTAAGCTCCGGGCCATCCGCACCGCCGTCCTCACGATCTCGACGTCGGTCTCGCGCCGCGAGGCGGAGGACCGCTCCGGACCCGCGGCTGGCCGCGGCGGCCGAGGAGGCAGGCTGCGAGGTCATCGCCATGGAGGTCGTCCCCGACGACTTTTCGCTGATCGAGGATCGTCTGCACCACTACGTCGACGCCGGCTGCGACCTGATCTTCACGACCGGCGGAACAGGAATGACGCCGGACGACGTGACGCCCGAGGCGACGCGCGTGGTGATCGACCGCGACGCGCCGGGCTTCGCCGAGGCGATGCGCGCCGAGGGCGCCCGCCACACGCCGCTCGGCATCCTCACGCGCGGCGTCTCGGGGATCGCCGGCCGCACGCTGATCGTCAACTTCCCGGGCTCGCCGAAGGCGATCGACCAGCTCTTCGGCGTGCTCGCGCCGACGCTGGACCACGTGGTGCAGACGCTGCGCGGCGACTCGTCGCACCATGGCCGCCGACGCTGACGGCGCGCCGGCCGCGGCGGCCGACGGCACGCCGGAGGTTTCCGGTGACGGCGCGCCGGCCGTCTCCCTGCGCGAGCTCGCACGGGCGTACGGGGAACGCGTCGCGCTCACCGGCGTGACGCTGGACCTGCCGCGCGGCGCGACGCTCGCGGTGTTCGGGGCCAACGGCGCGGGCAAGACGACGCTGCTGCGCGTGCTCGCCACGCTGCTGCGCCCGCACGCCGGCGAGGTGCGCGTGCTCGGCCGGGAGCTGCCGCGCGACGGCTGGGCGGTGCGCGGGCGGGTCGGGCTCGTCGGCCACGAGCCGCTGCTCTACCGCGACCTGACCGCGCGCGAGAACCTGCGCTTCCACTCGCGGCTGCACGACGTTGCGCCCGCGCGTGGCGAGGCGCTGCTCGACGCGGTCGGCATGGCGCGCCGCGGCGACGAGCCGGTGCGGTCGCTGTCGCGCGGCATGGCGCAGCGCGTGGCGATCTGTCGCGCGCTGCTGCACGAGCCCGAGCTGCTGCTGCTCGACGAGCCGCTCGCGAATCTCGACCCGGGCGCGGCCGGCGCGGTGGCGCCGCTGATCGGGCGGGCGAGCGGCGCCGCGCGCGTGCTGATCTCCCACGACGTCGAGCAGGGGCTCGACGAGGCCGACCTCGTGCTCGGCCTACGCGGCGGCCGGCCGGAGCTGTTGGGACGCGCCCGCGAGGTGGCGGCGGACGATGTGAGGCGGCTGTACGCGTGAGTCGTTGGGCCGGCCGTGGCGACGGAGGTCTGCGGCCATGAGGCGCGCGGTCGGCGCGCTCGTGCGCAAGGACCTGCGCGTCGAACTGCGCACCGGCGAGGCGGTGCCGGCGATGCTGCTGTTCAGCGTCTCGACCTTCGTGCTGTTCCACTTCGCGCTCGACCGCCGCTCGGTGGAGGGCGAGCTGGCCGCCGGCGTCCTGTGGGTCACGCTGCTGTTCGCGGCCGTGCTGGGCATCAGCCGCCTGTTCGTGGCCGAGCGCGAGCAGGGCGGGTTCGACGGGTTCCTGCTGGCGCCCGTCGATCGCACCTCCCTGTTCGTGGCGAAGGCGACGGTGCTGTTCTGCTTCCTCGTGGCTGTCGAGCTCGCGGCCGTGCCGGCCTTCGCGATCCTGCTGCTCGGCCCGACGCCGTGGGAGGCCGTGCCCGAGCTGATCGCCGTGCTCCTGCTCGCCGATCTCGGGGTGGCGGTGCTGGGGACGCTGGTCGGCGCGCTCGGGATCCAGACCCGCGCGCGCGAGGTCATCGTGCCGATCCTCGCGCTGCCGTTGATGATCCCGCTGGTCATCGCCGCCGCGCGCGCCACCTCGCCGCTCTTGCTCGAGGCCGGGGCGGAGGCGCTTCCAGGGCGCTGGCTGCTGGTGCTCGGCCTCTATGATCTCGTGTTCGGCCTGCTCGCCTTCGCGGTCTTCGACTTTCTCCTCGAGGAGTAGCCACACGTGTTCGCCCGGGGCCTGGTGCCCCTCTCCATCGCCTCGGTCGGCCTCATCGTCGGCGCGTTCGCGCTCGTGTTCTTCTACGCGCCCAACGACGCCGACCAGGGCTTCATCCAGAAGATCTTCTACCTGCATGTGCCGCTGGCGATCGTCGCGCTGTGCGGGTTCGTGGCGGGCGGGGTGTGGGGCCTGCGCTACCTGCGCGACGGCGACCGCGCACACGACCTGCGGTCCTACGTCGCCATTCACATCTCGCTGATCCTCGGCATCGGCGCACTGATCACCGGCTCGATCTGGGCCAAGGCCGCGTGGGGCCACTGGTGGGTCTGGGAGGAGCCGACGCTGGTCTCCTTCCTGATCGTCTTCCTGCTCTACGCCTGCTATCAGCCGCTGCGCTTCTCGATCGAGGACCCGGAGCGCCAGGCACGCACCGCGGCCGTCTTCTCGATCGTGGCCGGCGCCTTCGTGCCGCTCAACTTCATGGCCGTCCGGATGGCCGAGTCGTTCACGCACCCGCGCGTGCTGAGCGCGACCGGCGGCTCGATGCCCGGCGCGATGCGGCTGACCTTCCTGGTGTCGCTGGCGGGCATGGCCGTCCTGTTCGTGACGCTCTGCAAGTACGAGCTGACGTCCAAACAGGCCTCGATGCGGCTCCGCGCGCTCAAGCGGCGGCTGGCGGACGAGGACGACGAGGCGTGGCTCCCGGCCCGGCGCAGCGCAGCGCCCCAGCAGCTCTGATGCCCGCCCTGCCGCTCGACGACGCCGGCCCGTACGTGGCCGCCGCCTACCTGGTGTTCCTCGCCCTGATCTTGATATACGTGGCGATCATGGCGGGCAAGCTGGCGCGCATCGCCCGCGAGCTCGGCGAGCTGACCCAGATCGTCGAGCGGCGCGAGGCGGCCCGCGACCACGACGCGGCCGAGGAGACGGTGACCCGATGACCGAGCTGCTGGCGCTCGGCGCCTCGCACAAGACGGCGCCGCTCGCCCTGCGCGAGCGCATCGCCCTCACCGAGGGCGGGGCCGAGCCGCTCCTGCACGAGCTGACCGGCCATCCGGCGATCAGTGAGGCCGTCGCCCTCTCCACCTGCAACCGCACCGAGCTGTACCTGGTGGTGCGCGACCCGGTCGAGGGCGAGTCGGTCGCGCTGGGGCTGCTCGCGCGGCGCGCCGGCATCCGGCCGACCGAGCTGCTCGACGGCATCTACTCGCTGCGCAACTGCGACGCGGCACGGCACCTGTACCGGGTGACGGGTGGCCTGGAGTCGATGATCGTCGGCGAGGCGGAGGTCCAGGGCCAGGTCAAGCGCGCGTACGAGGCGGCGCTGGCGGCCCGGACCACCGGGCCGATGACCAACAAGCTGTTCCGGGCAGCGCTCGCCACCGGCAAGCGCGTGCGCACCGAGACGAAGATCTCGTCGGGGCGGGCAAGCGTCGCCTCCGTGGCGGTCGACGCCGCCCGCGACGCGCTCGGCGACCTGAGCGAGCGGCACGTCCTGATCATCGGCGCCGGCGAGACGGCCGAGCTGACCGCGCGGGCCCTGCACGACCAGGGCGTGACCACGATGTTCATCGCCAACCGGCGGCGCGAGCGGGCCACCGTGCTGGCCCAGCGGTTCGGCGGCTCCACGGCCTCGTTCGACGCCCTGCCCGCTGAGCTTGCGCGCGCCGACATCGTCATCTCCTCGACGTCGTCCCCGCACACGCTGCTCGAGGCCGAGGACCTGGAGGTCGTGCTAGCCGGGCGCGAGCAGCGCCCGCTGCTGCTGCTCGACCTCGCCGTGCCGCGTGACATCGAGCACGAGTGCGGCGACCTGCCCGGCGTGACGGTGATCGACATCGACGGCCTCCAGGCACAGGTGGCGCGCCACATCTCCGTCCGCAAGGCCGAGGCCCGCAGGGCCGAGGGGATCGTGGAGGAGGAGATCCACGCCTTCGCCGGATGGCTCGGCTCGCTCGAGACGCTGCCCACCCTGACCGCGCTCCGCGCGCTCGGCAATGAGGTGGTGGCGACGGCGCTGGCCGAGAACGACGGCCGCTGGGAGGCGCTCACCGAGCGCGACCGGCAGCGCGTCGAGGCCCTCGCCAACGCGATCGCCAAGCGGCTCCTGCACATGCCCACGGCGCACGTCAAGGCCCTCGACACGGCCCACCGCCACGCGCGCCTCCAGCTCCTGCGCGAGCTCTTCGGATTGGCCGAGCCCGAAGAAGCGACCAAGGCGGCGGAGCAGCCCGCCGAGGTCCGCGCGCTGCGCCGGCCTTGACGGCGACCGCGCTGCGGATCGGAACGCGCGGCAGCGCGCTGGCGCTCGCCCAGGCCCGCGCCGTCGAGCGGTTGCTGCCGCAGGCCACCGAGCTGGTCACGATCACCACGGCCGGCGACGTCGGCCGTGACCGCGGCGACAAGTCGCGCTGGGTCGGCGCGATCGAGGCGGCGCTGACAGCCGGCGAGATCGACCTCGCCGTGCACTCCGCCAAGGACGTCCCGGCCGAGCTGGCGCCCGGCACCGCGATCGTGGCGACCCCGCGGCGGGCGGATCCGATGGACGTGCTCGTGGGCGAGCGGCTGCTCGGCGACGTGCGCGAGGGCGCGCGGGTCGGCACCAGCGCGCTGCGCCGGCGAGCCCAGTTGCTGGCGGTGCGACCCGACCTGTCCGTGGTGGAGCTGCGCGGGAACGTGGACACGCGGCTGCGTAAGCTGGCGGCGGGGGAGGTCGACGTGCTGGTGCTCGCGGCGGCCGGGCTCGACCGGCTCGACCGCCGCCGCGAGGCCGGCGGCGTGCTCTCGGGAGCCGTGTTCGTACCCGCCCCAGGGCAGGGCGTGATCGCGGTCCAGGCCCGCGAGGGAAGCTCCGCTGCCGATGTCGCCGCCGCCGTGAGCCATGGCCGCACCATGGCATGCCTGCGGGCCGAGCGGGCGGCTGTGCGCGAGTTGGCAGCAAGTTGTCACACCCCAGTGGGAATTCACGCGGACGGCGCGCGGATTCGCGGATTCGCGGGCCTGCCCGACGGGTCGGAATGGGTCGCCGACGAGGTCGCGGTTGCGAGGGGCGACGAGATCGCGAACGGCGCGACGAGACCGCTGCGGGGGGCCACGAGGTTGCGGCGGCGGCGTTCGAGGCCGTGGCGCTCTCGCTCGCGCGGCGCATGCTCGTCGCCGGCGCGGCTGACCTTCTGCGCGCGGCTGAGGCGATGGCGGCGGCATGACCGGCATCGTCCACCTCGTGGGCGCGGGCCCCGGCGATCCGGGCCTGATGACTGTGCGGGCGGTCGAGCTGCTCGGCGCGGCCGACGTCGTCCTCTACGACCGCCTGATCCCGCCCGAGGCGCTCGCCCACGCGCGGCCCGGCGCCGAGCTGGTCTACGTCGGCAAGGAGGGGGAGGGGCCGCAATTCCCCCAGGACGAGACCCACCGCCTGCTGCTCGAGCACGCGCGCGCGGGCCGGCGCGTGGTGCGCCTCAAGGGCGGTGACCCGTTCGTGTTCGGCCGCGGCGGCGAGGAGGCGCTCGTGCTCGCGCAGGCGGGCGTGCCCTTCGAGGTGGTCCCCGGCGTGACGGCGGGTGTCGCCGCCCCGGCCTACGCCGGCATCCCGGTTACCCACCGCGAGGCCGCCAGCGGCGTCGCGTTCGTGACCGGCCACGAGGACCCGGACAAACCCGAGTCGGCGATCGACTGGGCGGCGCTGGCGAGGTTCCCGGGCACGCTCGTCTTCTACATGGGCGTGCGGTCGCTGTCGCGGATCGGCGAGCGCCTCATGGCCGAGGGCCGGCCGCCCGGCGAACCGGTCGCCGTCGTGGAGCGCGGCACGCTCCCCGGGCAGCGGACGCTCCTGACCACGCTCGAAGACGTCGGCGAGCGCGCCGCCGCGGAGCGGATCCGCGCACCGGCGATCACGCTCGTCGGCGCGGTCGCGCGCCTGCGCGAGCAGCTCGCCTGGCTCGAGGCGCGGCCGCTGCACGGCCGCACCGTCGCCGTCACGCGTGCGCGCGCGCAGGCGAGCGCGCTCGCCGCGCGCCTGAGAACCCTCGGCGCCGTGGTGGTCGAGGCGCCGGCGATCCGGATCGCGCCGATCGAGGCGCGGCTCCCCGCGCTCGAGGCGTACGACCTCGTCTGCGTGACCTCCCCCAACGGCGCCGAGCTGCTGCTCGACCGCCTGCGCGACGCGCGCGAGCTGGCGGGCATCACCGTCGCCGCGATCGGACCGGGGACGGCGCGGGCCCTGCGTGCGCGGGGCGTCGAGCCGGACGTGGTGCCCGAGCGGGCGGTGGCGGAAGGACTCGTCGAGGCCCTGGCGGAGACGCCCGTGAGGCGCGCGCTGATCGCCCGCGGCGCCGAGGGGCGCGACGTGCTGCCGGAAGCCCTTCGCGACCGCGGCGCCGAGGTCGACGTCGTGGCGCTGTACGAAACCGTGGCCGAGCCGCTCGACGACGGCGCGCGCGCCGCGGCCACGGCGGCCGACTACCTGCTCTTCACCTCCGCCTCCTCGGTGCGCTACTTCCACACCGCCGCCGGCACGCTGCACGGGCCGCGCCTGGTCTCGATCGGCCCCGCCACAAGCGCCGAGCTGCGCGCCCACGGCGCCGAGCCCGACCTCGAGGCCGATCCTCACACGCCCGACGGGCTCGTCGAGGCGCTGCTCTCGGACGCCGCCAGATGACGCGGCCGATCACCTTCCTGTCCGACTACGGGCTCGGCGACGAGTTCGTCGGCGTCGTGCACGGCGTGATCGCCGGCATCTGCCCGGACGCGCGGGTCATCGACCTCACCCACGGCATCCCGCGCCACGACGTGCGCGCAGGCGCCGCCGTGCTCGCTCGGGCGCTGCCGTACGCCCCGGCCGGCGTCCACCTCGCGATCGTCGATCCGGATGTCGGCGCCCAGCGACGGGCGCTGGCGCTGCGGACCGCCGAGCAGGGCCGGCTGCTCGTCGGCCCCGACAACGGCCTGCTCGGCCCGGCGGCCGAGCAGTTCGGCGGCATCGCCGAGGCGGTCGAGATCTCCAGCTCGCCGTGGCGGCTGGAGCCCGTGTCGGCCACGTTCCACGGCCGCGACATCTTCGCCCCCGTCGCCGCCCGCCTGGCCGGTGGGGCGCCGCTGGCGAGCGCGGGCACGCCGTACGACCCCGCCGAGCTGGTCACGATCGAGCGGACGGAGCCGCGGCAGGAAGCCGGCGCGCTCATCGCTCACGTGGTCGGCATCGACGGCTACGGCAACGCGAACCTCGACGCCGGCCACGACGACCTCGTCGAGAGCGCCCTCAAGCTCGGCGATCCCGTGGCGGCGCGCGCCGGCTCGAGGCGCGTGCGCGGCGTCGTCGCCCGCACGTTCTCCGACGTCGCGCCCGGGGCCCTTCTGCTCTACGAGGACGCCGGCGGCGCGCTCGCGCTGGCCGTCAACGGCGGCGACGCCGCGGCGCTGCTCGGGCTGCGCGCCGGCGACGAGGTGCGGCTGGAGGCCGGGTGACGATCGGGCGGCCGCGCCGGCACCTGCGCGAGACGACCTCGACCAACGAGCTCGCACGGGCGCTGGCCACGGCGGGCGCCCCGCACGGCACGCTGGTCACCGCCGGCTTCCAGACCGCCGGCCGCGGACGCCAGGGCCGGATCTGGACGGCGCCGCCCGGCCGCGCGCTGCTGCTGTCCCTGATCGTGCGCGAGCTCGATCCGCTGTTGCCGCTGCGCGCGGGCCTCGCGGTCGCCGACCTCGCCGGGGCGGCCGCGCTGGTCAAGTGGCCGAACGACGTGCTGCTCGACGGCCGCAAGATCGCCGGCGTGCTCGTCGAGGCGCGGCCGCAGGAGGGCTGGGGGGTGGTCGGGATCGGAGTGAATGCGGCGATCGATCCGGCGGAGCTGCCGCCCGAGCTCAACGCGGGCACGCTCGGGCGCCAGCCGGCCGAGCTGGAGGCGACGCTCGACGAGCTGCTCGGCCACCTCGACGATCTCCTGGCCCGGCCCGCGGCCGACGTGCTCGCGGCGCTCCGCACCCGCGACGCACTGCTCGACCGCCCGCTGTCATGGTCCGGCGGCGAAGGTGTCGGCGCCGGGATCGACGAGCGGGGAACCTGCTCGTACTCGGTGGTGACGGCGTCGAGGTGCTCGACGCGGGCGAAATCCACCTCGGCGTCCTGGACTAGACCCCCGGGGCAGGACGGTCAGGCGGCTTCGTCGCCGGCGGAGCGCTCGGACGCCTCGCGGACCGCGGCCCGGACGCGCTCGCTGGCGGCCTCGAGCACGTTCGGCTCCGGCGCCTTCTTGGCGCGCTTCGCGCGCGGCTTGGCGGGAGCCTTCGCGCGCTTGGCGCGGACGGGCTTGGCGGGAGCGGCCTCGCCCTCCAGAGCCTGCGGCGCCGCCTTCGCGCGCTTGGCGCGAGCGGGTTTGACCGGAGCGGCCTCGTCCTCGAGAGCTTGCGGCGCGCGCTCGCCCCCGGGCCCGCGGGCGCGGCCTTCGCGCGCTTGGCGCGCGGCTTGGCGGGAGCCCTCGCGCGCTTGGCGGAGCCTTCGCGCGCTTGGCGGGAGCCTTCGCGCGCTTGGCGCGAACGGGCTTCGCGGGAGCCTCGACGCCCTCGGGAACCTCGGGCGCCCTCTCACCTCCGAGGCCGTCGGGAACGTCAGCGGCCGTCTGGCCCTCGAAGGCCTTCGCGCCCTCCGGGGCCTTCGCGCCGTCGACACCCTCGGGCACCTCGGGCCGCCGCTTCGCACGCCGCGCGCGCGCCGGCTTCTTCGGCGGCGCGCCGGCCTCGGGCTCGGCGACACCGGCGCCATCCTCGACGACGGCCCCAGCGCCCTCCGCCGCCGCCACGACCTCCGGCGCAGCGGCCTCGCCGGCCTGCTTCCTGCGCCGCCGCCGCTTGGACTTGCCACGGCCCTTCGGGAAGTTGCGCAGCAGCTCGCGCGCCAGCGCCGCCGGCTTGCGCGACATCCGCGTGCGCGCGCCGTTGACGACCTCGCCCGCCTCGGCGGTGTGCGGGAGCGCCGCGGCGAGCAGCGCCGCCGCGAGGCGGCGATCCTGCTGACGCGCCGCGTGCACGAGGCGCCGCGCGTTGCGCGCGTGCGCGCCGCCCGACGAGTTCACCAGCAACCCCAGGAGCCGCTTGGTCTCCGGCCACCGCTGCACGGCGTACTCCTCGTGCACGTCGCGCGTCATGTTCGCGCAGCGCCAGATCCAGTTGTTGGCCTGGTCGCGGCGGCCGATCTTCTTCTCGGCCAGCGCCTGCAGCACGACCTTCACGCCCTCGCGCTTGTCGTCGCGCGGCCACGTCTCGACGAAGTCCAGCGCGCGGTCGAACGCCTCGGCGTCGCGCCCCGCGGAGACCTCCTGCAGCGCCTTCAGACGCAGCTGCGGGTTCTTGTTGCGCTCGACCGCGGTGGTCAGGAAGGTCCGCTTGAGCTCACCGCCCTGGTCGAAGTGCAGCATCGCCCGCGCGCGGCGCCAGCCGTTCGGCGCCACGCGCGCACCGGCCAGCGCGGCCCACTGTACCTGCTCGCCGTAGTCGAGGTGCTCGACGGCGATCCGCCACAGCTCGCGCTCGAAGACCTCGATCCGCCGGTTCTCGTCGGCGGTGACCGGCAGCACGCGCCGCTCCACCCGCAGCCGGCGCCCGCGCCCGCGGCGGACCGGGCCGACCACGATCGCGCCGCCTCGATAGACGTCGCGGTCCAGAAGAGAATGCAAGGTCACGACCGGGTCGTCGTGCTTGGTCGCCGGATGCACGAAGTCGACGACGATGCCCGCCTCCTTGCCCGGCTGGCGGCGGGTGACGCGGCCGACCCGCTGCTGGTAGATGCGTCGCGAGGCGGTCGGCGCGAGGTGCATGCAGACGGTCGCGCGCGGCGAGTTCCAGCCCTCGGCCAGCAGCTGCGCGTTGATCAGCACGTCGATCGCGCCGCTCTCGTAGCGGGCCAGGACGCTGGCCAGCTCGCGCTTGGGCGTCTCACCCGACACCGCCTGCGCCTTCAGCCCCAGATCCCGGAACGCCTGCGCGACGTTGTACGCGTGCCGCACGCCGGCCGAGTACACGACGCCCGGCACGCCGTTGAAGCGCGTCTTGTACAGATCCGCGACGGCCAGGTTGAACGGCAGCTGATCCAGCAGCTCGGCCAGCAGCTCCTGGTCGAATTCGGTGTCCACCTCGCCGCGCCGCAGCGGCACCTTGGCGATCGTGCGGACGCCGGGACCGGGCGGATCCGCACGCAGCGCAGCGGCGAGATCACGCCGCGGCGCGCGGCCTGCGCGAGGTCGAAGCGCGAGGTCTGCGTCGGGAACAGGTCGGTGACGTGGCGGGCGATCAGCGCGCCCGTCGCCGTCATGCCGATGAAGATCGGGCCCGCCCACTGGCGGATCGAAGCGGAGGTCTTCTCGCCGAGAGCAGTGTGAGCCTCGTCGCAGATGACGATCGTGTAGGCGTCGGAGACCTTGCCCGCGTTGCGGACGAACCACTGGTAGGTCTCGACCGTCACCGGGCCGTCGGCGCGGTCGTCGCCCTTGAGCAGAGCGGGCGCGATCCGGTCGCGGTAGCCGCGGTCGCGCAGCTCGCCGTGGAACTGGTCGACCAGGTTGCGGCGGTGGGTGAGGATGAGGATGCCGCCGGTGCGCGAGGCCTCGACGAAGCCGAGCGCGGCGACAGTCTTGCCGGCCCCGGTGGCGTGCTCGAACCAGAAGCGCTTGCCGGCGTGCGGGTCCTCCGGCGCTTCGCCGAGCTGCTCCGCGTCGTCAGCGGACGATTCGGACCAGTCCTGGGGCTCCTCTGGCTCGTCGTCCTCGTCGAGCTCCTCCTCGCCGGGGATGCCGGCCGGGGCGAGGACGACATCAGCCTCGGCGACCGCCCCGTTGGTGCTGCCGTTGCCGTTGCGCTGGGCCTCGGCGTACAGCGCGGTGAGCGTGCCCGACAGCGCGTCGACCTGGGCGGACAAGACGGCCCCTCGGCGAGCGCCGGCTCGTCCTGGCTCAGCAGGCGCTCGAGCCCGAGCAGCAGCGAGAACGTCCGCCGCCACGCGACCGACGGCACCTTTGCGCCGGCCTCTATCTCCGCCATCGCCGCGTCGAACGCCGCGGTGCGGCGTGCCGGGCGCGAGCAGGGTCGCGGCATCCTCTCCCTCGGAGACGAATGGCTCGCGGGTGAACTGCGAAGCCCTGCTCGATGTCTTTGGATGATGGAAGCGTGGCCGTCGTGGCCACTGGCGTGGTCTAGCTGATGAAGGTGATGATTCTGTGTAAAGACCGCGGTCTACTCCGCGCGGTCCCGCGCGCTGCGGGGATCTCTGGGCTCGAGGGACCTGCGCTGCCCGCCGGCCCTCGGATGGCGGGGTCGTCCCTGCGAGGCGGCACCTGATCCCACAGCAGGTCCGGCGCGATCTGCCAGTCTGATGGCTCAAATGCGCCGTGTCCTCGTGCTGCTCGGAGCCGTCGCGCTCGTGGCCGTCGTCGTGATCGGACTCGGTCAGGCCGGGGGCGAGAGCGCGCCGGGCAGACGCCGGCGCAGGAGTTCGACCTCGAGGCTTCCCAGCAGGAGCTCGCAGGCGCCCCGGCGCCGCTCGCCGCCCTCTACGAGCAGGCGAACACGATCCTGCCCGGCGGCACCGAGGCCTTCGACGAGCGCATCGCCGGGCTCTCAGGGGCACCCCGCCGTCATCAACAAGTGGGCGTCGTGGTGCCGGCCGTGCCGCGCCGAGTTCCCGATCTTCCAGCAGGTCGCGACCGCCCGCGGCAAGGAGTACGGCTTCCTCGGCATCAACGCCGAGGACAAGCGGCCGGCGGCCGAGACGTTCCTCAGCGAGCGCCCGCTTCCGTATCCCTCCTGACGAGGACCCCGACGAGGAGATCGCCAAGGAGCTCGACGCGGCCAAGTTCTTCCCGATGACGATCTTCGTCGACGCCAAGGGGAACACCGCCTTCGCGAAGGCCGGCGAGTACACCTCCACCGCCGAGCTCGAGGCCGACATCGACAAGTACCTCGGCAGCACGTGAACGAGCTGC
>CAWHNO010000013.1:0-458536 GCA_963830725.1 uncultured Solirubrobacteraceae bacterium | reverse complement strand
GGTCTGGCGATCGGCGTGATCAGCCCGGCGCTCGCGGCAGCGATGGTCGGTGAGTTGTCGGTCGAGCAAAGCGGCCTCGCGTCCGGCGTCAACAACACGTTCCGCCAGCTCGGCATCGCCGCCGGGATCGCGGCCTTCGGAGCGATCCTCGACCACCACGTCCGCAGCGCCGAGACGCCCGCCGTCGGACTCGTCGCCGGCCTGAACGCCATCTTCCTGGTCGCGGCGCTCGTCGTCGCGGTCACGGCCGTCGCGGCCTGGGCGCTGCTTGGACGCCTGCGTTCATCGACGTAGACCCATTTGGACTTGGCGATCGACCACGTCCGATCAGCGTAGACGGAGCGGTAGTTGCGGATCGTCAGCGGCAGGCCGACCAGGCCGAGCCCGGCGATCACGGCGAACGCGAGCCCGATCGAGTCCCACTCGAACCCGGTCAGCGTCAGGTCGCGCATGGCCCGCAGCACGTACTCGGTCGGGTTGGCGGCGATGACGCCGCGCAGCACGCCGCTCGGGACCTGCTCCTCGGTCTGGTAGGCGGTCGTCAGGAAGATCAGCAGGAAGGCCATCGGGAACACGGCCTGCACCGCCTGCGGGTCCTTGCTCTTGAGCGCGAGGTTGGCGGTCAGCACGCCGAAGGTGACGATCCCGAACAGCGTGCCGAGCAGCAGCATCAGCAGCGCGCCGGCGAACCCGCTGGCGATCTGGGCGCCGAGCGCGATGCCAGCAGCAGCACCGCGCCGCCCTGGACGAACAGCCGCGCGCCGTCGGCCAGCAGCCGGCCGGCCATGATCGAGCCGATCGAGACCGGCATGCGTGAGCAGCTTGTGCAGGTAGCGGCTCTGGAAGTCGGTCGCCAGGCCGACGGCCGCGTTGGCGATGCCCGGCACGGTGGTCATCAGCACCGCGGCGGGCGCGAGGTACTCGAAGTAGTTGTCGGTCGGGAACCCGGGCAGGTGCTTGACGCTCTCGAACAGCGCGCCGAAGACCACGAACATCATCAGCACCGGCGCGACCGAGAAGCCGAGCACCATCGGGTTGCGCGGGAACTGGATCAGCGTCCGCCGCGTGAGCAGCCAGGTCGCCGAGCTCATGCCGCCACCTCCAGCGCCCGCCCGGTCGAGTGCAGATAGACGTCCTCGAGCGTCACCGCGCGCGCCGCGGCCTTCAGCTCGTCCGGCGTGCCCTCGACGACGATCCGGCCGTGATCGACGATCGCGATCCGGTCGCAGAGCCGGTCCGCCTCCTCCATGTAGTGCGTGGTCAGCACGATCGTCATGCCGAGCGCCTCGTTGAGCCGCTCGAGCGTCGCCCAGATCGCGGACCGGCCGTGCGGATCCAGCCCCTCGGTCGGCTCGTCCAGGAACAGCACCGGCGGCAGGTGGATCAGCGCCGACGCGAGATCGACGCGCCGCTTCATCCCGCCCGAGTACTCGCCCATCCGCCGAGCCGCCGCGTCGCCGAGGCCGACGAGCTCGAGCAGCAGCGCCGCGCGCCGCGCCGCCTCGCGGCGCGAGAGCCCGTGCAGCCGGCCGTGGAGCACGAGCAGCTCGCTGCCCGTCGCGAGCTCGTCGACGCCGACCTCCTGCATCGCGAAGCCGATCCGCCGGCGCACCTCGCGCGGCTGCGCCGACGACGTCGTAGCCCGGCGACCGTCGCGCGGCCGCCCGTCGGCCGCACCAGCGTGCCGAGCATGCCCATCGTCGTCGACTTGCCGGCGCCGTTCGGCCCGAGGAGGCCGAACACCTCGCCGGCGCGCACGCGGAACGAGATCCCGCGCACCGCCTCGGTCCCGTTCGGGTAGCGCTTGGCCAGTTGCTCGACGACGATCGCGTCCGGCAACGCGCTCGCCGTCTCGGCGCGTGGCGCACGAGACACCAGCTCGTGGAGTCGAACGTCGGGCACTGGCTGCTCCTTGTCGTCGCGGGTCACGCCCCTTAATGACGTGCGTAGTGCGCCGAGGACGCACATGTCGCGCACCGCGAGGGCCTGCACCTCCCGTGCCCAGGTACTACGAACAGCGTGTCCGGCGCCAGAGTTGATCCTGAGCCGGCTGACCGCCCGCTTCCTCCAAGGACAGAAACGCCGGACTGCGTTAGAAGCAGTGCTGTCAGCGCCGCGAGGAGCTTCGCGATGGGCCTTGACGGGCTCGGCCGAGGCCCTGGGCCCGGATCGCTCTATGAGCGCGTCGCAGAGCGCCGCCTGGACGGAGGGGTCGTCGTCGGGAGTCTGGAGGATGCCGTGGTGGGTCTCGTCGGGCAGGAACACGCCGGTGATCTGGGTCACGATTCCGCCATCGGGCGCCTTGGCCAGGACCTCGAGCCCGTGGAAGGTGTCCTGCTCGGACGCTTCGTCGCCGGGGATAAGCCACTCGGTCCAGAAGTTGGAGTGGCCGCTGAGCGTCACGAATGGCCCTTCGCCGGTCGGGGAGAGTGTCCAGTAGCCGGAAAAGTGCCGGCTGACGAAGCGGCGGACGGCCAGGCCGTCCTGGTACCAGCGGATCCCCTCGCGGTCGTCACGAGCGGTCTCGTAGAGCGTCCCGCATGGCAGCTCGAGAATCGGCTCGGCGTCGAGGGTCTCGTGAAGTTCGGTCTGGCAGATCACGAAGCGCCCGTCCAGCCGGCAGGACGCTCCGGGAGGTGGAGGCGGCGGCAGCGTCGACGGGTCCACGCCTGGCGTGCCCGCGAGCGCATCCGCCGCCGCGGCGGAAAGGACAGCGGCGAGCACTAGCGTGCGAGCGTGGCCTCGACAGCCGAGCTGCTCAAGCGTCACCGGCCGTTTTTTGAAGTACGACTCGCAGGAGTCCTACTTTTCCGACTCGGCGGCCACCTGGACGGACAACCCGGGCAACCGGCTGCTCGCCTGGGCATCTCCCCACAGTCGTCGACGCTGCCGTCAGACCAGACGCACCTAACGTTGTGGATGTAGATGATCGCTGCCGAGCCCCAGCTTTCCCGGACGGGCGGCGGCGCTTCGTAGTCGTAGGCTCTCCACGATGTAGTGACCGTCCGGCGCCATCACCGCCCCGGTGGCCGCGGTCAGCGGGTCGTCCATCGCGTTCGGCAGACACGAGATCACGCTCTACCCGTAGGCATGCCGCTCGAGCATCGGCGCGGGAGCCGTGAACTCGTCGTCGACCCGTTCGTCGGCCACCAATCGCGAGCCTCCATCCCGCGGCATCCGCGGGCCGCCCGCAGCGCATCGATCGGACTCGACATGTCGTGCAGCGCCTCGAAGATGGCCACGAGCTCGCACCGGTCGGCGGTGGCCGAGTTGGAGGCGTCCGAGACCGAGAACGTCACGGCATCGGCCACGCCGGCGTCGTGTGCATTCCGGCGGGCGGCGCCTCGAGCCCTCGTCGAGGTCGAAGACGTCGACCGCGATCCGTAGTGGAGGACGGGATCGACGCGTTCTGTTCTGCGACGGGCTCATACGCGCGCAGACCGTCCGCTACACGCTGCTCGAGAGATAGAGCGCGCCCGCACGGACGACGAGGCCCGCTGCGCGTCGCTGACGCGACTGCGGCCATCCTCGGTCGAGTGGCGCCCGCCCGCCACGCAGTGCGATGAGCGGCCGCGCACGTCGCCGTGGTCGTCCGGCCGACGCGCTCCTGGTTCGAGGCTCGGCGACGGCCGTCAGGGCGTCGACGAGATCGATGCCGTTGCTCAGTAGATCTCGCGTTCGCGCGCCACCGGCTGCTCGCGAACGACGGGCTCGCGCGCCACCGGCTGCTCGCGAACGACGGTCGCGCGTCGGCGTGGGGTGATGACGAGCTCGATCAGCAGCCAAATGACGCCGATTACGGCGAGAATGACGCCGATCGTCTGAATCGAGATTCCGGCGAGCGTGGCGTCGACTGCGAGCCAGAGGATGAGTCCGATAGCAGTGAGGACGAGCGGGGGTCCCGCGTCGGCCATGAGTTGCCTCCTTACTTGATCTCTTACTGCGGGGTTGTTCCGCGAAACCGACGTCGGCAATCCTCAGCTTGGACGAATGTCGAGGGGAACTCGTCGCGGCCGGGCGCACCGTAACCGAGCGAGGAGCCCGCGTTGGACGAGGCCCGCACGCCCCGCGCAGCCGACAGCAGACGCTCGCATTCCCCGGACGTAAGCGGAAGTCTTTCCCTGGCGCGCTGTGCGGTCGTAGATGGTCCGCAGCAGCTGTCTCGCGGATGCTCACCGAGACGCTCGCTATCGAGTTCCGTGCCAGGCAGCGACGACGTAGCCAGAGGGCTGAGGCCCGAGTCGCAATCGCCTTTCCGTGTGCTATCTCGATGCCTGCAAGGAGCGGCGTCCCGCGATGGCCCGCGCTGCTCCATCTGCCTCAAGGCTGGCCCCCATCTACGGCGTTTCCACCGTACCCTGCGGGTCAACGCGGACACGTGACCGCCACAGTCGAGGCCGTGCAAGCCGACGGTGCGCGTTCGGCGCCGCACGAGTCTCACGGTCGAGTTCGATGAGGAGGGCGAGCACTCGCTCGCGTGTCTCGGACGGGTCGGCGAAACGCCGTCGTGCCGCGCGGGCGTAACCCTCGTCGGGAGGGTCGAGAATCCCGAGCGCGCACAGTAGTGGCGTGTGCCTGTGCTCGAACGCCCAGCGGTGTGGTGGGGGCACCAAGGCGAGCAGACGCACGAGGCGGTCACGTTCCGAAACAGAGAGGACGCTGCCGCCAGCGGGGGATGGCGCGGCCGGAGTCGCGAGATGCGGCCCTGCGAGAACGGGCCTGACGTTTCGACGATGTATCCGCTATCGCGATGGCGCAGATGATATCGCGTGTATCGTTCGCCGGTGACCTGCGGGCCCCTCACCGCGGCTTGCGAGAAGGTCTCAGGTCTTGACACGCAGCAGCTGGGTTGCGGTAGTGTCGCCGTAATCGCGGTAGTGGATACATCATCGAGTTCCTGGCCGCGAGCAAAGTCGCCGACCCACGAATGGGAGAGGTAGTCATGCGCGCCACCCGCGCACGCCGGGCGCTGCTCGGCGGTCCTGCCCTACTCGCAGTGCTCGCGACACCGGCGGCCGCCCGCCAGGTGAAGAGCCATGCGAGATTCGGTCTGCTCGTTGCCGCCGCGGCGCTACTTGCGCTTGCTCCGGCCGCGCGCGCGCAGTCCACCAGCAACGCAGTGACCGATTGGAACGCGATCGCGGCGTCCGCGGCCGCGGGCCAACCCGCACACGTGCAGCCGCTCAGCTTGGCGATGGTGCAGGGTGCTGTCTACGACGCGGTCAACGCGATCGACGGAGGCCACCGACCCTATATCGCCGCGCCCGCGGCCGATCCGTCGGATTCCAAGCAGGCGGCCGCGGCGACCGCCGCCTACCGGACGCTCGTCGGCGTATTCCCGACGCAGCAGCCGACGCTCCAGCCACTCTATGACGCATCGCTCGCGGGCGTGCCCGACGGGCCCGCAAAGACGGGCGGGGTCGCGGCCGGCGAGGCCAGCGCAGCGACGATGCTCGCGACGCGCGCGAACGATGGCCGGGGCGGACCGTTCACCTTCGTCTTCGGCACCACCCCAGGCGCCTGGCGGACCACGCCGCCCAACTTCGGGCTCGACCCCGCGCCATGGGTCGGCAACGTGCGCCCGTTCCTGGTCCCGAGCGCGGAGCTGCTGCGCACCGACGGCCCAAACGCGCTCACGAGCGCGGCCTACGCGGACGACCTCAACGAGGTCAAGCAGCTCGGCTCACTCACGAGCACGAGCCGCACCGCCGATCAGACACAGGCCGCGATCTTCTGGCAGGACAGCGGGCCCGCGATCTGGAACCGCGTCTTCCGGGCGCTGGCGACGAGCCGCGGGCTGGACATCGTCGACAGCGCGCGCATGTTCGCGATGACGAACCTGGCCGCGGCCGACGGCTCGATCGGATGCTGGAACGACAAGTACTACTGGAACTTCTGGCGGCCGATCACCGCGATCCGCGAGGCCGCAGCGGACGGCAACCCGGCCACCACGGCAGATCCGACCTGGCTCCCGCTCTTCAACCCGACCGTACCCGTATCCGGCCCACCGCTCCTCACGCCCGGCTTCCCCGACCACCCATCGGGCCATACCTGCATCAGCGGCGCCACCGTGCACGCGCTCAAGGCCTTCTTCGCCACCGACAAGGTGCCGTTCACGGCGCACAGCAACAAGTGCTCTCCCGCGCCCTGCCCGCCCAGAAGCTTCGACCGCTTCTCCCGGGCGCTCAAGGAGATCATCGACGCTCGCGTCTGGAGCGGCATCCACTTCCGCACCGCCGACGTGCAGGGGGCGGTGCTCGGCAAGAAGGTCGCCCACCACCTGCGAAGCCACTACTTCCAGCCGCTCCACTGACACGCACGCCGTAGTGCGGGCCGGGATGCGACCAACCAAATCCCGAGGGGGGAAGGAGAAGCATGGGTTCCAGTCTCAGGCGCAGCCTGGCGATCGCGGCCGTGCTCGCGGCGGCATGGGCCGTGCCCGCGCAGGCCGAGATCTACGAACACGAGCGCTTCGCCGGCACGGAGAGCAATGAATTCGAGGAATGCGGGATGCAGCTCCGCAGCGACGTCGAGTTCTCGGCCACGTCGATCACCCGGGTCGGCAAGCACAAGCTCGACACCGCGTTCTTCGGGCACTTCATGGTCGACTTCGTCGATACGGTGACGAACCTCGCGAACGGCAAGTTCTTCACGGTCGAGGGCAACGTGCTTAACAAGGACGTCAAGGCCGAGCGGGTGAGCGGGTCGATCTTCAAGTTCGTGACGATCGAGGCCGGGCGGCCGTTCACGCTGACGGACATGAGCGGCGAGACCGTGATCCGCGAGCGGGGACAGCTCCGCTTCACGTACCTGTTCGACACGGAGGGCGACGACATCCCGGGAGGGCTCCCCGTCGGGGACCCGATCTCTCCGTGAAGGTCGCCGGCCCCCACGCCGGCTTCGAGATGACCGAGGAGGAGTGGTGCGGGCTGATGAACGACCTGATCGGGTGAGATAAGCCCCGCCTATGGCGCCGCGCGAACGGATACTGGATCCCGCGGCGCCGGCCGGGCTCCCTCCCGGGCCCAAGAACACCACCACCACACACGACGCTCCCTTCCCGTTCATCGAGCGCCCCGTCGCCTCGCCGCTCAGCGGCTCGCCGGAACCGACGCGCACCAGGTTGTGCGCTCGATGAGCGCGGCGCGCACGCTCGTGCTGGCGTCGGTGAGGCTGGGCTGGTCGTCATGGGTCTGGATCAGCACCGCGCGCAGATCACCGCGGAGTGGATCGCGGACCGCGAGGGCGTGCGCGGGTTCCTGCGCGGCTCTTGTGGCGCGCGGCTGGAGGCGACGACTGGCTGGCGATTCGTGGTCGAGGAGCTCCACGCGGTCGGCGCGATCGTGCATCTGGCCGAACCGGCCGAGACGAGCGCCAGGCGCGGAAGCAAGAAGCGCGCGAAGACCGACCGAGCGGACGCCCGGCATCTGCGGGAGCTGTTGATGGTCGGGCGTTTGCCGGAGTCCTGGATAGCGCCCGATCACCTGCTCGACCTGCGCTTCATCGCCTTCGCCCTCGTCATCGCCGGCGCGGCGCTCATGCCCGAGCACCGCGCCGCGCGGCGCGTGACCGTCGAAACCCGACGAACGTCACCGCCTCGCAGCGCCGATCCTGAGCCGTTGGGATCGGCGTGGCTGTTCTCGCGTCTTGTCGCACGCCGCCGAATACAGTCCCTGCGGCACCCGGTCAGAAGGAGCGAGCACGATGGGGAGCACGACGATCACTATCCGTGTCGACGATGCCGAGCGCGACGAACTCGTCGCCCGCGCGGAGCGCGAGCGAATCAGCCTCTCCGACTACATCCGCGTGCGGCTTGGGCTCCACGGACACGGGTCGCAGAGCGACGACGGGGTTCAGATCGACCCCGCGTACGACGCGCTGCGAGAGCAGCTGGTCGAGCACGACCGCCGGCTACAGGCCCTTGAGGACGACTACGCCCGGAGGCACGCCGGCACGTCGTGATCCGCAGGCGTTGATCTGACCCGGCCGTACACCGTCAATGCGACGCCGGGCCGTTTGCCGGCCGCGAGGGCCCTCTTGGGTAGCGGAACAGCGCAATGCGATCGCCCACGGTGAGCGACTCGCTCGGGACCGCGCGATGAGACGAACGCTCGTCACGATCGCCGTGGTCCTCTCCACGTGGCCGGCGGGCTGCGGAGACGAAGCCTCGCGGCCCGACCGGTCGGAGCGACGGCTCAACGCCCGGCTGATCACCGCCGCGCTTGCCAACGACCTGGCGACCGCCCGCGCGCTGGTCGAGGCGGGCGCCGACGTCAACGCCAAGGACCGCACCCAGCAGAGCCCGTACCTGATCGCCACCAGCGAGGTCGGCGACGACCCGCGCCTGCTCGAGCTGATGCTCGACAACGGCGCCGAGGTCGACGACAAGGACAGCTTCAACGGGACCGGCCTCATTCGCGCAGCCGAACGCGGCCACCCGCACATCGTCCGTCGGCTACTGCGGGCCGGCATCGATCGCGACCACATCAACCGCCTCGGCTGGACCGCGCTGCACGAAGCGATCATCCTCGGTGACGGCGGCGGCGCCCATGTGGCGACCGTGCGCGAACTGATCCGCGGAGGCGTCGACGTCAACGTGCCCGACGGCAGCGGCATACGCCCGCTCACGCACGCCCAGCAGCGCAACTACACCGGAATAGCCGAGCTGCTCCGCGCCGCCGGTGCCGAGCCATAGGGTGAGCGAGGGATTCGAACGCGACCGCCGGGACCACAGCCCAGGAGGTTCGCTCCGCGCAGTCGGCGTCGAGAACACTCGACGCGTCGCGCACACGACGAGCTAGTACAGGCGGCCGGGAGGACGGTGCATAAGCCGAGCGGAGTCCACGTCAGAGGCGGGCCGGGATCGACGCACTGCGTCGTCAGATTTCGGCCGCCTCTACTAGTCGACTGGGAAGTCCCGCCATACAGGGGACTGGCTCGGCGGGCGGCCTGACTTCCGGTAAGTCAGCAAAGAGGATGTATCAACGCCACCGCAAGGGTGCTTCAACGCCACGGTGCGATGACTCCTGCTGTCGATCACCGATCAGACCTGGAGGATCCGAATGGATCGCAGGACACCCATCATCGCCGTCGTGGCGGGACTGGCGGCGTTGGCGCCCGCGGCGTTGGCGCCCGCGGCGTAGGCGGCACCTGGCGACGTCGTGAACGAGGCCGAGGCCAACTTCCCGGCCCTCGCGACCGCTGCAACGGTCGAGAAGATCGAGGGCAAGAAGGGCCTCGAGCTCCGGGCGACGGGTTCTGACGGACGGCCCGTCGACATCGAGGCGCTCCATGGTGAGGACCGCGTCAAGCAGCCCGACGCGTTTGGAGCACTTGATGCCCCGCTCGCCCGCCACCTCGACGGCCTCGCCGACGACGAGCGGGTGCCCGTCGCGATCTGGCTCGTCGAGCCCGAGCGGATGATCGGCGAGCGGCCGGAGGAAGGCGCCGGCTCGGACGACGTCGACAGGCTCGCGCTGTTTCAGACGGAGCGACGCGCGGCCCAGGTCGCCGAGGTGACGACCCCGTTGCTGGAGCGGCTCCGCGGGTTCGACGAGGAGGCCGCCGCGTCGACCTCGAGCCCGCTCGTGTGGGCCACGGTGCCGGCCGGTCTCGTCCGCGAGATGGCGAAGGACGAGCGGGTGGACACGATCTACGGTGACCTCGAGCGCGGTGGCCCAGAGACGAACCTGTCGCGTGAGGTCGTCGGCGCGAACCTCGCGCCCGCCGACACCCATAGGGGCACTTGCCATCCGCGCCGTCGGCTGGGCAGAGCGCCGTGGCACCGAGTAGGTCCTGCGGCCGGCGGGCGGACGACGAAAACGACCCCGAAACGACCCCGAGTTGCCCCGAAACGACCCCGAAACGGGGTATTCCCGGGTATTCTCGCGCTTTACGAAAGCGTCTATTTGCAGGGATTTCCGTCCGGAGCCCTATCCGTGCGCGGAATCATAATCCGCGTGTCGGGGGTTCGAGTCCCTCCTCCGGCATGACAGTTGGTCCGCCCGTCCGGTGCTCCGGGCACGCGAAGGGATGGCGCACGAACGGTCGTTCCGAGTCGTGCTCGGCCCGCCCAGACCGGGATCCGGCGGATCGGCTCGCGGCGAGCCGAGCCGGATCACGGGTGGGCGGGCTCGAGGATCTCGGCGGAGGCTCGGGAAACCATCGCGTCGCCGCCGATGACGCCGACGCGCGTCACGTTGAAGTCCGACAGCTCCTCAGCGACCCATTGCGCCGCCAGTTCGTTGGAGGCCTGCGCCTGTTCGCGGTCTTGGAACAGGCTGATCGTCATGACCATGTCATTACCGGTATCGATGGCGTGGTAGGCGACGAACCCCGGTTCTTGAGACAACGCCTCGGCGAACTCGCGGTCCACCCGACGCATGACGGCGTCGACCGAGCCCGATCCGATGCGGTAGGTCCGCAGACTGGCATACATCCCCGCTCTCCCTTGATCGTGCCGAAAGCAGTCACGCTACGCCCGAGGCGTGCGGGCCACAAGCGGCGATCTGCCGAGCAGGTCACGGCGCGCGCGCTCGGCATCGAAGGAGCCTGCCTCGCCGGATGAAACGTCGAGCTGCGCGTCGCCGATCCACACGTCGTGATCTCTAATTTGGGCTGTTGCGCCCCGCGACCGGCGCGGTTAGGCTCGCGTCGCCGACCCCGCGTCGGAGGCGATCCACGGAGGGTGACGTATGCGCATGCTGCGGTCGGTCCGGACGGTCATCATCGGTTCGCTTGTCGCGACGGCCGGGGGCCTTGATTGCACTCGCGCCCGCTTGCGAAGCCGCCGAGCTCAGGCACTCGCTAAGCCCGAGGCGAAATTGACCGATCGTCGTCTTGGCGTACTTGCAGTGAGCGCCGCAGTGTTCGTGAGCGCGCCAGCCCTCGTGGGCTGCGGGGGTTCAGACTCCGAGCCCACCGGGCGCACTAACGCCGCGACGGGCACGTCTGCCGCGACGTCAACTCCGACGTCGGCGCGCTCCGCGAGTGGACGCGCGGCTACCCGAACTCGATCACCGTGCTCGGACATTCGGGATCGACGGGCGAGAGCTCCGATCCCGACCAGCCCGGCGTCGAGGTCCGCGAGAACTCGTGGGCGACCGGCACCAACCCGGACGTCGACAGCCTGTATCTGCGCATCCTCAAGCACAACCCGGCGATCAAGGGCCACAACATGCCCTATTCCGAGGGTGGCGCCGGGATCGATCAGGTCGCGGGCCAGGCCGCCAGGCTCCTCGAGGCCGACCCCAAGCCGGACCTGATCGTCATCCAGGTCATGGATAACGACCTAACTTGCCCACTCGAGCGTGCCGCTCTCTCGGACTTCCGTACGCAACTGGCCGCGACGATGCAGCTACTCGCCCAGGGCGCGCCGAACTCGAGCCAATTCGTGGTCAGCCAGTTCGGAAGCCCACTGACGTACGCGAGCTCGCTCAGCCCCGACGAGCGCGCCGTCACGGGCGGCACCGGCCCCTGCGACTTCATGACACCGACCGGCACGGTTGCGCCGAAGAAGGTCGCCCGCGCCGAGAAGGCAATCCACGCCTACGAGGCGGCTCTAGAGGCCGCCTGCACGACGGTCCGCCAATGCACCTACGACGATGGGGCGTTCGGGCACATCGTCGACCGACGCGAGCACATCGCCAGCGACCTGAACCATTTCTCGATCCAGGGCCACGCCAAGGCCGCGGCCGTCGCTTGGGCGGCCATGCGTCGCGCTCACGTCCTGCCACGCGCTCGCTGAGCCGTACGAATTCTGAGCGCCCGGCTACGCTCGAATCTCTCTAGCGTTCGCGTGCAGTCGAGTCCGCCGCCAATCTCGAAGACCTGATCGCCAGCGCGCTGCCCTGGTCCATAGCATCGTGTCGGTGTCTTCGCCGAACAGCCTCGACTTCTACGACGTCGAGCTGCGCGCTCACCACGAGCACCTTCGCGCGGCCTACGGGATCAGCCCCGGTGACGAGGTGGTCGACATCGGGTGCGGAACCGGGCTGACGACTCGCGAGGCGGCGCGCGCCGCGGCGCCGGGCCGCGTTGCCGGCGTCGACGTTTCCGAGCGCATGCTTGAGCGAGCCCGTCAGCTCACGGCGGCCGAACGGCTTGACAACGTTCGGTACGAGCTGGGCGATGCCCAGGTGCATCGCTTCGACCCCGCCGGCTTCGACGTGGCGATCAGCCGCTTTGGGACGATGTTCTTCTCCGATCCGGCTGCCGCGTTCGCGAACATCGCCGACGCCCTGCGACCCGGGGCGCGCCTGGTGCTGCTTGTCTGGCAGCGACACGACCAGAACGAATGGGCGCGGGCAATCGACGCCGCGCTCGGCGACGCGGCGCAGCCACCGCAGCCGGGCGCGGACCCGTTCTCGCTCGGCGATGCCGAAGCCACCGCGGGCATCCTCGAAGACGCCGGCTTCGACGGCATAGGCTTCGAGGACGTCCACGAGCCGGTCGTGTACGGACACGATCTCGACACCGCACTCGCGATCGTCCGGGGGTTTCAGGACACCAGGGCGGCCCTCGCCAGCCTGAGCGACGGCGAGGCAGCTCGTACCGTCGAGCGCCTGCGCGAGACGCTCGCGGCCCACTACAGCGATGAGCGCGGCGTGGTCCTCGATTCGCGTTCCTGGTTGATCACGGCCCGGCGACACCGCTAAAGACGTCGAAAACGCGCGCCAAGCGTCTGAGTTCGCCCACTCGGTCGACACGTGACCCCCTCCGCTTGCGCCTGGTTGCGGCGCTCGAGCGCTGACGGCTCGGACCGGCTCGCCCAGTGCGCGGGTGCGCCTCGACGAGCCGGTCCTGACCGGTGACTACTTGACGCTCACCCAGCGCTGGTCGCTGACGAACTCGCCGTTCTCGGCGTCTTCGACGATGCACCACTGCACCCACGCCATGCCGGCCTGGAGTGCGTCCCACGCGCCCCACGGCGCGTTGGTGACGTCGATGGTGACGCTTTGGGAGTGCGTGCGGCCATCGCAGACGAGCTGTTCGTCGCCGCTGGAGATCGGGAACGTCTGCCCGTTGACGGTCACCCAGTTATTGGTGTCCATCCACGCCGCGGCAGCGCCGCTGCTGCCCTCCGCTTCAAGCGCTGGATCGACAGAGCCGTCCGCGGTCTGCTTGGCCGACACCCACAAATGCGTCGAGGACTCGCACATGTAGCGAGCCCGCACGGTCGCGGTGCCGTCCTTGTCGAGCTCGACGTGGGAGACGACCTCCGCGAACGGCTGTTTGGCGGCAAGAGGTAGAGCACATCGGTCATAAGACAAGATGCCGATCCGGCCGGCCGTGCCACCGCGGACCCGACGCGCTGCCCGATGAGCGATCAGAAAGCAAGGGGTGCGGGCAGCGCGCACCAGGGGATCCCCCCATGGTCACAGGCCGGCCTTGTGACGGACGATCCCGCTCATGTCCGCCGCCACCGTGATCGAATCCCCGCTCAACCTCGAGCCCGTCAGCCCGGACTCCTTCATCGCCGACCTCGAGCCTCGCTCACCCGAGGCGCAGGCCCGTCTTGCCGAGCTCGTGCAGCGCACCGCGCTCGCGCCCGGGCGGCGGATCTACGACTAACCCGTCGGCGTCGTATTCACCACGCTCCCCGAGCCGCTCAAGCGGCTCGCGCCCGCCCACCTGGCGCCGCGCTCCCTCGGCGGCAGGTCTCCGAGCATGGTTGACAGCGCGGGGTTCTCGATCTCGGCGGCTAGCAGCTGCGCGGCCGTGAGCGCGGCGTCGTCGCCGAGTCGGCCGCGGTAGATGTTGGCGGTGGCGGCGAACTGGCGCATTCCCGTGCGCGCGGCGAGCGCGGCCAGGGCCTCGATCCAGGCCGGCGCGGCCGGCAGCCGGTGCTCGACGGCGAGCGAGCAGAGTGCGTCGAGCGTGTAGGCCTCGATCCAGAGCCAGGCGTCGGGGAGGCGGACGCAGCGGGTTCGTGCCTCCATGAGCCACTCGAGCGCCTTGTCGATCTCGTCTCGGGCGGCGGCGGCGCGGCCGATCCCGCGCGCGGCGATGCCTTCCCAGCAGGGGTCGCCGAGCTGGCAGGCAAGCGCGAAGGCGTGCTCGTAGCGCTCGACGGCGGTGTCGGTGGCCCCGGTCGCGAGGTCGACATCGCCTCGCAGCGCCTGGGGCCAGGGGGTTAGCGCGGTCCAGTTGTCGCTTCGGGCGCGCGCCAGCGACTCGTCGAACGCGGCGCCGGCCGGCTCGAGCTCGTCGCGCAGCAGGTGCGCGCGTCCCAGCATGGCGAGCGTGAACGCCATCTGCGTGCCGTCGCCGGCATCGTTGCTCAGCCGCAGGGAGCGGCTGAGTTCCGCGATCGCGCGCTGGTAGTGGGCGGTGTCTGTCAGGACCACGCCGAGAGAACAGGCGATCCGACCCTGTTCGGCGCCATCGTCACCCGCCAGGTCCGCGGGCGCGCTCGAGCCACCGTTGGGCCCGGTCGTAGCGGCCGCGCAGGAGCTCGACGTAGCCGAGCTCGCGCGAGGCGGCGGCCGCGGAGGAGGCGAGCTCGGGGCGCGTGCCGACCGCGAGCGCCTCGTGGAGCGAGGCGGCGGCCTCCTCGTCGCGTCCGCGCACCGCATGCACGAGCGCGGAACCGAGCGTCACGAGCGCGCCCGCCTGAAGCGCGAGGTCACCGGCGCCGCGGGCGTCGACGACGGCGCGGCGCAGGCACTGCAGACCCGCGTCGACGGCTCCCGCCTTGATCGCGGCTTGGCCGGCTTCGAGCTGAGCCCGGGCGGCCGCGGGACCCTTCAAGGGCCCGGCGGTGGGCGACGCGGACGCCGTGTGTGTCGCGGCGGCCAGCGCCGGACTTGGCTCGATCCCGAGCTCGCGTCGGAAGAGCTCGGTGCAGCGCATGACTTGGCGCGCCGCGGCGAGCGCGTCGCCCGACGCGGCGAGGCTGCGCACGAGCAGCGTCTGGAAGTTCTCGTCGAGCGGGTTCAGCCGCACGAGGCGGGCGGCGAGATCCGTCGCTGCGCGGGCGTCGCCCGCACCGAGCCGCGCGAGCGCCGCCTCGCGAAGCACGGCCTCCGCGGTCGCGCCGAGATGGCGGCGCTCCGACAGCAGCCAGATCTCGAAGGCCGGGCTCGAGGAGAAGCTCATGCCTTCGAGCAACTCCAGTTCGATGCCGGGCAACCGCACCGCCTCACTCCACGATCCGCAGATCAGCGTCTCGACGTCGACGAACGTGCCGTGAGGAAGCGACAGCCGGAGCGGGTCGCCCTCCAGCGCCGCGGCGCCCAGAAGGCGGCGCAGGGCGCTGAGGTTCCAGCGCAGAGCCGCGAACGGATCGTCCGCTTCGCCGAACAAGAGCGAGACGAGCTCGCCTCGGCTCGGGGGTCGCTCGCTGCGAAGCAGATAGGCGAGCAGACCCCAGACCTTGTGTCCGCGCGGGTTGGGCGCGGCCTCCCCGCCGCGCGTCACCCGCGGCTGCCCGAGGAGGTGGATCTCGAGTTCTGACACGTCGCTCGCCCCATCGTCGCCGGTCTGACCTCGACCGCGCAACCGAGCGTGACGGACACGCGTTTGACCGGCCGTTTGACGAGGTCGCCGTGAAGATCGCGTGCCGTCACACGGCCGGTCAAACCGGCGCGCGCCATCGTCGGCGCCCCGGAAAACCAGGAGGCGGACATGGACTATCAGTGCGGCACCGGCGCAGTCGCCAAGCGCGCGGCGGCGGGCCTCATGACCAGGACGACCCTCGCACGTCAGCTCGCGGGCCCGTCGCGATCGCCGCAACCGCGGTGCCGTCGGCTCGGGCCCGCCGGTTGCGACACACGCTGGAGCCCGCCTCATGACCGCCGTGACCGAGCTCAAGACCCGCCATCGCGCGATGTGGGCCTCGGGTGACTACCCGAGGATGGTCGAGACCTTCCTGCTGCCGCTCGGCCCGCGGCTGGTGGAGGCGTGCGGGATCGGCCCCGGCGACCGCGTGCTCGACGTCGCGGCCGGCACCGGGAACGCGGCGATCCCCGCCGCCCAGCGCGGCGCCCATGTCGTGGCGAGCGATCTCACGCCGGAGTTGCTCGAGGCCGGCAGGCGCCGGCCCGACGCTCGACGGGCTGGACATCGAGTGGGTGACCGCCGACGCGGAGCAGCTGCCGTTCGAGTCCGGGTCGTTCGACGTCGTGATGTCCTCGATCGGCGTGATGTTCGCGCCGCATCACGAGGCGGCGGCCGACGAGCTGGTGCGCGTCTGCCGGCCGGGCGGCACGATCGGCCTGCTGAGCTGGACGCCCGAGGGCATGCTCGGCGCGCTGTTTAGGACGATGAAGCCGTTCGCGGCGCCGCCGCCGCCGGGCGTGCAGTCGCCGCCGCTGTGGGGCAGCGAGGAGCACCTCGCGGAGCTGTTCGGCGACCGTGTCATGTTCGGCACGCTGCGCCGCGACGTGCTCGAGATCACCGCGTTCGAGCGCGCGCGCGAGTACGGCGAGCACTTCAAGGCCTACTACGGCCCGACGATCGCCGCGCGCGCCAACGCGGCGCGCAACGGCCGCGACGGCGAGTTCGACGCCGCCCTCGACGCGTTCTGCGACGAGTGGGACCGCGGGACCGGCGGTCGCGCGCGGTTCGAGAAGGAGTACCTGCTGGCCGTCGGGACACGGGAGTCCCGGTTCTCATGAACTCGCCCGTGCGTTGACCGTGGCCGGCCTTCGAGCAGTTCGGGGTGCCTGCTGGGTACGTAACGTACAAGTGAACGCAGGCGTACCGCGCGGAATGCACCTGCTAGCGGTTCCCGTCGTAGGCTTGGCTCTTCAGACCGAGGAGGGAGCGATGGCAAGCAAAGGCTCGACCTCACGCAAGGGCGCAACGAGCGGCGGTCCCGCGCTCGACAGGCTGGGGGGCTCGATCGAGGCTGCGCAGGAGGCCCTCAAGGACGTACGCCGCGAGCTCAGCAAGGGCGGACGTGACCTGGTCAAAGACCTCGACGTACTGTTGCGCGACGCGCGCAAGAACCTGCGGGGCCTGCAGCGCACGCTGATCAAGGACCTCGAGGAGATGCAGAAGGCCGCGGCAGGGAGGCGCCCCCGTGCCAAGCCCGCCAAGCGGACCACCGCGGCCAAGAGCAGCGCGACCGGCGCGAAGCGCGCGCCCGCCAAGCAGACGGCCGCGACTGAGCGCAGCGGTGCCGCATCGTCGCGCAAGCCGGCTGGGCGGGCGCGCAAGTCCTAGCCACGACGCCGCAACCGGCTTCTTGATTGTCGCCCCGAGGGACGGCGCGGGATGGCAACCGATGACCTCGGATCAGGGCCAGGCGAGCTTCAGCGAGCTGCGGGTCTCGAGGATGGGAACCGGTTTTCGGCCGGCATTCTGGAACGCCGATCCGAGCCGAGAGCCCGGCATCGAGCGTGGCCGGCGCGGGTACCCAGCGGCGTGGAGGAACAACGACCCGAGCCGTGAACCACGAGGCGATGCAGGACGGGACCCAGTGAGGTCCTCCCCCGCTGCGGCGCTCGCTCTCGTCGCAACCATCGCTCTCGCCGGCTGCGGCGGCGAGGACCGGGCCGCCGAGGCGCAGCGCGCGAACTGCCAGGCCCAGGCCACGAACACGGCCGAAGCGGCCGCCATCGCGAAGGCGTACCAGCGCGGCGACCTCACGCGCAAGGAAGTGGAAGCCCACTTCACGCCCGACGACCGCATCTTCGACGAGCAGGGCCGGATGATCCCCTACCGCAAGCTCGAGGGGCTGACGCGAGCGCGCTTCGACGAGTACCGGGGGAACACGCCGTTCCGAGGGCGGGTCCGGGACGAGCTCCAGGACGCCAGCCGAAGGGTCCGCGAGGCCGGCTATCCGGGCTGCTGAGGCGCACGATCGCACGACCGCCGGCGCGCCGAGCAGGGGCAGCGACTGCGTGGAGCCGAGCACCGATGAGGCTCAAGTCGGTCAACGTCCGCGAGGTCCTGCCGCGGCGACGGACGAGGCCGTCCCCGCGCCCACTTCGTGATCGCCTGAGCGTTGAGTCATCTCCACGGCGCGGGGGTTGACCGCCGCGCGGGCGGGTGGAACGGTGGCGTCGCCGGCGTGCCGCCCATCCCGGGCGGGCCGGGGAGGGGGAACATGGCCAGATGCTTGCGGGCTGCATCGGTCGCAGGGGCGATCGTCGCGGCCGCAGTGTGTCCCGCGGTGGCGAGCGCTCAGGTCGGCGCCGCGGATGCGCGCGACATCGCTCTCGATTACGTCCGCGACAACGCGGGCGACCTCGGCACGACGCGCGCCGACGTGGCCGAGCTGGCGGTGATGGGCAGCTACCGCAGCTCGCACAACCGCGTCACGCACGTCACCGTCAACCAGCGCCACCGCGGCCTCGAGGTGTTCGGCGCCCTCGCGACGGTGAACGTCGCCGCGGACGGCCGGGTCATCTTCGCGGGCGGCAGCCTCGTGCGCGGCGTCAAGGGCGGCGCCGACAGCGCCCGGCTGGATCCGCCTGGGGCCGTCAAGTCAGCGGCGAACGGGCTCGGCCTCCGCGAGCCGCGCGACCTGCGCGTGCTGCGCCGGACCGCGCGCGAGACCGTGGTGTCGGATGGCGGCATCTCGGCGGAAGCGATCCCGGCGCGGCCCGGCTACCAGCCGACCGGCGACGGGCTCCGGCTCGCGTGGCACGTCACGATCGACGACGCAGCGGATGAGCACCTCTGGAGTGCGACCGTCGATGCCGCGACCGGGAAGCTGCTGGCCAAGGACGACTGGACCGACCACGACAACCTCGACCAGCTCGCCGAGCGCGTCGGGCGCGCCGACGTGGCGTCGGTCTTCGAACCGCCGTTCCCGGTCGCCGACGGCTCGAGCTACCGGGTGCTCGGCTTCCCGACCGAGAGCCCGAACGACGGGCCGCGGGCGCTGCTGGCGACGCCGGCCGACAGCGCGGCGTCGCCGTTCGGCTGGCATGACACCAACGGGGCGACGGGGCCGGAGTACACGATCGCGCGCGGCAACAACGCGCACGCGTACCTCGACCAGGACGACGACGAGGCACCCGACTTCGGCGGCGACGCCGACGGAGGGCCGGGGCTCGACTTCGACTTCCCGGCCGACCTGACGCAGCATGCGCAGGCCTACCGCCAGGCGGCGGTCGCGAACCTCTTCTACGCCAACAACGTCATCCACGACGTGCTGTGGCGGTACGGGTTCGACGACGCCTCGGGCAACTTCCAGGTCAACAACTACGGCCGCGGCGGCACCGGCGGCGATTACGTCCGGGCCGAGGCCGCCGACGGCAGCGGCACCAACAACGCCAACTTCAACACCCCGGCGGCCGACGGCAACCCGCCGCGCATGCAGATGTACCTGTGGCCGGGGAATCAGCTCGGCCGCCAGAACCAGGTGGTCGTCACCGGCGTCGGCGAGTTCGGCGCCGGCTGGGCGAGGTTCGGGCCGCCGGCCACGACCGCAGGCACGAGCGGCCCGATCAGGCTCGTGACCGGCAGCGGCAGGAACGCGAGCCGGGCCTGCGGCCGGCTGGACAGCCTCCCGGCCGGGGCGATCGCGGTCGTCGACGCGGGCGGCAACTGCGACTTCCTGGAGAAGGTCCACAACGCGCAGGCCGCCGGGGCGAGCGCGGTGATCGTCGCCAACGACCAGACCGGCAACCCGCCGATCCTCGGCGGCTCGTTCGTCGAGGCGCCGCCGACCGTCCCGGCCGTGAGCGTCACGCTGGAGGACGGCGCCGCGATCAAGGCCGCGCTGCCGGCGTCGGGCACCGTCCGCAAGCACCCCAACCACCCGGGCATCCGCGACGGTGACCTGGAGAACGGGATCATCATCCACGAGTACGGCCACGGCGTCTCCAACCGCCTCACCGGCGGCCTGAAGACGATGAACTGCCTGAGCGGCAACGAGCAGGCGGGCGAGGGCTGGAGCGACTACCTGGCGATCACGCTGCTGCTCGACCCGGCGCTCGACGATCCCGAACCAGCCGCGCGGCATGGGCCCGTACGCGCTGTTCCAGCCGAACCGGCACGGCAACGGCATCCGTCCGCGGCCCTACACGCGCAACATGGCGATCCAGCCGTTCACCTACGACAGCATCAAGACCGGCGCCTGGCTGAACGGCACGTCGCTGGCGCTCCCGCACGGGCTCGGGCACGGCTGGGCGGCCACGCTGTGGGACCTCAACTGGGACCTGATCGACAAGTACGGGTTCAACCCGGACCTGTACGCCCCGTGGAACAGCGGCGGCAACAACCGCGCGCTGCAGTACGTGATCGACGGGCTCAAGCTCCAGGGCTGCGGGCCCGGGCTGGTCGTCGCCAGGGCGGCGATCATCGCCGCCGCCGACGAGCTGTCGGACGGCGCGGACACGTGCACCGCGTGGGCGACGTTCGCCCGTCGCGGGCTCGGGTTCAGCGCCGTCCAGGGCACGACGAACCGCGACGACAACAGCGAGGCGTTCGACACCCATCCGAGCTGCCGGCGCGACTTCCAGTCGCCGGCGACCGGGCCGTACGGCTCGCTGACCACGGCGAACGCGGGCACGGCGGTGCCGCTGCGGTTCACCGCCGACGGGCAGACCGGGCTCGACGTGCTCGCCGAGAACTCACCGTTCTCCCGGCGCGTGGACTGCTCGACGCTGCGGGTGCCGAGCTCGGGCGCGGCGATCACGCCGCGCGAGCTGCCGATCCCGACCGAGGGAGGGGCGCTGACCGTCGACTCGGCGGGCGTCTACACGTATGCCTGGAAGACGCTCAGCGAGTGGGCCGGAACGTGCCGTGAGGTGGTCGTCACGCGCGACGACGGCCGCCAGCACCGCGCGTTCTTCCGGTTCCAGTAGCGCGCGACTGCGGGGCGCCCGGATACGGGCGCCCCGCAGACCTCCTGCATAAGCGCTGCAGGCCCTGTGACGACGCCCGCGGGCTAGCAGCTCCCGGCGGGCGTCACGGCAGCGACGTTCTGCAGCGGGACCGTGACCGGCCGGCCGTCGACGGTGACGCTGAGGGTCCCCGTGTCGCCCTCGCCGAGCGTGCCGCATGCGCGCTGGCCGCCCGTCGTCTCGACCGCGACGAGCGCGTCGCCGCCCGAGTCGCCCTCGTCCTGCGGCCACCAGCCGCTCGCGGTGCCGAGCGCGAGCACGGCGAGCGCGGCGAAGGTCAGGACCAGTCCGGCCTTGAGCCGCCGGCCGTCGCGGTCGAGCGCCACGGCGTCCTCGGCCGGGTGGCGGGCGCCGTACAGCGGCCACGCGACGCGGGCGACGAGGAACGTCGCCGCGCACGCGAGCACCAGGGCGACGATGGCCAGCACGCCGGCGAAGGCCTGGAGCCACCACGGGTTCTCGGGGCGACCACCCTGGAGGACGCCGCACAGCCCGATGAACCCGATCGCCGCGAGCTGGAAGCCGTGCCAACCGCGCGCGGAGACGCGCAGCTCGGTGAGGCGGTCAGGAGGCTGGAGGACCGGGTCGGACATCTGCCAGTCTGGATTCGCCGCGTCGCCCGGGACCCCTCGCCGCCAGGCGGAATCTGAAAGCGTCCGACCGGTCATGGATTGGCTCACGGTGGGCGGTCGGCGGCTCGAGGTCGTCGACCTGGCGGGATCGCGCGACCGCGCGCCGCTGGTGCTGCTCCACGAGGGCCTCGGATCCGCGCGGTTGTGGCGGCAGTTCCCGGAGGAGCTGCACGGCGCGACCGGCCGGCGCGTGGTCGCGTTCTCCCGGTACGGGCACGGAAGGTCGGAAGCGCCGCCGAGGCCGCGGACGCCGGCGTTCTTCCACGAGGAGGCGTTGGCGGTGCTGCCGGAGGTGCTGTCGGGGCTCGGGGCGGAGGACCCCGTGCTGGTGGGCCACAGCGACGGAGGGTCGATCGCGCTGATCCATGCCGGGCGCCACCCGGTCACTGCGCTGGTCCTCCTGGCCCCGCACGTGGTGGTCGAAGACATCACCGTCGAGGCGATCCGCGAGACGCGGCAGCGCTACCTCGAGGGGGAGCTCCGCGAGCGCATGGCGCGCCACCACGACGACGTCGACGCCGCGTTCTGGGGCTGGTGCGACGTCTGGCTCGACCCCGCGTTCCGCGCCTGGAGCCTGGAGCCGGACGCCGAGCTGGTGTCGGCGCCCACGCTCCTGATCCAGGGGCGCGACGACCCGTACGGGACGCTCGATCAGCTGGACCGCATCGAGGCCCGCGTGCGCGGACCGGTCGAGCGGCTCGTCGTCGCCGGCGGGCACAGCCCGCACCTCGAGGCGCCCGGCGAGGTCGTGGCGGCCATCGCCCGGTTCATCGGGGCCTGACCGCGAGCGTGACCTCGACGAGCGCGCACAGCTTCCCCTGCTCGTCGAGGAAGTCGATGGTCCAGACCCACCGATCGTCGTCGCGACCGCGCCGGCGGCCGACCGCCTCGAGCGCTCCCGAGGTGACCGGGCGCAGGAAGCTCGCGTTGTTGCTCATCCCGGCCGCGGTGAAGCCGTTCTTCCAGACGGCGACAGCCGTGGCCACCGAGGCGATCGTCTCGGCGACGGCCGAGTAGATGCCGCCGTGCAGCAGGCCGAGCGGCTGCTTGAGGCTCTCGCGGACCTCGAATCGCACGCGCGCCCGTTCCTCGGTGAGCTCGATCCAGTCGAGGTCGAGGAAGCCCTCGAAGGTGCGCTCCAACGGGATCAGCGGGGTCGGCATGTCCTCGCCGGAAAGGGTCCAGGGCCTCGTCATGCGCCGATGACCACGGACCTGTAACCGAGCTCCCCGAGCGTGGTCAGCAGCATCGAGCGTGCCGCCGGGGCGCCGACCGAGCGCCGGCCGAGCTGGTCGTTCACCCGCGAGATGTTAAGGCCGCGGCGGACGGCTGTCTCACGTGGCCGGACGGAACGGCTGATGCTCCAGCACCCCGCCGCGGCGCACGGTCACCGCGCTCGACGGCGGGATCTCGTGCCAGAGCCCGGGAAGGTCCGAGAAGGGCTCGGAGACGATCACCCGGTCGTCCTGCGTGAGACCCTGGAACCGCGGATTGTCGGGATACAGGTGACGCACGGTGTCCGCGTCGACGGAGGCGAACAGGGACCGCGGCTGCCCACTGGTCGCGTAACGCACCGCCCACAGGCTCGTGCCGTCGGACACGCCGAAGCTGCCCTGCACCGGGTCGTCCACCCCGTGGCTGCGTGCGGTCGCCTCGATCAAGCCGATCGTCCGCTCGAGCGACCCGATCGGGTCCTCCTCGAGGCCGAACGTGAGCGCGAGGTGGAACACCACCTCGGTGTCCGTCGATCCGCGAACGTCGGCGAACAGGGCCGGCTCGATGGCGAGCATCAGGTCACGCCTCAGCAGATGGAAGTCGGCGATGAAGCCGTTGTGGACGAACAGCCACTGCCCATGCCGGAACGGATGGCAGTTGGTCTCCTGCACCGGCGAGCCGATCGCCGCTCGCACGTGGGTGAGGAACAGCGGCGACTCGATGTGGGCCGCGAGCTCGCGCAGATTCGCGTCGCCCCAGGCGGGCGCGACGCTGCGGTAGACGCCCGGGCCCTCGCCGGTGCCGTACCAGCCCAGGCCGAAGCCGTCTCCGTTGGTCGGCTCGGCGCCCATGCGAGCGTGCAGGCTCTGGTCCACGATCCCGTGCTGGGTCTTGAACACCAGATCCTCGATCAGCATCGACTGTCCGAACCACGCCATCCAGCGACACATCTCATGCTCCTCGTCCGGGGTCCGCTCACGATCGGAGCGCGAGCCGATGCTGACCCGTATTGCCTCCCCTCGCATCCCACCGATCGGATGAGGCGACTGCCGACGCGCCGAGTTCGCTTCGCGTGAACCTTCCCCTCGCTCGACTACGCGCACGGCTGCGCCGTCGCCAGCATGACCGGCGCGGCCGCTCTCTCCTCGGACTCCTGCGGCTCGTCGTGCCGCAGAAGCCTCGCCACCATCACGGCGGCCACCAGCACGAGGACGCCGCTCATCGTGGCCGCGACCTGCAGCCCCTGGGTGAACGCCTCGCGCGCGGGCTCGAGCAGCTCGGCGGCGGACAGCTGCGGCAGCCGCCCAGCGACCTCGACGGCGCCGGCGAGCGTGTCGCTCGCGGTCACGGCCGCGTCGGGCGGCACCTCGGCCCCGAAGGCGTCGCCGGCCCGGCCGCGGTACACGGCCGTGCCGACCGTGCCGAGGATCGCGAGGCCGAGGGCGCCGCCCAGCTCCGAGCTGGTCTCGGAGATCCCCGAGGCGGCGCCGGCTCGCTCGGGGGGCGCGCTCGAGATCGCCAGGTCGGCGGCCAGGGTGAACAGCGGCGCGATGCCGAGTGAGAGCATCACGACCCCGGCCACGACCAGCCCCGGGCCATCGGCGGTCGTCGCCTGGGTGAGCAGCGCCACGCCGGCGATCGCGACGGCGATCCCGGCGAGCATCGCAACCGGAGGGCGGACCCGGGCCGCGAGCGGCGGCGCGAGCTGCGAGCCGACGACGAACGCGAAGGCGCCGGGCACGCTCCAGAGCCCCGCCTCGAGCGGCGAGTAGCCGAGCACGAGCTGGAAGTACTGGGCGACGAAGACCTCGAGCCCGAACACGACGGCGAAGGCGAGCGTGTTCGCCCCGAGCGCCAGCCTGAAGGCGGGGCGGCGGAACAGCCCCAGATCGATCATCGGGGAGGCGAGCCGGCGCTGGCGATCGACGAAGGCGGCGCCGACGCCCGAGCCCGGCCAGGACCGGCGCCGCGCTCGCGACGTCCATGCCGTCCTGGGCGATCGCCTTGACTCCGTAGATCACGGCCAGGACGGCGACCAGCGAGAGTGCCGCGCTCACCAGGTCGAGCCGGCCCGGCGCAGGATCCCTGTACTCGGGGAGCAGCCGCGGGCCGATGGCCAGCAGCAGCGCCATCACCGGCACCGCAAGCAGGAAGACCGAGCCCCAGTGGAAGCTCTGGAGCAGGACCCCGCCGACCAGCGGGCCGATGGCGGCGCCGACCGAGAAGCTCGTGATCCAGATCCCGATCGCGACCGTGCGCTGCCGGTCGTCCTCGAACATGTTGCGGATCAGCGACAGCGTCGAGGGCGCGAGCGTCGCGCCGGCGATGCCGAGCAGCGCGCGCGAGATGATCAGCATCTCCGGGCTCGACGAGAACGCCGCGAGGATCGAGGTGGCGCCGAACGCGCCGGCGCCGATCAGGAGCAGCCGGCGGCGGCCGATCCGGTCGCCCAGCGTCCCCATCGTGATCAGGAAGCCGGCGACGAGGAAGCCGTAGATGTCGACGATCCAGAGCAGCTCGGTGCTGCTGGGGCTCAGGTCGGCGCTGAGCGAGGGAACCGCGAGCGTGAGCACGGTGAGGTCCATCGCGTAGAGCAGGCACGGGAGCGCGATGACCGCGAGGCCGATCCACTCGCGCCGGGTCGCACGGTTTGGCTGGGCGGGGTTCGCGTACATGACCCCGCAGTTACAGCGAGCGGGGCAGGCGTTACGGTGCCGCCTTGCGAAAGGCGGCGATGAGGCGGTCGCGCATCTCGCGCGGGATCGAGCCCTCGCCGAGGCCCCCGAGCGAGCCGGCGAGCGTGCGCATCTGCTCGAGGTACTCGGTGCAGCCCGGGCAGGTCTCGAGGTGGCGCTCCAGCCGCCGCACCTCGGCCGCCGGCAGAGCGCCCTCGAGGTAGTCGGTCATGAGCTCGACCTCGTCGATGCAGGCGAGATCGTCAGCGGGCTCGTCGGTCATCCGTCTCTCCAGTGTCACCGATCGGCTCTGGCGTTACCGCGCCGAAGTAGCTCTCGATCGCGTTCCGGACCCGGCTGCGCGCGCGATGGAGCAGGATCCGCTGGTTGCCGGCGGAGATCTCGAGCGCCTCGCGGACCTCCTCGGAGCTCCACCCCTCGACGTCCCGCAGCGCGATCACGGTCCGCTGCGCCGCCGGCAGCTCGGCGATCGCGCCGGCGATCACCTCGCGCGTCTCGCCGGCGAGCAGGCCCTCCTCGGGCTGCGGCCAGCGCGCCGGCATGATCGCCCAATGGCCGGGGAACAGCTCGTGGTCGGCCGGGAGAAAGCGATCCGGGTCGACCGACGGCTCTCCCGTGTCCTCGGCCGCGGCGAGCGCCGAGAACGGGATGCTGCGCCGCTCGCGGGCGCCGCTCCGCATCGCCACGTTGGTGAGGATGCGAAAGATCCACGTCTTGAGCGACGAGCGGCCTTCGAACCCGTCGATCCCCCGCATGACGGCGATCCAGGTCTCCTGCACCGCCTCCTCGGCCGCCGCCCGGGTCGGCACGTATGCCATCGCCACGCGGATCATCGCCGGGCTGTGGCGGTCGACGAGCGTCGCGAACGCGTCCGCATCGCCGCGGCACAGCGCGGCGATGAGCCGCTCGTCAGGCGTCGGCATCGCTGTATCCGCTCAAGCCCATGGTCTTCTCCTGCGGGGTCGGGTTCTCCCCTCCAGGACTCGACAACCGATGCCGACTCATCGCCCCGCCCGCGCGAGGACCTGCTACGGCGACGAGGAGCGGGTCAGGGCGGCTTCGATTCGCTCGAGCCGGCTCTCGAGACGGTGGAGCTGCTCCGCCGTCGCACGCTGCGCAGCCGAGGGCGGCAGCTCACGCCGTGAGCGCGCGATGAAGGTACTCGTGATCGCGGCGGTGATGACCGTGAGGAAGCTGATCCCGAGCAGCATGACCAGCACGGCGACGAGCCGACCCGCGACCGTCGTCGGGACACTGTCGCCGTACCCGACGGTCGTGATGGTCTGGACAGCCCACCACAGCCCCGAGCCGATCGATGGAAAGTTCTCGTGGTCGACGACGGTCACCGCGACGCCTGCGATGAGCGTGATCGCCGCCGAGATCGCTGCGATCACCGTGGCGGCACCTCGCGGCGTGATGGCGCGGGCCAGCGCGGCGTCGAGCCGCCGCTCGAGTCTCGTCTCGTCGCTCACCCTGGCTGAGTTCGGGCGCGCCGGTTCCACTCCTGCCATCCCGGCGTCGGGCAGGCGGCGGATCTCATGCCGACGGGATGACCCGGGCCGCCGGTGGATCGGTAACGCTTTGCGGCATGACATCGGTGACACCTGAGCGTGACGGACGGGTCGCGGCTCCGACCTGGCTCAGGGATCTGGGCTTCGCGTCGTGGCTGCTGGTCGGCTTCGTGCTGATCATCGTCGGCGTCGTCTGGCTCCTCGGCCAGACGTCGACGATCGTGATGCCGGTGATCGTCGCCGCGGTACTCGGCGCGGTCGCCGGTCCTGCCGTGGCGTGGCTGCAACGCCACCGGGTCCCGCGCATCGGCGGCGCGATCCTGGTGCTGCTCGGCCTCGTCGCCGTCGGCGGGATCATCTTCGCCCTCGTCTACAGCGGCGTCTCCGCGCAGTCCGGCGACATCTCGTCCAAGCTCGACCCGGCGCTGGAGAAGATCCGGAGCTGGTTCGCCGACCTCGGCGTCGACGACACGCAGAAGGCGAAGGCGAGCGTGCAGGAGAGCGCGCCCGAGATCAAGACCACGCTGCTGCACGGGATCTCCACGGGCATCGACGCGCTGTCGTCGCTCGTCTTCTTCCTCGCCTTCACGATCCTCAGCACGCTGTTCGTGCTCAAGGACGGCCCGGTGATGCACCGCTTCATCAACCGCCACCTGGGCGTGCCCGAGCCGATCGCCAACGTCGTCACCACCAACGTCGCGCAGTCGCTGCGCAACTACTTCCTCGCCGTGACGATCATCGCCGCCTTCAACGCCGTGCTCATCGGCGGCGCGGCCCTGGTCCTCGGCGTTCCGCTCGCGGGCACGATCGCGGTCGTCACCTTCGTCGGCGCCTACGTCCCGTTCGTCGGCGCCTGGGTGGCCGGCGCCTTCGCCGTGCTGATCGCGCTCGGCGCGGGGAGCACGTCGGACGCGCTCATCATGGCCGTCGTCGCGCTGCTGGCCAACGGCGCGCTCCAGCAGATGATCCAGCCGCTGGTCATGGGCGCGACGCTGAGCCTCAACCCCCTCGTGGTGCTCGTCGTCACCATCGGCGCCGGGTCGCTGTTCGGGATGGTCGGGCTGACGCTCGCCGCGCCGCTGACGTCCGCGGCCGTGCACATCAGCAACGAGCTGCGTGGGCGGCGGGACTACGACACTGTGACCACACCGGCGCCGTCCGGCTGAGTGCCGGCCTGGAGCTGCTTGCGCCAGCCCGCGAGGATGGCGTGGACGCTCGCCGCGCCGAGGATCGGCCCCGCGGGCACGTCGAGCTCCGACGGGTACAGGATGAACGGCCGCGTCTGCAGGCCGCCGATGCCTCCGTGGAAGCAGATCAGCTCCTCGAACGCGCAGCCCTCGTCCAGCTCGGGGTCGTAGAAGCTGCCCGACCATGATGTCGGCGACGTGCGGGAAGCTATCGGTGCGCAGCAGGTGCTGGGGCGCGGTGGGCGAGAACGGCGCCAGCGGGTCCTCGCCCTCGATGCGGTCGTCGGCGAGGTGGTGGGCGCCGCGGGCGCCGAGCACGACCGGCCCGTGCTCGGCCGAGCGGACGAGCAGCCAGCCGACGTGCGGGTGCTCGCGCAGGGCGGGCACGAGCTTCGGGTGCCGCTCCTCGATCTCCTCGAGCGTCAGCCGCCGGCGTTCCTCCATCAGGTAGATGAGCCCGAGGTTGCCCGAGCCGAGCACGACGACGTCGCGGTCGGAGACGTCGTTCTTGGCCCGCTTGGCCTGCTTGCCGGTCGCCTCGGTGAACGGCGTGGCCGACCATCGAGCTCTGCTCGTCGCCGCCGGCGACTCCCGACACGTCACCTCGGGCGAGTGAGCGCTCGACCAGTTCGTCGAGCCCGTACCCGTTGCGCTGCTTGAAGGTCGCGCCCTGCGTCTGCCCGTGGTCGGAGAGCACGACGATCTCGTACGGCCGCGACGCGTAGCGGCGCGCCTTCTCGATCTGCGCGAACTGGCCGTCGAGCTTGCGCAGCGCCTCGAGCGTGTCGGCGCGCTCGAGACCCGAATGGTGCGCCACCTCGTCATAGCTCGAGAACGTCGCGTACACGGCAGGGCGCCCGCGCATCATGTCGAGCAGCACGCCCGACACGATCAGATCGCGCACGAACACGCACAGCGCCGCCCGCATCAACGGGTAGATGCCGCCACGGTGCCCGCGCGGGCGCACGTCGCGCCGGATCGCCCGCAGCGCCGCGATCCACTCCAGGATCACCTCCCAGATGAACAGCACGAGCGTGCGCGTCACGTTGTCGCCGTCGGCCAGGAACGCCCGATAGCCCGGATTGGACTTCTTCTCGGCCTCCATCCGGCTGACCGTGAGGATCACGTCCTCCGCCTCACCGGAGAGCAGGTTCCCGCGGCTCGAGCCGCCGTCGACGAGCAGGCCGATGCCCGTCGCGCGCCGCCGCTCGATCTCCGCGCAGTCCGGCGGCGCGGAGCACGTCATCATCGTCCCGGTCTCCTTCTCGACCCAGCGGAAGGCCGGGATGTCCTCGTTCGAGCCCAGCAGGATCCCGGCCTGGCTGGCGCCCGTCTGCGAGGACAGATCCGTCTCCCACTCGGCCAGCCGGTGCGTGTCGCTCAGCCACCGGGCCATGGTCGGGGCGTTGCCGTCGCGCATCGCCCGCTGCAGCACCGGCAGCGCGAGCCCGTCGATCTCCAGGAACACGATCCCCGGAACGTCGGTCCTGGCGATGATCCCCTGGCGGCGCGCGATCCGCTGCGCGATCCGGATCGATCCCATGTCATCCGTGCCGAGCAGGACGGCAAGCACGACGCTCACCGCGGCGACCACGAGCGCGGCGAGCAGCGCCCAGCCGAAGCCGTCGACACGCAGGATGCCGTCGGTCAGGGCATCCGTAGCGAGCAGGATGCAGGCGTCGGCGGCCAGCACCAGCAGGAAGCCGAGGACGAGCGTGAGCGGCAGTCGCAGCGCGGCCAGCACCGGCGGGATGACCGCGTTCAGCGCCGCCACGACCACGGCGACGAGCAGCGCGCCCAGATAGCCGTCGATCCAGACACCGGGCAGAAGCCCGGCGGCGACGATGAAGGCGATGCCCGTGGCAAGCCACGAGACGACGAGCGGGAACAACCGCAGGCGGGGACGCTCGGCTCGCCAGCGCGTCGACTCGCCGTAGGCCCGCTCGGATTCGCTGCGCATCAACGTTCTCCTTGTCGGGTTCTGTCCAACCGTACGACCGCGCTCCGGCCGATCGCATCACCCCGGGTGGATGAAAGTCCCGTCACTTCGCGCGTCGCCTGCGCCGGTGCTCGTGGATCTGCTCTCGCAGCGTCTCCCAACGCAATCGTGCCTGGGCGGTCACCTCGTCCCACTGGCGCCGGACCTCATCCTCGGCGGGCTTCTCGCCCCGCCGGATGCGGTCGAGCTCATCGGCGACCTCGCGGCCCGCCGCCGCCGAGCCGACGAGGACGACCATGACGCAGAAGAAGCGCCGAGATCATGGCGAAGACCGCGCCGATCACGCCGTAGCGGGTGGCGTAGGTGCTGAAGAGGTGCGGGACGTACACCGTCGCGCCGACGGAGTAGGCCGCGAGCAGCCCCGATCCGAGGACGCCGAACGGGATGAGGTTCTGGCGACGCGATCCGCCTGGCGCTCAGGATCCAGCCGCTCCAGACCAGGAATACGGCCGACAGCGGCACGGTCAGCAGCGCTGCGCCGAGCTCGAGTCGGCTGCGCCCCAGGGCCGCGTGGAGGAAGCCGCTGGCGGCCAGGTACGCCGAGAGCCCGCCGACCCAGAGCAGCCCGTTGAACGTGTTGCGGACGCTCAGCGGCTCGAGCTCCCAGGTCTGCTCGAACAGCCGCTGCACGCCGCGGGTGAAGCTCAGGACCGCGACCAGGAGGAAGAGGAGGCCGACGATGCCCAGGCTCGTGTCCGCGCCCGAGGGCGGCGCGAAGACGTCCGTGACCGCCGCGGCGCCGCCTCCCGTCAGCTCGTAGCGGTCGATGATGCGCTCGGCCGTCGTCTTGCCCCCGAGCTGCGTCGCGAGCGCGCTGGTGACGATCGTCAGCGGGATCGTGGCCGTGAGCGCACCTGAGGCCAGGGCGATCGCGCGGTCGAAGCCCGCCACCTTCTGGAACCGGTTGACGACGCGGAGCACGAACTCCGGCCGCAGCCAGAACGTGAGGGTGCGGACGAGGCGCTCGCGATTCACCCTCTGCCGCCACCCGAGATCCTGGGGTTCGTCACTCGCCATGGCCCAGATTATCCGCGCGTCACCGGCGACGCCACGATCAGCGGCCTAGACTCGCGGGCCATCGAGCCCTCGTCGCCTCACGACACCTTCGAGGACGAGCAGCCTGAAGGAGCAGCTGCGGGCGGTGATCGACTCCTCGCCGCTCGCGCTCGTCGAGTTCGGCCTCGACACGCGGATCCGGCTGTGGAACCCGGCGGCCGAGCGCATCTTCGGCTGGACGGCCGAGGAGATGCTCGGCCGCGGCGGCCTGCCCATGGCGCCGCCCTCGAAGCGCGCCGAGAGCGAGGACCTGTTCGAGCGCGTGCGCGCGGGCGAGTGGATCAACGACTACGAGACCGTGCGCCTGCGCAAGGACGGGACGCTCGTCGCGGTCTCGATCGCGGCCGCCCCCGTCAGGGACGCGACCGGCGGCGTGGTCGGCAACATGGTCGCCTACACCGACATCACCGAGCGCAAGGCGCAGGAGGCGGAGGTCCATCGCCTGAACGATGAGCTCCAGGCCCGGCTCGAGGAGCTCGCCGCCTCACGAGCGCGGATCGTCGCCGCCGGTGACGTCGAGCGGCGCCGCCTCGAGCGCAATCTGCACGACGGCGCGCAGCAGCGCCTGGTCGCGCTCTCGCTGTCGCTGCGGGTCGCGCTGGCGAGGCTCGACTCCGATCCGGCCGCCGCGCGCGCGACGCTCGAGAACGCCGCCGAGGAGCTCGCGCTCGCGCTGGCCGAGCTGCGCGAGCTCGCCCGCGGCCTCCACCCGGCCGTGCTCAGCGACCGCGGCCTGCGAGCCGCCGTCGAGATGCTCGCGGGCCGCTCGCCCGTCCCGGTCGAGATCGCGGAGATCCCCGATCGCCGGCTGGCCGAGCCCGTCGAGGCGGCCGCGTACTACCTGATCGCCGAGGCGCTGACGAACGTCGCCAAGTACGCGCGGGCCGCCACGGTGCGCGTCCGGATCGCCGCGGGCAACGGGAGCGTCCTCGTCGAGGTGTCCGACGACGGCGTCGGCGGCGCCGACGCGGCCCGCGGGACCGGCCTCCGCGGCCTGGCGGACCGGGTCGAGGCGCTGGGCGGGTCGCTCGAGGTCGTCAGCCCGGCCGGCGCCGGGACGTCGCTGCGCGCCGAGATCCCGGGCGACATGTAGAGGAGGCCCAAATGTCAGCTTCGCTTCCGGCCAGCCCGAGCCTCGAGTACCTGCGCAAGGCGGCGAAGGACCTGCTGCGCGCACACCGCGCCGGCGACGAGGCCGCGCGCTCGCGCGTAGCGGCCCACCATCCGCGGCCGGCGGAGCCGCTCAGGCTCAGCGGCGCGCAGCTCGTGATCGCGCGCGAACACGGGTTCCCGAGCTGGCCGCGGCTGCGGGCGTACGTAGACCGCCTCGCCGCCCACGGGCCGGACCTGCAGCACGCCTACCACGAGGACCTCGCCTACTACGACGATCGCGCGTACGGCCTGCTGGCCTCGGCCGAGGACGGCACCGACGGGGCACTCGCCGCCTTCGGCCGCCACGACGCGCCGCTGACCCGCGAGGGGGCGCGGGTCGTCATCGCGCGCGAGCACGGGTTTCCCTCATGGCCGGCGTTGCGGCGTCACGTCGCCGCCCTGCGCGAGACCGGCGAGCCGTTCGCGCGCGCGTACCGCGCGATCGAGGCGCACGACGTCGAGCTGCTGCCGGCGCTGCTCGACCGCTTCCCCGAGCTGGTGACCGCGCGCGGGACGAACGGCAACGACCTGCTCGGGATGGCCGGAGCGACCTGCGACGAGCGCCTGGTGGCGATCCTGCTCGAGCGCGGCGCCGACGTCACGCGCGCCAACGCGCACGGCTGGACGCCGCTGCACCAGGCCGCCTACAGCGACCTGCCCGCGCTGGCGCGGATGCTGCTCGACGCGGGCGCGCCGGCGGACGTATCGGCGCGCGGCGACGGCGGCACTCCGCTCGTCGTCGCCCTGTTCTGGGGCAACCGCGAGACCGCCGAGCTGCTCGCCGAGCACGGCGTCCCACCGCGCAACCTGCGCGTCGCGGCCGGGCTCGGGCGGCTCGACCTGCTGGACGAGTTGATCGACGCCCGCGGCAACCTAGCGCCCGAGGCGGGAGCGCATCGCGCGTTCTACCGGCCCCACAGCGGCTTCCCGGCCTGGCAGCCGTCCGACGACGAGAACGAGGTCCGCGACGAGGCGCTGACCTGGGCGGCGCGCAACGATCGCGTCGAGGCGCTCGAGGCCCTCGTCGAGCGCGGCGCCTCGGTCGAGGCCGACGTCTACCGCGGCACCGCCCTGAGCTGGGCCGCCGCCTGCGGGCGCGTGGGCGCCATCCGGCGCCTCGTCGCCCTCGGCGCCGACCCCAACCGGCGCACGACGTTCGGCGGTCCCGAGCACGGAGAGGGCACGACGCCTCTCCACCTCGCCGCCCAGAACGGCGACCTCGATGCGATCCAGGCGCTGCTCGACCTCGGCGCCGACCCGACGCTTCGAGACGGTCTCCACGACGGCACGCCCGCCGGCTGGGCCGAGTTCGGCGGCCAGGCGGAGGCGCGCGACCTCCTGCGCGAGCGTGAGGAACGCGCTCAGGCGTAGCCGGTGAAGACCGGGCTTGCCGGCAGCGCGACGCTTCGAGCGGATGGGCCGCGGCGACTGAGCAGGCCGCGGCCCATCGGCGCCCGCACAAGTGCTACGCGAGCGCCTTGGCCTTGATCGCGTCGAACTCCTGCTGGTTGATCGCGCCGCTGTCGAGCAGCTGCTTGGCCCGCTCGATCTCCGCGGTCGCGCCCCCGCCCTGCTCGGCCGCGACCGTGCGCACATAGTCGTCGAACTGAGTCTGCTGGGCCTGCACCTGCTTGATGTTGCGCTCCGCCATCCCGTCGTGATTGGCGATGAGGTAGGTGAGCGCGCCCAGGAACGGCACGATGATCAGGAAGACCACCCAGATCGCCTTCCCCCAGCCCGACTTGTCCCGGCGCCGGAAGATGTCGGTCAGGATGACGATCATCATCCAGATCCAGACCACCCAGCAGAAGAAGATGATCATCGTCCAGAGGATGTTCAGGAACGGGTAATCCGCTGCGAATAGCACCATGTGTCCGAGCTCTCCTGGTGACGGTGTGGGAACCTCGAGCAGATCCTCTGCCCCCGCCGGGTTCGCCGCAATGATGCGGACACCTGCATCGCGTGGCGTGCATGCCTCCGCTCAGGCGCGCTCGCCTGAGATCGCATCCATCGCCGCGTGGACGCGCGGGGGCGAGGGGTGCGCCTGCATATGCTTCCCAGATGAGCATCCGGGTCGTCCTCGGCGAGGACAGCTACATCGTGCGCGAGGGGCTGCGGCAGCTGCTCGCCTCGGCCGACGGCATCGACGTCGAGGCCGAGTGCGAGGACCTGGACTCGCTGGTGCGCGAAGTCGAGGACCGCCGGCCGGACGTGGTCCTGACCGACATCCGCATGCCGCCGACGCAGTCCGACGAGGGCATCCGGCTCGCCGCCCGCCTGCGCGCCGAGCGGCCCGAGGTCGGGGTCGTCGTCCTCAGCCAGTACGCCGAGCCCGGGTACGTGCTCGCGCTGCTGGACTCGGGTTCGGACGGGCGGGCGTACCTGCTCAAGGAGCGCGTGCACGATCGCGCGCAGCTCGTCGGGGCGATCGAGGCGGTCGCCGCCGGCGAGTCGGTCATCGACCCCAAGATCGTCGAGCTGCTGGTCGCCGCGAAGGCACGCAGCGAGCGGTCGCCGCTCGCCCAGCTGACGCCGCGCGAGCTCGAGGTCCTGGCCGCGATCGCCGAGGGCAAGAGCAACGCGGCCATCTCCGAGGGACTCGTGCTGACCAAGCGCGCGGTCGAGAAGCACATCAACGCGATCTTCCTCAAGCTCAACCTCTCGCACGCCCACGACGCGGGCGACGTGAGCCCGCGTGTCAAGGCCGCGCTGCTGTTCCTCGCCGAGCCCGACATGGGCCTTCAGGGGCGCGCGCATCCCCTCATGGAGTGAGGCGCGCACCGTTGCCCGTCCCCCACCCCGCGCCTAGGGTCGGGTTCCGCCCATGCCGCAGCCGCACCCATCGACGGACGTGCGCGTGCTCACAGTCGACGACCAGGAGCTGTTCCGCCGCGTCGCCGAGGATGTGATCGCCGCCACGCCGGGCTTCGAGGCGGTGGGCGAGGCGGCGAGCGGCGAGGAGGCGCTCGACGCGGTCGATCGCCTGGCGCCGCAGCTCGTCCTGTGCGACGTCCGCATGCCCGGCCTCGACGGCATCGAGGTCGCCCGGCGCCTGGCCGCGACGCATCCGGAGACGGTCGTCGTGCTGATCTCGATCGGCGAGCCGGCCGACCTGCCGTCGGCGGCTCAGCTCGGCGACGCGGTGCCGCTCGTGCGCAAGCAGGACTTCGGTCCGGTGCTGCTACGCCGGCTGTGGAGCGAGCACGGGCGCTGAGCCGGCCGGTCCCCGCCGGCCGGCTCGAGTGACGTCACGCGAGGAGGCGGGCCTTCTGAGCGGCGAACTCCTCCTCGGTGAGGATCCCCTGGTCGCGGAGCTCGGCGAGCTCCTTGAGCTGCGTGACGAGGTCGGGGCCCTCGTCGGCCGGAGGAGGCGGCGGCGGCGCGTACTGCTGCGGCTCCTGCTCGTAGGCCTGAGCCTCCTGCGCACCCCAGCGGTTGGCCTGGCGGCGGCTGACGCGGTTCGAGACCGCGGTTGCGGTGCCCGCCACCACGGCGGTGCGGGCCACGCCGCGAAGTAGTCCTGGCATCGGAGATCTCCTTCCGGTCAGGCCGCCGACTCGGCGGCCTCGAGTGACGCGATCAGCTCCTGGGTCGGGATCCGCTGGAAGTCGATCAGCCGACCGCCGTTGCGGCGCACCGCGGCGGCGAACGGCGCCGCCCAGCGGTTCTCGTAGACGATCACGACCGCCGCCGTCCCCGGCTCGATCCCGTCCGCGGCCGTCGCCGCGTCGTCGTCGCCGAGCAGTCCCGAGCTGGCGCCCTCGAAGGCGGCGAAGTCGCCGACGCCCTTGTCGTCGAGCTCGGTCGCCTCGAATCCCGCGTACGTCCCGTCCTCCTCCTTGATGACGAACAGCGCGTCGAGCACGCGGATGATCCCGCGCTCGACCAGGTCGAGCAGCATGGGCACGGCCTCGCCGGTCATCGGCGAGCCCGTCGGAAAACCGATGACGACGATGTCGACGGGTCCCAGTTCCTCGTCGTGCGCTTCCATTAGCGACCTCCTTGGGCCTTGCTGTCGCGAGCAGTTTCTGCCGCCGGCCACGATACTCACAAGGGTGCGCACACCAAACATGGATTCATGCGCGCCCTGTTGGCACGCGGGCGACGCGCAGAGAGGCTGGCGAGCATGAGCGATTCCCGCGATGTGGCGCTGGGGCTGGCGGTCGTCGGCGCCGAGGTCGGCATGGCGGCCGGGCGGGCGATCCTGGCCCCGATGCGGCTGGTGGCGCGCGCGCCGCTCGTCGCCGGGGTGGCGCACCGCGTGGCCGACGACCTCGCGCACCAGGGAGTGCTCGCGCGCGCCCGTGTCGACGTGGAGGCCGACGCGTTGACCGACGCCGTCGCCCACGCGCTCGCGCAGCGCCGCGTCGTCGAGCGCGTCGCCGCGGAGGTGCTCGCGGTCGTCGACGTCGACGCGGTCGTGGAGGCCGTGCTCGAGCACGAGCGGACGCAGCAGGCGCTGGAACGCGCGCTCCTCAGCCCGGGCCTCGAGCGCATGCTCGTGCAGGTGCTCGAGAGCCGGCTGCTCGACGATCTGACCGAGCGGGTGCTGGCCAGCGACGAGCTCGAGCGCGTCGTCGAATACGTCGCGACGAGCCCGCAGGTCCTCGATGCCGTGACGCGCCAGACGCAGAGCCTGGCCGGCGAGATGGCCGACGGAGTCCGGGCGCGCGCGCAGTCGGTCGACGAGATGGCCGAGCGCACGATCCGGGGCTGGCTGCGCCGGCCGCGCCCGCAGCCGTCATGACCGCGGTGCCGGTGCCGTATGCCGGTATCGCGAGCCGCGCCGTCGCGCTGGGGATCGATGTCCTGCTCGCCGACCTCATCGTCCTCTTCGGCGCCGCGCTGCTCGCGCTCGTGGGATCGCTGGTCGGCAACATCGAGCTGGACGTATTCGGAAAGGTCCTGGTCGCCGCAGCCTGGAGCGCGGTGCTCGTGAGCTACTTCGTCGTCTTCTGGACGTCGACCGGTCAGACGCCGGGGATGCGCGCGCTGGGGCTGCGCGTCACCACGTACGAAGGCGACCTCCTCGGGATCGGGAAGGCGCTGATCCGGGTCCTCGGGCTCGGGCTCGCGATCGTGCCGTTGTTCGCGGGCTTCCTGCCCGTGCTCGTGGATGACCGCCGGCGCGCGCTCCAGGACTTCATGGCCGGGACGGTCGTCGTCTACGACGAGGAGTCGGCCGTAGCGCCCGCGTGAGCTCGCGGGATCCGCGCGCTCACGCGCGTCCCATGACCCACCCGGGAGTGGATCGTGACCTCACCGCCGACCGCGGCCAGGCGGTCGCTCATGCTCGTCAGGCCGACCCCGCTCGTCACCGTCTGCGGGTCGAACCCCACACCGTCGTCGCGGACCTCGAAGCAGAGCTCGCCGTCGTCCGTGAGATCCACCACCACCGCCGTGGCGTCGCGGGCGTGCTTGTCCGCGTTCTGCAGCGCCTCGAGGCAGCAGAAGTAGGCGGCGCTCTCGATGTCCCGCGGGTAGCGGCCGATGCCGGCGGCGAGCACGGTCGTGGGCAGGACCGACCGCAGCGCCACGGAGCGCAGCGCCTCCACGAGCCCGCGGTCGGCGAGCTGCGCCGGATAGATCCCGCGCGCGAGCGAGCGGACCTCGTCGAGCGCCTCCTCCACCTCCGAGCCGAGGCCTCGCAGCAGCTCGGCGGACCCGCCGTTGTCGCCGGCGCGCTCGGCGGCGAGCTCGAGCTTGATCCGCAGCGCGACCAGACGCTGCTGCGCACCATCGTGGAGGTCGTGCTCGATCCGCCGCCGCTCGTCGTCGGCCGACGACTGGATGCGCGCTCGCGACTCGCGCAGCTCGCGCACCAGCGAAACCGCCTGGGTGGAGAGCCGATGGTTGTCGAGCGTCATCAGCGCGTAGGCGGCGGCCGTCTCGGTGAAAGCCTTCTCGTCCTGCAGGATGGGGTCGTGGAGGATTGCCGCGACCCGGTGGCCTCGGTCGGCGACCACGGTCACCGCCCGCCGCGGTGTCGCCACCGGAGCCGCGACGTCGTGCCCGGCGGCGTCCGCCCAGCGGCCCTCCTCGAGCCAGTACACGATGTCCAGCGACGGGTCCTCGAAGGCATCGGCGAGCGCCTCGCGCAGATCCTCGGGCCGCGGGCGGGCGCGCAGCCGGGTGGCCAGGCCCTGCATCGCCTCGGCCATGAAGAGCCGCCACCGCCAGACGCCCACCAGGAACGCGAGGGCGAGCAGCGGAACGCTGAGGGCGAGCAGCCAGACGCCGACGTCGACGAGCGGCGAGTCGGGTGCGATCCGGCGGCCGGCCTGCGTCAGCGCGAACGCGCCGAGCCGGAAGATCGCCACCGCGAGCACCGGACCGAGCGCGCGGCGCGTGAGCGAGCTCGCGCTGCGCATCCGCCATGCGACCCGCACGGTCACCGCCGCGAACAGCGCCGACGATGAGGAGCTCGCGCAGGGGGCGCACGACGTCGTCGACGAAGGCGGGCTCGGAGTCGACGAGCATGAACGCGTTGGCGGGGCACCCGTCGCTGCAGTCTGTCCACGGCGTCGGCACCGGGTAGGTCTCGACCAGCAGCGCCGTCGGCAGGAAGAGGACGAGCACCACGAGCGCGGCCGCCCCGACCAGGGCCCGGTCGGCGCGCGCCGGCAGCCGACCGGTCGGGAACGCGAGGATCACGTACATGAGCGCGACCTCGACCGCCCAGCCGGACACGCGGCCCAGGCTGTAGATCCACGCGTCGTCCGACAGGGAGAGCGTCGCCATGAACCACCCGAAGCCGACGACGATGAGCAGGTCGCCGAAGCGCGCCGTGGCGGCGTGGCGGCGCGCGTACAGACCGACCGCGATCGGCGCGCCCACCATCAGGGCGCGCGCGATGGCCTCGAGCTCGACGAGCTCCGAGCTCGGCCCCGAGGCCGTGAGCGCGGCCGCCACCGCGGCCGCAGCGAGCCCGGCCAGGAGGATCGCCAGGCTGCCGATCATCACCAGGCGATCAAACACCCGCGACGGGCCCGGCACATCACCCGCCGCGGGTGGTATCGCGGTTGCCTAGTTCCTGCTGAGGGCGAGGAAGTAGACGAGCTGGCCCAGCGCGGCGACGAAGCCGGCGACGTAGGTCAGCGGCATGCGAGTCTTCGCGCGTGGACGGCGACAGCGTCACGTACGTGGGTCACTCGACCGTGCTGATCGAGGTCGACGGCGCGCGTCTGCTCACCGATCCCGTGCTCACCGACCGGATCGGCCACATCCAGCGCATCGTGCCGGCGCCGTCGCGGCCGCCGCGCCTCGACGCCGTCCTCATCTCCCACGCCCACCACGACCACCTCGACCTGCGGTCGCTCAGGCGTGTGCCCGGCGACGTTCCCGTGATCGCGCCGGCCGGGTCCGCGCAGGTCGTGCGGCGCTGGTCCTCGCGCCCGGTCATCGAGGTCGCCCCGGGAGAGAGCGTGCGCATGGGAGCCGTGGACATTCTCGCCACGCCCGCCGAGCACGACGGGCGCCGCTTCCCGCTCGGGCCGCCGCTTGCCGGCCGTCGGCTACGTGGTCAGCGGCACCTCGCGCGTCGCCTTCTTCGGGGACACGGACGTCTTCGACGGGCTGAGCGACCTGGCGGGCGACCTCGACGTCGCCATGCTGCCCGTCTGGGGCTGGGGCCCCCGCGTCGGGCCCGGGCACCTGGACCCCGAGCGCGCCGCGCGGGCGACCGCGCTGCTCGCGCCGCGGATCGCCGTGCCGATCCACTGGGGCACGCTCGCGCGCGCGGGCGTGCGGTGGCGCGCGGACCCGGAGATGCCGGCGCGCCGGTTCGCCGAGCTGGTGGCCGCCGGGGTGCCCGCCGTCACCGTTCGCATCCTGCAGCCCGGCGAGCGGCTCGAGCTCAGGCCGAAGCCTGAGCGCGACGTGGCCGGCCCGGGCGGGCCAGCGCCGGATCAGCACGGGACGTTCATGGGCACATCGTGCGTGCGCGTCCGCGCGACCGTGTGAGCAACGGCTACTCGATCTGATCAGACTGCGCACATGCGGTGGCCGTTCACGGGGCGCGAGGCTGAGCAGGATCTGCCGGACCTGCTCAGCCCACCCGTCTGACGCGATGCTCGATTCCACCTCCTTCCTGCTCGTGCTCGCGATCGCGGCGGCGGCGCCGTTCGTGGCCAACGCCGCGAGCCGGCTGCATGCGGGCGTCGTCGTCCCGGTCGTCGTGGTCGAGCTGCTGCTGGGCGCGGTCATCGGGCCCGACGTGCTCGGCCTCGCCGAGGTCGACGAGATCCTCGACTTCCTCGGCGAGCTCGGGCTGGGGTTCCTGTTCTTCTTCGCGGGCTACGAGATCGAGTTCGACCGCATCCGCGGCGCGCCGCTGCGGCTGGCGGTGCTCGGGTGGCTGCTCACGCTCGCGCTCGCGTACTCGCTCGCCGGCGCGCTCGCGGCCGCGGGAATCGTCCTGTCCGGCCTCCTGGTCGGCTCGGCGATGACGACGACGGCGCTCGGGACGCTGATCCCGGTGCTGCGCGACACCCGGCGGCTCGACACGCGGCTCGGGCGCTTCGTGCTCGGCGCCGGGAGCGATGGGCGAGTTCGGCCCGGTGCTGATCGTCACCGTGCTGCTCGCCTCGGACTCGGATCCGCTCACGCAGGTGCTGCTGCTGGTGGCGTTCGTCGTCCTCGCGGTGCTGGCCGCCGCGCTGGCGGCCGGCGCGTTCGGCCGCGGCCGGCACTTCATCGAGCGCAACCTGGAGACGAGCGGGCAGGTGCCCGTGCGGCTCACCGTGCTGCTGCTGTTCGCCCTCGTCGTGATCGCGGCCGACCTCGGGCTCGACGTGATCCTCGGCGCGTTCGCGGCGGGCGCGATCCTGCGGCTGGTCCTCCAGAACCGTGACGTCGAGCGCTTCGAGTCCAAGCTCGACGCCGTCGGCTTCGGGCTGCTGATCCCGTTCTTCTTCGTGACCAGCGGCATGGAGATCGACCTGGATGCGCTCGTCAGCAGCGCGAGCGCGCTGATCGAGCTGCCGGTGTTCCTGGCGCTGTTCCTCGTCGTCCGCGGCGCGCCGGCGCTGCTGCTCTACCGCGGCGAGCTCGATCCGCGCAGCCGGCTGGCGCTGGCGTTCTACTCGGGCACGCAGCTGCCGCTCGTGGTCGCGATCACGACGATCGGCGTCGAGGCCGGCCACATGAAGCCCTCGACGGCGGCCGCGCTGGTCGGCGCCGGCGTGCTGTCCGTGCTCATCTACCCCTCGGTCGCGCTCGCCCTCGACCGCCCGTCAGCGGCGCGCTAGGCCGAGGCCCGTGCGGTCCGCGGCCATCGCCGTCTCGCGCTCGGTCGAGCCTTCCGGGAATTGGCCGAGCACGGTGGCGTCGAGGCGCCGCAGATGCGCTTGGATCGCTGCGTGCCGCACGTCGGGCGTCGAGGCGAGGAGGTCCTCGAGGACCGCGCGCAGCCGGCGGCAGATCTGCACCGAGTCGGCGCCGTAGTGCCGGATCTCCTCGAAGGCGAGGTCGAGCATGTCCTCCCAGCTCGGCGAGCGCCAGACGAAGCGGACGTCGCCGGCGTCGTCACGGGCCAGCGACACCTCGAGGTCGTGGCCGGAGAGCTCGCGCACCATCACCTCGAGCACGTCGAGGGCTTGAACCGCTGTCGTCGGGTCGTTCACCGCCGGCGACAGCGCGCGGATCGCGGTGTCGACCACGATTCGCATCGCGAACGCGGGGTCCTGCTCGATCGTCCGCTCGTCGGCCACGCGCACCTGCGCGGTCAGCGCCGCGGGGTCGACGCGGCCGCCGTGCACGCGCAGCAGCTCGGCGCGCGGGCCCACGAACTCGCCGACGGCCGGCACCAGCTCGATCACGGCGCCGGCTCCCGACGCCAGCGCCACCAGCGCGGGCCGGTTGAACGAAGTCACCACCCCCGGCCGTGAGTGCAGCGCCACGCGCTGCGGGTCGCCGCTCTTCCACGAGCGGTCCGGCGAGGCGCCCTCCCCCAGCCGCGCCGGGTAGGTCTCGCGCGCCGCCCGCATCCCCTCGCGGCTGACCGCCCGGAAGAGGGTGCGCGGCCGCAGCCGGTCGGTCACGCGCTGGAGCAGCGCGAGGAAGAGGATGCTCGCCACGACCAGGAGCGCGAGTGCGACGGTCACGGTGAGGTCCGGCGAGAAGCCGCCCCCTTGGGCCTCGATCCGCCGCAGCGCGACGAGCGCGTACACGAACGCGGCGAGGAAGACGCCGATCGCGTGCTTGATGAGCATGTCGCGGCGGAACCAGAGCACGAGACGCGGCGAGTACTGGCCGGCGGCGAACTGCACCACCACCAGCAAGCCCGCCACGACGAAGCCCGTGAAGGCGATCATCCCGGTCGCCGTGGCGCTGAGGATGTCGCGCGCCGCGTCGATGCCGGTCGCCGGACGTCGCCTCCACATCGCGCGCGCCGTCGAGCTCCGGCATCAGCACCCCGAGCAGGATCGCCGCGACGAGGTACAGCGAGGGCAGCGCGATCAGGCTCTGCCGGTACTGCAGTCGACGGTGACTCACCCGCCCAGCCTGCCGGTCCGCGCGGCCGCGCGCAAGACGGGCGCTTCGGCGCCGACGTTGCCGGAGCCGAATCTCAGGGCAGGGGCCGGACGCGGCGGCTGCGGCCGACCACGTCCACGGTGCGATGCCATGACGCGCGATTCGTGCGTGCGGCGCGGATGACCGTGTAGTCGGGATGACGCACCCAGGTCGGCGTGTACGTGACGCGCTCGACGCGGGCCCGGCGAGGGCCGACGCGGAGATGGAGGCGCACGAGCATGCCGTCCTGGGTCGCTGCCACGCAGCATGCGGCGCTCTGGTTCGAGAGCAGGTTGCCGGTGCCGAACACCACCCACGTCCGGCCCACGCGCCGGATCGGCTGCACGACGTGAGCGTGCTGGCCGACCACCGCGGTGATCGCGCGCGAGCGGCCGAGCCGCCGGGCGAGCGCCGTCTGGAACGCGTCCGGCCCGTGCCGGAACTCGGTGCCCCAGTGCAGGTTCACGATCACCACGCGCGCGCCGGCGCGGCGCGCCCGGCGGGCGTCGCGCAGGATCCGCCCCGCGCTCGCGAGGTTGACCGACCAGCGGTGCGGCAACGGGATGCCGTTCGTCATCTGCGTGTACGAGAGGAACGCGACGCGGACGCCGCGCGCGCGGAGCAGCACAGCCGCCGCCGGGCGAGGAGAACGATCCGGTGTGACGCACGCCGGCGCGTCTCAGCGCCCGGCGGGTGGCGTCGATCCCGCCCTGGCCGCGGTCGACCGAATGGTTGGAGGCGGTGCTGCACGCGTCGAAGCCGGTGGCCTTGACCGCGCGCGCGAGCGCAGGCGGGGAGTTGAAGCGCGGGTAGCCGACCGGCGGCGCGGGCGTCATCGGCGTCTCGACGTGGCAGAACGCGAGCGAGTTGCGCCGCACCCAGCCGCGGATCGGCCGCAGCAGCGGCCGGAAGTCGTAGCCCTGCCCGCCCGCCAGCGCGCGGGCGCGGGCGACGACCGGCAGGTGCGGGAGCAGGTCGCCGCTCACGCCGATCGTGAGCCGGACCGGGCGCGGTCGGGGTGGCTCGGGCGTCGGAATCGGGGTCGGGGTCGGGGTGGGCGTCTGCCGCGACGCGCGCGGGCTGTCGTCAGCGCAGCCGGCCCCGAGGCCGACGGCGGCGGCGAGGATCGCGAGCGCGCCGAACACGATCGTGCGGTCGAGACCGGGCATCGCCGACACCAGTGTCCCGATTCGGAAGTTCGATGGCAGCGACCGAACTTACGAATCGCGACACTAGATACATGCTCGTCGCGGTCTTCGGTGACCAGCACGCGCACGCCGACGCGCTCGACGCGGTCATCGCCGCCGCGGAGACCAGCGGCGCCGAGCAGCTCTGGTCGCTCGGGGACATGATCGGCCGCGGGCCGGACCCGGAGCGCGTCGTCGCGCTGACCCGCGAATGCTGCCGCGTCGCGCTGATGGGCAACCACGACTACGGCGCGACCGGCTCGGCCGACCCGCTGCGGTTCGGGGAGCCCGGCTCGGCCGCGGTGCGATCGATCGAGCTGGCCCGCGATCGGCTCGCCGGCGACGACATCGAGTGGCTGCGATCGCGCAGGCCGGCCGCGCGGCGCGACGGCGTGCAGTGCTGGCATGGCGGCCCGCGCAACCCGGTCCACGAGTACGTGGGATCGTCGAACGCGGCGGCCTGCCTCGCCGTCCAGCGCGCCGAGCTGGGCCTGGTCGGCCACACGCACGTGGCTGCCGCCTGGCGGGCGACGCCCGGTGGCGGCGCGAAGGCGGCGCCGATCCGGCCGGGCGAGCCGCTGGACATCTCCACCGGCAAGTGGCTGCTCAACCCCGGCGCGGTCGGCGCGCCCGCGCCGACGCGGCTCGGCTGGTGGAACGCGCTCGACGCGCAGGCCGCCGAAGGCGCGTTCTGGCTCCTGCTCGACCTCGGCGAGCGCACGGCGACGTGGCAGCGCGCCCCCTACGACCCGGCGCCCGCGCGTGGCCGGGCGCGAGCGCTCGGGCTCGACGAGACCTGAGTACGCCACAGGCTCCCGGGCTGACGGCGTCGGCGTTCGGATACGGTCTTCGTCGACGGTGAGCTCCTACTTCGACTACCCGACCGACGAGCCCGCCGGGAGCGCCCTCACCTTCCTGGCCGATCGCGGCGAGGCCGACTGGGCGATCGTGCTCGACCACACCGAGACGCGGCGGTTCTCGGCCGGCGAGGAGGTCATCCGCGCCGGTGAGGACGACCGCGCGCTCTACCTGCTCACCGAGGGCAGCCTGGCCGTCGCGTCGGACGCTGCGTTCCGCACCATCGACGCGCCCTCGGTGGTCGGCGAGGTCGCCTTTCTCGACGGCGGCAAGCGGTCGCTCACGCTCGTCGCCACCACCGCCGGCGAGCTACGCCGCCTCGGCCTCGACTCGTTCGAGGCGCTCGCCGGCCGCCATCCGGAGCTCGCGCGCGCGATGCTGTTCGACCTCGGGAAGATCGTCTCGCTGCGGCTCCGCTTCCTCACGGAGCTGATCGAGGACGGAGTGAGCTGATGGGCGCGGGGCGTGCCGTCGACCCGTTCCCCGACTTCACAAAGCTCCGAGATCCCGTCCCGCAACCCGTCTGGCGCGCCGCGCGGATCGCGTCGGTGGCCTTCCTGCTCGGCGTCTGCGCGCTGCTCGTGGCCGACCCCGGCGCCGGCCTCGACCTGTGGTGGGAGCTGCTCGTCCCGCTGCTGCCGCTGGTCTGGTTCGTCGCGCCGGGCCTGTGGCGCAACGTCTGCCCGCTGGCCGCCGCCAACCAGATCCCGCGCGTGCTCGGCTTCACCCGCGGGCTGACCGCGCCCGCCTGGTTCCGGACCTACGCGCCGCTCGCCGGGATCGCGATCTTCCTCGGCGCCGTGTTCTCGCGCCCCGTGCTGTTCGAGGACTCCGGGGCCGCGACCGCCGCCCTGATCGGCGGCGCGCTGGTGGCGGCCTTCGCCGGCGGCTTCGTGCTCAAGGGCAAGAGCGGCTGGTGCTCCTCGCTGTGCCCGATGCTGCCGGTCCAGCGGCTGTACGGCCAGACGCCGTTCGCGAATGTGCCGAACTCCCACTGCCGCCCCTGCCTGGGGTGCACCAAGAACTGCTTCGACTTCAATCCGAAGGTCGCCTTCCTGGCCGACATCCACGACGGCGACCGTCAGTGGAGCGCGACGCGCAAGCTGTTCGCGGGCGCGTTCCCGGGGCTCGTGATCGCGTTCTTCACCGTGCCGGAGCCGGACGCCGCAGGCGAGCACTACGCGCTGATGGCGCTCGCCGTCGGCGCGAGCGCCGGATCGTTCCTGGCGCTCGAGGCGCTGGTGCCGGCCAGCACGCCCAAGCTCGCCGCCGTCTACGGCGCCCTCGCGATCAACCTCTTCTACTGGTGGGCCGCGCCCGGTCCCGAGTGGGTCGCGTGGCCGCTGCGGGCGGCGGTGCTCGCGCTCACCGTGGTGTGGCTGCGGCGGACGTTCGCGAAGGAGCGGGTCTTCCTGGAGCGCAAGGGGCTGCCGACGCCGCCGCGGGCGGCGCTGCTCGGCCTCGGCGCGCGGGCCGCGCTGCGTGCGCCCAGGGAGGCGGAGGTCACGTTCGAGGAGGGCGGGCCGCGGATCGCCGCCAAGCACGGCACGCCGCTCCTGGAGCTGGCCGAGCACGCCGACCAGCCGATCGAGGCGGGCTGCCGGATGGGCGTCTGCGGCGCCGACCCGTTGTGCGTGGTGAGCGGGATGGAGAACCTCTCCCCCGTCGGCAGCGACGAGCAGGCGACGCTCGAGCGCCTGGGTCTCGACCCCGCGCACAACCGGATGGCCTGCTGCGCGCGCGTCCGAGGCCCGGTGACCGTGTCGATGACGCCGCGGCGCGACTCCAACGTGGTCGTCACGATCGACTTCCCGTTCGACCACGCCGTCGAGCGGGTGGTCGTGCTCGGCAACGGCATCGCGGGCGTCACCGCCGCCGACCACGTCCGCCGCCGCCATCCCGACTGCGCGATCGACGTCGTCGCCGCCGAGCCGCACCCGCTCTACAACCGCATGGGCATCTCGCGGCTGATCTACGGGCGCTCGGCGATGGTCGGCCTGCACCTGCTGCCGGACGCCTGGTACGACGACAACCGCATCACCTGCTGGCTCAACACGCGCGCGCAGGAGATCGACCGCGACGCGCGCGAGGTGCTGCTCGGGACCGGCGAGCGGCTCCCCTACGACCGGCTGATCCTCGCCACCGGCTCGGAGGCCTACGTGCCGGAGATCCGGGGCTTCGGCGGGCCGGGGACGTTCGTGCTGCGCACGGCGTCGGACGCGCTGGGGATCCGCGAGTACGTCCAGCAGGCGGGCGCCGGCAGCGCGGTGGTGGCCGGCGGCGGCCTGCTCGGCCTCGAGGCGGCGTACGCCCTGCTCAAGCTCGGCCTCCACACGACCGTGCTCGAGCGCGGCTCCCACCTGCTGCGGCGCCAGCTCGACGAGCGCGCGGGCGAGCTGCTGCGCGGGTACCTGGCCAACCTCGGCATCGAGGTGCTGCTCGACGCGCAGGCCGCAGCGATCGACGACGGCGTGGTCGAGCTCACCGACGGCCGCCGCGTCGACGCCGACACCTTCCTCGTCGCCGCCGGCATCTCGCCGTCGGTCGACCTCGCGCGCCGCGCGGGGCTCGACGTCGGGCGCGGCGTGCTCGTCGACGACCGGCTGCGCACCTCGGACGAGCGCATCTTCGCCGTCGGCGACCTGGTCGAATGGCGCGGCTCGATCCTCGGCCTCTGGCCGGTCGCGGTCGAGCAGGCCGAGGTCGCGGCCGAGAACGCGGTCGGCGGCTCACGGCCGTACGCGGGCACCGTCCCGGTCACCATGCTGAAGGTCGTCGGTGTCGAGCTGCTCTCGATCGGCGCCATCAACGGGCCGTCCGAGATCGTCGACGCCGACGCCGAGTCGCTGCGCTACCGCAAGCTCGTGCTCGACGACGAGGGCCGGGCCGTCGGCGGCATCCTGCTCGGCCACCCCGAGCACGTGCAGGCCGTGACGGCGGCCGTCCGCGAGTCACGCCCGCTCGCGGACATGGACGGCTGGAACCCGGCCGATATCGTCGCGCCGTGAGCCGCGTCGTCGTCATCGGTGCCACCGGTCACGTCGGTACCTATCTCGTCCCCCGCCTCGTGCGAGCGGGCTACGAGGTCGTCGCGCTCAGCCGCGGCGAGCGCGAGCCCTACCGGCCGGCGCCGGAGTGGCGCTCGGTCCGGCGCATCGAGATCGACCGCGACGCCGAGGAGCGGGCCGGATCGTTCGGCGCCCGGATCGCCGCGCTCGACGCCGACGCGGTGATCGACATGATCTGCTTCACGGCGGCGTCCGCGCGGCAGCTCGTCGACGCGCTGCGCCCGCGCCGGCCGCTGCTGGTGCACTGCGGGACGATCTGGGTCCACGGCCCCGCCGCGCGCGTGCCCGTAACGGAGGACGAGCCGCGGACCGCCTACGGCGACTACGGCACCGGGAAGGCCGAGGTCGAGGCGCTCCTGCGCCGGGAGACGATCGGCGGCGGCGTGCCGGCGGTGGTGCTGCATCCGGGACACATCACCGGTCCGGGCTGGCCGGTCATCACGCCGGCGGGCAACCTCGATCCCGACGTGTGGCGACGGCTTGCCGTCGGCGAGCCGCTCCCGCTTCCGGAGCTCGGCCTCGGCGTGCTCCATCACGTGCACGCCGACGACGTCGCGCAGGGCTTCGAGCGGGCGCTCACGCGCCCCGCCGCGATCGGATCGAGCTTCCATGTCGTGTCCGGGCAGGCCATGACATTGCGCGGCCTCGCCACCGGCGTGGCCGCCTGGTTCGGCCGCGACGCCGTGCTCGAGCTCGTCGACTGGGCGGAGTTCGAGCGGCGCGTCGGCGCCGAGCACGCCACCGCGACCCGCGAGCACGTCGCCCGCAGCATCGCCGCGAGCATCGACCGCGCCCGCGAGGTGCTCGGCTACGCGCCGCGCCACAGCTCGCTCGACGCGCTGCACGAAGCCGCGCGCTGGCTCGCCGCGAACGGTCACGTCGACGTCGGCGGGCAGGACTTCTAGCGGGATGGCCGAGCTGCTCGCGTTCCTGGGCGTGGCGATCGTGGTGATCGTGACGCCGGGGCAGGACACCGCGCTGACGGTCCGCAACACCCTCGCCGGCGGCCGCCGCGCGGGCGTCCGCACCGCGGTCGGGGTCGTCTCCGGGCAGGCGATCTGGGCGCTCGCCGCAAGCGCCGGCGTGGCCGCGCTGCTCGTGGCGTCCGAGCCGGCCTTTGTGGCGCTCAAGCTCGCCGGCGCGGCCTACCTGATCTACCTCGGCGCGCAGGCGCTGCTCGCCGCCGTGCGCCGGCGGCCGGAGCCCGCCCACCCCACCCGCGGCGCGTCGCGGCGATCACGAGCTCCGCCAGGGCCTGCTCAGCAACCTCGGCAACCCGAAGATGGCGGTGTTCTTCAGCAGCCTGCTGCCGCAGTTCGGCGACTCGTTCCCGGTCCTGCTCGGCCTCGGCCTGCTGTTCTGCGCGCTCACGCTGACCTGGTTGAGCGCCTACGCATTCGCGGTCGCGCGCGCGGGTGACGTGCTGCGGCGCCCGCGCGCGCGCCGCACGATCGACGCCGTCATGGGCACGGCGCTCGTCGCGCTCGGGCTGCGCCTGGCCACGGTCGACCGCTAGCCGGCCGACAGCGCCGGCGAACGTCAACGGTGGCTGGGTAAGGGGGCGGCGAGGTCGGGCGCGCCGGTGGCCTTGGCGCGTTTGCGTCGAATAGCGACGTCAACGCGCCACGCGCCGGCGGATGGCGCCTTAACCGGACATATCCCGGTCAAGGCGCCACGCGTCCGAGGACGACCGGCTCCGCCGGCTCCTCCGCCCCTTGCCCAGCCGCAGTTGACGTCCGCCTGATCTTCGCACGGGCGTGGAGAGATCTCAGCGCGACCGGTCTTGCGCGCGCTGGGAGACAAAGCCGGACGAGCACTGAGCTGGCGGCCGGACTGTTCTTGCTATTGCAAAATATGTATCTGCAAGTATCATTGGACGCCCGTGACCGAATCGCCCCGCTCGATCCAGCGCATCTACCTCGGGCTCCTGCTCGGCAACACGCTGGCCGCATCGCTGATCTGGGGCATCAATACGATCTTCCTGCTCGACGCCGGGCTGACGAACCTCGAAGCCTTCGCCGCCAACGCGTTCTTCACCGCCGGCATGGTCGTGTTCGAGGTCCCGACCGGGATCGTCGCCGACACCGTCGGCCGCCGCGCCTCCTACCTGCTCGGCACGCTCACGCTGACGGCCTCGACGCTGCTGTACGTGCTGCTGTGGCAGATCGAGGCACCGTTCTGGCAGTGGGCGGCAGTGTCGATGCTGCTCGGCCTCGGCTTCACGTTCTTCTCCGGCGCGGTCGAGGCGTGGCTCGTCGACGCGCTCACCGCCACCGGCTACAGCGGCGACATGGAGACCGTGTTCGGGCGCGGCCAGATGGTCAGCGGGGCGGCGATGCTCACCGGCTCGCTCGCCGGTGGGCTGATCGCCCAGCATGCCGGCCTCGGCGTGCCGTTCGTGGTCCGCGGCGCGATCCTGCTCGTCACCTTCGCCGTCGCGTTCCGGCTGATGCACGACATCGGCTTCACGCCTAAGCGCGGCGGCCGCCCGCTGGCCGAGATGCGCGGGATCGCGTCCGCGTCGATCGAGCACGGCTGGCGCGTGCCGGCCGTCAAGTGGCTGATGGTGCAGGCGCTCTTCACGGGCGGCGTCGGCATCTACAGCTTCTACGCGCTCCAGCCGTACCTGCTCGAGCTCTACGGCGACCCGGACGCGTACCAGATCGCCGGCCTGGTGGCCGCGATCGTCGCGGGTGCGCAGATCCTCGGCGGGGTCGCGGCGCCGCGCATTCGCCGCCTGTTCCGCCGGCGCACCTCGGCGCTGCTCCTGACCGCCGGGCTGGACGCCGTCGCGCTCGCGCTGATCGGGGTCGCCGAGAGCTTCGCCGCGGTGATCGTCCTGACGGCCGGCTGGGGACTGCTCTTCGCGGCGGCCACACCGATCCGCCAGGCCTACCTCAACGGCCTGATCCCCTCGCAGCAGCGGGCGACGATCCTCTCGTTCGACTCATTGATGGCCTCGAGCGGAGGCGTCTGGGCCCAGCCGGCGCTCGGCCGCGCCGCCGACGTCTGGGGATACGGGAGCTCGTACGTGGTGGCGGCGGGCATCTCCGCCCTCGCGATCCCGTTCGTCGGGCTATCGCGCCGCCAGCACGCCGCCGCGGACTCCGTCATGCCGGCACGTAACGAGCCCGCGGCGACTCGTTCTCGCGTTCTCAGGCGGAGAGGCGCTCGAGCAGCGGCGCGAGCGCCTTCGCGCTGACCATGCGCGCCTGGCCTCGAAATAGTCCGCGTTCCGGCGGAATATCTTGGCAACGTTGTCAGCTGTCACTAAACTGACGCGCGTCCATGGACACGCCCTCGTACTACGCCATCCGTCTCTGCCCCGATGCCCGCTCGACGATGTGGTGGTCCGGCGCCGAGCGCGCCGGTGCCGCGGCGCCGCCCGCGTTCCGCGCCCTGCTCAGCGGCCGGTCGCGCGTCGAGGTGACCGCCGTGGAGGCGGAGCACGTGCTCGAGTGGGCGCGAACCCTGGATGGCTGGGCCGACGCGCTGCCGCCGCTGCGCATCTATCCCGACCCCGTCGTCTGAGCGAATCACCCGGCTCGGGTGTTGTCGGCCACCCGGCGCCGTGCGATGTTGCCCACCGTGAGCCCAGACTTCGAAAACATCGGTCCGCTGCAGCTCGTGCTGGTCGGGTTCGAGACGACCGAGCGCTTCCGCGGCGAGATCGCGCGCGAACTCGCCGACCTGCGCGGCCGCGGCATGATCCGCGTGCTGGACGCGCGGCTGTTCACCCGCTCGGCGGACGGCCGGCTGACCGAGGTGGACCTCAATCCCCTGCTGCGCGATCCGCCGCCGGACCGGGCGATCGCGCATCTCCTCGGGGCCAACGGTGGCGCCGGCAACGGCGCGCGCACGCCGGCCGAGGCGCTGGCGCGGACCGCCGGCTTCGCGCTGGAGGACCTGCGCCGGCTCACCGACGAGATCGAGCCGGGCGACCACGCGGCGGTCGTCCTGATCGAGCACCTGTGGGCGGCGCGCCTGCGCGAGGCCGTGATCGAGGCGGGCGGGCGGCTGCTCGGCCAGGGCTACCTGACGCCCGAGGTCGTGATGATCGTCGGCGCCGAGCTGCAGGCGCGGGCCGACGCGGAAGCGGCGATCGAGCTCGCCGAGGCGGCGCGCGGCGCCGCCCTCGTCGACGCGCTGGAGACCCTCGCGGCGCGCGCGGACAGCTCGGTCGAGGAGCGCACCCGCGCCGCGGTGCAGGTCGTCAAGGTGCTGGTCGACAAGGGCTTCGTGCACGAGCCCGAGGCGGCCGACGCGATCGACGCGCTGGCCGTCTCGGGGCTGCTCGAGAGCGCGGTGGTGCAGGCGGCGATCGCCGAGGCGGAGGAGATGCTCGCCCAGCAGGCGCCGTCAGCGGCGGACGCCGACGACGAGTAGGTATTCGTCAGCGCAGGACGGGTGGGCGCCCGAGCGCGACGTCGCCGAGCAGCTCGTAGGCGCGGTTGGAGCCCAGCGGGTGCATGAAGGCACCGGCCCGCACGTCGCGGTACGCGCGCGCGAGCGGGCTGCCGTTGAGGTAGCCGGCGCCGCCGGACAGGGCGAGCGCCCGGTCGACGATCCGCGTCGCCGTCTCGTTGACGAACGTCTTCGCCGCCTGCGCCTCGGCGAACACGGCGATCAGGTCCGCGTCCGGCGCGTCCGCCGCCGAGTGGGCGGCGTACAGCTCGTCGATCAGCGAGGCGCCGCGGGCGATCGTGGCACGGCACGCCCCGAGCGCGATGACGTTCTCGGCGATCAGCATGCGCGCCCGCGCGTCCGGCTCACCGCGGCTCGCGAGCGAGCGGGTGGCGGCGCCCGAGGCCGACTCGGCGATCCCGAGCGACGCCGACGCGTGGAAGAGACCGGCGCTCAGGTTGCGGTCCATGAACGCGGCCGCGTCGCCGGTCGCGAAGCCGCCGCGCAGCGCCCTGGCCGGCAGCTCGACTCCGTCGAAGCTGACGGAGTGGCTGCCCGACGCGCGCATACCGAGGGCGTCCCAGTCGCCGAGGATGTGGACGCCCGGCGTGTCCGCGGGGATCTGGGCGTACCCGTAGCGCTCCGCTCCGTGATCGTCCACGTACGTGACGGCGGTGACGAGCACCGTGGCCGCCGGCGACATCGTGCAGAACGCCTTGCGGCCGTCGATGCGCCAGCCCGCGGGCGTCCGCGTCGCGGTCGTCTGCGGACGGGTCAGGTCCTGGCTGCGCTCGCTGATCGCCGCGACCATGACGACGCCGTCGCGCGCGACCTCGGCCATCGAGGCGCCGAAGGCGCGCATCCGCCGCTCGTCCCCGCCGGCGACGGCCATCTGCCAGCGGCGGACGATGTTCAGCAACAGGACCAGGTGCATGTTCACGCCGATCGCGACCGACGCGTCGCCGCGCGCCAGCCGGCTCGACGCGACGACGAGGTCATGGACGGACGCGACGCCCAGCCCGCCGTGCTCGGCGGGGATCGGCGCGGTGAAGTAGCCCGCGTCCTTGAGGAGGTCGATGCTCGCGTGGGGGAACGTCGCATCGCGGTCGTGGAGGCCGGCGCTTCCCGCGAGCTCCTCGGAGAGGGACTCGGCCAGGCGCACGAGGTGTGCGCCCGGCTCGGTCCTGGCGGTGAGGTCGAACACGACGGATCAGGCCGTGACGACGCCGACTTCGACCGGCACGCCGTGGCTGACCATGTCGAAGACCGCCGACCGTGCCTGAGCGCGTTCGACGACCTCGCGCAGCTTGTCCGCCGGCGCGTCGCCGCGCACGCGGAACGAGACGCGGATGCGGTCGAAGCCGTTGCGCACCTCGTCCGAGAGGCCGAGGCAGCCGCGCACGTCCATGTCGCCTTCGAGCGAGGACTCGACCTCGGTGAGCCGCACGCCACGGGCGGCGGCGACGTATACCAGCGACGTCGTCAGGCAGGCGGCGAGCGCGTGCAGCAGGTGCTCGGCGGGGTTGGCGCCGGTGTCCGAGCCGAGCAGGATCGCCGGCTCGCCGGCGTCGATCACGAACGACTCGGCGCGCGTGACGTCCTCCTGACCCGCGCCATAGAAGCCACGGATCGTCGAGCGGTTGTGGGAGCCGTCGATCCAGTGGTTGCGGGCCCGGAACTGGAAGATGCCGAGCTCGGGGTTGGCCTTGATGGCGTCGAGCGTGCCGTACATCTGCTCGCTGTCGACGCCGTTGCGGATCCGGTCGAGGACCTTCGTCATGGCGGGAGCTCCTTCGAGGAGGACGGGGAGAACTCGGCGAGGAGCAGAACGGGCCGCGGTTGCCGTTCGGTAGCAACCGCGTAAATTCAGCGCTCGAGCGCTTCCTTCAGATCCGGCAGCCCGCCCAGGAGGTTGCCGCGCACGCGCTGCGCGGCGTCGGCGTGGTCGCCGCGCTCCAGCGCCTCGATGACCCCCTCGTGCTGGGCGACCGAGCGCTCGACCCGCACCGGCTCGCGCATGTAGACCCGCTCGTAGCGCAGGAGCGCGCGCCGGACGGGGCCGAGCGCGGCCAGCAGGTGCTCGTTGCCGCAGCCGGACGTGAGCACGCGGTGGAAGTCGTCGTCGGCCGCGATCGCCGCCGACGGGTCGTCGACCGCGGCCCGCAGGCGGTCGTTGGCAGCGCGCAGCGCGTCCAGCGCCGCGCCGTCGAGGCGCGGCATCTGCCGCACGGCCAGGCTCTCGAGCACGACGACGGTCGGGTAGAGGCGGCGCGCCTCCGAGACCGCCAGCTCAGCGGCGCGGAATCGGCCGTCGTCGACCCGCTCCACCATGCCCTCGCGCTCGAGCGCCGCGAGCCAGGAGCCCGCAGCCTCCACGCTCACGCCGAGCCGCTCGGCGACCGCGTCGACGCTACGGGTCTCGCCGGGGTCGAGGATGCCGACGAGAATGCGCGCGTCCAGCTCGTGCTCGCGCTGGCCCGACTGGCCCGCCAGCTCGGCGGCCCAGGCCAGCACGGAGGGCAGCGCGACGCCCGAGAGCTGCTCGGGGGTGGGCACCAGGTCCCACAGCTCGAGCACGCGCTCCACGTGCCGCAGCGCCTCTGTCAGGCCGGACACGGCCTCCGCGTCCTTGGCCGCCTGCAGCGAGGCGCCGAGCGCCTCCACCGGGCGGCCCGCGGCCACCCAGTGCTCGGCCGCTTCCGCCGCGGCGGCGCCGCTCGCCGCCAGCTCCGGGCTCTCGGTGAGCGTGCGCGCCAACCGCTCGTGCAGCACCTCGCGCTCGCCGGGCAGCAGCGTGCTGTAGACGGCCTCGGCGAACAGCGCGTGACGGAAGCGGAAGGTGCCCGTTCCCTGGTCCGGCGCCAGCACGTCGCCTTCGACGGCCTCCCGAAGCGCGCCCGCGAGCTGCAGCTCGCCCAGCGGCATCACCGCGGCGAGCAGGCCGTACGCGACGTCGCGCCCCGCCGCGGCCGCCACGCGCAGGACCGAGCGGGCGTTCGCCGGCAACCCCGAGATGTGCCCGAGCAGCACGTCGCGCAGCACCGGCGGCAGCGCCGTCTCGCCGCGCCGCGCGGCGGCGATCAGCTCGCGCGCGAAGAACGGGTTCCCCTCGGAGCGCGCGGCGATCCCGGCCGCGAGCTCGGGCGCCAGCGGCCCGGTGGCGGCGATCAGCGCCTCGATGTCGCCGTCGGAGAGCGGCGCGAGCGTCAGCGCCTGCCCGGCGCCCCCGGTGGCGAGCCCGCTCGCCAGGCGGTAGAGGTGATCGCCGGGACGGACCTCGTCGCTGCGGTACGTGGCGACCAGCAGGATCCGCCGGTCTGCGATCGCATGCCCGAGGAAGGCGACGAGGTCGAGCGTCGACTCGTCCGCCCATTGGAGGTCCTCGAGCACGAGCAGCACCGGCGCCGCGCCGCCGAGGTGCCCGAGCACGCGGAGCACCTCCTCGAAGAGGCCGAGCCGCGAGTCGGAGCGCGCTGCGGCGACGGGCGCGACCGCGGTGCCGAGGTCGGGCATGAGCCGCGGCAGCTCGCGCAGCGTGGGCGCGAGCTCAGCGAGGTCCGAGGAATCGCGCAGCGGCCGCAGCGCCTCGACGACCGGCAGGTACGAGAGCCCGCTGCCGACGAGCTGGATGCAGCGTCCCGCCAGCACCGTCGAGCCGCGGGCGCGCCCGCGGGTGGCGAGCTCGGCGGTCAGGCGCGTCTTGCCGATCCCGGCGTGCCCGGCGACGAACACGGTGCTGCCCGCGCCCGCGGCCGCGGCGTCGAGCGCCGCCTCGAGACGGCTGAGCTCCTCCGCGCGCCCGACGAAGTGCTCCTGCTCGCGTGGCGCCGGCCGGCGCGGGACGGCGTCGGGCCGCGGGGTGTCGAGCTCGAGCCGCGGGTCCTGGTTGAGGATCTGCTGATGCAGCGCCTTCAGCGCCGCCGAGGGCTCGATCCCGAGCTCCTCGTCGAGTTTGCTCCGGAAGCGCTCGTACGCCGCGAGCGCCTCGGCCTGCCGCGCCGATCGGTAGAGCGCCAGCGTCAGCTGCCGGTGCAGCGACTCGCGCAGCGGATGGCGGGCGACGAGCGCCTCGAGCTCGCCGACGACGTCGGCGTTCAGCCCGCGGCCGAGGTCGGCCTCGATGCGCTCCTCGAGGCAGACGAGGCGAAGCTCCTCGAGGTGGGCGGCCTCCACGCCGGCGAACGGCTCCGAGAACTCCGCGAGCGCCGGGCCGCGCCACAGCGCGAGCGCCGCGCTCAGCCGTGCGGCGGCGGTCTCCGGATCGCCCGCGCTGAGCGCGGCGCGCCCCTGCGCGCGCAGCAGGGTGAAGCGCGTGACGTCCACGGCCTCCGGCTCGAGCTCGAGCAGGTAGCCGGGCGCGCGCGTGTGCAGCACGCCCTCGGGCAGCACCTTGCGCAGCTGCGAGACGTAGATCTGCACCATCTTGGCCGCCGACTCGGGGACCTCGTCGCCCCACAGGTCGTCGACCAGCCGCTGGACGGCGACCGTCCGGTTGGCATCGAGCGCGAGCCGGGCGAGCAGCGCGCGCGCCTTGCGCCCGCCGAGCGGGACCGGCGTCGTGCCGTCGATGGCCTCCAGCGGGCCCAGGACCCGAAGCTCCATGGCGTCTTGTGAGCAACGCTACCAGCGGCCCGGACGGCCCAATTCTCGGCGCGGCTACGGCTCGACGACGACCTTCAGGCCCTCGCGCGCGGCCGCGAGGGCGAAGGCGTCGGAGACGCGGTCGAGCGGGAAGCGGTGCGTGACGAGCGACTGCGTGTCGACTGCGCCGGCCTCGACGAGGCGGAGCGCCCGCGGATAGACCTCCCCCATGCGGCGGACGAGCAGGAGCGTGACGCCCTTCCGCCGCGCGATCGAGGCCGAGAAGGTCGTGTGATCGCCGGCCGGGATGCCGGCCAGCACCACGCGCGCCCCCGGCCGGGCGGCGCGCAGGGCGAGGTCGACGGCCTCGTCGCTGCCCGCCGCCTCGAACGCCACGTCGACCTGCTCGCCGTCCCACGGGTCGCCGGGGGCGATCGCGACCTCGGCGCCCGCCCGCTCGGCGGCTGCGCGCCGGTGCTCGAGCGGGTCGACGGCGAGCGCGACGCTCGCGCCGGCCGCGACGCACACCTGCGCCAGCAGCAGGCCGATCGGGCCGCAGCCCACGACCGCGACGCGCGCGCCGACGCCGACGTGACCGAGGTCGACCGCGTGGATCGCGACCCCGAGCGGCTCGAGCAGCGCGCCCGCGACGCCGTCGAGGGACTCCGGCAGCGGGTGCAGCCGGTGGGTCGGCCAGCTCAGGTACTGCTGCAGCCCTCCGTCCCAGCTCCCGTGGCCCGCGAACCTGACCTCGGGGCAGAGGTTCGGATGCCCTTCGCCGCACAGCTCGCAGCGCCCGCAGGGGATCGCCGGGTCGACGGCGACGCGGCGGCCCGCCAGCGGGCCGGCCTCCACGACGCCGGCGAGCTCGTGCCCGATCACCAGCGGCGCGTCCAGCCTGGCGTCACCGATCGCGCCCTCCTCGAACCAGTGCAGGTCGGATCCGCAGACGCCGACGGCCTCGACGCGCACGAGGCTCTCGCCCGCGCCTGCCTCGGGCTTGGGCTCGTCGCCGACCCGCAGGTCGTGGGCGCCGTGCAGGCGCGCGACGCGCATCATCGCCCGCGTCCTGAGCGAGGCCCCGTCGCCGGACACGTGCAGCAATCCCGTCAGGCTCTCCCGGCATAGCCATGGCAGGAAGCCTACGCGGCCGGGCTTGGAACGGTTCGATCACCGCGCGTCGTGGAAGATGACGCCGAGCGCGGTCCGCTGTCCGCGCGTGACCGTGCTCACGCCGTGCCGCATCCCGACGCGGTGGTAGCCGTTGCGCCCGCGGTTCGGGCGCTGCCGGGTCGGGAAGATCACGAACGCGCCGCGCGGCGGCGTGAGCACGTGCGCGCGGCTCTGCGCCCGCGGTCGCTGCTCCATCAGCACGAACTCGCCGCCCTCGAAGTCGACGCCCGGCTCGGACAGGATCGTCAGGACCTGGAACGGGAAGTACACGTCGCCGTAGAGGTCCTGGTGGAGCGCGTTCCAGTCGCCCTCGCGATACCGCAGGACGAGCGGCGTCGGCCGCTCCTGCCCGGCCTCGCGGCACAGCGCGAGCAGATCCTGGTGCTCGGGCGGGAACGTCGGGTGGTCGCCGCGCAGCAGCCGCGACCAGTCGTTGGCGATCGGCGCCAGGTGGCGGTAGAACGCGCTGCGCAGCGCGGCGATGGTAGGTGGCAGCGGATGGTCGAAGTAGCGGTAGCGGCCCTCGCCGAAGCGGTGGCGGGCCATGTCGATCGTGCTGCGGAAGCGCCCGCCGTCGAACAGGTCGGACAGGTCCTCGGTCTCGCCCGTGTCGAGCAGCGGCACGGTGATCGCGTAGCCGTCGTGGTCGAGGCGCTCGTGCAGCTCGGCCCAGTCGAGCGCGTCGACGCGCTCGCTGATGCTGGTCGTGATTGCCGTCGTCATGCCCAGACAACGACGGAAGCGACGACGGCGTGAGCATTTGTCGCTGCCGGCCGCTTGCAGGCGATGGAGGCGCGGCGCCGAACACATCCACGACATTCGCTGCGCCGCTCGACGACTTGTCGCGGCCGAACCCAAGGAGGCGATACATGTCGACGATGCAGGAGCCCACGAGGCCTCCCCAGCAGGAGGTGTCGGGCTGGGCGCTCGGTGGGATCGCGTTCGCCGCGACGATCTTGACCCTGATGGGCGTCTTCCAGTCGCTGGCGGGGCTCGTGGCGATCTTCAACGACGAGTTCTACGTCGTGGCCCGCAACTACACGTTCGACCTCGACGTGAGCGCGTGGGGCTGGATCCACCTGCTCATCGGGCTCGCGATCCTGGCGACCGGCCTCGGCCTGTTCGCCCGCCGCCCGTGGGCCGGGGTCGCGGCGATCATTCTCTGCATGCTGAGCGCGATCGCCAACTTCTTCTTCATCCCCTACTACCCGATCTGGTCCCTGGTCCTGATCGGCCTCGCCGTCTGGGTCATCTGGGCGGTCACGCGCCCCGGCGCGATCGAGACCTAGTCGCCCCACCGGTCAGCGGCGCCGCCGAGCTTGGACGGCGCCGCGGCCGATCACTCTCCCGGGGTGAGGTCGTCTCGGTCGAGACGGCCTCGCGGTAGCGCCGCGCGTGCCAGCCGAAGGCGCCGAGACCGACCGGCAGCGGAAGCCAGTACGAGAACAGGCGGTAGACGAAGGTTGCCAGCACCGCTGCGCCGGGCGAGACGCCGGCCAGCGTGAGCATCGCCGTCAGGCCGGCCTCGACGAACCCCAGCCCGCCCGGCGTGATCGGGATCTGGGCGAGGATCTGCGCGGCGCAGAAGGCGAGCAGCACGAGCGAGGGGCGCGGCTGGGAGCCGACCGCCGCGAGCGCGGCCAGCAGCGTCGCGTAGTCGAGCGCCCAGCGGCCGCAGGTGGCGGCCAGCGCGCGCTTCCAGCGCGGTCCGAGCGTCTGCACGATCCGGTCGCGCTCGCGCAGCAGGCGCTCGGGCAGGTGCCGCAGCGGCTCGCTGCTCCGCCGCAGGCGGTTGCGGACCCGCTGGACGACGCGCCCGACCCACGCGAGTGCGCCGTCGTAGGCGATCAGCACGGCGCCGATCGCGAACAGCGCCACGAAGACCGCCACGCCGACCGCGGCCGCCTCGAGCAGGTCGCGGCTCACGCCGCCGCGCAGGATCGCGGGCACGGCCAGCACGGGCATCGCCAGCACGACCGCGAAGGTGAGCAGGTTCACGGCGGTGAGCCCGGCGACCGCCCGATTGCGGGGCAGGCCGGCCTGGACGAGCATGCGGTACTGCAGCGCGCCGCCGACCGCGCCGCCGCCCGGGGCGATCTTCGCCAGCGCGTTGCCGGCGAGTTGCGAGCTGATCACCGCCGGCCACGACGGCCCGCGCATGGCCAGGTACTGCAGCGCCCACACGCACGCCATGACGCCACCCTGCAGCGCGAACATCAGCCCGAGCCAGGCGGGCGAAAGCCGGTCGAGGTCGTTCCAGGAGCCGAGCGTTTCCAGGAGGCTCGGGGCCACGAGATAGAGCGAGATGCCCGTGACGGCGAGCCAGAAGACGGTCCGCACGAGCTTGCGGCGCGGCGGCGGCTCGGCCTCGCCGCGCTCGATCTCGTGCTCGGTGTCCGCGTGCTCCTCGATCGCACGCTCGAGCCGATCTCCGACCTGCGTCATCGGGCGAGGGTATGCGCTCGCGGGCGACGCCGGATCACCCGCCCGGGGTGAGCCGCCGTCAGGCGAGTCCGCTGATCCCGTCGCCGATCAGCTTCGCGCCGATCACGAGGCACAGCACGGCCATGATCGCCGCGTTGTGGGCGCCCATCCACGCCTTCAACTCGTCGAGGATGCGCCGCGCACGCGTCCCGAGCACGAAGTAGATCGCCACCGGCACTCCGACGCCGAGCGTCGCCACGGCGATGAAGACCGCCAGCGCGATCGCCTCCTCGCCGGTGGCCAGCCCAGCCTGCGCGATGGCCGCCGCCGCCCCGACGGTGAGCAGCAGGTTCTTCGGGTTGATGCCCGAGAGCGCGGCCGCGATGGCGCACGAGCGTCCCGGCGTGAACGTGTCGATCGTCCGCATCCACGTCGGCAGCTCGCCGGAGGCGCCCTCGCGCGGGCGGCCGCGCCACTGCTTGACGGCCACGAGCACGAGCAGCAGGCCGAGCACGATCTTCAGCCAGCCGACCCAGGTCGCCGGCTCGCCGTCCTCGCTGGCGCCGGCCGTGCCGGCCACCGCCAGCACGATCACGCCGACGACGGCGAGGCCGACGATCCAGCCCGCCACGAACGCCGGCCCGTTGACGCGCGCGCGGGGGGTGCCGAGCATCAGGACGACGGCGATGATCGGCACCGGGCTGAGGGCGACGCCGACGCCGAACGCGAGAACCTGGCCGATCGCCTCCTGCATGGCTCAGCCCTCCCGGACCACGCAGCGGAAGCCGATGTGTTGGCGCCCGCGTCGGGCGCGGGTCGGCGCCACGGCGGCGTACTCGCCTCGTCGGGCGCGCGGCTGGCGGGTACTCGGCGGGGTCGAGCGAGCCCACCAGGAACGACCCGCCGTCGACCCGGGTCATGCCCTCCAGGTCGGCGGCGGTCGCGGGCCTCGGCACGGGGCCATCATCCCAGCGCCGCGGATGGCGCGTCGTCACCCTTGCGGGCCCGACCGCGCGGTGAGCCGGCTCGTGAACTCCTCAGGCGGGCACAGCCTCGCCGGGACCGGAATGGTGTCGCGCGCCGCGCAGCTTGAACGCGAGGAAGACCATGAACGCGCCGCGCACCAGCAGCGAGATCCCGAACAGGACGGCGAGCGTGACGAGGCTCAGCTCGGGCAGCGACAGGATGAGGATGCCGAGGATCGCGTCGATGATCCCGAGCCCCATCTGCGCGGCGCGGCCCTCCAGCTCCGAGAAGGAGCGGATGAAGCGGATCACCCCGGCGACGATCAGGTAGATGCCAAGCACCACGATCAGCGCCAGCAGGCTCTCCCCCGGCCGCCGCAGGCAGAACACGCCGGCGATGATCGACAGCACGCCGACGATCGCACTCAGCGCCCGCGACTCCGGCGAGCCGCCGATCGCCTCGGCGATCTCGAGCCCGCCGGCGAACAGCAGGCCGATGCCGACGAAGAGGCCGAGCGCGAGCAGCGTGATGTCGGGATAGACGATCGCCAGGATGCCGGCGAGGATCGAGACGACGCCGACGATCAGGAACAGCCACCAGTTGCGGCCGATCGGCGGGACTTCGGACGTTACGGGCATGCTCTCCCCTCGGATGTCGATCCGTCACGCTGCCGCGCCACCGGGTGAGTCGGCATCACCCGCCGGGGGTGAAGCAGGATCACCCTGTGACCCGTCAGGGTCGCATCATGACGAAGCCGGTGCGCGATGCGAGCTACGAGATCCGCATCCGTGGCCGCGTGAGCGAGGCGCTGCTCGAGAGCTTCGAGGGCATGTCCAGCGAGCTCGAGCCGGTCGAGACCGTCCTGCACGGCCCGGTGCGCGACCAGTCGGAGCTGCACGGCCTGCTCGACCGCATCCAGGCGCTCGGACTGGAGCTGATCGAGGTCCGCCGGCTCCCGAACTGAGCCTGGCTGAGTCAGGGCGCCAGCATCTCGAGCCGCCGGGCACGGCGGACGGCCTCGCGCCGGTCGGCGACGTCGAGCTTGCGGTAGATCGCCTTCAGGTGGGTCTTGACCGTGTTGACGGACACGAACAGCTCCGAGGCGATCTCCTGGTTGGACATCATGGTCGGCAGGAAGCGCAGCACCGCCTGCTCGCGCGGGCTGAGCGGCTCGACGACGAGTGGCGCCCTGCCGCGGCCGTTGGTGCCGTTGATCGCCTCCAGCAGGTCGCCCACGAGCGCGCGGTGGCTGGTGCCGCGCCGCAGCTGGCGGGTCAGCAGCGGCTGCAGCGAGCGGCCGAATACGACCAGGGCCCAGCGCAGGCCGGTGGGCTCGGCCAGGTCCAGCGCCCGCTCGAGCGAGACGACGGCTCCGTCGTGGTCGGCGGCGGCGTCGAGCGCCAGCGCGTCCACGACCCAGGCCTGCACCCCCGCGGGCGTCTGCTCGAGCTGGTCCGCCCACGGCGCGAGCGTGGCGCGCGCGATCTCCGTGTCGCCGTCGGCGAGCTGGAGCTGCGCCAGGACGACCGCGGTGGTGAGCGTCGGCGGCCCGTTCCGGCCGTCGCCGGCGAGCAGTCGCGCGGCCTGCTCGCGGTCGCCCAGCTCGGCTCGCAGCATCGCTTCGCGGATGGCGAACTGGTCGCCGACGACCGGGAGCAGCGGGAAGTCTCCGAGCTCCTCGGCGCCCGCGTCGATGACAGCGAGCGCCGTCTCGGTCTCGCCGCGGGCGGAGAGCACGCCGGAGCGCAGCAGCGCCAGGCCGGCGCGCAGGGGCCGCTCCTGCGTTCCCGCGAGCGCCTCCTGGGCGAGCTCCAGCGTCTCGGCGGCATCGACGCGGCGGTCCCAGAGGAACTGGGCGGCCGCCAGGGCCAGGTACGCCGCGCCGGCCGGCCAGGTCCGCTGCCAGCCGTGGCGCTCGGCGAGAGTGATCGCGTCGCGCGCCTGGCGCGCCGCGCGCGGGTAGTCGTGCAGCGTCGCGGCCAGCAGCGCGAGGTGGGCGACCGCGATCAGGACCACCCAGTCGTGTCCTGCGTCGGTCGCCGCGCCGCGCGCCCGCTCGAGGTGGCGCTCGGCGCCGTCGAGCTCACCCGTCCACAGCTCGGCGATGCCGAGATTGACGAGCGCGAGCGCGCGCACGTCGCCGTCGAGCGCGCCCGCGTCGAGCGCGCCGCCGCGCAACAGCGCGCGCCCGGTGTCCAGCGCCGACTCGATGTCGCCGCGCAGGCGCGCGAGGTGGAGCTGGAGCGCGTTCAGCGAGACGGCGAAGCGCCGGCGGCCGTCGTCGGGCACGCGCTCGGCGGCCGCTTCGGCGTCCGCCAGCAGCTTCGCGGCCTCGGCGTGGTCGCCGCGATCGAGCAGGGCGCTCGCCACGGCGAGCGCGACCTCGGGATCGTCGGCCGTCCACGCGCTGGGCAGGTGCTCGATCAGCGGCCGGAGGGCGCCGACCTCGCCGCGCAGCAGCAGGTCGACCCACCGCTCCCCGGCCAGGCGTGCCGCCAGGTCCCACGCCTCGGCCTCGACCGCGTGCACCAGCCCGCGGGCGTCGTCGCCGTTCTCGGCCAGCCACACCGCGGCGCGCCGGTGGAGCTCGGGCCGCAGCGCCGCCGACTCGCTGCGCAGCTCGGCCTGCAGCAGCTCGCGGAACAGCGCGTGGTAGCGATACCACTCGCCGCGCCGGTCCAGCGGCGCCAGCAGCATCCCGCCACGCGCGAGCTCGGCCAGATGCCGATGGCCGTCGTCGCGGCCGGTGAGCGCATCCGCGAGCTCGCCCGTCACCACGCTGACGATCGACGTGCGGAGCAGGAAGTCGCGCTCGCCGCTCGACATGCGCGACATGACCTCCGAGATGAGGTAGTCGCTGATCGCACGGTCGTCGCCCGCGAAGTCCTCGACGAACGCCCCGGGGTCGGGATGCTCGCGCAGTGACAGCGCGGCGAGCCGCAGCGCGCCGGCCCAGCCCTCGGTGTGCTCCCACAGCCGCCGCATGTGGCCCTCCCCCAGCGACACGCCGGCGCTCGCGAGCATCTGCGTCGTCTCGCCGAGCGTCATCGCCAGGTCCGGCTCGCGCAGCTCGGTGAGCTGGTCCTGCAGGCGCAGCCGGCCGAGGCGCAGCGGCGGGTCGGCACGCGTGGCGAGGACGAGGCGGAGCGCCGGCGGCGGATGCTGCAAGAGCTGGTCGATGTCCGCGTGGACGGCGTCGGCGACCTCGTGGAAGTCGTCGAGCACCAGGACGACGACCTGCTCGCGCTCGGCCAGCGCCACGGCCAGAGCGGACACGAGCGCATCGGGGCGCCCGCGCGGGTCCGCGGCGATCGACGCGCCGGCGCCGGCGCGGGTCAGCGCCTCCAGCACGGCGCGCCAGAACCGCCGCCGGTCGGCATCGGCGGCGTCGAGCGAGAGCCAGGCGACCGCCCCCGGCGGGCCGCCGGCGGCGATCCAGCTCGCGAGCAGGGCGGTCTTGCCGGCACCCGGCGGCGCCGAGATCAGCGTCAGCGGACGGCGGATGCCGTCATCGAGGGCATCCAGCAGCCGGCCGCGGACGATGACCGCAGCCTGCTCAGGGGGAAGCGCGAACTTGGTCGCCGGTAGGGTTCCGGCGGGTCTGCCTGGGGCCGCTTTCGCCACTCATCCTCGCCCACGGGGGGAGTTGACGTCGTCAAGAAGCTACCTGAGCATGCAGTCACCCGCATCGGCCCGCCACACGACGAGAAGGAGAACGAACCTATGAGCGACCTCGTAGCCATCGCCTACCCGGACCTCGCGACCGCCCAGCAGGTCACCGCCAACACGGCCGAGGCGCAGAAGGCGCACGAGATCGAGCTCGACGACATGGTGATCGTCGAGCGCCGCGAGGACGGGAAGATCAAGCTCCACCAGCCGTCGCTGGCCGGCGCGGGCGCCGCCTCGGGCGCGCTGTGGGGCGGTCTGATCGGGCTGATCTTCTTCATGCCGCTCCTCGGCATGGCGATCGGCGCCGCCTCCGGGGCGGCCGCCGGCGCCGTGAGCGACTACGGGGTCGACGACAAGTTCATGAAGGAGCTCGGCGAGAAGCTCGAACCGGGCACCGCCGCCGTGCTGCTGCTCGTCCGGAAGGTCTCGATCGACAAGGTCCTGCCCAAGATCACGATCGAGGGGACGATTCTCCAGACCTCGCTGAACGACGAGCAGGAGCAGCACCTCGCCGAGGCGCTCGCGAACGCCGGCAAGAGCTAGCGGCACCATCCGGCCGCCCGGTTAGGGTGAGCCGGACCATGGACCGCTCGCCGCAGCGCGTCGAAGTCGTCGTTCCCGTCCGGACTCTGGCGGTGCTCGCCGGGTTCGGCGCGCTCGTGGTGCTTGCGGTCGTGTCGCTCGGCACGCTGCTGTCGATCTTCGTCGCCGGGGTGGTCGCGCTCGGGCTCGACCCGGTGGTGGGCGCGCTCGTGCGCCGGGGCTGGAAACGCGGTCGCGCGGCGCTCGCGGTGTTCGCGGCCCTGTTCCTCGCCGTCGTCGCGATCGTGATCGTCACGGCCGGGCCGCTGTGGGACGAGATCACCGAGTTCGTCAACATGCTGCCGGAGTACTGGGACGACCTGACGAGCAGCGAGGTCTTCCAGGACATCGTGTCGGCCGCGGGGGTCGAAGACACGATCCGTAACGCGCTCAAGGAGCTCGCCGCCGGGCTGCCGGACGCCGCGAGCGCCCTGCTCGGGATCGCCGGCGGCGTGTTCGGCTCGATCCTCTCGCTGGTGACCCTGACGTTCCTCGCGCTGTTCCTGCTGATGGAGCGGCCGAACATCACGGCCTGGCTGTTCGGGTTCGCCCCGCCCGAGGCCGAGCGCCGCTGGAGCCCGGTGGTCGAGGAGTCGATCAGCGCCGTCTCGCAGTCGCTGCTCGGCAACCTGGCGATCTCGGTCGTCGCCGGGACGGTCGCGTTCGTGTCGGCGTGGGCGCTGGGCCTGCCGTTCCCGATCGTGCTCGCCGTCATCACCGGCTTCCTCGACCTGATCCCGCAGGTCGGGGCGACGATCGCGGCGATCATCCTCGTCGCGGTCGCGCTCACCGTGAGCACGGAGGCGGCGATCATCATGCTGGTGATCCAGCTGATCTACCAGCAGGTCGAGAACTACATCGTGTACCCGATCGTGTACCGCCAGGCGGTCGAGCTGTCGCCCTTCACGACGATCGTGGCGGTGCTCATCGCCAGCTCGATCCTCGGCATCGTCGGCGCGATCCTGGCCGTGCCGTTCGCCGCCGTGATCAAGATCGTGATGCGCGAGGCCGGCGCGCCGCGGCGGGAGCGGATGGCGTCGCTGCGTGGCGGGCCTGCGGCCGCCGATCAGCCTCAGGCCTGACTGCGTGATCACCCGTTTGGGGTGATCACGACCCACCCCCTCAGCCGCAATGCTCCGCACGTGGCCGAAACAGTTGACCCAGGCGAGGTCGAGCGGCTCAGGCACGAGGTCGAGGAGATGCGCAGCAAGCTCGACCGCCGCGCAGCCTGGCGCACGCGCGGGCGCCGCGCCGCGCTGTCGTTCCTGCTCGTGCTCGGCTGCGGACTGGTCGCGATGTCGCTGATCGCCGTCTACGTGCGCGCGACCGTCCTCAACACCGACCGCTACGTGGAGACGATGGCGCCGATCGCCCAGAGCCCGGCCGTCCAGCAGGCCGTGGCCGACGATCTCAACAGCGCGATCGCGAGCCGTGTCGACTTCACCGCGCTGCTGAAGGAGGCGCTGCCCACCCAGGCGGACCCGTTCGCGCCGGCGCTGGCCGTCGCCCTGCAGCAGGCGATCCGCTCGCGGCTCGACGCGTTCGTGGCGTCCGACAACTTCGAGACGCTGTGGGTGGAGGTCAACCGGCGCGCGCACTCGCGCGTCGTGGCGCTGCTCACGACTGGCGAGTCGAAGCGGCTGCTACTCGAGGGCGACACGGTCTACCTCGACTTCGGCGCGGCCGTCGACCGCGTCCGCCAGGCCCTTCAGGAGCGGGGCCTGGACCGGCTCGCGGCGGCGATCCCGCCGAGCGTCGACGGGCGCGTGGTGCTTCTGCAGTCGGAGGGCCTGGTCAAGGCGCGTGAGGCCGTGAACCTCCTCGAAAGCCTGACGATCGTGCTGCCGATCCTCGCCCTGCTGTGCCTGGCGGGTCACGTCGCGCTGTCGCGGCCGCGCCGTCGCGGGCTGCTGCGCGTCGGCCTCGGGCTGATCGTCACTGCCCTGCTGCTGATCGCGGCCGTCGGCATCGGCCGGTCGATGTATCTCGATGCGCTCAGCAGCGAAGTGCTGCCGCGCCAGGCGGCGGCGGACATCTTCGATGCCCTGATCGGATTGCTCCGCACCGGCGTGCGCGCCGTCGTGATCGTGGCCGTGCTGGTGGCGCTGCTTGCGCTCGTGCTCGGCCGCACCCAGACTCTGGCCGCCCGGTCGCGCGCCGCGCTGCAGGGCGTCTCCGGCAGTCGTGGGATCGGCTGGGTGGCCGAGCACCGCACGCTGCTGCAGGGCGTGGCCGTGGCGCTGGGCGCGATCGTGCTGTTCTCCTGGGATCCGCCGACGGCCGGCGTGGTGCTGGTCGTCGCCGCGCTCGTCGCGGCTGCGGTGGCGCTGATCGCCGCGATCGCCGGCGCCCGGCAGGGAGCCAGGGGTGCGTGAGGCGCGCTACGAGATCCGCGTCCGCGGCCGCGTGAGCCGGGCGATGCTCGAGCGGCTCGAGGGGATGCAGGGTCAGCCCGGCGGGGTCGAGACCGTGCTCCGCGGGCGGGTCCGCGACCAGGCCGAGCTCCACGGCCTGCTCGACCGCGTCAAGACGCTCGGCCTCGAGCTCGTGGAGCTGCGGCGGCTACCGCCCGGTCAGGCGCCAGCAGACCACGCTCACGCGTACGACGCGTGGCCGAGCTGAGCATCCGGTCATGGATCTGCACCCGGGCGAGCAGGTCGTGTTCGAGGGCCACCCGTCGTGGCGCGGGCTGCTGTCGTTCTACGTCGGCGGCGCCGTCGGCGCCGCGGTGGTGGGGGTCGTGGTCGGGCTGATCTCGAGCTGGGCGCTCGGCGTGCTGGTGGGAGCGGCGCTCTTCGGCGTGATGATCGTGGTCGGTCTCGTCATGCGCATGGGCACCACGTACCTCGTCAGCACGCAGCGTCTCTATATCCGCCGCGGCGTGCTGTCCAAGCGCGAGCAGCAGACGCGGATCGACCGCGTGCAGAACGTCAACACGGAGCAGTCGCTGCGCGATCGGCTCCTGCGGGTGGGGACCGTCGACTTCGACACGGCGGGGACCGACGACAGCGAGTTCCGCTTCGTCGGCATCGCGAACCCGGGCGAGGTCGTCAACGCCGTCGACCGGGCGCAGCGCGAGGCCTCCGGCGCGACGGACGGCTGACCGGCATGGCGCTCGCGGCGCCGATGTTCCCGCCACCTGGGGCGGCGGGTAGAGCAGTGACATGCCACCACGCGGAGTGAAGCCTGGCTCCAAGCGGGCCCGGCAGTACGAGCACATCAAGGACAGCCAGAAGGATCAGGGCGCCTCCGAGTCGCGCGCCGAGGAGATCGCCGCGCGCACCGTCAACAAGGAACGCGCACGCTCCGGCGAGTCACGCACCCGCTCGCGGACCTCGACGCAGGACATCTCGTCGGGACGCCGGGGCGGCCGGCGGTCGGGCACCAACCGGCCCAAGGGCCGCACGCGCGACCAGCTCTACGCCGAGGCGAAGAGCCTCGGCATCGAGGGCCGGTCGTCGATGAACAAGGCCCAGCTGCAGCGCGCCATCGCCGGGAAGAAGTCCTGACGGGATCAGAAGCGCCTGTCGCGCCGGTCTCAGTGACGATCCGCGCCGCCCTGCTCGTCGGCCGACGGCCACTAAGCTGACCGCCGCCGACGGCGACCCTGCGACGTCGACGGGCTGACCTCGCCGCGCAGCACGTCTGCGAGGTCGAACCGCACGGGCTGCTCGAGCTGCGCGTAGCCGCAGGAGGCGGGCACGCGGTCGGGCCGCCAGCGCACGAACTGCGGTGGGTGCCGGAAGCGCCAGCCCTCCATGTGGTCATATCGCACCTCGACCACGCGCTCCGGCCGCAGCGGGACGAACGAGAGCGACTTGTCGGGGTTCCAGCGGCTGCCCATCCCCCTCGGCGCCTCGCTGACGTGCGTACCCGCCGGGCGAGTGCCACGGATGGCCTTCGAAGCCGGTGACCAGCGGCTGGAGCTCCTCGAACAGCTCGCGCCGGCGCGCCATCGGGAACGCCGCGACCACGCCGACCGGGGCCAGGCCGCTCGACACCGGCCCCCACTCGGAGGGCGGCGCCGTCTCGTCGCGGTAGAGGCCGAGGAGCAGCGACCCGATCACCCCCGGGCCGGACTTGTGCACGCGGTAGCCGGCGACCACGCAGTCGGCGGTCCGCTCGTGCTTGATCTTGACCATCACGCGCTTGTCGGGCTGGTAGGTGGCATCGGCGCGCTTGGCGATCAGCCCGTCCAGGCCGGCGCCCTCGAAGAGGTCGAACCAGCGCCGTGCGAGCTCGCGATCGCGCGTGATCGGCGTCAGGTGGATCGGCGGCGCGGCGGCGGCGAGCGCCGTCTCGAGCGCCGTCCGGCGCTCGTGGAACGGCCGCTTCGTGTAGTCGTCGTCGCCGAGCGCCAGCAGGTCGAACGCGACGAAGCGGGCGGGCGTCGCCGCGGCCAGCATCGCCACGCGGCTTGCCGCCGGGTGCAGGCGCTGCTGGAGCGCCCAGAAGTCGAGCCCTTCCTCTCCCGGCACGACGATCTCGCCGTCGACCACGCAGCGCTCCGGCAGGTTCGCCCTCACCGCCTCCGCGACCTCGGGGAAGTAGCGCGTCATCGGCCGCTCGTTGCGGCTGCCGATCTCCACCTCGTCGCCGTCACGGAACACGATCGAGCGAAAGCCGTCCCACTTGGGCTCGTAGAAGAGCCCCTCCGGGATCTCGCGCGCGACCTTGGCGAGCATCGGCGGGAGTGGCGGCATCACGGGCAGCTGCATCAGGGGGATGATGTAACTCGATCGGGCGCGCGTTGCGAACGTCAACTGCGGCTGGGTGGGGAAGCTGGTGCGCCGGCCTGGGCGGTCTTCCGTCGGACGGATGGCGCCTTGACCGGACATATGCCGGTCAAAGCGCCATCGGCCCGTCGAGGCACCGGGATCGGCCGATCCCGCTCCCTTAATGCCGCAGTTGATCGACCCGCCGCACGATCGGCGGTCACGCCGACACGTGCTCGTCCATCCAGGCTCGCCAGGCGGCCTCCTCGCGCCCCGCGACGGCGGCGGCGTCGTCGCCGTAGCGGTAGGCGCGCAGCGCGAGATGGGTCTGCCCGTCGCCAGGGTGCGCGTAGACCTCGACGAGCCCGGCGGCGTCGCGGATGAGCACCATCTCGTCCATCACGCGCTCCACCACGCCGCCGACCAGCGGTCCGGCGACGCGCGCCCCCTCAGCCACGCCGTCCACGTCGAGCGCCGCGGCGAACGCCGGCCACGCGCGATCGTGCGCCTCGCCCACCTGGCCGATCGCGAACGCGTGCGCGCAGCTTCGGCCGGCGAAGTGCGTGAGGTAGAGGCGGAGGTTCTCCAGCCCCAGACGCCAGCCGGCCTCGGTCGGATCGATCTCGTCGCCCCAGTCCTCGCCTCCGCTGAACACGCCGGAGATGAGCCGCACCAGGCAGGTGCCGCCCGCGCGCGCCTCGACGAGGATCTCTGTCGCCCACGGCGGCGCGCCCTCCGCCCAGTCGTGCTCCTCGTAGGCGAACCGGTGCGGCGGCTCCCAGGCGGTCACCACGCCTGTGGAGTCGCCGTACGGCCCGTGGTGCGTGACGATCTCGCCGCCGACGCGCTCGTCCACCTCGGCAGGCACGAACCAGCACGCGATGCCGGGCCCGGTCGCGATCGCCTGCCACACCGCCTCGGGGGTGCCGGGGACCTCGATCTGGACGTCGATGAGCCGGGCGGTCATGGCGCCTCCTTCGGCAGCGGGTGGGCGGCGACGACGAGCCGATGCGCGCGCGCCGCCGGGGTGGTGGTAGCGAGAGACGAGAGCGGTCACGGCGCCGGTCAGCTCATCGGCGAACGCGGCGCGATCGGCCGGGCTCGCGAAGCGGATCTCGGTATCGAGCGCCAGCGTCGGCAGTCGCTTGCCGCCCGCCTCGGCGCGTCGCGCGAGATCGGCGATCTCCCGCACCATGCGGGCGGCGAGCGCGATCAGGTAGCGCGCCGAGAGGCGGTCGGCCTCCACTCGCCCGAGCGCGGCCGGCGAGACCAGGTACGAGGCGGCGGTGGCGACCAGCAGGCGCTCGGTGAGGCCGCCCCAGCGCCGCTCGCCGGCGGGCTCGACGAGCCCGTGCGCCTCGAGCGTGCGCAGGTGGTAGTTGACCTTCTGGCGCGGAATGCCGAGGCGTGCGGCGAGGGCGGCGGCGGAGGCGGGCTCGGCCAGCTCTGCGAGCAGCCGGGCCCGCCCCGGGTCGAGTGCGACGACGGCGGCGGCCGGATCCTCGATGACCTCGACGTCGAGCATGAGCGCACTTCAGCATTGACAAAGATTTTTGTCAAGCCGTCGCAACACGTCCTGGCGGTGGCGCAGGCGCGATCGAAGCCGCGGGTCAGCGGCCCTGGATCGCCACGTCGCCGACGTCCGTCTTGGCCGTGACCGATCGCGGGGCGCGATCGTCCTGCACGACGCCGCGGACGTCGATCTCGCCGACGTCGGTGTCGGTGTCGACGGCGTAGACGGCGTCCGGCAGGCCGAGCTCGATCTCGCCGACGTCGGTGAGCGCCTCGAGGCGGTCGGGTGCGGTGGTCAGGTCGACATCGACGTCGCCCACGTCAGTCCTGACGCGCACGTCGCTGGACGCGAGCGCAGTACCGGTGACGTTGCCGACGTCCGTCTTGACCCGCACGGCGACGCCTGCCGGGACCTCGACGCGGAAGTCGGTGGTGCAGTCGAGCAGCATGAACCCGCCGCTGCAATCGCCCTTGAGCGTGAGCACGCCGTTCTTCACGCTGCGCTCGACGTCCGGCTCGCTGATGAGGTACTCGCTCGTCTGCTCGACCTTCACGCGACCTGAGCCGCGTACGAGCTCCACGTCGCCGGTGTCGACGTCGATCGCGATCGCGCGTACGGACTCCGTGACGTCGGTCGTCCTGGTCTCGGTGGTGGAGAACGCCTTGTTCGTGCCGTAGGCGATGCCACCGAGCGCGGCGAGCCCGAGCAGCGTCGCGCCGATGATCAACAGTGCCTTTTTCATGTGGTGACTCTCTTCATCTGGGGGTGAGTCACGAAGCTACGGGCCGGTGGCGACCGCGGACAGGCGGCAGCCAGGCGTCCCCGGCGGCGGGGCTCCCCCCGAGGGCGGTGCGGGCACCACTCGGCGGCGACTGCGAGGATCCGCCGATGGAGCACCGGCGGCTGGGCGACTCGGACCTCGAGTCTCGGTCATCGCACTCGGCTCGTGGCTGACCTACGGGGTCGGCGTCGAGCGCGATCAGACGGAGGCCTGCACGCGTGCCGCGTTCGACGCGGGCATCACGTTCTTCGACACGGCGAACGTCTACGGACGCGGCGCCGCCGAGTCGGCGTGGGGCGAGATCCTCGCCGGCTACCCGCGCGACTCGTTCGTGCTGGCGACCAAGGTCTACTTCCCGATGTCGGCGCGCGACCGCGGCCTCTCGCGAGAGCAGATCCACAAGCAGATCGACGCCTCGCTCGAGCGCCTGCGCGTCGACCACGTCGACCTCTACCAGTGCCACCGCTACGACGACGACGTGCCGCTCGAGGAGACGATGGAGGCGCTGACCGAGGTCGTCCGCGCCGGCAAGGCCCGCTGGATCGGCTTCAGCGAGTGGCCGCCGGACCGCATCCAGGCGGCGCTCGACGCTGCCCGGCGTTGGCCAAGTTCGTCTCCAGCCAGCCGCAGTACTCGGCGCTGTGGCGGGGTCCCGAGGCCGAGGTCATCCCGCTGTGCGAGCGCAACGGCATCTCGCAGATCGTCTGGTCGCCGCTCGCCCAGGGCGTGCTGACCGGCAAGTACCGGCCCGGCGAGGCGCCGCCGCCGGACTCGCGCGCGCGGTCGAGCAGAGATGAACCGCTTCATCAAGCAGTGGCTGACCGACGACATCCTGGCCGCCGTCGACCGCCTGCACCCCGTGGCGGAAGCGGCGGGTCTGACGATGTCACAGCTCGCGCTGGGCTGGGTGCTGCGGCAGCCGAACGTGGCCGCCGCGATCGTCGGCGCCTCGCGGCCCGAGCAGGTGCACGAGAACGTCGCGGCCGCCGGCGTGCAGCTGTCCGACGACACGCTGCGCGCGATCGACGACGCGCTCGCCCCGTCGCGATCCGTTAGAACAGCGGCGGCGTGGAGACGAGCGGCTCGACGCGCCAGCCGCCGCCGGGCGCCCGGTCGCGTGCCAGAGCTCGTCGAAGCCCTCCTCCGGCGCGGGCCGCACGAAGCGCCGCGCCGTCGCGGCGACGCTCGCCGGGCCGACGACTCCCGCGCGGCGCGCGCATCGCGACCGCCGGATCCACGTCGACCAGGTACACGATCGCCTTGAACCCCGCGGCCCGCGCGGGCTCCACGTAGCGCGCCCGGTCGGCCGGGGTCGGGTTCGTGTTGTCGACGACGAACGGCTGCCGCGTCTCGAGGCAGAGCGCCACGAACGCCGCCTCGCGCGCGCGTGTGCGCAACACGTCCATCGACACGCGCACGTGCGTGTCGACGAACCGGTCGCGGTAGAGCGTGGTCTTGCCGCTGCCCTGCAGGCCGCAGAGGACGATCGCCTCCATGCCGCTATCTGATCCGCGGCCACCACGCCGGTACGGCGTGCCGGTACTCCTCGTACTGCGCTCCGTACCGGCGGGCCAACGCCGGTTCCTCGTGCAGCTTCACGAACGCGGCCATCCCGGCCCAGGCGAGCGCGGCGTAGACGAGCAGGGCGCGGCTGCCGAGCAGCAGCGCCTGCCCCAGGATCGCGGTCGTCACCGCGACGTACATCACGTTCCGCACGTAGCGGTAGAGGCCGCCGACGACCAGGTGCTCGGTCGGCGCGAGCGGCGCCGGCGTCCCCAGCCCCTCGACCACGAAGCGCGCGAACGCGTGGACGAGCACCGCCGCGCCGGCGACCACCAGGATCGCGCCCGCGACCCGCAGCGGCGGCCACCACTCGGCCTCCACCTCCCAGCCGGTCAGCAGCCACGGCATGAGCCCCGCGACGACGCCGGGAGCGACCGCGAAGAAGAGCGCGCTCCCGGCTGCGGCCGTCGGCTTCCTCACTCGCCGATGTCCTCGTTCCAGACCTCGGGATGGCGAGCGATGAACTCGCCGAGCAGGTCGGCGCACTCGCGCGAGTCGAGATCGATCACCTCGATCCCGGCCTCTCGCAGCCAGTCGATCCCGCCCTGGAAGGTGCGCGACTCCCCGACCACGACGGTGCCGATCCCGAACTGGCGGATCAGCCCCGAGCAGTACCAGCACGGGGCGAGCGTGGTGGCCATCACCGTGTCGCGGTAGGAGCGGCGCCGTCCCGCGTTGCGGAACGCCTCCGTCTCTCCGTGCGCCGACGGGTCGTCGCGCTGGACGCGCTGGTTGTGGCCGCGGCCGAGGAGGGCGCCCGAGGCGTCGAACAGCGCGCCCCCGATGGGGATGCCGCCCTCCTCCATGCCGGCCCTCGCCTCGGCGAGCGCCACCTCCAGCATTGCGTGATGGTCAGGCAATCAGCGGATCCCCCGCGTGTCCCCCGCCTTCTTCGGACTGGCGGCGATCGTATCCTGATCGGCCCGTGCCCACCGTCGAAGGTCTCCAGTTCGGCTACTCCCTTCACGAGATCCCGCCGGGGCGGATGCCGTTCCGCGGCTGGCGCGGGGAGCCTTACCGCATTTCCTACAGGGTCGCGTTGTTGCCGCTTGCGGCGTGAGCGCGCCGCATCGGCGCTCAGCGGCGGCTCAAGGTCGCGCGAGCGCTGCCGATGGCCCGGACGCGGGACCTCGACCTAGAAGTACCTCGGGTCGACGGTGGTCGTCCTGCGCGCGCCATGACCTGGCCGGGAGCTGGGCCGGTGTAGGGCGGAAAGAGCGCCGACGCGCCAACTCCGCCTTGCGGCCAACCCCTGGGGAGGTGACCGGGTCGTTCTCGGCGACCACCACCTCATCTCCCAAGGAGGGAGCCCGATGTTCAAGAAGACCCACCTCGCGGCCGCGATTGCGACCGCTGCCCTCGGCGCCGCTGCGATGGCCTCGCCGGCGCTGGCCCAGCCCGTCGACAACTTCACCCTCGACAACGGGAACCAGAAGTTCACGTACGCCGCCGGATGCGGCGCCGGCGCCGGGCCTGGCGAGCTCGACTGGCACAACAACTTGCAGAACACCTCCGGCGCGCCCGAGGTCGACGGCAGGCTATGCCTCCGGAACACGACGGCCGACGCCCGGCTGCACGTGATCTACCACCAGCAGGGTGGCGCGCAGATCACCACGTTCAACACCCCCACCGTCTCCGGCAGCGGCGGTGCGCTGGACGCGTTCGTCAACAACGCCCAGGGCGCGCGGGTCTCGTACGAGTCGCTCGACCATGTGCACATCGAGCTCCAGAAGGACAACGGCAGCGGCTGGGTCGTCGAGGACAGCACGGTGCAGTACCCCTAGCGGTTCGCGGAGGGCCTCGGGAGACCGGGGCCCTCCGCTCAGCGCGCGAGGTAGCCGCCACGGCGAGGGCGCAGAGGGCGCGCCTGGTTGGGCTGACGGCGTCAGGACGACGGCGTCGTGCTCGCGGTCGCCTCATTCTGCAACGGCAGAACGGGACCGTCCCCATGCACCGGAAGGGTGGCCTAGAACCGGGTTGCGTTTCGATTTCACGACCGCCCCCCAGCCCGCGCCTGACGACCACGGGGGTTCCGGGTTTGCGTCCGGGTGGCGTACAAGGGGTCGTCGTCGTCGCGGTTGTGATCGACGGCGGCGAGATCTGGAACTCGATCTCGTTGGCCGTCCAAGTGGACTCGACGGGCACCGTGGTGTTGTTGGTGGCGATCCGGTAGAGCCAGGCACGGACCGTCGAGCGCCCCTGGAAAGCCTCCCTGCGGCGCCAGGCGCGCAGGAACGTCTCCTGCACCAGGTCCTCGGAGTCCTCGAGCGAGCCGAGCATCCGGTAGCAGTGCAGCTGGAGCTCCCGCCGGTGGCGTTCGGCGAGCGCCTCGAAGGTGGTCTGGTCGTCCAGCTCCATGCAGGTCATGGTCGTATGACGGCGGCGGTCGCGACAAGTCATCACAAGGACGGCCGCAAGGCCACGGAAAGGGGGTGCCAACCGCGCCGGGGGAGATTCCTGCCCATGAAGCCGTCCCCCCTCCCGAATCCCCACTCGAACCGCGCCCGCGCCGTGCTGCGGCCCAGCCCCCGGACCGAGCCCCCGCGCACGATGCGCTCCACCGTCCTGATGTCACTCCTGCTGGCTCCCGACGGGGGTGTCGCCGCCCATCGCCACGGGCAGGGCGCCCCGCACACGCGCCCCTCCTGACATGAGCGACGTCAAGGACGACGCCCCGCGCATCCGCGCGCTGATCACCGACGACGACCCACTCGTCCGGCGGCTGATCCGCGACACCCTGCAGGCCGACAACATGACCGTGATCGCCGAGGCGGCGACCGGTCGCGAGGCGGTCGAGCTGGCGCTCTTCTACCGGCCCGACGTGGTCGTGATGGACTACAGGATGCCCGAGATGGACGGCATCGAGGCGACGCGGAAGATCCACGAGCAGGACAGCTCGATCCCCGTGATCATCCTGACCGGAGCCGGCGACGCCGACCTCGCCATGCGCGGGCTGCGCGCCGGCGCCGTGGGCTTCCTGTCCAAGGACATGGAGCTCTCCTCGCTCCCGCGTGCGCTGCGCGGCTCGCTCGACGGCGAGGCGGCGATCTCGCGCCAACTGGCCATGCACCTGGTCGAGCACTACCGGGCGGCGCCGACCGGCGGGGTGGGCCTGCGGCCCGTCCGCTCGACGCTCACCGATCGCGAGTGGGAGGTGCTCGACCTGCTGACGGGCGGCGCCTCGACCGACGACATCGCGCGCCTGCTCGTCCTCTCGAACGAGACGATCCGCTCGCACCTGAAGAACCTGTACCGCAAGCTCGGAGTGCGCTCGCGCGAGGCGGCGGTGCAAGCCGCGCTGCGTCTGCGCGAGCTGGGCGGCGCGCCTGCCTAGGCGACGCCGGCGTCGTGCGCCAGCAGGGCGATCTGGACGCGGTTGCCGGCCTCGAGCTTGGTCAGCAGCCGCGAGACGTGGGTCTTGACGGTGGCGACGCTCATGTAGAGCTCGGCGGCGATGTCCGCGTTCGACTTGCCCTGGCCGATGGCGACCGCGACCTCGCGCTCGCATGGGTCGGCCTCGTGTTCGTCATCGGGCTCGTCCGGCTGCGGCGGACCGAGCTCAAGTAGGCCGCCCTACGGCGCGTCCACCTCGTCGAACACCAGGCCAGGTGCGCGCAGGGGGCGGCCGGCGCGCTTGCGGCGGCCGACCCACACGACGACCTGGCCGTCGGCGGAGCGGGCCATCTGCCAGGTCCGGGTGACTCTCGCGCCGGTGGCGGGAACCTCCTCGTCGTAGATAAGCAGCGGCCGTCCGGGTTCGAGGATGCGACCGAGCGCTCCCGAGCTGGTCACGCCGCCGTCGGAGGAGGTGGCGAGCCGGCCGCGCTGGAGGTAGACGCCACCGTCGTCCGCAACCGGGACCAGCGGGACCTGATGCTCGGGGACGGGCTTCGCGAGTGTGTAGCTCCACGGCTCGCCCTGGGCGGGCGGGGCGGGGGCGGCGGCATGGCCGCGCGGGCCTTGGCCGCGCGGTCGATCGTGCGCGCCGCCGCGCTCTCGATCCGCAGCTCCGCCGCCCAGCCAAGGTTCGCGACCTCGTCGCGCAGCAGCGCCACCTCCTCGATCGGCGGGCTCTGGGTGACGCCGGGGAGCGCGGGCGGCAGGAGCAGCCACTGGCCTTCGGCGTCGCCGCTGAGCTCGAAGAAGCGCCACGTCCGCTGTGGCCCGTCGAGCTCGGCGCACGAGCCGATGTCGTGCCGGCCCTCGAACGTGTCGACCATCGCGACGCTGTCGACACGAACGATCACGCCGGACGGCAGCCGCACCGGCGCGAGGAACCAGTCGTCGCCGAACAGCATCCCGTGGGCCGCGACGGCGGCGCGGGCGAGGTCCTCGGGGGCGCGCGCCAGGTCGCCGAGCAGCCTCGAGCAGGTCGCCGGCGGCGCCGCCGCGCGACGCGCTTTCGCGCCGGCCTCGGCCGCGCTCGCGCTGCTCGAGGAGGCGTCGAGCACGGCCGGTGCGCGCGACCTGCGGGCGCGCGCCCAACACCTGCGCGGGCGGATCATGGCCTGGGAAGGCCGGTCGAGGCGACGAACTTGCTGGTCGCCGAGGCCGAGCGCGCCGCCGGGCACGATCGCGTGCTCGCGGCCACGATGCTCGCGGACGCCGCCAACGGCTGCGCGCAGGCGAACTCCTACCTGCGCGGGGAGCAGCTCGCGCAGCGCGCAGCGGCGTTGATGGGCGACGGCGGCGACCCGGCGGCGCGCGGATCCGTGCTGGCGATGCTCGGGTTCATGCTGGTTCTACGGGGCAAGGCGCAGCAGGCGCTCCGGTGCTGCGCGAGGCGGAGCGCCTGGCGCAGGGGCTCGACCAGCTCGGTCCCACTGGTCCTGGCTGCAATTGATCCTGCGGACGCGGATAACACTCGAGGAGCTCGAGCGGGCGCGGGCAGAGAGTGCGGCGCTGTGTGCGCGGGCCCGCGAGGCAGGGGCGCTCTCCACCCTCGGCGGCGCTCTGCTCGTAGGCGCCGACGTCTCCTTCCGCGTGGGCGAATGGACTGCGGCCGACCAGCTCACGCTCGAGGCGATCCGTGTGGCCGGCGACACCGGGCAGCCGGCGTTCCGCGGCTTCGCGCTGTCGACGCGGGCGCGGTTGACGGCGGCCCGCGGGCTCGAGCAGGAGAGCCGGAAGGCGATCACGGCCGCGCTCTACATCGCCGAGTCCGAGGGCATCAGTGCCGGTCTGCGCTTCGTGCACGGCTCGCTCGGGTTCCTCGAGCTCGGCCTCGACCGCGTGGATGAAACGATCGCCGAGCGGCCAGGCCCGCGACGACACGCTCACGCCGCTGGAGCTGCGGGTCGCGGCCGCGGTCGCGCGCGGCGCATCGAACCGCGAGATCGCCGCCGAGCTGTTCCTGGCGTCGAAGACGATCGAGTTCCACCTGCGGCAGATCTACCGCAAGCTCGGCGTCAGCTCGCGGAGCCAGCTCGTCGCGACGCTCGCCGGCGCGCCGGGCCTGCCCGATCCTTCAGCCCCGCCCGCTTCTTCCGCGCTCGAACCCGATCGCGGCGTATAGTCGGCGCTCGCGCAACCAAAGGGGAGGATTCCGATGCCAGGTCCGCGCGCTGTTCTCGCACTGGCAGCCCTTGTGCTCGCGGCCGTCCTGGCCGCCCCGGCGTCGGCCGGCGGCGGCGATCACGACGGCGCCCGCCACAGCCTCCGGGCGCCGGTCACCGGCGAGAGCTTCTACTTCGTGATGGCCGACCGGTTCGAGAACGGGTCGACGGCCAACGACACGGGCGGCATCGTGCCCGTCGACCCGGACCTGCCGGATCACGACGAGCACGGGTACGACGCGACGCGACGGGGCTATTACCACGGCGGCGACCTCGAGGGCCTGCTCGACCGCATCGACTACATCCGCGGCCTCGGGACGACCGCGATCTGGCTGACCCCGAGCTTCAAGAACAAGGCCGTGCAACTCGAGGATGGCCCGTCGGCCGGCTACCACGGCTACTGGATCACCGACTTCACGCAGATCGACCCGCACCTCGGCACCAACGCCGACCTGCGCGCGCTGGTCGACGCCGCGCACGCGCGCGGGATGAAGGTGTTCTTCGACATCATCACCAACCACACCGCGGACGTCATCGGCTACGAGGGCGGGGCGCGCAGGCCGTACGTGTCGAAGGACGTCGAGCCGTACCGCACAGCCTCCGGGACCCCGTTCGACGACCGCGACTACGCCGGCGGCAGCTTCTTCCCGCCGCTTTCGACGACCGTCAGCTTCCCCTATACGCCGACGCTCGACCCCGGGGAGACGATGCTCAAGTTCCCGGACTGGCTCAACGACGTCACGCTGTATCACAACCGCGGCGACACGACGTTCGTCGGCGAGGACTCCTACTACGGCGACTTCTTCGGGCTCGACGACCTGTTCACCGAGCACCCGCGCGTGGTGCGGGGCATGATCGACATCTACAAGACGTGGATCCGGAACATGGGCATCGACGGCTTCCGGATCGACACGATGAAGCACGTCAACGACGAGTTCTGGCAGGCCTTCGCGCCCGAGGTGCTGGAGTACGCGCGCCGCCAGGGCAAGCGCGAGTTCTTCATGTTCGGCGAGGTCTTCGACACGACGAAGTCGTTCACGTCGCACTTCACCACCCACGACGAGGTGCAGGCGGTGATCGACTTCCCGTTCCAGGCCGCCGCCCAGAACTTCGCCGCGCGCTCGACGAACACGAACGCCCTGCGCGACTTCTTCGCCGGCGACGACTGGTACACCGACCCCGACTCGAACGTCTACCAGCTGCCCACGTTCCTCGGGAACCACGACATGGGCCGCATCGGCATGTTCGTCAGCCAGGCCAACTCGGGCGCGACCGATGCCGAGCTGGTGGCGCGAGATCGCCTTGCGCACGAGCTGATGTACCTGTCGCGCGGCAACCCGGTGATCTACTACGGCGACGAGCAGGGCTTCACGGGCACCGGCGGCGACCAGTTGGCGCGGCAGGACATGTTCGCGAGCCGGACGACGGACTATCTGGACGACGACCTGCTCGGCACAGACGCGACGCATGCCCAGTCGAACTTCAACCCGGCACACCCGCTGTACCGCGCGATCGGAGACCTCGCTCGCCTCACGCAGCGCCACGAAGCGCTGCGCGACGGCGCTCAGATCCACCGCTTCTCGTCGGCGACGTCCGGCGTGTACGCGTTCTCGCGCCTCGACCGCAGCCACCCGCACGAGTACGTCGTGGCGCTCAACAACTCCGAGAGCGAGCAGACGGCAGCCGTGCCGACGTACATGTCGCGCAGCTGGTTCGACCGCGTGTACGGCTCGGGCGCCGAGTCCCTGAAGTCCGACTCAGCCGGCCGGCTGAGCCTCACGGTGCCGGCACTGTCGGCGGTCGTCTACCGCGCCGAGAAGCACGTGCCGCGCAGCAGGCGCGCGCCGGGGATCTCGCTGCGGCTTCCCGGCCCGTACCGCGACCGGCTCGAGGTCACGGCCGACGTCGACGGCGAATCGTTCTACGAGGTGACGTTCTTCGCGCGCGACGGCAGGCGGTGGGAGGCGATCGGGACCGACGACAACGCGCCCTACCGTGTGTTCCACGACGTCGCCGACGAGCGTCCCGGCGAGCGGATCGAGTACAAGGCCGTCGTCCTCGACAACGCGCGCCACACGCGCACGAGCCGCGCGCGGTCGATCACCGTGGCGCAGCCGTCGCTGACCATCACGACGCCGCGCGAGGGCGCCAACGTGCGCGGGTTCGCCAACCTGATGGCCGAGGTCGTGCCCGAGCACTCGTCCGACGTCGTGGTCTGGGACCGGCAGATCGGCGACGGCCCGTGGACGCGAGTCGGCACCGACACCTCGTCGCCGGTCTACTCGCTGCACGACGAGTTCTCGCCCGACTTCGCCACGGGGACCGTCATCCGCTACCGCGCCACGCTCAACGGCGTCGTGACCGCGACACGCAGCGTGCGCGCCCAGAAGGAGCAGATCGCGACGGCGGTCGTCCACTACCTGCGATCCGAGGACCGTGCGGGCTGGGGCCTGCACCTCTGGGGCGACGGCCTGGCGACCGGCGTGGCGACCGACTGGGGCGCGCCGCGGATGCCGGCGCGTGTCGTCGGCGGCGAGGCGGTCTTCGAGATCCCGCTCAGCGACGACACGGAGGAAGTGAACTTCATCATCCACCCACCCGGCGCGGACACCCGCGAGCCGAGCACGAACGCCGACGGCCGTCGCACGTTCATCCCGCTCGACCGCAGCGAGGTCTGGGTCAGGCAGGGCGACCCCGCCACATACTTCGCTCCCCCCGAGTAAGGGGATCGTCGACCCGGGCAATCAGGGTCTCTAGCCCGGGCAACCCGGGACCTACTCGCCGGGGCGGAGCGCGCGCTTCACGTCCGCAGGCCATCCGCCGAAGCTCTCGCCCGCCGGAACGGCAGGTCGAGCAGCGTGAACAGGAGCAGCGCGAGGCCCGCTGCGCTCAGGATGTACCACGGCCACGGGCCCATGAAGTCGAGCAGCGAGCCTGCCTCGGGCTTCTCGCGCAGCCACATGTAGTTCCCGCCCGTCAGCAGGTCGGCGGCGGCCGCGGCGGCGGCCACCGCCAGCGTGGCGACGAAGGCGCGCCGGACGGCGCCGGGACGCGGCGTGATGCGACGGCCGACGACCAGCACGAGGGCCGCCACCACCGCGCCCGCGTGGGTGATGAAGAAGGTCCAGTACAGGAGCTCGGGGAAGTCGGCCGACCCGAGATCGGGCGTGAGCACCGCCTGGATCGAGGCGGTGAGCGCCCAGAACCAGGTCAGCTCGACGAGCAGCGGCCTGGCCGTCCACAGCGCGAGCACCGAGACGACGGTGACCACGTCGGTGAGGTGCAGCGGCAGATTGAAGTCGGGCGACCACGTCCCCCGCGCCACGAACCAGGCGTGCTCGACGAGGTAGGTCACGCCGATCACCACGGCCAAGCCGCGCGACACCGGCACCGGCCGCCGGCGCGCAGCCGGCACGGCGACCGCGGCGGCCGCCGCGGTCGCGATCACCGCCCCGACGTGCGCGCCGTCGAGCAGCTCCACGCGTCGATCAATAGCTGAATACGGTCGCCGGCTCGTCGCCGATCCACTCCCAAAGCGGGGTGGCGCCGCCGATGCGGGCGTTGGGCACGAGTGAGTCCGCGTCGAGCATGCGCGCGTCGAAGCAGATCGGGCAGACCAGGAGTTCGCCTCCGCCCTCGCGGAACATCACGACCTCCCGGCCCTTGGTCAGCGCCGCTGTGGCGACGAGGAACGCGACGGTGACGCGATCCGCGTCCTCGTGGCCGGTGGCGAGGTCACCGGCGCCAAGACGGGCGAGGGCCCGGGTCCAGGGCACCGTCCCGATGATTTCTCGGGCGACGAGATGCGCTCAGCGGGCGAGGCCGAGGGTGCTCAGCACCGCGGCCTCGATCCGCTGCTCGCCCGGCAGCGCCGCCGTCTCGAGGTTCTTGGCGTACGGCAGCGGCACCTCGGCCATGCCGACGCGCTCGACCGGAGCGTCGAGGTCGTCGAAGCAGGCCTTCTGGATCCGTGCCGCCAGCTCGGCGGTGACGCCGTAGGACGGCCAGCCCTCCTCGACGCAGACGACGCGGTTGGTCTTGGCCACCGACGCGGCCACGGTCTCGACGTCGAGCGGGCGCAGCGACCGCAGGTCGACGACCTCGGCGCTCACGTCGTGCTCGCTCGCCAGCTTCTCGGCCGTGTGCAGCGCCCGCACGGTCGCGAACGAGTGCGCCACGAGCGTGATGTCGGTCCCCTCGCGGGCGACGTTGGCGAGGCCGATCGGGGTGATGAACTCGGGGTCGAGCGGGACCTCGCCCTTCTGCTTGTAGATCGGCAGGTTCTCGACCACGAGCACGGGGTCGTCGTCGCGGACCGCGGCCTTCAGCAGGCCCTTGGCCTCGGCCGGGTTGGCAGGCGCGACGACCTTCATGCCGGGGGTGTGGGCGAACCATGCCTCGAGCGACTGCGAGTGCTGTGCGGTGAGCTGGTTGCCGGCGCCGTTCGGCGTGCGGATGACCATCGGGCAGCCGACCTCGCCGCCGAACATCGTGCGGATCTTGGCCGCGTGGTTGACGACCTGGTCGATGGCGACGAGCAGGAAGTTGATCGTCATGATCTCGACGATCGGGCGCTCGCCGCCCATGGCGGCCCCGACCGCCGCGCCGACGAAGCCCTCCTCGGAGATCGGGGTGTCGCGGATCCGCTCGGGCCCGAACTCGCTCATCAGGCCGGCGGTGACCTTGTAGGAGCCCTCGAAGACGCCGACCTCCTCGCCCATGACGAAGACGCGCTCGTCGCGGGCGAGCTCCTCGCGCATGGCGAGGCGCAGCGCCTCGCGGTAGGTCATCCGCTCGCTGCCGGTCGTGCTCATCGTCTCGGCGAGCGCGCTCATGAGCCGAGCCCTCCGTCGAAGACCAGCTCCTCCTCGCCGAACGGGCTGCCCGGGCGCATGCGTGCGAACTGCCCGCCGCTGCCGGGCGCGTAGACGCTGCGCGCGAGCTCGCTCACGTCGGGCTCGGGACTGGCGTCGGCGAAGGCGACGGCGGCGGCGACGCGCTCGTCGACCTCCTGATCGACCTTGTCGAGCTCCTCGTCGGTGCACCCGTGCTCGCGCAGCGCGGCGCGCAGCCGCACGATCGGGTCGTCGGCCTGGTGGGCGACGATCTCCTCCTTGGTTCGGTAGGCGAGCCCGGCGTCGGCCACCGAGTGGCCGCGGTAGCGGTAGGTGACGACCTCGAGGACGGCGGGCTCGCGCGACTCGCGGGCGCGCTTGAGCAGCCGGTCGGAGGCCTCGACGACGGCCTCCAGGTCGTCGCCGTCGACGCGCTCGCCGTGCATGCGGAAGGCCGAGGCGCGGCGGTAGAGCTCGGGCTCGGCGGACGCGCGCTGGACGCTCGTGCCCATGCCGTAGCCGTTGTTGACGACGAGGAAGACGACCGGCAGGTTCCACAGCGCGGCCAGGTTGAGCGACTCGTGCCAGGCGCCCATGTTCACCGCGCCGTCGCCCAGCTCGCACACCACGGCCTGCTCCGTGCCGCGTCGTACGAGCGCGAGCGCGAGGCCGGTGGCGATCGGGAGCTGGCCGGCGACGATGCCCCAGCCGCCGTAGAAGCCGCGCTCGACGTCGAGCAGGTGCATCGACCCGCCGCGGCCGTGGGCGCAGCCGTCGGCGCGGCCGAACAGCTCCGCCATGACCGCCTCCGGGGATACCCCGCGGGCGAGCGCGAAGCCGTGGCAGCGATAACCGGCCACGAGCAGGTCCTGCTCCTGCATCGTGTGCACGACCCCGACGGTCGCGGCCTCCTGGCCGGAGGACAGATGGCAGTAGCCGCCGATCTTGGCGGCCTTGTACTGGCGCTCGGACTCGGTCTCGAACACGCGGATGAGCACCATCTGCTCGTACAGATTGCGCAGGTCGGTCGGCGACAGCCTCGTCGGCGCGTCGATCGTGGTCATGCGCTCTCCTCCTCGGTCTCGTCGAAGTAGTCGGGGTGCTGGGCCCGGATCGCGGGCAGCGTCGAGAGCACCATCCGCAGGTGGTGGCGGAGGGCGTGCTCGGCCGCGTCCGGGTCGCGGCGGGCCACCGCGGCGACGACGGCGCGGTGCTCGGAGATCATCTCCATCAGATAGCCGGGCTCGGGCAGGCTCAATCGCCGGACGCGGTTGAGGTGGCCCTTGGCGCGCTGGCTCAGCGACCACGCGATCTCGTGGCCGCTGAGGTCGCACAGCATGCGGTGCAGGTCGTCGTCGAGGACGTAGAAGCGGTCGTAGTCGTTGGCCTCGCGGGCCGCCTCCTGGCCGCGGATGATCATCTCGAGGCCGGCGAGATCCTCGTCGCGCACGCGCACCGCCGACTCGCGGACGGCCGCGCACTCGAGCGCCTCGCGCACGAACTGCGCGTCGGCCACCGCGGCGGTGCTGATGCGGGTCACGAAGGTGCCGAGCTGCGGCACGATCTCGACCAGCCGGTCGTCGCGCAGGCGCTGGAGCGCCTCGCGGATCGGCGTGCGGCTGACGCCGAGCAGCGCCGCGAGCTCGTTCTCGGAGAGCTGGCGGCCGGGCTCGAGCTGGGCGGCCACGATGGCGTCGCGCAGGAGCACGTAGATCTGCCCGCGCGGGCGGGTGCGGCGGTCGCGCGTGGCAGCGGTGAGCAGCGCCTCCATGGGCCTTGAATACTTGCATACAAGCCTACGGATTCAAGGCCAGAACACCCGTCCGGGGGGTAAGGGGGTCTGACCCCCCTTACGCGCCGCCGGACTAAGGGGGTCTGACCCCTTACGCGCCGCCGGACTAAGGGGGTCAGACCCCTAGTTTGCTAGGGTAATTAGCTGTGCGAACGACTTCGGAGACGCGGCCCGACCTCGCCGGGCACCTGCGCCACACGATCGTGCGCGTGGCGCGGCGGCTCCGGCAGGAGGCCGGCGCCGAGCTGTCCCCCTCGCTGACCGCCGCGCTGTCGACGATCGAGCGCCACGGCCCGCTGACGCCGAGCGAGCTCGCCTCCCGCGAGCGGATCCAGCGGCCGACGGCCACGCGCGTGCTCGCGCGGCTCGAGGAGGAGGGGCTGGTCCAGCGCACCGCCGACCTGTACGACCGCCGCTCGAGCCTGCTCGCCGTCACCGAGGGCGGCAGGGAGCTGCTCGCCGAGCTGCGCACGCGCAAGACGGCGTTTCTCGCCGAGAGGCTCGACACGCTCGAGCCCGAGGACCGCGCGACGCTCGAGCGTGCCGCCGACATCCTGGAGCGGGTGCTCGAGCGGTGAGCGCCGGCCTCGACGCGCACGTTCGCCTCCCTCCGCGTTCCCAACTACCGCCGGTACTTCTCCGGCCAGGTCGTCTCCATCACGGGCAACTGGATGCAGACGGTGGCCGAGATGTGGCTGGTCGTCCAGCTCACCGGCAGCGGCGTGTCGGTCGGCCTGACCGCCGGCCTCCAGTTCCTGCCGATCCTGCTGTTCGGCGCCTGGGGCGGCCTGCTCGCCGACCGCATGCCCAAGCGGCGGCTGCTGATGATCACGCAGTCGCTGATGGCGCTGCCCGCGCTCGCGCTCTTCGCGCTGACGACGAGCGGCGCGATCGAGATCTGGATGGTCTACGCGCTCGTGCTCGCGCGCGGCGCGGTCAACGCCGTCGACAACCCGGCACGCCAGAGCTTCGCGATCGAGATGGTCGGCCCGGACCGCGTGGTCAACGCGGTCGGCCTCAACTCCGTGATCATCCACACGGGCCGCATCCTCGGCCCGGCCGCCGGCGGCGCCGTCATCGCCCTGCTCGGCGTCGGCCCCTGCTTCCTCGTCAACGCGGTCTCGTTCGGCGCGATGCTGATCGCGCTGCGCGCCATGGACCCGACGCAGCTGCGCACGCCGGAGGTCACCGCGCGCGCCCGCGGCCAGCTCCGCTCGGCGCTCGGCTACGTGGCCCGCACCCCGAGCCTGCGGATCCCGCTGGCCATGATGGCCGTGGTCGGGACGCTGTCGTTCAACTTCCAGGTCCTGCTCCCACTGCTGGCGAGCTTCACCTGGGACGGCACCGCCGCGCTGTACACCGCGCTCGCCGTCGCCATGGGCGTCGGCTCGGTGGCCGGCGCGCTCGCCGCCGGCGCGCGCGGGCGCGTCGGCCCGCGCCTGCTGGTCGCCGCCGCGGCCGCCTTCGGCGTCGCCGAGCTGCTCGTCGCGGTCGCCCCCACCATCGAGCTCCAGCTGCTCGCGCTCGTGCCGCTCGGCGCCGTCAGCGTGACCTTCGCGGCCGGGATCAACTCGTCGCTCCAGCTCGCCGTCGAGCCCTCGATGCGCGGCCGCGTGATGGCGCTCTACTCGATCGTGTTCCTCGGCTCGACGCCGATCGGCGCCCCGCTCGTGGGCTGGATCGCCGAGCTCGCGGGCCCGCGCGCCGGACTCGTGCTCGGCGCCGCCGCCGCCCTGCTCGCGGCCGCCGGCGGGGCGCTTGCGTACTCGCGGCTCAGGCCCGCGCCGGCGAGGCGTCCGTGCGAGTCATCTTCACGGACGCGGAGAGCTCGGCCCCTGCGGACCCTCGGAACACGCCCTTGATCGGGGGCACGTCGGCGTAGTTGCGGCCGTGCCCGATCTTCACGTGCGTCTCGCCGCCGAGCGTGCGGTTGGTGGGGTCGGCGGGCACCCACACCGGCTCGTCGCCGGCCGGCACGAGAGCCTCGATCCACGCATGCGTGTCCACCTCGGCCGACTCGGCGCCCTCGTCGCCGTCCGGCGGCGCCCACAGGTAGCCCGACACGTAGCGGGCGGCGATCCCGTGGCGGCGCAGGAGCAGGAGCGCGAGATGCGCGAAGTCCTGGCACACGCCGGCGCCGGTCTCCAGCAGGTCGGCCACCGTGGAGCCGACGAAGGTCACGCCGGCCCGGTACTCGAAGCGGTCGGGGATCAGCTCGACCAGGCGGCGCACCGTGGCCAGCGGGCTCTCCGCGCGCGACTCCCCGACCAGCTCGTCGAGCGCCAGCACGTCCGGCTCGCCGTCCGCGAGCAGGAACTCGCCCGCCGCCGAGCGGTACGGCGCCTCGTCCGGATCCGCCCAGCCGCTCTCCGGCGGGTCTTCGGGCGCGGCGGTCTTCACGCGCGCGCGCACGTCGATCGACAGGTGGCCGTGCGGCCGCGAGATCCCGAACTCGATCACCGTGGTGCCGAAGTAGTCGTGGTGCTGGTGCAGCCGCGCCTCGGGGTCGACGCGCACCACGAAGTCCTCGACCCGCTGCGTCGACGTGGTGGCCGGCTTGACGCGCAGGGCGTTGAGGTTGTCGGTCACCTCCGCCTCGTAGCGGTACTCGGTCAGGTAGCGGATGGCGAAGTTCATCAGGCGATCACAAGACGTCCGGCCGGCGGCGCCGTGCCACCAAAGTACCGTTGGCCGATGTCGGCATCGACCTGGGCGAGCTCACGCTGCACGGGGCCGAGCGTGGCTCCCAGCGCTCCGTCGCCCTCGACCGCGCGCGCCCGGAAGTCGAGGTCGGCCATCAGCCGCCCCACCCGCAGGACGGCGGGCGAGCTGCGGTAGCTGGCGTCGGCCGCGGTCAGCGCGGCGTGCAGCGCCTCGACCGAGAAGGCGACCGAGTCCGGGTAGTCGCGCTCGTAGAGCAGGAAGCGCGCCACCGGGGCCGCGTTCGGCGGTGCGGGGATGGCGCGCCGGTAGGCCTGGAAGCCGCCGACCGCCTGCAGCAGGGCCAGCGCCTGGCCGTCGAACACATGCTCGTCGGCGTCGCCCGCGTGCGGCGGCAGCGCGACGCGCAGCATCCGCAGCACCATGTCGCCGGACTCGATCGCGGCGCCCGCCTGCAGGAAGGCGTGTGCCTCGTCGCGCAGCATCGTGCGGCTCGTGACGCCCCAGAACAGGCCGCAGCGCTCGCGCACGTAGGCGTAGACCGAGTACGGGCCCGACCGCAGAGCGGCCGACACGTCGCGCCGCAGGAGGCCGAGGTGGAAGGTGTTGATCGCCTCCCACATCTCGGCCGAGAAGACGTCGCGCACCGTGCGTGCGCCCTCGCGCGCGCGATTGACGCAGTTGAGCACCGAGGTCGGGTGCTCTGGGTCGAGCGTCAGCGCGCGCAGCACCGCGTCGCGCGAGGCCGGGCTCTCCGGCGGCTCTCCCGACACGATCGTCATCAGGTGGTCCCACGAGAGCAGCACGCCGGCCGGGTCGTCGGGGCGCGCCTGCACGTCGGCGTGGAAGATGCCGTCGAGCATTCGGGCGGTGTGCTCGGCGCGCGCGAGCTGGCGGCCGATCCAGTAGAGCTCATGAGCGATACGCGCTAGCAAGGGTTACCTCCGCGGGGCATCCGGCCCCGCGTTCTGATGACGACTCTCGGCCTCCGGCCTCGCGTAACCGTTCGCTGCGCTCACTGCTGCTGCTGTCGTTGCTGGCCTGACCACTCGCCCTGGCTCAGGCCGGGCATGCGCGGCGGCGCCCAGCGGGCGGCGGGCGAGTCCGGCAGCTCGCTCTCGGGCCCCTCGTCGAGCACCCAGGTGTCCTTCGAGCCGCCGCCCTGCGAGGAGTTGACGATCATCGAGCCCTCGCGCAGCGCCACGCGCGTCAACCCGCCCGGCACGATCCGGATCTCCTCGCCGAACACCGCAAACGGACGCAGGTCCACGTGGCGCGGCGCCAGCGTGCCGTCCGCCCCGGCGGTCGGCACGGTCGACAGCCGCACCAGCTCCTGCGCGATCCAGCGCTCGGGGTCGCGCGTCACCGCCTCGGCCTGGCGCTCGATCTCGTGCTCGCTCGCCGTCGGCCCGATGAACACGCCCTTGCCGCCGGACTCGCTCGTGGGCTTGACCACCATCTCCCCCAGCCGCTCGAGCACCCACGCGCGCTGGTCGGCATCGGTCATCAGGTAGGTCGGCACGTTGTCGAGGATCGGCTCCTCGCCGAGGTAGTAGCGGACCATCTCGGGCACGTAGTGGTAGATCGCCTTGTCGTCGGCGACGCCGGTCCCGACCGCGTTGACGATCGCCACGCTTCCGGCGCGGTAGGCGCGCATCAATCCCGGCACCCCGAGCATCGAGTCGGGCCGGAACTCGAGCGGGTCCATGAAGTCGTCGTCGATGCGCCGGTAGATCGCGTGCACGCGCTGCAAGCCGCGCGTCGTCCGCATGTGGCAGACCGCGTCGCGCACCACGAGGTCGGACGCCTCCACCAGCTCGACGCCCATCTGGCGCGCGAGGAAGGCGTGCTCGAAGTAGGCCGAGTTGAACGGGCCCGGCGTCCACACGACGACCGTCGCCTCCTCCTCCCCGCCGGTCGGCGCCACCTGCGCCAGCGCCGTGCGCAGGAGCGCCGGATAGTGGTCGACGGGGCGCACGCGGTAGTGCGAGAACAGACCGGGCAGCAGCCGCGTCATCGCCACCCGGTTCTCGAGCACGTACGAGATCCCGCTCGGCGTGCGCACGTTGTCCTCGAGCACCTTCCACGAGCCGTCGCCGTCGCGCACGAGGTCGCAGCCCGAGACATGGCAGTAGACGCCGCCGGGAGGGCGGATGCCGTGCGCGGCGCGCGCGAAGCCCGAGCGGGAGACGATGAGGTCCCACGGCACGAGGCCGTCGTGCACGATCTCGCGCCCGTGGTAGACGTCGTCGATGAACTGGTTCAAGGCCCGGATGCGCTGGGCCAGGCCGCGCTTGATCGTCTTCCACTCGGCCGCGGGGATGATGCGGGGCACGAGATCGAGCGGGAACGGCCGGTCCCGTACCGGTCCTTCCGCGTCCGGACCGGCGGCGTCGAAGGTGATCCCCTGCTGCATGAAGATCGCGTCGCGGCGCCGCCCGGCGGCGGCCAGCGCCTCGGCTCCGAGCGTCTCGAGCGCCTCGACCAGCGTCCGCGCGTGGGCGCGCGGCACGCCCCCCTCGTCGAGCATCTCGTCATAGAAGCCGTCGCGGACCGTCAGCACGGACCCATCCTCACAGTCCGGCCGCACCCCCGCAATGCCGACGTGGACGGCCTCGACCAGCGATGATTCGCGCGATGTCGAGCCTGAACATCTGCATCGCAGGCATCACCGGCTGGACCGGCACCGCGCTGGCGGAGGCCGTCGCGGGCGCCGACGACCTCGTCCTGCGCTCCGGCGTCAGCCGCTCGGCGGCCGGCGGGGAGGCGCACGGCGCGCCCGTCCACGCGAGCGTCGAGGAGGCGCTGGAGGGCGTCGACGTGCTGATCGACTACACCTCGCACGACGTGGTCAAGGCCAACACGCTGACCGCGATCGAGCGCGGCGTGGCCACGGTGATCGGCACGTCGGGCCTGACCTCCGACGAGTTCGCCGAGATCGGCGAGGCCGCGCAGCAGCGGGGCGTCGGCGTGATCGCGGCCGGCAACTTCTCGCTCACCGCCGCGATGGCGCAGGCCGCCGCGCTGCTGGCCGCCCGACACCTGCCCTCGTGGGAGGTGATCGACTACGCGAGCGCCACGAAGGCCGACGCGCCGAGCGGCACCGCCCGCGAGCTGGCCGAGCGCCTCGGCGAGGTGCGCCCGCCGGAGGTCGGGCGCACGCTCGAGGACACCGCAGGCGTGCGCGAGGCGCGCGGCGCCACGATCGGCGGCACCCAGGTGCACTCGCTGCGGCTGCCGAGCTTCGTCGTCTCGACGGAGGTCGTCTTCGCCCAGCCGGACGAGCGCCTCTCGATCCGCCACGACGCCGGCTCCTCCCCCGCCCCCTACGTGGCGGGCACGCTGCTGGCCGCCCGCGCGGCGCCCGGCACGGTCGGGCTCGTTCGCGGTTTGGACACGCTGCTCCTGAAGGCGTGACGCTACGCTCCGGAGGCTTGAGCGAGCACGCACCCAGCCTCCATCGCTCCTTCCCGGCGGACCCGGGTGCTCCGGCCGTCGCGCGCAAGGCGGTCAGGGAGTTCCTGCGGGCCAACGGCGCCGAGCCGGGGGTCCTGTCGGACGTGCTGCTCGCCGTCTCCGAGGTCGTCACCAACTGCGTCGTGCACGCCTACCGCGAACGCCCCGCCGGCCGGGTGGCGATCGAGGCGCGCCACAGCGGCGACCGGCTCCTGCTGTCCGTGTCCGACAACGGCGCCGGCATGGCCCCGCGGCACGACAGCCCGGGCCTCGGGCTCGGCCTGCCGCTGGTCGGCAGCGTCGCCCGGCGCGTCGACATCAGCGCGCGGACCGGCGGCGGGACGCTCGTCAGCATGTGGTTCGACGTGCGCCGCGCCGCTTGACACGACCGCCGCTCAGCCGCGTTCGATCGGGACGCGCCGCGGAGGTCAGCCTCAGCGGAAGCCGAGCCGGCTGAGCTCGAGCACCTCGTCGGCCGTCGCGGACGTCACGAACTCCGGCCCGGTCGGGATCAGCTCGCCGCGCGGCGGGGACAGCAGGTGCCGCGAGCGCTCGGCCAGCAGCACGACCGGCAGGTAGCCCTGCAGGTACGGCTGCTGGTCGACCGCGAACAGCATCCGCCTCACCCGCACCGCCTGCAGCGCCTCGGGCGACAGGTCGAAGGTGGCGAGCCGGACCGGGCGCCCGAAGCCGTTGCGCAGCGCGGCGAGCGCCGGCAGCGCGCCGGCGGTGCCGAGCGTGAGGATGCCGTCCGCCTCGCGGTCGCGGACCGCCTGCGCGATCCGCTGCTGCGCGCGGTCGGGGTCCTGGAGGTCGACGCCCAGCACGGACGAGCTGCCACCCGAGCGGTGCAGGCCGGCCGCGAATCCGCGGCAGCGCTCGTCGAGCCCGGCGTTGCCCTGCTCCTGGTTCACGCACAGGCCCCTGCCTACGCCGGCCGCCCCCATCCGGCGACCGCTCTCGAAGCCCGCGCGCCATTCCGGCTGGCCGACGTGGGCGAGGATCCCGAGGTCGCGGAAGCGGTCGCTGCCGGAGTTGATCGAGATGACCGGGATGCCGGCGCGGCGGGCGCGCCGGATCGGGGCGCGCAGCCCCTGCGCGTCGGGCAGCGAGACGATCAGGCCGTCGAGGTTGGCCTCGATCGCCTCGTCGATCAGCCGCCGCATGCGGGCGATGTCGTAGCTGTCGGGAGCGCGATAGGAGACCGCGACGCCGGTCTGGCGCGCCGCGTCGTCGAGTCCCTTCTTGACGATCGCCCAGAACGGATCGGATGCCTGGCCGTGGCTGATCACGGCGATCCGTGCCGCTGCCACCCGCAGGCCGTCGCCGCGCTCCTGCGTCGCCGCGGGCGTCGGCCGCTCGCGCGCCGCCTGCTCGCCCTGCACCTCGAGGTCGCCCTCGCGCACCGTCGTGGTGCCGCCGCAGCCGGCGAAAGCGGCGAGCAGGAGGACGAGACCCAGTGGTCGTGGCCGGTGGTTCCGCGCATAACCCGGCGGAGTCCGGGCCGTGTCTGCCGGTGCTCGGCATCCGCGAGCATGCTGGTGGCACGTGACGATGAATCCCACCCACCCGCCGGCAGACACGGGCCGGGCCCGCCGGAATGCGTGGAACCACCGGCCGCGGCCACTCAGCAGGATTCGCATCACGCCGCCCCCGTCAGCGGGATACGCGCGACGAGCCGCGTCCCCTCGCCCAGCGGGCTGTCGAGCGACAGCTCGCCCTCGAGTGCGGCGAGCCGGTCGCTGAGGCCGCGCAGGCCCGAGCCGGCGTCGATCCGCGCGCCGCCTACGCCGTCGTCGGCGACGACGACCTCGAGCGTCCTGGAGCGGCGGCGCACGCTCACCGTGGCCTTGGCGGCATTGGCGTACTTGATCACGTTGGTCAGCCCCTCGGCGACCACGAAGTACGCGGCCGCCTCGACCGGCGCCGGCAGCCGGTCCTCGAACGCCAGGTCGCACTCGACGGCGATCGGGGCGCGCTCGACGAGCACGTGGATGGCCGGCCCGAGCCCGTGGTCGGAGAGCACCGCCGGGTGGATGCCGCGCGCCAGCTCGCGCAGCTCCGCGAGCGCGACGGCCAGCTTGTCGGCCAGCTCCTCGACCGTCTCCGCCACCTCGGGCTCGTGCTTGAGCCGCGCGCGCAGCAGGCGAAGGTCGAGCGCAAGCGAGACGAGCTGCTGCTGGGCGCCGTCGTGCAGATCGCGCTCGATCTGGCGTCGCGCGTCGTCGGCGGCCTCGACGATCCGCCGGCGCGAGTGGCGCAGCTCCTCGAGGCGCGCGCGCAGGTCGGCCTTCAAGCGCTCGTTGTCGAGCGCCAGCGCGGCCGCCGAGGCGGCGGCGTGGACCAGCTCCGGGGTGGCGTCCAGCTCGGCGTCGTGGACGATCGCCGCCACGCGGTTGCCCTCGCGCTCGACAGCCGTCCACGTGCGCCCGGAACCGGAAGCCGGCAGGTCGACCGGGTGGCCTCGCTCGTCCACGAAGATCCGGCGGTCGGGCAGCCAGTACGCGATGTTCAGCGAGCGGTCGCCGAGCCGTTCGGCCAGCATCTCCCGCACCGGCCCCTCCCCCGCCCTCTCGGTGCGCAACAGCGCCTGGGCGAGGGCGCGCAGCAGCCGGCCGAGACCCTCCTGGACGGCGATCGAGACCACCGCGGCGGCGAGCGCGAGCACGATGAGGGCGAGCGCGACACCGGGCCCGAGCGTCCACGGCCCGACGTAGCGGTCGCTGCCCGAGCCGAACCCGTCGGCGGCGAGCACGAGCAGGATCACGGCGAGCGCGACGGGCGCGGCGGCGAGCGCCAAGCCCGCGACGGCGACCGGCAGCTTGAGCAGCAGCATGGCCAGGACGCGCCAGAACGGCGCGTGTCCGGTCGCCTCCAGCACCTGTCGCCAATCACCGCGGGGCGCGCGCGGCACGGGCGGAAGGTGCGCGTCGAGCAGCCGGTTGGCCTGGCGCCGCTCCCCCTCGGCAAGCTGCCACGTGAGCTGCGTCACGGCGGCCATCAGCGGCAGCCCGATCCAGACCAGGCTGAGCACCGCGCCGAGCAGCAAGCCGCCGCCCACCACAACGAGGTAGGCGACGCCGTACGGCAGCCCGAGCAGCAGGTAGAGCAGCGTGCGGCCGGCCACCCGCAGGTGCCGCGGGAGCTCGAGGCCGCCGGTCGCACGGATCGCGGTCATCCGCGCCCCTCCACGAGCACGTCGCCGGTGCCGCTGATCGCCTGCACGGCGAACGGGGCGTCGTCGGTGACGGTGAGGTTGCGCACCTCGGCGCTGCCGCGGGCGCTGTTGGCGTCGACGCGGTAGCGGGCGGCGGGCACGATCGCGTGGACGTCGCCGCTGCTGGAGCGCAGCTCCACCCGGTCGGGCGAGCAGCCGGCCGCCCCGAGCACATCACCCGACGCCGACGTGGCGCTGAGCTGGAACCCGCAGAAGCCGTCGACGGCGACCGCGCCCGAGCCGGTCTGGATCCGCGCCGAGCCGTTGAGCGCGGTGATGCGCACGCGCCCGCTGGAGGTCCGCACGTTGACCTGCACGTTGTCGCTCACGCTGAGGCGGTAGGCGGCGCGGCAGCTCCCGAACACCGTGTCGGGGCAGCGCGAGGTGATCCGCAGCACGTCGCCGTCGAGCTCGCGCGACTGGGCCGGCGGGCGCCCGAACGCGTACTCGGCGGTCCGCCTGACCTCGATGGTCGGAGCCCCGCCCGCGATCTCCACGTCGGCGGTCCCGACGTCGAGGTCGATCGTCGAGAGCGAGCCGCGGACGCTGTATGTCGCGCTGACCGTCTCCCCCGAGGCGATCCACCACGCGGCCATCACGGCGGTGACGGCGGCGAGCAGCACGGAGCAGACGAGAACCAGCCACCACCATGGCGAAGCCCTCCGGACACGGGCCGGTCTCAGCAGCGGTGAACGGCGCGCCGCGGGCGTCGCGGGTGCATCCTCCGTGATGCTCATCGCCGATTAACGGTATCCGCCGCGCCGCAGAGCGGCGCGACGGATGTCTAGGAAGCTACGCCGGCACCGGGCCGGCGGCGCGCGTGGCGCGGCGCCACGAGCGGCGGCGGGAGGGGCGCTCGCCGGCGGCGGCACGCAGCAGCGGCACGAGCTCGAGGCTCGGGTAGAACGGGTCGGCGACCGCGCGGCCGGACTCGAGCGAGAGCGCGGCGCGGACGCCGCCGTCGACGTCGGCGAGGATCACCTCACCGGCCAGCGGCCGGGCGCTGTCGAGCGCGGCGAGGCGCTCCAGCTCGGCGGAGTCGGCAGTGGTGGCGGGGCGGAGGACGAGGGAGGAGGCGGTCATCTGGGGGCTCCTTTGGCGGCGACTTGACACAGTTTCCCGACCGGGTGCCATAACTTCAAATGATCGTTGCTGATCCTCGTGATAAAGTTGGCTTATGGACGATCTCCGCCTGCTCAAGGTCCTGCGCGAGGTGGCGCTGCGCGGCTCCTTCTCCGCCGCCGCCGAATCGCTCTCCTACTCCCAGCCCGCCGTGTCGCAGCAGATCGCGCGCCTGGAGGCGCAGACGGGCGTCAAGCTGCTCGAGCGCCAGCCCAAAGGCATCAAGCTCACGCCGGCCGGCGAAGCGCTGGTGCGCCACACCGAGCAGATCCTCGGCCAGCTCGCGCACGCGCAGGCCGAGCTGACCGAGATCGCCAGCGACGCGCGCGGCAAGCTGCGCCTCGCCTCGTTCGCGACCGCCGCGGGCACGATCGTGCCGCGCGCCGTCTCCGCGTTCCGGCACCTGCGGCCCGGCGTCAAGGTCGAGCTCGCCCTGATGGATCCGCCGGAGTCGATCCCCGCGCTCCGGCGCGGCGAGTTCGACCTCGTGATCTCGGAGGAGGGCGGCTTCGAGGCCGATCTGCCGCTCGACGGCCTCGGCGTCGAGCGCTTGATGGACGACGTGCTGTACGCCTCGCTGCCCGCCGACCACCCCCTGGCCACCCGACGCGCGATCGCGCTCACCGACCTGTGCAACGAGGAATGGATGCTCGTCGGGCTGCGCGGCACCTGCGCCGACTCCAACATCGTGCTGCGCGCGTGCGAGCGCGCGGGGTTCGAGCCGCGCGTGGCGTACACGTCCGACGACTACTTTGCGATCCAGGGGCTGGTGGCGAGCGGCATGGGCGTCGCATTGGTGCCCGGGCTCGCGCTGGCTTCGACCCGTGACGACGTCGCGGTCAGGCCGCTGCGCGGCCGCCCGCCCTACCGCCGGATCGGCGCGGTCTTCCAGCCCGACCCGGTCGGGCCGATCGCCGTGATGGTCGACTGCCTGCGCGACGCGGCCGAGGAGTACAAGCGAGCCGCGCCGATGTCGGCCGTGGCCGCGTAGGCGAGGAACGTCAACTGCGGCTGGGTGAGCCGGCCGCGCCGGTGGTCCCTGGCGAGTTCACGGCGATACTTCGCCATTAGGGAGATGGGATCGAGGTCCGCCCGGGTCGATTGATGACTTTGTCCGGCTCAGGCTGACAAAGTCGCCAAGCACCTGGTGGATGGCTTGTTCCCGTGGACGGGAACATACCCGTCAATCGGCAGGCCGAGCGGTCGATCCACCGCCGCCCTACCCAGCCGAAGTTGACGTTCGCCGGGGCAACAAGGGAGGCGCCACACAAGAAACGTGAGGTGCGCCGCCGCGGCTGGGGGACCGCGACGACGCCCTTCAATCACGTTGCTTCCGACCGAGCGACCGCCGGGGAGAGAGAGGGAGCAAGCCGGGGTCGGAGCTGGTGGAGGCACCTTGGTCCATCCATGGACCGCGCCTCGTATGTTGGGGGGAACGACCGGAATACTCCCACTGGGCCGGGGCCCGCTCGATACGGTCCTCCTGTCAATCCAGGTGCGGGAAACCGAACCCTCTGCACCTGTGCCCAGTACCCTCGCGATCAGTGGTCGCTCCGGTCATCGCCTGCCTGCACAACCTCGAGGACGCGTTCACCGGTCACGCCGGCCCCGCGATCCGCGGCACGGGCGCCGAGCTGCGCGAGTACCGGCTGCGTGACGGCGAGCCGCTGCCGGACCTCGGCGAGGTCGACGGGCTGCTCTCGCTCGGCGGCGAGCAGTCGGTCCGCGACATCGACTCCGACCCGTTGCAGACCGCCGAGGCGGCGCTGCTCGGCGAGGCGGTCGAGCGCGGCATTCCGGTGCTCGGGGTGTGCCTCGGCGCCCAGCTGCTCGCGCACGCGCTCGGGAGCCGCGTCTTCCGCCTCCCGAAGCGCATGATCGTCTGGACGCCGATCGAGCCGCTGCCGGCGGCGGCCGGCGATCCGGTGGTCGGCTCGCTGCCTGAGGGCGCCGTCGCGCTGCACTGGAACGAGGACGGCTTCGAGCCGCCGCCGGGCGCGGTCGAGCTGCTGCGGCGGCCCGGCCTCACCACGGAGGCGTTCCGGTACGGCGACTGCGCGTGGGGGGTGCAGTTCCATCCCGAGGTCCACGCCGAGGGCCTCGACGGCTGGTATCGCTCCGGCCTCGCCGAGCTGCCCGAGGCCGGCGTCACCGAGGAGCAGGCGCGCGCCGCCGACGCGCGCCACCTGCCGGCCCAGCCGGCGCTCGCCGACGCGCTGTTCGGCGGCTTCGCCCGCGTGGTGGCGGCCCGCACCGTCGCCGCGTGAGCGGGCCGCGCAAGCGCGGCCTTGCGAGTTCGCTTCGCGAACATCGCGGTGAGTACCCGCACCGGCTCGCAATCCCGACGCGCTGGAACGACAACGATGTGTACGGTCACGTCAACAACGTCGAGTACTACGCGTTCTTCGACACCGTCATCAACGCGTACCTGATCGAGGCCGGCGGGCTCGACATCCGCGCCGGGGAGGTGATCGGGCTGTGCGTCGAGTCGCACTGCGAGTTCCATGCCCCGCTCGCCTTCCCGGAGACCGTGCAAGCCGGCCTGCGGGTCGGCAAGCTCGGCCGCTCGAGCGTGCGCTACGAGATCGGCCTGTTCGGCGGGGAGTCCCAGCCCGCGGCGACGGGCTGGTTCGTGCACGTGTTCGTGGACCGCGCGACGCGACGGCCGGTCGACATCCCGCCGCGCCTGCGGTCCGCGCTCGAGGCGCTCAGCGCGCCTCCATCTGCTCCTTGAGCCGCTCCAGTGCGCGGCCGTTCTGCTTGCGCAGGTAGGCGCGGATGAGCGGGGCGGCGAGCCGGTCGCCGAGGCCGGCGGGCTCGATCTCGTTGGTGAAGCTGACGACGGTGCCGCCGTTCTGCGGCTTGAGCTCGTAGATGCCCTTCGTGTGGCGGCGACCGCCGCGGCCGCTGCGGCCCTCCTCGACGATGCGGTCGGGCGTGGACTCGACCGGGGTGATCTCCATCCAGCCGCCGCCTCCCTTGCCCTTGACGCGGATGCCGGTCTCGGTGCGCTGGAAGTCGGTCAGGAAGTGGTCGGTGAACGACTCGTGGTTCATCAGGTCATCGAGCACGGCGTGGATCTCGTCGCGGGGTCGCTCGATCGTGGTGGTGACGGTCACAGGCTTCATGCGACACACTGTCGCACACGACGTCACAACCTGCAATACTCCGCGAGGATGACGTCGGGACCGGCCACGGTGAGGCGGCGCACGAACGCGCGCGTGCGGCGGGAGGAGGCGCGCGAGCGGATCGTGGCGGCCGCCGAGCAGCTCCTGCTCGAGGTCCCCTACCGCGACCTGACGGTCGACCTCGTGATGAGCCGGGCGGGTCTCTCGCGCACGGTGTTCTACCGGCACTTCGACGGCCTGCCCGAGGTGCTGCTCACGCTGCTGTCGAGGATCGAGGCCGAGCTGGCCGCTCCGATGGACACCGGCGATCTGCGCGAGCTGCTGGCGGGCAGCGTCGAGACGTTCGCCCGCTACGGGCCGTTCCTGCGAGCGCTCGATCATGCCGCCGGCCAGGACGCCGAGATCGAGGCCGCCTACTGCGCCGTCGTCGACCGTTTCACCACCGAGATCGCCGCGGGGATGGGCGGCGGCAAGCGCGCCTACGAGATGGCGAGGGCGCTCAACCTCATGAACGGCCACTACCTGATGGACACGCTCGGCAAGGATCCGGGCTTCGACCGCGAGCTGGCGCTGGACACGCTTCTGGCCATCTGGGGCGCGGTCGCACGCGCCTGACGTTCGCGCCTCGTTCTTGCATCAGATCGTCGAGCTATCAGTAGATCTGAACGTTCAGGAACGGATCTACTCGGATCCGGAATGACCGCAATGCAGCGCGCAGTGCGTTCCACCGGTTAACGGTCGGTCGGTCGGACATCTGACACGGCGCGGTCGGATTCTCTGCGGTACGGGGCATACCGCATCGGAAGGAAGCAGGACTCTCCTGGAAGGAACGGCAGGGGCACGCAAGAATGCGGGTGCGGATCGGATCTCATAGCAGTCGACCGGCCATCTGGCTCAGCGTCGCGTCGGTCGCCACTGTGCTCGCACTGCCCACCGCAACGCTCGCCCAGGACCTGCCCACGACACCGCCCGTCGACACGAGCGTGGCGACCGCCGTAGTCGACACCGCCACCCAGGCCCTGCCGACCGCGGCTCCCCAGGCGCCGCACGGCCCCCGCCGCGGCTCCGCCCGACCCCCGCGACTCCGCCCGCCCCCGCCCCGCCCTCGCCCGCGTCGCCGGCCCCCGCAGCGCCCGACCCCGTCGAGCAAACCGAGCCGGCCGCTGAGTCCGTGACCGCGGCCGCGAAGCCCGTGACCAGCGCCGCCGAGTCCACGAGCGCCGCCGCCGTCGAGTCCGTGACCGCGGCCGCGAAGCCCGTCACCAAGGCCGCCGAGTCCACGACCGCCGCTGCCGTCGAGCCGGTCGTCGCGGCCGCCAAGCCGATCGTCGAAGAGCCGACGGCGGCCACCGAGCCATCGGCCGAGAACGCCAGCGAACAGACGCGACAAGCCGCCGGAAGCCGATCGTCGACGAGGTAGTGAAGGTCGCCGAGGGAGCCACCCAGGCGGCTCAGCAGACCCCCGTCCAGCCGATCATCGAGACGACCGAGCCGGTGGTCGAGATCGTCACCCAGACGGCTCGCCCGACCCCGGTCGAGCCGGTCGTCGAGGAGGCCGTCAAGGTCACCGATCGAGCGGTCGAGCAGGTCACTGAGGGGGCCCGCCCCGCTCCCGTCAAGCCCGTCGCCGACCAGGTGGTCAGCGCCGCGCAGCCGGCAGTCGAGATCGTCAACCAGACGACCGAGCAGACGCCCGTCGAGCCGATCGTCGACGACGTCGTCGCGGCCGCGCAGCCAGCACTCCAGATCGTCAACGAGACGATCCGGCAGACCCCCGTCCAGCCGATCGTCGATGACGTCGTCGCGGCCGCGCAGCCCGCACTCCAGATCGTCAACGACACGATCCGGCTGACTCCCATACCGCCGATCGTCGATGACGTCGTCGCAGCCGCGCAGCCGGCAATCGAGATCGTCAACGAGACGATCCGGCAGACCCCGGTCAAGCCGATCGTCGACGACGTCGTCGCAGGTTGTCGCGCCCGTGGTCCGCACCCGTCTCGGAGACGACCGGACTCGCCGGCATCGAGCTGCCGGGGCCGGCGCAGGATTCGAGCCGTCCGGTCTCGCCGACGGTCGCGACCAGGTCGGACGGCGAGGGCGCGACGACGTCGACGCCCTCCGTCGGCTCGCGCGCGTGGACGCCGGCCGACGTCGGGCCGGGGCCGGCGTCGTGATCACCGAGCAGGCGCCCTCCGTCGCCGACGGCGCGCCCCGCCCCACGCTGCGTCCGGGTCCGCGGGCTTCCGTACAGCGTCGATCGCAGGGCGCGCCGATGGCCGCCGACCCGACGCCGACGCCGACCTTGTCCTCAACCGCGGCCGCGCTCGCCGCGACAGCGCTGCCACCGGCCGATGCCCATCGAGGTCGACCCCCGGCGCGAGCCGGCAGCGCCGCCCGCCGGCACGGCTCCTGAGCCGGTGCCGTCGGTCGGAACCGTCCCCTCGGGCGCGGCCGCCGGCCCGAGCCCCGCACCGCCCGGCGCCATGGCGCTCGCGCTCGCGGCCATGAGCCTCGCCGCCGGGCTGCTCCTCACCAGCCTCCTCTCCGCACCGACCCGATGGCGGTCGGTGCTGTTCGTCTCGCTCATCGAGCGTCCTGGCTGACCGCTCCTCGCGGTTGGCGGGCCCCTGGCCGGACGCGCGCGAATGCGCGACCGGCGCCATGAACACGCTCGATTCCTCGAGGAGACGAAATGCAACTCAGAAACGCTGCGCACCGTGCGCGGCGGGGAGCGCCGGCACTGGCGATGGCACTGGCCTTCATCGGCCTGCTGATCATGCCCGTGCCCGGCCACGCGGCCCGTGAGCCGGTCGCCGCGGCATCCGCCGGCTGGCATGGCCGCGCGATCGAGAACCCGCTCACGCGCCCGCGCCTCGCGCGCACGAGCTGGCCGAAGGGCTGGTCGGCCGGGCCGGTCAAGGCCGGCGCGGGATACGTCCGGCCGGGCGGCTCGGACCGCGTGCGGGAGGTTCAACGACGATTGCGGAAGCTCGGCTACCGGCCGGGACCGGTCGACGGCCTGTTCGGCCCGCGTACCCGCGCGGCCACGCTGTGGTTCCAGTTCAAGCACGGTCTCGCGACCACCGGCCGCGTGAACCGGTCGACGCTGGTCGTGCTCCAGGCACGCAGTGACCACGAGCCGATCCCGACGCGGCGACCAAGGCCTGGTGGCGGCAGCGACGCCGTCGCACCGCTGCAAGCGCCGACGCCGGTTCCCATCGCCGCGGCGGACGAGTCGAACCCGCTCGTCCTCGCACTGCTGCTGCTCGTGCTCGCGCTCGGCCTCGGCGTCATCGCCGCGCTGCTCGGGCCGGACCTCCGGCGCGACCGCAGGCGGCCCGCGACCGGTCGACCGCCGGCACCGGCTCTCAAGCCGCCGGCGGCGGTCGACCCCCCGGCACGTGCGCTCACCCCGGCGCCGGTGGCCGCGCCGCCACGCCGGCCGCGAGCTCCCACGCGTCAGGCTCCGCCCGTCCTCGGCTACGCCACGGTCGAATCGGAAGGCGAGGGGGCGGACCCCGCCACCGCGGCGCTCGCGCTCCGCTGCGCCCACCGCGGCTGGTCGCTCGTCGAGGTGATCCACGACGGGAAGCAGCCCGCCCGCCGTCTCACCGAGCGTCCGGGGCTGGCCTACGCGATCAAGGAGATCCGCTCGGGCACCGCATCCGGGCTCGTCGTCGCGCGCCTGCGCGACTTCACGGCCCGCATCGCCGACCTCGAGACACTGCTGCGATGGCTCGGCGAGGCCAATGGATTCCTCGGCGCCGCCGACCACGAGCTCGACACGTCGACCCGTTCCGGCAAGGCCACCGCACGGGCGGTGATCGACCTCGGCGAATGGGAGCGCCGGCGGATCAGCCAGCGCACGCGCGAGGACCTCGCGAGCGGACGCTTCACGCCCCGCAATGGACTCCCGCGCGCCGACCTCAGCCGCCAGATCGCCGCGATGCACGAGCGCGGCATCTCGCTGCGCGCGATCACCGACGCGCTCAATCTGGCCGAGATCGGCTCGCCGCCGGGCCCGTCCGGCTGGCAGACCGCCGACGTCAAGGCCGCGACCGAGGAGAGGCACCGCGGCGACACTAGACGAGATCGACAGCCTCGGGAGCCGGCGCGCCATACTGCCAGCGTGCCGACTCCCGAGGAACTGCTCGCCGAGGCGCCGCTCGACGCGGCGGTCGCCGCCCTGGCCGAGCGCAACCACCATCACCTGGCGCAGATGAACGCCGCCGAGCGTGACGACGCGATCGCGCACTGGCGCGAGCTCGCGGTCGCCGTGCTCACCGCGGCGGGCGCGGCGCTGCAGGAGAACGCCGGGGCCGACGGCGCCGAGGGCCCCGGCCGGGCCGTGATCGTGCTCGAGGACGCGGGCCCGGAGGAGATCGCGATCCACGCGAGCTTCTTCCCGCAGCTCGAGGACCTCGGCGACGGTCAGGTCGGCGCCACGCCCGCGCAGGCCGCCGCGCTCGAGTTGCTCGAGCAGATCTCCGAAGACGACGATCCGCTCGCCGGCTGACATCGCCACCGAGGGGCCCTGGCTGAGCCAGACCCTCGAGGAGATCGTCGCCCAGCTGCGGCGGCTGTTCGACCTCAGCGGCTGCGCCTTCCTCGTCGTCGACTGGGATCAGCAGTACATCCGCCCGGTGACCGCGTGGTTCTCCTCGCCGGAGGTGCGCGAGGCGCTCGGCGCCGTGCTCAGCCGGCCCTACGACACCGAGCGGCCGGGCATCACCGAGGCCGCGATCGAGCGCGGAGCGCCGCTGCTGATGGACGACATCACGAAATGGCCGGGCGCGGATGCGCTGCACCGCCGGCTCGAGGAGCAGCTGCCGCCCGGGCAGGCGCGGCTGACGTGGAGCTGGTACGTGTCGTCGGCGCTGCTCGCGTGCCCCGTGAAGGCACCGGACGGCCGCATGCTCGGGGTGCTCGCGCTCGCCGCAGTCGCCTTCAGCGAGGACGAGGTGCGCAGCGCCGGCGTGTTCGCCGACCTCGCCGGCGTGGCACTCGACCGCTCGGAGCTGCTCGGCCGCGAGGAGCGCCGCACGCACGAGGAGCTGATGCTCAACCGCGCCGTCCACGCGCTCGGCTCCTCGCTCGAGCTGGACGACGTCTACCGCGCGATCGTCGACCAGGCGGCCTTCCTCAGCGGCGTGTCGAAGGTGATGCTGACGCGCCAGGAGCCGGCCAGCCGCGACCTGCGCGTGGTCCACTCGCGCGGCTTCTCCGAGCGCGTGCAGCAGGCGCGGTTCGTGGTCGGCGAGGGCATGATCGGCCGCGTGGCGCAGTCCGGCGAGCCGTACGCGAGCCGCGACATCGACCGCGCCAGGTTCCTGGCGCTGGGTGATCGAGGAGGAGCGGGTCGAGTCGTTCGCGCACGTGCCGCTCTCGATCGGCGCGCGGCTGTTCGGCGTGCTCACGGTCGCCGACGAGCGCCCCGGCGTGTGCGACGACGCGCTGCTGGCGCGGATCGAGGCGTTCGGGCTCGCGGCCGCCGGCGCGATCGCCAACGCGCTCGACTTCGCGCGCGAGCGGCGCGTCGCGCTCGCGCTCACCCGCGGCTTCGTGCCCGGGCCGCTGCCCGAGCTCGACGGGTTCGACGCCGGGCTGGTGTTCGACCCGTCCGGCCACGCGGCGGGCGGCGGCGACTTCTTCGGCATCTGGCGGCTGCAGGACGGGGCGGTGGCTGTCCTGGTGGGCGACGTCTCGGGCAAGGGCATCGAGGTCGCCGCCATCAGCGCGATGGTGCGCTTCTTCGTCGAGGCACGCACCTACGACGCCGCCGACCCGGCCGAGGTGATGAGCCAGACCAACGCGCTGCTGCGCGGCCGGCTGCCCGGGACCACGTTCGTGCCGGCCGTCATGGTGGTGATCGACGAGCACCGGATCCGCTGGTGCAACGCGGGCCATACGCCGCCGCTGCTGATCGCGGCCGCCGGCGGCGAGCGCGAGCTCCGCCGCACCGGCCTGCCGCTGGGGCTCGAGGAGGGCGGTGCGTACACCGTCGAAGAGGCGCCACTGGCTCGCGGCGACCTCGTGTTCGCGTGCACCGACGGGCTCACCGAGGCGCGGCGCGAGGGCCGCCAGTTCGGCGACGAGCGCCTCGGCGACCTGCTCGCCGAGCACGCACACACGCTCGACGCCGACGCGCTGGTGCAGCTCCTGCACCGCGAGGCGGAGGCCTGGGCGCCCGACGTCGACGACGACGTGGTCATCCTCGCGCTGCGGCGGCAGCCGTGATCGAGGCCCGGCACGAGCCGCCGGACAGCCCGGCGTCGCAGGCCCTGTGGGACGAGTACATGACGCTCGTGCGCGACCGCGCCGGAGCCGACTTCCAGCCGACGGAGAGGATCTTCGGGACCGTCGACGTCTTCCGCGGGCCGAACTCCGCCTGGATCGTGCTCTACGACGGCGACGAGCCGGTCGCCTGCGCGGGGCTGCGAGAGCTCGAGCCCGGCGTCGCCGAGATCAAGCGCATGTTCGTGACCCCACGCGCGCGCGGGCGCGGGCACGCGCGCCGGCTGCTGGCCGACCTCGAGGGACTCGCGCGCGACGCCGGCCAGCGCTCGATGCGGCTCTTCACCACCGACATGCTGCCGGAGGCGATGGCGCTCTACGCGTCGGCGGGCTACACGGTCCGGTCGGCGCACCCGCACGACGCCCGAACCGAGTTCTGGCTCGAAAAGGCCCTGTAACGTCTGGAGGTCCATGCCCGAGCTGCTGTGCACCGTCAGCGACGACGTCGAGCTCTGCTACGAGACCTTCGGCGACCCCGAGGCCCCCGCGATGCTGCTCACGATGGGGCTGGCCACGCAGATGCTCGGCTGGCACGAGGACCTGTGCGCGGAGCTCGCGGACCGCGGCTTCCACGTGATCCGCTTCGACAACCGCGACGTCGGGCGCTCGCAGCGGATGAACGGCAAGGTCCCGACGGTGTTCCAGCTGCTGCGGCGCGACAAGCGCGCCGCCAGCTACACGCTCGAGGACATGGCCGCCGACGGCGTCGGCCTGCTCGACCACCTGGGGATCGAGCAGGCGCACGTGATCGGCGCCTCGATGGGCGGCATGATCGCGCAGACGATGGCGGCGCGGCATCCGGACCGCGTCCTGTCGCTGGTGTCGATGATGTCCAACACCGGCGCCCGCTGGAGCGGCCAGCCCTCGCCGCGCCTCTACCACGTGCTGCTCAAGACGCCGCCGCGCGACCGCGAGGCGTACAAGGACCACGCCGTCTGGGTGTTCTCGCGCATCGGCTCGCCGGGCTTCGAGCGCGACGACGCGGACCTGCGGCGGATCGCGGGTATGAGCTACGACCGCGGGATCAACCCGGCGGGCTCGCTGCGCCAGCTCGCCGCGATCATCGCGTCCGGCGACCGCACGCCGCTGCTGCGGACGATCACCGCGCCGACGCTGGTCATCCACGGCACCAAGGACCGGCTCGTGCCGCCCTCGGGCGGCCGCGCCACCGCGCGGGCGATACCGGGCGCGCGACTGCTGCTGATCGAAGGCCTGGGGCACGACATCCCCCGCGGCGCGTGGCCGCGGATGCTCGACGCGATCGAGCAGAACGCCGCGCGCGCGGGCGCGCCGGCGGCCGCGCGGTGAGGCTCGCGAGCTGGCGCTGATCGCGTACCCGCCCGAGCTCCCGGTCAGCGCGCACCGGGAGGAGCTGCTGGAGGCGATCCGCGACCACCAGGTGGTCGTCGTCGCCGGCGAGACCGGTTCGGGCAAGACCACGCAGCTGCCGAAGCTGTGCCTCGAGCTCGGCCGCGAGCGGATCGCCCACACGCAGCCGCGGCGGCTGGCTGCGCGCACCGTGGCCGCGCGGATCGCCGAGGAGATGAAGGTGCCGCTCGGCGAGGCGGTCGGCTACGCGGTCCGCTTCCGCGACCGCTCGAGCCGCGACACGCAGGTGCGGCTGATGACCGACGGCCTGCTGCTGGCCGAGATCCGGCGCGACAAGCAGCTGCGCCGCTACGACACGGTGATCGTCGACGAGGCGCACGAGCGCTCGCTGAACATCGACTTCCTGCTCGGCTACCTCGCCCGCGTGCTGCCGCGGCGCCGCGACCTGAAGGTGATCATCACCTCGGCGACGATCGACCCGGAGCGCTTCAGCCGGCACTTCGGCGACGCGCCCGTGGTCGAGGTCTCCGGGCGCACCTACCCGGTCGAGGTGCGCTACCGGCCGGTCGAGGACCCCGACCGCGACCAGGAGGACGCGATCGCCGACGCGGTCGACGAGCTGCTGCGCGAAGGCCCCGGCGACGTGCTCGTCTTCCTGAGCGGCGAGCGCGAGATCCGCGACACGGCCGATGTCGTGCGAGGACGGCTGGACGCCGAGGTCCTCCCCCTGTACGCCCGCCTGTCGGCGTCCGAGCAGCAGCGGATCTTCAAGCCGCACGCCAGGCGCCGCGTCGTCCTGGCCACCAACGTCGCCGAGACGTCGCTGACGGTGCCCGGGATCCGCTACGTGGTCGATCCGGGGACGGCGCGGATCAGCCGCTACAGCGCGCGGCTGAAGGTCCAGCGGCTGCCCATCGAGCCGATCTCGCAGGCCTCGGCCGACCAGCGCAAGGGCCGGTGCGGCCGCACCTCGGACGGCATCTGCATCCGTCTCTACGACGAGGAGGACTTCGAGGCGCGGCCACGCTTCACGGACCCGGAGATCCTGCGCACCAGCCTCGCCTCGGTGATCCTGCAGATGGCGGCGATCGGGCTCGGCAGGATCGAGGATTTCCCGTTCCTGGACCCGCCCGACAAGCGCCAGGTACGGGACGGGATCCGGCTGCTGGAGGAGCTCGGCGCCCTCGATTCGGCGGGCCGGCTCACCAAGGTGGGCCGCCGGCTCGCCGAGCTGCCGGTCGACCCGCGGATGGGACGCATGGTGCTGGAGGCCGACCGGCTCGGCTGCGCCGACGAGGTGATCGTCATCGCCGCCGCGCTGTCGATCCAGGACCCGCGCGAGCGGCCGTCCGAGCAGACGGCGCAGGCCGACCAGCTGCACGCGCGCTTCGCCGACCCGGACTCGGACTTCATCGCCTACCTGAACCTGTGGCGGTACCTGCGCGAGCTCCAGCGCTCGCTCTCGAGCAACCAGTTCCGCAAGCGCTGCCTGGCCGAGCACCTGCACCACCTGCGGGTGCGCGAGTGGCAGGACCTGGTGGCGCAGCTGCGCGACGCGGCCAAGGGCGTCGGGGTGCGCTTCAACCGCACGCCGGCCGAGCCGCCGGAGATCCACCGTGCGCTCCTGTCGGGGCTGCTGTCGCACGTCGGCATGAAGGATCCGGCCGGCCGCGAGTACTCGGGCGCCCGCGGCGCGCGGTTCGCGGTCTTCCCCGGCTCGGGCCTGTTCAAGCAGCCGCCGGCCTGGGTGATGGTGGCCGAGCTGGTGGAGACCACCCGGCTGTGGGGGCGGGTCGCGGCCCGCATCGATCCCGCCGACCTCGAGCCGCTGGCCGGTCACCTGGTGAAGCGCACGTACAGCGAGCCGCGCTGGGACGCGCGCCGCGGATCAGTGGTGGCGACGGAGCGCGTCACGCTCTACGGGCTGCCGATCATCACCGACCGCACGGTCCAGTACGGGCGGATCGACCCGGTGCTGTCGCGCGAGCTGTTCATCCGCCGCGCGCTGGTCGAGGGGGAATGGGAGACGCGGCACGCGTTCGTGGCCGAGAACCGGCGGCTGCTGGAGGAGATCGAGGCGCTCGAGCACCGCGCCCGGCGGCGCGACATCCTGGTCGACGACCAGGCGCTGTTCGAGTTCTTCGACGCGCGCGTGCCGGCGGACGTGGTCTCCGCGGCGGGGTTCGACCGCTGGTGGCGCGACGAGCGGCTCTCGAACCCGGACCTGCTGACGTTCACGCGCGACGTGCTGGTGCGCGCAGCCGATGCGGTGGACGAGCAGTCGTGGCCCGCGACGTGGCGCCAGGGCGACCTCACCCTCGACCTCGACTACAGGTTCGAGCCCGGGGCCCCGGACGACGGCGTGACCGTCGTGGTTCCGCTGCAGGTGCTGGGCGCGTTGCGCGCGGACCGCTTCGAGTGGCTCGTGCCCGGCCTGCGCGAGGAGCTGGTCACCGCGCTGATCCGCGGGCTGCCGAAGGAGCTGCGGCGGCAGCTCGTGCCGGTGCCGGAGACCGCCGCGCGGGTGCTCGCCCGGCTCGAGCCGCGGCGCCGGCCGCTCGCCGAGGACATGAGCCGCGCGATCGACGCCGTGAGCATCCCGCCGGACATCTGGGACTTCTCGCGGTTGCCGCCGCACCTGCGGACGACGTTCCGCGTGGTCGACGCCAAGCGCGGCGTGCTGGCGGCCGGCAAGGATCTCTCTCAGGTGCGTGCGCAGGTGCGACCGCTGCTGCGGGCCGAGCTGACCGCCGCATCGTCGAAGCTCGAGCGGACCGGCCTGACCACCTGGGAGATCGGCTCGCTGCCGCGCGAGGTGACGCTGCGCGGGACCGGCCAGGCCGTACGCGCCTATCCGGCGCTGGTCGACGAAGGGTCCTCGGTGGGCGTCAAGGTCCTCGAGACCGCCGGCGCGCAGGCCGCCTCGATGTGGGCCGGCACCCGCCGGCTGCTGCTGCTCTCGACGCCCTCACCCTCCAAGTTCGTGCACGACCGGCTCTCCAACGCCGACCGGCTCGCCCTGTCGGCCGCGCCGCACGGGAGCCTGAACGCGGTGCTCGACGACGCCGTGGTCGCGGCCGCCGACGCCCTGATGCGCTCGGGCGGCGGGCCGGCGTGGAATGAGGCCGACTTCGCCCGGCTGCGCGGCCACATCGCCGGCAGCCTGGCCGAGACGACCGCCTCGGTGGTGGACGCCGTGGTCCGCGTGCTCGACGCGGCACGCGAGGTGACGCGCCGGCTCGAGCCGCTGACCGCCGTCCCGCTGCAGCCGGCGCGCGCCGACGTCCGCGCGCAGCTCGCGCGCCTCGTCCACCCGGGCTTCGTGGCGGCCACGGGCGTCGATCGCCTGGCGGACCTCGAGCGCTACCTCCGCGCCGCGGCTCGCCGCCTCGAGCGCCTGCCCGACGCGACGGCCGTCGATCGCGACCGCATGAGCTCGATCCACGAGCTCGAGCGCGCCTACCGCGAGCGGCTCGCCGCCGCGCCAGGCTCCCCGGGCCTGCGCGAAGTGCCGTGGATGCTCGAGGAGCTCCGGGTGTCCCAGTTCGCCCAGTCGCTCGGCACGCGCGGCCCGATCTCGGCCAAGCGGATCCGCCGTGCACTGGCGGAGGCGCTCTGAAGCCCTTGAATCGTGGCAGCCGTACCGACGGGGAGCAAACGCTCTCCTAGCCTTCCGTCGCGTGTCGCGCTCCCTCGTCTGGACGCTCTATGCCGTCAACGTCCTGATCTGGTCGTCCACCTGGGTGACGATCAAGATCGGGCTCGAGGACGTGCCGCCGCTGCTGAGCGCCGGCGTGCGGTTCGCGCTCGCTGGTGCCGGGCTGCTGTTGCTCGCCCGCCTTCTCGGCCGCCGGCTGAGCACCGATGCGCTGCTGGCAACCGTGCTCGCCGTGCTGCCGATCGCCGGCTGCTACGGCCTCATCTACTGGGGCGAGCAGTACGTGCCGAGCGGGCTGGCGGCCGTGCTGTTCGGCGTCATGCCGCTCTACAGCGCGACGATCGCCTCCGTCGCCCTCGCCGACGAGCCGCTGAGGGCGCGGCTCGTCGCCGGCATCGGCGTGGCGATCGGCGGGCTGGCCATCGCTTTCGGCGAGAGCCTCGCCCTCGGCAACGCGGAATGGGCGCTGCTCGCCGCCACGGCGTGCGCGATCGCTCCGCTGGCGGCGGCGATCGGGAACGTGGCGATCAAGCGGCGTGGGCAGGCGCTCGATCCGATCGTCCTGAACGCGTGGGCGATGCTCGGCGGCGGAACGCTGCTGCTGATCGCCTCGGCGCCCGCCGAGGACTGGGGACAGGCGGCCTGGAGCGCGCAGGCGGTCGGCTCGATCGGCTACCTGGCCGTCATCGGGTCGGCGGTGCCGTTCGTGACGCTGACGATCCTGCTCCGCGAGCTGCCGGCGGTGACGGTCTCCTACATCACGCTGCTGCTCCCGTTCGGAGCACTGGCCTTCGGCGCCGCCCTCTACGACGAGCACATCACGCTCGCCGCGATCGGCGGCGCGCTGCTCGTCGCCACGGGCCTGCTGATCGCCCAGTGGCGTCGCCGGGTCCCCGTACCTGCCTGATAGAACCGCGCGGTCATGCAGCGGCTGCCGCAACCCGCTCCACTGCGTCGTGCCGCCGTTCGTCCTCACCGGGGTGGCCAGCCGCGGCACCGAGCACCAGCGCGAGTGGGCGCTGCGCACGCTCAACGCCGACGCCACGATCCGCCACGCTCGCTCGATCAACGCCAAGGCGCGCGGCCGGAGGGGCGTCCGTGAGGGACACGACGCGCTCGCCGCCGCCGCGGCGCCCGGCCGCAACCGCATCATCTGGGACGCCGAGAACACGTTCCCAGATCACCGGCATCCCCCAGGTCCGCGACGAGGACGACGGCCCGACCGGCGACCCCGCCGTCGACGAGGCCTTCGACGGCTTCGGCGCCACCTGGGACTTCTGGCTCCAGGCCTTCAGCCGCGACTCGCTCGACGACGAGAACATGCCGCTGCGCGGCGTCGTCCACTTCGGCGAGGAGTACCCGAACGCGTTCTGGGACGGCCGCCGGATGGTCTGCGGGGACGGCGACGGCGAGATCTTCCTGCGCTTCACGAAGTCGCTCGACGTCATCGCCCACGAGCTCGGGCACGGCGTGGTCGAGGACGAGGGGGCGCTCGAGTACACCGGTCAGTCCGGCGCGCTGAACGAGCACTTCGCGGACGTGGCCGGCGCGATGGTCAAGCAGTTCACGCTCGGGCAGACGGCCGACCAGGCGGACTGGCTGATCGGCGCCGAGCTGCGCGGCGAGGAGTTCGACGGCGACGCGCTGCGTTCGATGAAGGCCCCGGGCACCGCCTTTGACGACGAGGTCCTGGGCAAGGATCCCCAGCCCGCCCACCTCGACGACTACGTGCGCACGTTCGAGGACAACGGCGGCGTCCACATCAACTCCGGGATCCCGAACAAGGCCTTCCACCTGCTTGCCACGAACCTGGGCGGCAACTCCTGGCACGCCCCCGGGCGCATCTGGTACGACGCCCTGCGCAGCCCGCTGCTCTCCCCCACCGCCACCTTCCGCCAGTTCGCCCGCCTCACCCACCGAGCCGCGCGGCAGCGCTTCGGGCCCGGCTCGGAACAGATGAACGCCGTGCGCGAGGCCTGGGCCGAAGTGGGCGTGCGCTGGGAATGAGGATCGAGGTCCGCCAGCAGGGCGGGTTCGCGGGCCACATCCGCCGCCCTCCGCTCGTGGTCGAGACCGACGACCTCGAGCCGGCGGTCGCGCGCGAGTTGGAGGCGCTGGCCGCCGGCCTCCCGGCGGGCGGGCCGCCGGGGCGCGGCGCCGACCTGATGCGCTACGACGTGCTGGTGGACGACGCCAGCGGGCGCCGCACGGGGGCGTACTTCGAGCCCGACGTTCCCGCGCCGGTGCGCGCGCTGCTAAAGCTGGCGCGCCAGGTCGGCCGGCGCGCGTAGCTCCTCCGGCACCTCGGACACCGTCTCGAAGTGGTCCCCGACCGCGGTGATCGCCATCAGCCGCTGCACCGCCGGGCTGCCGAACGAGCAACAGCCGCCGCTGCTCACGCCGCGCCCGTCGGCGGGCCGCCAGCAGCCGCGCGAGACCGCACGAGTCCAGGAACGAGAGCCCGCGCAGGTCGAGCACCAGACAAGGCGGTCGACCCCCCTCGACGCGCCGCAACTCCTCATCGAACGTATAGGCATGCTCGAGATCCAACTCGCCGCGGAGTGCCACGCACACCGCGCCGCCCGCGAGTGGCTCGATGGTCAGCCCGAAGCCTCGCATCTGCCCTCCATTGTCCGTGTGCTGACCACCGGTACCCGCTTCTGCGGGAATTAGACCGCCGGTACACCGATTCGGTGGCGCTGCCGCCGGCCACCCGGCGCGAGTACTGCAAGAAAGGCCTGGACGACCGCCGGATCGGCCACTGTCGCCATGATCAGGAGCGTGGATCGAGCACGACGCCGGCGGGAGCAGGTGAGGCGGAGGCGGCTGGCCGTGGCCGGCGCGGCCGCGCTCGCCTTCCTCGCCGGCCTGGCGCTCGGTGCGGACGGCGAGGAGCCGGAACCGGCGCCGCCCGCGCGTGAGGCCGTCGAGCCGGCCCCGGAGGAGCCGTCCGTGCCCGCCGTGGACCGCCTGTCGCTCGAGCAGCAGGTCGGCCGCATGGTGATCCTTCGCTTCGCCGGCACCGAGCCGCCGGAGTACGTGCGGCGCGCGCTCCGCGAGGGCCGGACGGCGGGGGCGGTCCTGTTCCGCGACAACGTCGCGGACCCCGCGCAGCTGCGGCAGCTCACTCGCGCCCTGCGGCGCGCGTCGCCGCGCATCGAGCCGCTGATCTGCGTCGACCAGGAGGGCGGAGCGATCCGCATCCTGCCGTGGGCGGAGCCGGAGCGCTCGGCGCCCGAGCAGCAGGCCTGGGGCACGGTGCGCGAGGACTCCGAGGCCGCCGCGCGCGACCTGCGCGCCGCCGGCGTCTCCGTCACGCTCGCCCCCGTGGCCGACGTGCCGACGGTCGAGGGCGCGGCGACGGCCGAGCGCGCCTTCACCACCGACCCCGACGCCGCGGCGGCCGCGGTCGCCGAGTCGGTCGGTGGCTGGCACGAGGGCGGAGTGGCGACCACCGTCAAGCACTTCCCCGGGCTGGGCGGCGCGACGGTCAACACCGACGAAGGGCCGGCGGTGATCGAGCGCACGCGCGAGCAGCTCGACGACGACCTCGCGCCGTTCGTGACCGCGATCGGCATGGAGACCGAGTTCGTGATGGTCGGCCACGCGACCTATCCCGCCCTCGACGAGGAGAACATCGCGTCGCAGTCGCCCGCGATCGTGGACGGGCTGCTGCGCGAGGAGCTGGGCTTCGAGGGCGTGGCCATGACCGACTCGCTGGAGGCAGCGGCCGTGCAGGCCGTGAGCGACGTCGAGGAGGCCGCCGAGGCGTCGGCCCGCGCGGGCATCGACGTGATCCTCACCACCGGCCAGGGCTCCTTCACGCGCGTGTACCGCGCGCTTGCTGGCCGAGGCGCGGCGCGACCCCGCGTTCCGGGAGCGCGTCCGGGCGTCGGCCGCCCGCGTGCTCGCCGCGCAATCATCCAGGGATGGCTGACACCGCAACCAGGTTCGGGATCGGGGATCTCGTCCCGGCCTTCACGCTGACCGACACCGAGGGCGCCGAGCACGTCGTGCCCGCCGCCGAGGCCCCGGCCGCCACCGTGATCGTCCAGACCTGCAACCACTGCCCGTACGTGATCGCCTGGAACCCCCGCCTGCGGGCGGTCGCGGAGGAGTACGGGCCGCGCGACGTGCGCTTCCTGGCCGTCGGCTCGAACGACGCCGAGCGCTACCCGGCCGACTCGCCGGAGCGGATGGCGCAGTTCGTGCGCGACCAGGACTGGCCGATCCCGTACGCCTACGACGCCTCCCAGGAGGTCGCCCGCGCGCTCGGCTCGGAGCGCACGCCTGAGGTCTTCGTGCTCGACGGCGAGCAACGGCTCGCGTACCACGGAGCGCCCGACGGCGACCACCAGGACCCGTCTCAGAACGCCGCCTGGCTGCGCGCCGCGCTCGAGGCGGTGCTCGCCGGCCGCGAGGTCGAACGCGCCGAGACGCCGGTCCGCGGCTGCACCGTCAAGTGGAGGAGCTGACCGAGCTGAGACGCGAAGAGGCCCCCTCGCTTGCGCGAGAGGGCCTCGGCGTGGCCGGCGGCTGACGGAGTCCTACAGGCCGCGGGTGCCCTCGTCGGGGCCGCCGTCGAAGCGCGTGCCGGCCGGGACCGGATCGGCGCGCGGGCCGCTGGTGCCCTCGTTCGGGCCGCCGTCGAAGCGCGTGTCCGCCGGGGGCGGCACCGCCTGCGGGCCGCGCGAGCCCTCGTCCGGACCGCCGTCGTAGCGCAGGCCGGGCGTCACCGTCGCGGTGTCGACCGCGACCGGCGCGGTCACGGCCGGCGCGGCGACGATCGACGCGGTATCGGCTCCGTCATCGTTGACGGCCAGGATCACCACGGCGGCGATCAGGGCCACGACGGTGATCGCCGCGACGACGAGGAGAGCCCGCAGCTGCTCGTAGCGCGAGCGGAGGACGACCTGCGGGTGCTGCTGGGAGAGCTGGTGGGTCATGTTCGGCTCCTGGATCGGGATGTGGTCGGGCCCGCCGGGTGCCGGCCTCAGGGCCGGCACCCGTGGGTGGGGGGTGCGTCAGGCGACGCGGGGACGCTGCTTGGCGCGGATCAGGTACGTCAGGCCGCCCATGGCGCCGAGGGCGACGAGGGTGAGCCCGGCGCCGAGCGCGACGGTCCACCAGTCGATGCCGTCGCCGCTGCTGGGGACGGCCGCCGTCGCGGGCGGCTTGATCGGCTGCGGGTTGACCGGCCAGGTCGGCGGGCCGGGCAGCCGCTTCTCCGGCGTCGGGTACGCCGGCCAGGTCCGCGTCTGCGACTGCGCCTCGCGCTGCTTGGCGAGCGCCTCCGCGACCGAGGCGCGCATGTCCGGGACGGCGACCGGCGTGGCCGTTTGCTGCGGGCCGTCGATCAGCCTGGCGGACGCGGTGGGTGCGACGATCGCCGCTACCGCCAGGGCGACGACGAGGATGCGGGAGACCTTCACGGTGTGCTCCTGTGGTGTGTGGGGGGCGGGGTTTGCTGCACTGGCGACGCCCACCTTCCCGGCGGCCCCTTACAGCGCGCCTACAGTCCGCCAACAACGCGCCTTCGAGCCCTTACAGCGCGCTACCGACCACGCCCGTCTTGACTTGGCGTCACTGGACGGCCGCATCACGAGCGGCCATTAATGGGCCAGTGCGCGCCTGCCGTCCGGTGAGCCGGCAACTCGGATAGCCGTGCTCGACGCTTCTGACGTCGCGGGGTACCTCCTGGACCGGAAGCTGCTCAGCCCGCGCGCTGTGGTGGACGGCCGCTTCCACGTCGTCGACAGCTCGCGCCTGCACCCAGTCTTCGTCGTCACCGCGCGACGACGGCGCTGCTTCATCCTCAAGCTCGCGGTCGAGGACGACGGGTCGCACGCGAGGCGGCGGTGCTGGGGCCGCTGCGGTCTCGTCGACAGGAGCGGCACGAGCATGTCGCGCGCTTCCCGCGGCTCGTCGCGCTATGACGCCGCCGAGGCAGTGCTCGAGCCTCGAGTCGGCGCCCGCGCGCGGACCTCGCGCGCCAGCATGTTCGCGGCCGGTTCTCGGTCGCGCTCGCGCGCGCGTCCGGGCGGGCGCTCGCGCGGCTGCACCCCTCCCGCCCGCCGCGCTTCGACGGCCGCCGGACGCCCTGCGACCGACCTCGTGGCCGCGTCGTGCACCGACCCGGACCTGGACAGTCGCTGCCCACGCTCAGCCGCCGCGGCGGTCGAGCTGATGCGGATCATCCAGTCGTCGACGCGCTGTGCGCCGCGCTCGACGAGCTGCGCGTCCGTGGCCGGCGGACGCTGATCCACGGCGACGTGCGCTGGGACAACTGGATCGCCTGCCCGCGCGCGGCCTCGGCCGCGGGACGCAGCCGCATCTGGTCGACTGGGAGCTCTGCGGGCCCGGGCGACCCCTCCATGGACATCGGCGCCGTCCTCGGCGAGTACCTGCGCGCGTGGCTCGAGTCGATCCCGGTCGCAGACGCCGCGACCCCGGCCGGCTTCTCAGTCACGCGCAGCTGCCGCTGGACGGATGCGGCCGTCGCTGAGCGCGTTCTGGTCGGCCTACGGCCAGCACCGCCGGCGCTCGCTCGCGAGCTGAGCCGGGACGCTCCCCGGGCCACGCTTCGCCGCCGTGCGGCTGCTCCCGGCGGCCCTCGAGGAGACGCAGACACTCGGAGCTGCGCGCGCACGTGCTCGACCTGCTGCTCGCTGGTCAGAACATCCTGCGCCGTCCGGACGAGGCGGCAGCCGATCTACTCGGGCTCGGCGTGTCGGAGGCGGCCTCATGACCGATCTACCGCGACCAGGTCGGGGAGGCGCTTCGCGCCGTGCGGTGACCTCGCCGACCTCCTTCACATGGTTCGGCGATCGGTCGCCACCGCTGCCGCGCGCGGTGCCTCGGCGCTGCCGCCGAGCGCCGCGCGCGACCTGCCTCGTCTCGCGCATCCAGTCCAGGCTGTACCGATCGTTCTACTCCCAGGGCGGCCGGTGCCGGTAGGACAGGGTCGGCCGCGGCCATCTGGCCGGTCCCGGTCGTCGCCGCGCTGTCCGCGCCAACTGCGGCGCGGGCGGCTGGGAGCAGGGCTGGCGCCTGGAGATGGTGGAGCGCGGGACCGCTCGCGTCGCGCGACGGCCTGCGCGTCCGCGTGCGCGCCGTCGGAGTGCCGCGCGCGAGCGCGGCCGCCCCGCCGGGAGCGCCGGTCGAGCGTCCGCCGTCCCAAGGAGCTGGCTCGCCTGGTCACCGGGCTTCTTCACCGTGCTCGGCGACGTCGGAGCCCGGTCATCGGTGACAGGACGTCGAGCTCCGGCTGTACTTCAACGTCGACCGCGCGGGCGCGCCGCCGCTGGTCGCCGTGGTCACGCGGCTGCTCAACGGCGCGCGGATCCGTTCCGGCTCAAGGTCCTCGACCACCCCGGCGGTTCGGACGCTGCGACGCGGCGGTGCTGTACCTCGCCGCCGCCGAGCTTCGCGGGCGTGCGCCGTCGCTCGCGGCCGTCGTCGTCGGCGTGCGCGCCCCACCTGCGCCGCGAGCGCCGGTCTTCACAAAGCCGCTCGCCCGCGGCGTGGCGGTCGGCGAGCATCAGCGCTGGCCTCGGCGCGAGCTTCGGCTCGAGCCGCTGCCGGCTCCTCGCCGAGGGGATCGTCGTCGCGCACGAGAGCGGCAGCGCGGCTCGGGGACGCTTCGACGCCGTGGCGCGCCGGTTCGCGGAACACGGCCTCGACTTCGAGGCCCCGTATCTGGCGCCGGGATCCACCGATCGCTATGCGCTCTGACGGGGCGGGGTTCCTCGAGGTCGCCGCGCGCGCTGGCAGACACGGCTCGCGCGATCGGCGATCTGGTTCGACGGCCGCTGCAACTGGGTCGGCGCGCCCGCCGTCGAAGGGCGGTCGCGCGCGGCCGGCCATCCAGCGGTGGCGGCGCTCGGTCCGGACCTCTACGAGGGCACGAGCGGAGTCGCGCTGTTCCTCGCCGAGGCCGGCGGCAGGCTCGACGACGGCCGACATCGGCGCAACCGCCCTGGGTGCGATCCGGCTCGCGCTCGACCACGCCGGACCGGCTCTCCCCGGAGCGTCCGCGACGGGTTGTACGCGGGGCCGATCGGCATCGCCTATGCGGCGCGCCCGTGTCGCCGGGCGTGCTGGACAGCCGAGGACGTCCTGACGCGCAGCGCGCGAGCTGCTCGCGGCGTGGCGCCGCGACGCCACCCGATCGGCGGCGTCCGACGTGATGAGCGGCTGCGCGGGGGCGGTGACGGGCCTGGTGGCCCTGAGCGGACTGATCGAGGAGCCGTGGCTCCTGGACGCGGCCGTGCAGCTCGGCGACGAGCTGGTCGCGCAGCGCGGACGCCGGGCCGGCGGGGTGGTCCTGGGCGGCGCCCGGGCGCCGCTCGATGCACAACCTCTGCGGCTACGCGCACGGTGCCGCCGGGCATCGGGCACGCCCTCGCCGAGCTCTCCGGCGTGACCGGCGACGCCCGCTACCGGGAGGCCGCCGACCCGTGCCTTCGACTACGAGCGCTCGTGGCTCGAACCCGCTGAGCCGGACCTGGGCCGATCTCCGGGGCGTCGGCCGGCGCGTCGGGCGCGACGCTCCGGTGCCCGCCGCCGACTCGTGGTGCAACGGCGCGCCGGGCATCGCGCTGTCGCGCATGCGCGCGGCCGAGCTGCGTCGGGTGCAGCTGCGCTCCGTCGCGACGCCGACATCGCGCTGGCGGCCTGCGAGCGGCACGTCGCCGAGCTCCTCGTCGCGGCTGCCGGACGACTTCTCGCTCTGCCACGGCGCGGCGGGCGCCGCCGACGTCCTGCTGCACGCGGGAACGCGGGCCAGCAAGCAAGCCTCGCCGCCCAGCTCGGCTGCGCGAGGCATCGAGCTGCTTCCTCGGATCCCGAGACCGCCGGATTCCCGTGCGGCACGCCGGCGGGCGAGACCCCGGCCCTGCTGCTCGGCCTCGGGCGGCATCGGGATGTTCTACCTCCGCCTGGTCGATCCCAGGGTCCCGAGCCCCCTGCTCGTGAGAGTGTCAGATGCTTGACTTCGCCGGGGCGCTCTCCGTAGAGTCGTAACCACCCGGCCAAGGAGGGTGCCATGCCGGACCGCGTCCCGAATCCCGAGCCCGACCCGCTCGTCGCGCGGCTTCTGATGAACGGCTCACGAGACGGAGGACGTCGTCGCCCTGGTCGGCTACGTCGGCCCGAAACCGGGGCACCAACCTCCGCCTCTATCCCGACCACCATCTCCAGCTATGGCTGGAGATCCCCGACGGCAACGTCAAGGACAGCACCCGCATCGACACCGACGACCCGTTCGGCGGCCGCTCCGTGATCTGGGTCGACCGGGCCGCGATGACCGCCGACGTCTTCGACGAGGGAGCGCTCGGGGCGCTCGAGCGGCATTTCGCGAGGGGAGCCGACGGCTGGATGAGCACGTGGCAGTTGCTTCCCGACAACCGCTACGTCGCCGCGGAGATGCTCGACCTGCTCGCCCCGTGGGAAAGCGCCGAGTACCAGGAAGGAGCGTACATGATGACGACCGAGACGATCCTCGGCCCGGCGCTCGACGACCCGGTGCTCGAGCGAGCTCGAAGCCGAGTTCCTGCACAACCCGAGCGGCTCGTGGCGGCCGGTCCGGAGAGACCGCCCCGTCGATCGTGGAGCTGCAGCCTCCGGTCGTCGACTGGCCGCGGGACGATGACCCCAGGTGCGGGAGACCAAGTTCACGACGCCAGCGCTATTGTCGCTGACGGCCGGGGTCATTCCGTCGCGCGGCAGGAACCGCTCCCGCTCGGCCGGCTGAGCTGGCGCTGGGCCCGTGTCCGCGCCAGCCCCAGGACCGCGCTGAGCGAGCCGCAGACCTCGCACGTTGAGACCCGGACGTCCCCGGGTCGCCGGCGCTGACGACCCGGCTCCCGTCGCGGCTGAACTCCGCCGAATGCGCTGGCCCCTGTAGTGGTACAGCACGACGAGCGTCTCGCCGCCCTCGGAGCTCCATACCCGCACGGTCCCGTCCTGCCCGCGCTGACCACGCGTCGCCCGCGGATCGAAGGCGGCTGACGAGACGGGCCCTCGTGGCCCCGCAGGACCGCCGTGGGGTCGCCGTCCACGTCCCAGATCCTCACCGTGCCGTCCGCGCCTCGCTCACGACCGTCGCGCCGTCGGAGCTGTAGGACGACCGAGGAGACCGACTCGCGCGTGGCCCCGCAGCGTCCGCCGGCCGCTCCGCTCGCCGCGTTCCAGAGCGCACGTCCCATCGTCGGCCGCGCTCGCGAGATGCGGTCGCCGTCGGGGCTGAACGCCACGTCGTGGACGACGCGGCTCGTGCCGCCTCAACACGCGGCGATCGGCCGCCGTCCGAGTTCCGCTGGATGCCGATCGTCGCGGCGAACCGCCGGAGACGGCGATTCGCGTCCCTGACGGCTCGAACGTCGCGTCGAACAGCGGCACGTCGCTCTGTGAGCGGCGACCTCGGACCGCCTGCTGTCCGCGTCCCAGATGCGCACCGTGCCATCCTCGCTCGCGCTGACGATGGCTCGCCGTCTGGGGAGTACTCGCGCGACGCTCGTCGCCTTCGTGGCCGCGCCTGAGCTCGTGACCGAGCCGCTCGCGGCATCCCAGATCCGGACGCTGCCGTCGCGGCCGCCGCTCACGACCCGCCGCCGTCGGGGCAGAAGCTCGCTCGCGCTCGCCGGGCTGCACGCATGCCGCAGCGGCGGCGGGAGCCCACTGGCGGAGCGTGCCGTCCTCGCCGCCGCTGACGACCGTGTTCGGTGCCCGGGATGAACGCCGCGGCGTCATGACTGCGCCCCTGTGGCCTCGCAGCTCCGCGAGCGCGGGACCGCCGTCGGCGTCGTGCACGCTTACGACGCCGTCCTCGCCTGCCGTGACCAGCCGGCGGCCGTCCGGGCTGAAGCGGACCGAGTTCAGCCTTTGGTCGTCGGCGCGGATGCTCAGCGGACGGTTGCCCCGCTCGCGCGTCCCAGATCCGCACGTCGCCGTCCTAGCTCGGCCGTCACGACCTGCCTCCCGTCCGGGGTGAAGTCGGCGCCGATCACGACGCTCCGTGATGCGAGCACGATCGTGAGGTCCGCTCGGCGAGATCCCAGATCCGCGCGGTGCGGTCGTCGCCGGCGCTCACGGCCCGCTGCCGTCGGGGCTGAACCGGGCCGCCCACACGAGTCCCGTCGTGGCCGCGCAGCACCTGCTCGGACCTCGCCATCGGCGGTGACGACGATCGGACCGGTGCCGTCGAGGAGTGGAACGATCAGGCGGCGTCCGTCCGGGCTGAAATCGACGCTCGTTGGCGTAGTCCTGGCCGAGCGCAACAGGACGCGCTTGCTCCCCGCCCTCGACGTCCCAGACGCTACGACGCCGTCGTCGCCGGCGGTGCGACCGCCGGCCGTCCGGAGAGAGGCTCGCGCCGAGGACCCAGCCGCGGTGCGCCCTCGATCGACCGCGCGCGCGGCTCGCCGCTCAGATCCTAGATTCGCACGCGCCGTCGCGCCGGCCGTTACGACCGCCGTCCGTCACGGCTCGGCTCGACCGACGTGCACCCAATCTCTCGTGCGCGGGCCAGACCGAGAGCGCGCGCGCCGCGAGCGTGGCCTGTCGCAGCACGCTCGCCGCCTGCTCGTGTCCCGCCGCTCGAGCGCCCGCCTGGCGAGCGCCAGGCTCAGGGCGGGATCGACGTCAGAGCTGTCGCTCGCGCCGCGCTCGCGGGATGCCGCGATGTCGCGCTGGCGCTCGGCCTCGCGGCCCTGGTAGAGCGCGACGATCGCCACCGCCGTGATCGCCGCCAGCGCGACGGCGAGACCCGCGAAGGCACGCTGCACGCGCCGGCGCCGCGCCTTGCGCTCGCTCGCCCGGCGTGCGTCGCTGGCGTCGAGGAACGTGCGCTCGAGCTGGCTCAGCGACAGCTCATGGCCCTCGCGCCACTCGTCGGCCTCGGTCAGCCGGATGCCCCTGAACAGCATGTCCTCGTCGTAGCCGAGCTCGCGCCACTCGTCGGCGGCGGCGGTGACGCCGCGACGGATCCGCAGGCCGTCGCGATCCTCGTCGATCCACGCCCGCAGGCGCGGCCACTCGCGCAGCAGCGCCTCGTGGGCGACCTCGACCGAGCCTTCGCTGACGGTCAGGAGCCGGTTGTCGGCGAGCAGGGAGATCACGTCGGCGACGGCGCCCTCCTCCGCGTCGAGCTCGTCGAGCGGGAGCCGGCGCCGCTCGACGTTGCCGTCCTCGTCGATCTCCGCGAGCCGCAGGAGGACATCGCGTGCGATCGCCTGCTGCGCCTCGTCGAGCCTGCCGAACGCCCCCTCGGCGAGCCGCGCCACGGCCCCGCGGACACGGCCCGTCTCCTCGTAGCCGGCTATGCGCAGGCGGCGCCCCTCGCGGTGATGCCAGAGCTCCAGCAGCGCGCTCGACAGCAGCGGCAGGGCGCCGGGCTCGTCCGCGACGTCGTTCACGAGCGCGTCCGCGAGCTCGGGCTCGACGTGGAGGGCGGCACGCTGCGCCGGGCAGACGACGGCCTGACGCAGCTCGTCGCGGCTGAGCGATCCGACCAGGACGTGGTTCGCGGCGAGCAGCCGCGAAAGATCCGGGTAGCCGGCGCAGCGCCCGTAGAAGTCGGCCCGGATGGTCAGGATCACGGCGCTCCCACGGCGGTCGCGCGAGAGCCGCACGAGCTCGGCGAAGAACTCGGCGCGCTCCTCCTCGTCGCGGCAGGCGGTGAACGCCTCCTCGAACTGGTCGACCGCGAGCACCACGCGGCCGCCGGGGGCGAGCCCGTCGAGACCGGCGCGGAGCTCGCGCAGCGGGTGCTCCCCCGGTCGGATGACGGCCTGCGGCCAGCGCTCGCTGCCGGGCAGCACGCCCGCGGCGAGGGCGGGCAGCAGGCCGGCCTTCACCACCGACGACTTGCCGCTTCCCGACGGGCCGACCACACCGAGCAGCGGTGCGCCGACCAGGCGGGCCACGAGCTCGGCGATCAGCCGTTCGCGGCCGAAGAAGTACGGCGCGTCGTCGGCCTCGAACGACGCGAGGCCCTTGAACGGGCAGATGACCCGGCTCTCGTCACCGGCCCGTCGGAGGCGACGGGCTCGCGTGTGCTCTGCAGCTGGACGATCCCGCCCACGAGCTGCTCCTCCATCGACCGCAGCTCGGCGCGGCCGGCAGCCGCAGGCCCCGCGATCGCCTCGACCCGGCGCGCCGCTTCGCTGCGCGCCCACGTGCGCGCGACCTCGTGGACGCGGCGCGGGATGCCGCCGCTCGCGTGCAGCAGCGCGCTCGCGGGCACGTCCTCGGCGGCGTGGTCGTGAACGTAGGTGAGGGCGATCGTGCGTACGGCCTCCTCGTCGAGCGGGTCGAGCGTCAGTGCAGCGTCCGGCTGCACGCCGGCCAGCGCCGCAGCCTGCTCCGCGACAGCCACCACGAGCGTCGGGCCGTGCGCGAGCGCGCGCAGCGCGGCCGGCACGCCGCCGGCCCCGTCGGTGTCGTCGGCCACGACCAGCGCCGGCCGCGTCGTGTCGTGTGCGCCGCCGAGGGCGCCGATCGCCGCGGGGCCGGAGGCGTACAGCACCCTTGCTCCTTCGCCATGCGCCTCCCTGGCGAGCTCCGCAACCAGGCGCGTCCTGCCGATCCCGCGCGGACCGGCGAGGACGACCACGGTGCCGCGGCCGGCGCGCGCCTCGTCCCAGCGATCCCGCAGCCACGCGAGCTCGACGTCGCGTCCGGCGAGGTCCGGCGCCGCCACCGGATCGAGCTCGCGCGGCAGCTCGGCGGGAGGAGGCGGCAGCCGGAGCGAGGGATCGTGGCGCAGGACCGCCGCCTGAAGATCCCGAAGCTCCGGACCGGGGTCGATGCCGATCTCGTCCGCCAGCGTGCGGCGCGCGTCGTGATACGCGTCGAGGGCCTCGGCCTGCCGGCCGGAGCGGTAGAGCGCGAGCATGAGCAGGCCCGCCAGCCGCTCGCTGGTGGGATGCTCGGCCACCAGTCGCCGCAGATCGGCGACCAGCTCCGCGTGCCGGCCCGCGGCGAGCCCGGCCTCCATCCGGACCTCGATCGCCGCCAACCGCTGCTCCTCGAGCCGCTCGATGTCGCGCTGCGCGAACCGCTCGAAGGCGAAGTCGGCGAGCGGCGATCCACGCCACAGCGTGAGCGCCTCGCCCAGGACGCCCGCCGCGTCGTCCGGGCGGCCGTCGCGCAGCGCGCTGCGCCCGTCGTCGACCAGCCGCTCGAACCGCTCGGCGTCGAGCTCGCCCGGCTCGACGTGGAGGCAGTAGCCGCCGGGCGTGGTCGTCACGATGTCCCCGTCGCCGAGCGCCTTGCGCAGGCGCGAGACATGGACCTGGACGGTCCGCACCGCGCCCGCCGGCGCCTCGTCACCCCACAGCGCCTGGGCGAGCTGCTCCGCGCTCACCGGCTGGTTGGCGCGCAACAGCAACATGGCCAGGACGGCGCGCTGCTTCGGGCCGCCCAACGCGACGACGGCCTCTTCCCGGCGCACCTCGAGGGGCCCAAGGATGCGGAAATCCATTCCGACGTATGACGCTATCCGGGTTGAAGCGCCAGGGAAAGCCCCCGCCACCCAGGTAGCGTGAACCGGCGCTTCGCGCGGTACGTAGAATCCTGTCGTGGACACGGACGGCGATCGAGGGCCGGCCCGCCGGGTGAACGAGCACAGCGTCGCGCTGGCGCGCGAGTGGCGGCGGCTGGGACGCGCCGCGACCTTCGTCGCCGTCCTCACCTCGCCCGCGCTGTTGATCATCCTCTACCAGCGCTTCGAGTGGCCGCTGTTCTGGGCGCTCATCGGCACGCTGCTGGGCATCGCCGCCTTCCGCGGGCTGATCGACGTCCTGGCGCACAAGCTGATCCCGACGCCGACGCTCTACGGCGCCGAGCGCGAGCTGCGCGACGAGGACGTCATCACGCGGCGGCGGCTCTGGTACTGGCGCAGGAAGTACCGCAACCTGTGGCGGATCTTCGTCGTGGTGGGCAGCCTGACGCTGGTCGCCATGGCCTTCAACGCCTTCACCGGCGGCGACGCCTCGGTCATCGGCGGCCTCACGACGCTCGGCGAACTGGTGCTCGCCTTCCTGCCCGTCGCCGCGATGTACCTGCCGATCGTGACGATCCTGTTCTTCGCCAACTTCCTGATCCTGTTCGGGCCGATGCTGCTGCTCGGCATCCAGCAGATCAAGGCCTACGAGCCGGGCGACGCGGACTGGGGCGTCAAGCTCGCCGACGTCCGCGGCCAGGCCGAGGCGAAGGAGGAGATCACGCGCGTGGTCTCGCTCTGGCAGTCGGGCGAGGAGTTCGAGAAGGCCGGCGGCAAGCGCGAGCGCGGTGTGCTGTTCCTCGGGCCGCCGGGCACCGGCAAGACGATGCTCTCCAAGGGCATCGCGACCTCGTTCAACTGCCCGTTCGTGACGATCCCGGGCTCCGGGTTCGCCCAGACCTTCATCGGGATGGACGCCGTCCTCGTCCGCTTTCTGGCCTTCAAGGCCAAGCGGCTGGCCGCGAAGTGGGGCGGCCAGTGCATCGTGTTCATCGACGAGATCGACGCCGTCGGCCGGCGCCGCGCCGCGCTCGGCAGCGGCTACGCGCCCCAGGCCGTGCCGACCGTGCACGACCACCTCTTCTACGGCCCCACCGGCGCACTCACGCCCGACGGCGACCTCGTCTGCGAGACGGCGGCCTGGCGCGAGCGGATGTTCGAGATGCGCGCGCCGGCGCCGCCCCAGATCTACCCGGCCTTCTACGACCGGATCAACCGGATCAGCCAGAACTTCATGATCCCCGGCGGCGGCCAGGGCGGCGGGCTGGCGCTCAACCAGCTGCTCGTGGTCATGGACGGCATCGACGAGCCGCCGCTGATGAAGAAGTGGATGACGCGCAAGCAGAACACGTTCCTCGACGCGCTGTACGTGATCCCGCAGAAGCTGTGGCGGCTGCGGATGCGGCGCAAGCCGCCGAAGCCGCGACCTGAGCAGATCTACTTCATCGGGGCCTGCAACGTGGCGCTCGAGCAGCTCGACCCCGCGCTCACGCGCCCGGGCCGGATGGGCCGCCACATCTACTTCCGCACGCCGACGTGGGAGGACCGGCGCGACATCTTCGACCTCTACCTGGGGAAGGTCGGGCACGACGAGGAGCTCGACACGCCGGCCAAGCGCGACGAGCTGGCGCGCATCACCAACGGCTACTCACCCGCGATGATCGACCAGGTCTGCTCCCTGGCGTTGACGTACGCCCACTCGGACGGGCGCGAGCACTTCCACCGCCGCGACCTCGTGGAGGCGATGACCACGGTCGAGGCGGGCGTGGCGATCGGGCAGCCGTACCCGAAGCACGAGGAGCGCGCGACGGCGATCCATGAGGCCGGGCACGCGGTCTGCGGGCACCTGTTCATGGAGAACCGGCTGTCGACGCGCCTGTCGATCCGCAAGCGCGGCTCGTCCGGCGGCCATCACTGGGTTGCGGAGATCGAGGACCGCTTCGGCCACTGGCGCTCGGAGGAGGTCGGCGACCTGATCTGGGGCCTCGGGGCGATGGCCGCCGAGCACGTCTTCTACGGCCAGAACACGACCGGCGTGACCGGCGACGTGAACTCGGTCACCAGCCGCGCCGCGATGATGGTCGGCTTCCGCGCCATGGGGCCGGCGCCGCTCCAGCTGGGCGACCGGATCGAGCACGACGGCGAGCGCGAGGAGACCGAGCAGCGGCTGAAGGAGCGCTTCCAGCGGATCGGCTTCCAGATCATGAACCGCTCCCCCGGCGGGGTCGACACCAACCCGTTCACGGCCACGCTGGCCGACGCCGAGAAGCGGCCGATGGTCGCGGGCCTGCTCGGCCAGGCCTTCGTCGTCGCCTACAACACCGTGCTCCAGAACCGGGAGGCGACCTCGCGCGTGGCCGACGAGCTGGTCGAGCACGGCGAGCTGTACGGCGACGAGGTCACCTCGCTGCTCGACGGTGTCGGGCTGCGCAAGCCCGACATCGACGTGCTCGACGAGGCGACGTGGCCGGCGATCTGATCCCGCCACCCTCGCCGGCGCGGCGCACGGACCCCGAGGCCGACCCGAACGCCACGGCGCAGCTCGAGGAGGCCGTCCAGCTCGCCGCCGAGGCAGCCGATCCTGCCCCGCAGGGGCCTGCGCCGTTCCGGAGCCGCTTCGGCTTCCTCTTCGGCGCCTTGGCGGGGATCGCGCTGTGCGCGGCCGGCGCGCTCGCGCTGCTGCTCGGCACGCACGCGGCTGACGGCCCGGAGCTGGCGGAGAACTGGTCGGTCTGGGAGCCGGGAACGACGCGGATGATCGGCGGAGCGGAGGAGATCGCGGGTCACGTGGGGCTGCAGTACAAGCTCGACAGCGGCGACCAGCTCGTCTCGATCCGCAGCTCCTCGCTCGAGCTCCAGGGCGAGGAGATCGGCGTCGCGGTCCGGCCGCAGGGCGGCGAGCTGCAGTTCCTCGAGGGCGCGGGGCTGCTGTACATCCTCAACGGGCTCGGGCCGAACGGGACGATCCCGACCGGCACGGCGAGCAAGAAGCGCGGGCGCCTGCTGCTGCGCGAGGCGCTCGAGCTGGCGCTCTACTCGTTCCGCTACCTCGAGGACGTGACGATGGTCGCCGTACTGCTGCCGCAGACGACCGAGGAGTCGGCAGCGGGCCAGGCGGCTTCGAGGCAGACGCGGGCGGTCTTCTACCGGCCGGGCGACCTGCTCCCGCAGCTCCAGGTCCCGCTCGCCGACACGCTCGCGCCGAAGACGCCCACACCGGAGGCCATGACGGCCGCCGAGGCCAAGACGGTCGACTCGCTGACCCTGCGCAACCTGTTCCTCGCCTCGATCCAGCCGCTCGAGGCCGAGCAGAACTACCTCGTGCTGGTGGAGCCCGACACGATCGAGTGACCGGCGCACGAGCGCACGGGTAGCCGCGGGTACTTCGGGTAGCGCTCGGGCTCGCTGCGGTGGCGCAGGCACATCGAGAACGTCGAGCCGCGGCCGCTGCGCACCAGCTTCTGGTGCTTGCAGCTATCGCAAAGCCCGGCCTTCACCGAATGCCGCGGTGGCCGAGCCGTGCCAGCTCCTCGTGGTGCTGCGTGACGCGCTGCTTGACCGGATCGGTGTCGTCGCGGTTGTGGACCAGGCCCCACATCGCGTCGGCGACCTGCTCGGCGTTCTCGGGCGTCGCGCGGGCGCGCATCTCGTCGACCAGGGCGAGCTCCAGCCGCTCGATCTTCTGCTCGGCCGTCCCCTCGCCGAGCGACGGGAACGCGACGCCGCGCAGGTTCTCGTCCCACGCGCCCTTGACCATCGCGAACCGGTTGCGGAGGGAGATCGCGTCGTCTGCCATGCGGTGCGCGAGTGTCGCATACTCGCTGGCGGACGAGCGGGCCCACGTAATGTGTCGCGTCCCGTGAGCACCTTCGTCCGCCTGCTCGGCTTCCTGCGTCCTTACCGCGCCGGCGCGGCGTGGTCGCTCGTGCTGGCGGCGCTCGCGATGGCCGCCACGGTCACGATCCCATGGCTGACGGGCCGCGGGATCGACGCGGTCACGCGCGGCGACCGCGACGACGTGCGGCTCTACGCCGGCGCCGTCGTGCTGGCCGCCCTCGCGCGGGTGGTGCTGTCGGTCGCGCGCCGGCTGGTGTCCGGGCGGGTCTCGCTCGGCGTCGAGCTGGATCTGCGCAACCGGCTGTACGCCCACCTGCACACGCTCGAGCTGGGGTTCTTCGCGCGCCAGCAGACCGGGCAGCTCATGTCGCGCGCGACGGTCGACCTCGCGAGCGTCCGCTTCTTCCTGGGCTACGGCCTGGTGTTCATCGCCCAGAGCGCCCTGACGATCCTGCTGGCGTCGGCGGCCATGTTCCTGCTCCAGCCGGGCCTCGCGGCGCTCGCGCTGCTGCCGGTGCCGTTCGTGGTGCTGGTCGCCGCCCGCTACGGGCGACGCTCGCGCCCGGCGCTCACGGAGGTCCAGCAGCGGATCGCCGAGCTGACGGCCGATGTCGAGGAGAACGTCTCCGGCGTGCGTGTGGTCAAGGCGTTCGCCGCCGAGGAGCGCCAGCTCGACCGCTTCCGCGGCAGCGTCACGCGCGTGTTCGACACGTCGATGGTGGCGACGCGGATGCGCGCGTTCTACAACCCGTTCATCGGCTTCCTGCCGAACCTCGGGCTCGCCGTCGTGCTGCTGATCGGCGGGCGCCAGGTGGTCAACGGATCGCTCACGCTGGGCGATTTCACGGCCTTCTACGCGTATCTGCTGATGCTGATCGGGCCGATGCGACAGCTCGGGATCGCGCTCGGGATGGCCCAGCGCGCCACCGCCTCGGGCATGCGCATCTTCGAGCTGCTGGACCGCGAGCCGTGGCTCGCCGAGCCACCGGGCGCACCGCCGCTGCCGGCCGGCGCGGGCCGGGTCGACCTCTCGCGCGTGTCGTTCGCCTACGAGGGCGCGGCGGCGCCGGCGCTGCGCGACATCGACCTCGTCGTCGAGGCGGGCACCACGGTCGCGCTGGTGGGCGCGACCGGCTCGGGCAAGACGACGCTCGTGCAGCTCCTGGGGCGGCTCTACGACGTGACCACCGGGTCGGTGCGGATCGACGGCGCCGACGTCCGGTCCGTCGACCTGCGCTCGCTCCGGGGCGCGATCGCGGTGGTCGACGACGACCCGTTCCTGTTCTCGGCCAGCGTGCACGACAACATCGCCTACGCGCGGCCCGACGCCTCCCCCGAGGAGGTCCAGCGGGCGGCCGAGCGCGCGCAGGCGGCGGGGTTCATCGAGGCGCTGCCCGACGGCTATGACACGCGCGTCGGCGAGCGCGGGCTGACGCTGTCGGGCGGCCAGCGCCAGCGGATCGCGATCGCCCGCGCGCTGCTGGCCGACCCGCGGATCCTCGTGCTCGACGACGCCACCAGCTCCGTCGACGCCTCGACCGAGCAGGCGATCAAGGTGGCGCTGCGCGAGGTCATGGCGGGGCGCACGACGTTCGTCATCGCGCACCGGCTCTCGACGATCGCGCTGGCCGACGAGATCGTCGTGCTCGAGGGCGGCCGGGTGGCGGCCCGCGGCACGCACGCCGAGCTGCTCGAGCGCAGCGAGCTCTACGCGGAGATCGCCGAGAAGGGCCTGCCCGACCAGGTGTTCCTGAATCGGAAGCCGCACGAGGCGGTGGCCGGCCTGTGACCGCGCCGCACGACCCAGGCGCCGCCGGCCCGCGGCGCGGCGCGTCGCGGCGCGACGAGATCGTCCGCCGCTGGCGCGCCACCGGCGGCCGCGGGCGCAAGCTGCGCGGGCTGCTCGTGCTGCTGCGGCCGTACCGCGGCCGCGTGCTGCTGATGTTCGCGGCGCTGCTCGCGGCCACCGCCGCCGCCCTCGCGCCACCGCCGCTCGCCAAGCTCGCGGTCGACGAGGGCATCGTGCCCGGCGACCTGTCGACGCTGACGTGGGTCGTCGTCGCCTTCCTGGTCAGCGCGCTGGTCTACTGGGCCGCCAGCTACGTGCAGACCTACCTCGTCGGCTGGGTCGGTCAGCGGGTCCTGCAGGACCTGCGGATCCAGCTCTTCGCCCACCTGCAGACGCTGTCGGTCGGCTTCTACTCGCGCCGCCAGGCCGGCGTGCTGATCTCGCGCCTGACCAACGACGTGCAGGCGCTCGACCAGCTCGTCTCCGACGGCGTGGTGACGCTGTTCGGCTCGACGCTGATGCTGCTCGGCACGGCGGTGATCCTGCTCGTGCTCGACCTCGAGCTGGCGCTGCTGACCTTCCTCGTCTTCCCCGTGCTCGCGCTCGGCTCGCTCGCCTTCCGCATCGTCTCGGCCAACGCCTACCGCGCCACGCGCGAGAAGGTCGCCGCCATCACGGCCTACCTGCAGGAGTCGCTGTCCGGCATCCGCGTCGTGCGCACGTTCGCGCAGGAGCCGCGCCATCTCGAGCGCTTCGACGAGCTCAACGAGGAGAACTACGAAGCGAACATGAAGACGGTCTACCTGAACGCGTCGTACTTCCCGGCGGTCGAGCTCCTGTCGGCCTTCGCGACCGCGGGCATCCTCCTCTACGGCGGGCTGCAGGCGATCGACGGCGACGTCACGATCGGCGTGCTGGTCGCGTTCCTGGCGGCGCTGAACAACTTCTTCGACCCGATCCAGTCGCTGTCGCAGTTCTACACCACCTACCAGGCGGGGATGGCCGCGCTCGACAAGATCTTCGAGCTGCTCGACGAGGAGCCCGAGCTGCGCGACCGGCCGGACGCCGTGCAGCTCGACCGCATCCGCGGCGAGATCGCCTTCGAGGACGTGACGTTCTCCTACGGCTCCGGCGATGCTCTGACCGACATCGACCTGCACGTCCCGCCCGGGCAGACGGTGGCGCTGGTGGGCGCCACGGGCGCCGGCAAGTCGACGTTCGCGAAGCTGGTGGCGCGGTTCTACGACCCGACCGCGGGCCGCGTGCTGGTCGACGGCCACGACCTGCGCGACGTCGCCGTGCGCTCGCTGCGCTCACAGATGGGCGTGGTGCCGCAGGAGGCGTTCCTGTTCAGCGGCACGATCGGCGAGAACATCGCCTTCGGGCGGCCGGACGCGAGGCCCGAGGACGTCGAGGCCGCCGCCCGCGCCGTCCACGCGCACGCGTTCATCAGCGGGCTCGAGCACGGCTACGACGCGCAGATCGGCGAGCGCGGCATCCAGCTCTCGGCCGGCCAGCGCCAGCTCGTCGCCTTCGCCCGCGCGCTGATCGCCGACCCGCGCATCCTCGTGCTCGACGAGGCGACCGCGAACGTCGACATCCACACCGAGGGCCTGATCGAGGCCGGCCTGCGCCGCCTGCTGGCGGGCCGTACGGCGATCGTCATCGCCCACCGCCTCTCGACCATCCGCACCGCCGGCCGGATCGTCGTGCTCGATCACGGCCGGATCGTCGAGCAGGGCACGCACGACGAGCTGCTGGCCGCCGAGGGCGCCTACTGGCGGCTGTACCGCGACTGGGCAGAGCAGGCGGCGGCGTAGGGCCCGGCAGCCGCGACGGATCGGCGGCCGCTCAGATGCGGTCGACGACGAAGATCAGCGTCTCGTTCGGCGCGATCGAGCCGTCGGGGGTGCCCTGGGGGCCGTAGCCCATGTCGGGCGGGATGATGAGCAGCCGGCGGCCGCCCTTCTTCATGCCGACCAGCCCCTGGTCCCAGCCGGGGATGACCATCCCGGCGCCGAGCTGGAACGTGAACGGCTGCGCGCCGCGGTCCCACGAGGCGTCGAACTGCTGGCCGGTGGACCACGAGTTGCCGACGTACTGCATGCTCATCTCGTCGCCCGCCTTCGCCTCCGGGCCCTTGCCTTTCACGATGTCGCGGATCACCAGCTCGGGCGGCGGGTCGCCCTGCGGGGCCGGGATCTCCGGCTTGGACTTGGTGTCCTTCGAGATGCCCTGGACGAGCGCCTCCACGCCCTCCTCGGACGCGGTCTCGGTCGGCGTCGGCGTCGGCGTCGCGGCCGACTCGGAGCCGCTGCCGGAGGACGGCTCGTCGTCCTCGCCGCAGGCGGCGATCCCCGCGGACAGGACGACGGCGAGAGCGAGAGTGATCAGCTTCGAGCGCATGGCAGGCAGGAGCTGCGGGGCAGGGACTCGAACCCCAACTACCAGAGCCAGAATCTGGCGTGCTGCCAATTACACCACCCCGCAATGAGGCGGCCCCAGTATAGGAGGGCGGCCGCCCCAGGACCGGCTTCGGTTCGCCGTCTGACGCGCTACCTTTTCGTAGATGCGGCCTCCCGGCAGGGGGCCATCGGGACCGAGAGGACGTATGCCTGAAGGCGGGAGCGGGACGATACAACTGCTCGAGGCGGACCCGGAGCTCGCCCGGGGCCTCGATCCACGCCGCGTGCGCGAGGTCTCGCAGCGGCTGCACGTGCGTGCGGTGAGCATCCCCCGCGGCTCCTGGCGGCCGGGGCGCGCGCTGACCGAGGGCAGCCAGCCGATCGGGCTGCTCGTGCTCGAAGGGCTGCTGGTGCGCGAGGCCACGGTGAGCGATCACCCGTCGGCCGAGCTGCTCGGCCCGGGTGACCTGCTCCGGGCATGGGAGGACCGCGACGCCGAGGTGCTGCTGCCGCGCAGCGTGCGCTGGAGCGCCCTGACCAACGCCCGGGTCGCGGTGATCGACCACGCTCTGGCGGTCCGCGCCGCGCAGTGGCCGGAGATCTTCGCCTCGCTGGTCGAGCGCGCCGCCCGGCGCGCCGAGCGGCTGGTGATCATGCAGGCGATCGGTCATCTCACGCGCGTCGACGACCGCCTGCTGGCGCTGCTGTGGTGCCTGGCGGAGCGCTGGGGCCGGGTCGTGCCCGGCGGCGTCCTCGTGAGCCTGCGGCTCCCGCACCGGACTCTTGCCGGGATGGTCGGCGCGCGCCGGCCGTCGGTCACCACCGCGCTGGGCCAGCTCATGGCGCGCGGCGACATCGAGCGGCGGCCCGACGGTGGCTGGCTGCTGCGCGGGCAGCCGCCGCAGGCGCAGCGCTGAGTTGCGGCTTGCCGAAGACCGCGAGCCTGTAACGCGCGCCGGCGAACTTCAACTGCGCTGGGTAGGGGAAGCGGGGAATCGGCCGCTCGCCCTGCCGATTGATGGGTTTGTCAGCCTGAGCCGGACAAAGTCGACAATCGGCTGCCGATTGATCGGGTTTGTTCCCTGAGCGGGAACAAACCCATCAACGGGCGCCCGCGGGGCGGTCGGACCCGCCTCCCTCGATGCCGAAGTTCAGCGCCCTCAGAGCTCGTCCGCGCCCACGACCTCCCCGGAGGCCATCAACGCCCGCGCGCGGTCCAGGTCATCGGACCGCCCCACGGTCAGGGCTGCCGCGACCCGCCCGCCGTCGAGGTAGAAGATCGTGAACGAGCCGTCCTCGACCGACCCGCGGACCACCTCGTCGTCCCACTGAGCAGCCGGCCCGACGTACTCGAACGTGCACCAGTCGGCCAGGTCCGACCAGAAGTAGGGGATCTCCGCGAACGGCTCGCCCGACCCCATGATGGCCGCCGCGACGAAGGCGCCCTGGGCACGCGCGACCTCCCAGTGCTCGATCCGCAGGCGGCGCCCGTGGACCACGGAGTCGTACTCGCACGCGTCGCCGGCCGCCCACACGTTCGAAGCCGAGGTCTCGAGCACCGACGAGCACGCGATCCCGCCCGTCTCGCCGAGCTCGAGCCCGGCCGACCGCGCGAGCATCACGTCGGGCACGGCGCCCGTGCCCATGACCACGAGGTCGGCCTCCAGCGAGCGGCCCGACTCCGTGACCACGCGCTGCACGCGGCCGTCCCCCTCGAACCGCCCGAGCGCGTCACCCGCCACCCACTCGATGCCATGCGAGCGCAGCACGCCCGCGAAGAACTCGCTCGCCGTGCGCCCGAAGCCGAGCGACAGCGGCCCCTCCTCCTGCATCACCAGCGTGCACTTCTTGCCCTGCGACGTCAGCGAGGCGGCCACCTCGCATGCGATGTAGGAGCCGCCGACGAGCACGACGTTCGCGGCCTCCGCGGCGTCGGCCCGGATGGCGTCGGCGTTCCCCAGAGCGCGCAGGTAGTGGATGCCTTCGAGGTCGGCGCCGTCCACGCGCAGCCGCCGCACGTTCGCGCCCGTGGCCAGCACCGCGTGGCCGAACGAGAGCTCCTCGCCGGGCAGCTTCGCCGTCCGCGCCTCGGTGTCGAGCTTCATCACCGAAGTCCGGATCCGCAGGTCGAGCCCGTCCGGCAGGTCGAGGTAGGTCTGCTCGCGCGAGACGTCGCCGCGGAGGTAGTCCTTCGAGCAGAACGGCCGCTCGTACGGCGGCTCGACGTCGCGCCCCGCGAGCACCACCGAGCCCGAGAAGCCACCCGAGCGCAGGGCCTCGGCGCAGGCGGCGCCCGCGGCGCCGGCGCCGACGATCAGGACGTCGGCGTCAGCCACCGCCGTTGTCGCCCACGAACTCGCGCGTGATGTCCTGCTCGAGCCCGGGGTCCAGCACCACGAGCACCTCGTCGCCGGCCTCGACCACCGTGTCCGCCTTCGGCACGAACCCGCTGCCGTCGCGCAGCACCGAGATCACCAGCGCGCCGTCGGGCAGCGCGACCTCGGCCACGCGGCGGCCGGCGGCGGGCGCGCCGTCGGCGACCACCAGCTCGATGATCTCCAGCCGCTCCTCGGGCAGGTCGAGCAGGTGCACGAGCCCGTAGCGCGGCACCTCGTGCTCGATCAGGCGCAGGATGAGGTCGGTGGCGCTCACCGCGGGCTGGATCCCCATGAGCTTGAAGTGCTCGAGGTTCCGCGGGTTGTTGACGCGGGCGATGATCCGCTCGCAGAGGTACTTCTCCTTGGCGACCTGGCAGATCAGCAGGTTGTCCTCGTCGTCTCCGGTGACCGCCACCACGAGGTCGGCGCGCTGGATGCCCGCGCGCTCGAGCACCCACAGCTCGGTGGCGTCGCCGTACTGGACGGCGTGCTCGAGCTCCTGCTCGACGGTCAGGTAGCGGCGCCGGTCCTGCTCGAGCACCGTCACCTCGTGCCCCTTCTCGATCAGCTCGCGGGCGAGGTTCCAGCCGACCTTGCCCGCCCCCGCGATGATCACGTACAGGCCGGCCATCACGCCTCGGACAAGGCCGCCTGCTCGAGCTGCTCGATCGCGATCTGGGTCGGGCAGATGGTCTGGACGCCCTGCTCGGAGTACCAGGCGGCGCGGCGGGGGTCGAGCACGCGCGCGATCACCCGGTCGACCTCGAAGCGGCGCTGCGCGATCTGGGAGACGACGAGGTTCGTGTTGTCGCCGTTCGTGGAGGCGATGAAGACCTCGGCCTCCGTCGATGCCGGCCTCCACCAGGGCGTCGAGCTCGAGCGCCGTGCCGATCGTGAACCGCCCGCCGGCCTCCTCCCACGACTGGCCCAGCTCCACGTCGAGCCGCTCGTGCGAGAGCGGATCCTCGTCGAGCACGGACACGGTGTGCCCGGCGCGCAGCGCCGAGGTCGCCACCGAGGAGCCGACCCGGCCCGCTCCGACCACGAGGACGAACATGCGCCGCAGCCTAGTACAGGCGGCCGAAAGTACGACGCATGCCGGCGGGCCCGCCCGCCTGTACTAGCGGTCGGGCACCGGCGCGTGGCCGACCGGAGCCTCGAGCGGCACGTCGGCGACCCGCGTCGGATCCTGGCCGGCAGCGGGCGGGGCGGTCAGGACGACGCGGCAGCCGGCCTTGTTGATCACGTAGCGCGTGGTCTCCCCGACGAAGGTGTCGCGGAGCCCCTGCTTGCCTCCGAGCAGCACGCCGCCGCGCGTCCGCGCCGGCTCCTCGGCGGCCAGCACGATCGCCTCCACGCCGCGACGCTTCGCCTCGCGCACGATCGCCTCCCCGGCGCTGCGGGCGCGCACGACCGCGGTCGCCACCTCGACGCCCTCGTACTCCTCCCCCACCGCTTTCGCCCGCGCCAGCGCCGCCCGCGCGCGCTTGAGCTCGGCATCCGGCACGCTCGTGTCGAGCGGCAGCGTGAGCGGGACCTCGAAGATCCACAGCGCCTCGATCACCGCGCCGCCGTCACCGAGGTCCTCGTCCTCCTCCGAGGCCAGCCGGCCCGCCGTCTGGACGATGTCGTCGTCGAGCTCCGAGCCCAGGATCGGCACCAGGATCGAGCCGTACTCGGCCTCGGCCCGCTTGCGCGTCAACACCGCCTCGGGCACCGAGATCCGCTTCAGCAGCGGCTTGTCCGCGGACAGGCGGTAGTAGACGTAGACGAGCACGCCGAACGCCATCCAGCCGAGCCCGACCCAACGGGCGCGCTCGTGGTAGGCGAGCAGCGCCACGAAGGCGGCGCCCGACAGCAGCGTGCCGAGCGCGGCGGGCAGGGGCAGGTACGGCGCCCGCCACCCGGACGTTGAACGGCATCCGGTAGGGCCGGTCGCGGTCGGGCTCCTTCCAGCGCAGCCGGCAGACCGACACGCAGACGATCGTGAACGCCGCGGTGGCGCCGAAGGCCGAGGTCGCGAGCAGGAACTCGAGGTCGGCGGTGAGCAGCAGCAGCGTGGCGACCAGCGCGCCGATGCCGATGATGACCACCGGCGTCGAGGTCGCCGGATGCAGGTAGCCGATCCGCGACGGGATCTGACGGTTGAGCGCGAGCGAATACCCGAGCCGCGACACGCCGAGCATGGCCGCGTTGCAGGCGGCGGCGAGGATCGCGATCGCCGACACGGCGACGACGTAGCGCAGGCCGTCTCGCAGCCACGCCTGGGAGAAGTCGGCCACGATCCCCAGCATCGGCGCCTCGATCCAGCCGGCTGGGCCGCCCTCGCCGCTTCGCTCGACCGGCAGCGTGGCGGAGGCCACGAGCGCGATCCCGACGTAGGGCACGAGCGCGGCCAGCAGTCGCACCGAGATCAGCCGCCGCAGCCCGCGCCGGCCGATCGCCACCTGGCCGGAGAGGCCCGATGACGCGTCGAGCCCGCTGAAGGCGACGACCACGAGTGGGAAGGCGAACAGGAGATCCTCGGCCGACGGCGTCCCGGCGATCGACGACGGGTCGGTCAGCACCTCGGGCTCGAACAGCAGCACGAGCCCGAAGGCGACGATCAGCACCTGGAGGGCGAGGTCGCCCAGCACGATGAACACGGCGCGGTGGTAGCGCGGCGCGTCCGAGCCGCGCGCGTTCCAGTACGTCACGAAGAGGACGAGCGCCGCCGCGAGCAGGAACTCCGGCGCGCCGGACTCCAGCTCCGGCACGAACACGGCCGCGTAGTCGGTCGTCGCGAAGGCGCAGATCGCGATCAGGATCAGGTAGTCGAGACAGATCGCCCAGCCGGCCACGAAGCTGACCAGCTCGTTGAAGGCGAAGCGCGCGATCACCGTCGCGCCGCCGCGCTCCTGATGCAGCGATGCCCCCTCCACGTAGGAGACCACCACCAGCGCGAACAGCAGCCCGCCGGCCATGAACACGATCCACGTGAAGCCGAGCGCGCGCTGGGCCACGAGGCCGACGGCGAAGTAGACCGAGGCGGCGACGAAGCCCTGGACGATCCCGAACAGTGCGGGCGCGCCGAGCGACTTGCCGAGCGGCTTCACGCGCGCCGCTCCAGGTACAGCCGACCGGCGCCGGCCGCGACGAACAGCGCGCCGACGAGCAGCCCGAGCGCGACCCCGCCGCCCTCGGCCAGAGTGCGCACGACGATCGCGAGCCCGATCAGGATCATCAGTGCCGACAGCACCTGGGTGGCCACGCTCATGCCGACGCGATTCTAGATTTCGCCGGAGTGCGCCGTTACCGAGCCCTGCTGCGCGTGCCCGGCGCCCGCGCCCCGCTGATCGCCTCGGCCCTCGGGTCGCTCCCGATCGGCATGTACATCGTCGCGATCCTGCTGATGGCGCGCGAGGCGACGGGCTCGTTCGCGGAGGCGGGCTGGGTGGCGGGCGCCTTCGGCCTCGCCAACGCGCTCGGGGCGGTCGCGCAGGGGCGGATGATGGACCGCCTCGGGCAGCCGCGCGTGCTGCGCTCGGTGGCCGCCGTACACGCGCTCGCGATCACGGCGCTGGTGATCGCGGCCGAGCGGCGCGCCCCGTCCGCGGTGCTCGCCCTGTGCGCGGTGGCGGGCGGGGCCTCCCTGCCGCAGGTCCCGGCCGCCATGCGCTCGCTCTGGAGCGTGCTGGTCGAGGACGAGGCGCGGCGGCAGACCGCCTACGCGATGGTGGCGATCGTCTTCGAGGTCTCGGTGGTGGCCGCACCCGCACTGGTGGCGGGCATCGCCACCGTCGCCTCTCCGGCCGCCGCGACGGCCGTGACGGGCGCGATCGCCACCGGCGCCGCGCTCGCGTTCGCCGCGACGCGCGCGTCGCGGCGCTGGCGCGGAGAGGCACACGCCGCCGGATGGATCGGGCCGCTGGTGGCGCCCGGGGTGCGTACCGTGTTCGTGGCCATGGCCGCGCTCGGGACGGCGATCGGCATCGTGCAGGTCGCGGTCCCCGCGTTCACGGCGGCGGATGGGTCGGCGGAGGAGGGCGCCCTGCTGCTGGCCGCGCTGTCTCTCGGCAGCCTGGCCGGCGGCCTCGTGTACGGCGCCCGGTCGTGGCCGGGCCGGCCCGCGATCCGGCTCGCTGTCATGCTCGCCGCCCTCGCCGCCGCCTGCGCGCTGCTCGCCCCTGCCGGCTCGAACCTCGTGCTCGCCGGCACGCTGCTCGTCGTCGGCGTCCTGCTGGCGCCCGCCACCATCGTCGGCTCCGCGCTGCTCGACGTGGTGGCGCCGGCCGGCACGGTGACCGAGGCGTTCACGGCGATGATCATGGGCATCGTGGCCGGCAACGCGGCGGGAAACGCGCTCGGCGGCGCGATCGTCGACGGGCCCGGCTATGAGTCCGCGGCCTTTGCCGCCGCCGCGATCGCCGCCACCGGCGCGGCACTCACCTACGTGCGCCGCTCCACGCTGGGCACCCGCAGCGCCAGCACGGCCAGATCGTCCTGACTGCGGCCGCCCTGGAACTCGAGCGCGGTCTCGACGATGCGGTCGACCAGCGTCCCGGCGCTCAGCCCGGCCGAGCCGGCGAGCACATCGGCCAGCCGATCGTCGCCGAACATGCCGGGCGGCCCGCGGCCCTCCGTCACCCCGTCGGTGAAGCAGACCAGCGCGTCGCCCGCGCCGAGCGTGACGATCACGTCCGGGTGCACGACGGCGGGCAGGACGCCGAGCAGCGGTCCCGACGCCGGCACGCTCTCGACCTCGCCGCCCGCGCGCAGCACGAGCGGCGGCGGGTGGCCGGCGCTGGCCAGCACGAGCCGCGCCTCGCCGGCGCCGACCGTCACGCGCCCGTGCAGGACGGTGCAGAAGCGCCCGTCGCCGAGCTGGCGGAGGATCGCGGCGTTGAGCAGCTGCAGCACCTCGCACGGGCTGGCGTGGTGGACGGACTCGGCCCGCAGCGTGTAGCGGACCATGGCCGTCAGGGCGGCCGCCTCGGCGCCCTTGCCGCACACGTCGCCGACCACGAGCGCCCACGCGTCGTCGACCGGGAACAGGTCGTAGAGGTCGCCACCGACCACCGTGCCCTCGCCGCCGGCCAGGTAGCGCGCGCCCACTTCCAGGCCCTCGATCTGCGGCAGCGTGCGCGGCAGCAGACTGTCCTGCAGCGTCCGCGCGATGTGGCGCTCGCGCTCCTCGAGGCGAGCGTTCTCGATCGCCAGCGAGGCCATCCGGGCGAGGTCCTCGAGCACGAGGTCGTCGCTCGCCGTGAACGGGCCGTCGAGCTTGCCCATCACCTCGATCCGGCCGAGCTCGCTGCCGTCGCGGGCCACGAGCATCGCCGACCGGCGGTCGTCGCCGTCGTCGTACCCGTCGGGGGCCTGCGACCGGGCGGTGAGCTCGTCCGCCTGCCCGGGGCGGACCGTCGCCTCGGCGAACCGGGTGCCGATCAGCTCGCGCGCGCGCGCGGCGATCAGCTCGACGCGCCGCTCCAGCCGGCGCGCGCGGTGGATCGCGAGCGAAGCGGCGGCGAGCGCGTCGAGCTGGGCGGCCCGCCGCTGCTCGGCGATCGCGGACGCCTGGGCCTCCTCGTACAGGCGCGCGTTGTCGACGGCGAGGCCGGCACGCAGCCCGAGATCGCGCGCAAGGTCGAGGTCGGCCTCGTCGTAGTGGCGCGCGGACTCGGCCATGGTCAGCGACAGCGCGCCGAGAACGCGGCCGCGCGCCCGCAGCGGGACGACGATCTGCGAGCGCGGCCCGATCGCGCGCATCAGCTCGGCGCCCTCCTCGCCCGTGGTCTCGCGCGCCGAGCGCACGACGGCCTCGGGCACGATGTCCGGCGTCAGCTTGGCCTCGCCGGTGGCGATCGTGGTCCCCATGCCGACACGCTCGGACGCCGCCAGCGTGCCGCGCTCGCGCCACGCGCGCATGATCGCCTCGCGCTCGGGGTCCTGGTGGGCGATCGCGACCGGCCGGCGGCCGCCCTTGCCCTCGAGCAGCTCGATCTTCACGTAGTCGGCCAGCTCGGGGACCAGCAGCCGCGCGAAGCGGTCGAGCCGCTCGTCGACGCCGAGCGCCGAGTCGAGCACCTCGCCGGCGCGCACCAGCAGGTCCTGCCGCTGCGTCGCGTGCCGCCGCGCGGTCACGTCCTGCACGACGGCCACGGCGGCCACGATCGTGCCGCCCCCGTCGCGGATCGGCGCCGAGTTGGCCTCGAGCACGCGCCGCCTGCCCTTCGCGTCGGCGAACTCCATCTCCTCGCCGCGCACCACCTCGCCGAACATGAGCGAACGGGCGAGCGGCCACTGCTCGCGCGTGTAGGGCGTGCCGTCGGCGTGCCAGGCGTCGAATTCGGCGTGCTCGAGGCGAGTCCCGCTGGGTGCGATGCGCATGCCCAGCTGACCGAGTTGTCCGTTGGTGAGCAGCACCTGCCCGGTGGCATCGGCGATCACGACGCCCACCGGCAGCTGTTGAAGGACGCCCTCGAGCCGCATCTCGGCGGCCTTGAGGTCGGTGACGTCGATCACCACGGCGCCGACGCCCGCCATTTCGTCCTCGACTCGCACCGGGAACCAGCTCGCGAGTACGTGCCGCACCCGTCCGGTCCCCGGCTGCTCGGCGGTCAGCTCCCGCTCGAGGACGGCCTCGCCGCTGTCGAGCACGTGCTGGTAGATCGGCACGAGCACGCTCGCCATCTCCGGGAGCACCTCGTCGAGGCGGTGACCGAGGTGCTCCTCGCGCGGCCGCCCGTTGATGGCGCACAGCGCCGCGTTGATGCGCACGAAGCGGAGCTCGGTGTCGACGAGGGCGAGGCCGACCGGCGCGCCTTCACCGACGACATCGAACAGCGCGCTGGCCTCGCTCGCTGACACCCACTTCGGAACCTAACACGCGCGCGGGCCCCGGTGGGCGGCAGATCCCACCGCCCTGGCGCTCGCGCGTCAGGGGCGCGACCCCGGCTCGCAAACTCGCGCGAGCGCCGTGGACCGCTACGCGATCAGCGGGATGATCAGCAGGGCGACGATGTTCGCCACCTTGATCATCGGGTTGATGGCCGGACCGGCGGTGTCCTTGAACGGATCGCCGACCGTGTCGCCGGTGACCGACGCGGCATGGGCCTCCGAGCCCTTGCCCCCGTGAGCGCCGTCCTCGATCAGCTTCTTCGCGTTGTCCCAGGCGCCGCCGCCGGCGGTCATGAAGATGGCCATGAACAGGCCGACCACGATCACGCCGATCAACAGGCCGCCGAGCGCCTGCGCGGACAGCACGCCCACGATCACCGTGACGACGATCGGGATCAGCGACGGGATGATCATCTCGCGCTGCGCGGCGCGCGTGACGATGTCCACGCACTGCGCCGTACTCGGGCTGCTCGGTGCCGTCCATGATCCCCGGCTTCTCGCGGAACTGGCGCCGCACCTCCTCGACCACCGCCTGGCCGGCGCGGCCGACGGCCTCCATCGAGAGCGCCGCGAACAGGTAGACCATCATGCCGCCGACGATCAGGCCGATCAGCACGTCCGGGTTGTCGATGCCGAAGGTGACGACCGCGCCGGCCTCCTCCTCGAGCTCGATCTTGAAGGCCGCGAACAGCACCAGCGCCGCAAGCGCGGCGGAGCCGATCGCGTAGCCCTTGGTGACCGCCTTGGTCGTGTTGCCGACGGCGTCGAGCGGGTCGGTGACGTTGCGGACGTCCTCCGGCATGTCCGCCATCTCGGCGATGCCGCCCGCGTTGTCGGTGATCGGGCCGAAGGCGTCGAGCGCCACGATCAGGCCCGTCAGCGAGAGCTGGGCCATCACGGCGACGCCGATGCCGTAGACGCCGGCCAGCTCGTAGGAGCCGAAGATGCCGAGCACGATCACGAGCGCCGGCAGCGCCGTGGCCTGCAGGCCCTGGGCGAGGCCCTGGATGATGTTCGTCGCGTGGCCGGTCTCGGACGCGCGGGCGGTGCTCTTGACCGGCGAGAAGCGCGTCGAGGTGTAGTAGTCGGTGATGACGAACAGCGCCGCGGTGACGCCGAGGCCGATCAGCGCGCAGAGGTAGATGTCCCACACGCCCGGACCTTCGCCGCCGGCGATGCGCGACAGGTCGTCCATCATCCACAGCGTCACCGGGATGAACAGCAGCGCGGCGATCGCGCCGGCCACGATCATGCCCTGGTAGAGCGCACGCTCGACGTTGCCGGTGCGCGACTTGACCGCGAAGGTGCCGATGATCGACGCGATGATCGAGACGCCGCCGAGCACCAGCGGGTAGATCACGACCGCCTCGTTGTCGAAGGTCAGGACGCCGAGCAGCATGACCGCCACGGCGGTGACCGCGTAGGTCTCGAACAGGTCCGCCGCCATGCCGGCGCAGTCGCCGACGTTGTCGCCCACGTTGTCGGCGATCACGGCCGGGTTGCGCGGGTCGTCCTCCGGGATGCCGGCCTCGATCTTGCCGACGATGTCGGCGCCGACGTCGGCGCCCTTGGTGAAGATGCCGCCGCCGAGGCGGGCGAAGACGGAGATCAGCGAGCCGCCGAAGCCGAGGCCGATCAGCGCGTCGACGGCCTCCTTCTCCTCCTTGCCGCCGAGCACGAGGATGCCGTAGTAGCCGGCCACGCCGATCAGCGCCAGGCCGACCACCAGCATGCCGGTCACGGCGCCGCCGCGGAAGGCGACGTCGAGTGCCGGCCCGATGCCGCCGCGCGCCGCCTCCGCCACGCGTGCATTCGAGCGCACGGAGACGTTCATGCCGATGAAGCCGGCCGAGGCCGAGGCCAGGCCGCCGATGGCGAAGCCGATCGCCACCGACCAGTCCTGGACGAAGAAGAGCACGATGAAGAGGACGACGCCGACGATGCCGATCGTCACGTACTGGCGGCGGAGGTACGCCGTGGCGCCCTCCTGGATGGCGGCCGACAGGCCCTGCATGGTCTCGTTGCCGGGCGAGAGCGCCAGCAGCGACCTTGTCGTCAGCAGCCCGTACGCGATCGCCAGCCCCGCGCAGATCAGCGCGACGACGACCCCGTAGTCGGACAGAAAATCGGTCAAGGGAACCCCTCTGGAATCAAGGAAGCACGCAAAGCGAAGCGGCAGCCCGGCCGGGCCGCCGCTGAAGCGGGGCGCAGTCTATCTATCTAAGGCGCTCGCGCGAGCTTGCGAGTGCGAGTAAGCCGCACACGATTACCGCTCGCGCGAGCTTGCGAGTGCGAGTAAGCCGCACACGATTACCGCTCGCGCGAGCTTGCGAGTGCGAGTAAGCCACACGATTACTGCCCCGGCACCCAGAGACGGCCAGACTCCTGCGCGGGGCCCGGGCCGCCCTCGTCGGGCTTCTCCTCAGGCTCAGGCGGGGGCGTTCCGCCCGTCTGCTGCACGTAGGCCATCTGCAGCCGCGAGAGCGCGTCCTTGACCGGCCCCAGCGCCTCGCCGTGGCGCGGCTCGACGACCGGCAGCAGGGCGCGCGCGGCGTCGATCGCCTGCTTGACCTGCGGCAGGTCCGCCTCCTTGCCCTCGGCGAGCCCGGCCTTGCGGGCGCCGAGGTTGATCAGCGTGACGATGGTCTGAAGCAGGACATCGTCGACGGTCAGCTTCTCCATCTCGGCCTCGAGGGCCCGGATCTCCTCTTCAGACGGCTGTCTCATACGTTGTCCTGGTCTCCTCGATGCACTTCGCGTACACCTCGAACGGGCTTGCGCCGGCGTCGATCATCCGCCGCTGGCGCTGCGCGCCGTTGAGCTCGGGCAGCGAGATGTCGGTGCCGGTCCATGCCTTGAGCCGGTCCAGCGCCTCGGCGGCGGGGAACTCGTCGACCGTCGGGGCTTCGAGATCCAGGAGCCGGCCGTCCTGCCCGTAGCGGATCGCGCGCCACATGTTCTCCTCGATCAGCCGGCCAGGCAGGTCGGGCGGCGTCTCGCCGGCGTCGATCTCGCGCAGCGCCTGCGCGACGCAGGCCACCATCAGCTCGGCGAGCGCGTCGGCCTCCGTGCGCGGTCGTCTGGGCGTCGCAGATCCGCACCTCGACGGTGCCGAACGAGTGGTGCGGGCGCACCGACCACCAGAGCTGCGTGAACTCGACGATCGAGCCGGTGCGCACCAGCAGGTCGACGTACTCGGCCCATGCCTGCCAGCCGCCGAACACGTCCGGGACGCCACAGCGCGGGAACGACTTCGTGAAGGTCTGAGTGCGGGCCGAGTGCAGGCCGGAGTCGATCCTGTCCACGTACGGCGAGTTGGCCGAGATCGCCAGCAGCAGCGGCAGCACGGGGCGCAGGCGATCGCAGACGCGCACCGCGCGGTCGCCGCCCTGGACGCCGACGTGGACCTGGAGCGCGAACGTGTTGTTGCGCCAGGCGACGTACTTGAGCCCGTCCTCGACGCGGTGGTAGTGCGGCGTGTCGATGATGTGCTGCTCGCGGTAGTCCGACAGCGGATGCGTGCCCGTCGTGCCGAGCCGCACGCCGTGGCTCTCGGCCAGCGCGAACAGGCGCCGCCGCGCCTCCTGCTGCTTGGCGCGAGCGTCGGCGATGTCCTCGCCGCGGCCGGACCGGATCTCGATCTCCGACGAGATCAGCTCGCCGCTGATCGCGTCGGCGAGCACCGGATCGACGGCCCCGGCGTCGCGGAGCTCCTCGAACTTCGGGATCAGCTCCAGCGTCTCGGGATGGACGAGCGCGTATTCCTCCTCGATCCCGACCGTGAGGTCCTGGGAGGCCTCGAAGGTCTCGCGCGCAGTGGCGAGGTTGATCAAGTCAGGTAGAAGTAGAGCGCGTAGAGGAGGTCCACCGCCGGGCTCGACGTGTGGACGGTGACCTCCGGCGGCACCTGGAGCAGGGCCTCGGAGTAGTTGAAGATGATCTTGACACCTGCGTCGACGAGCTTGTCGGCGAGATCCTGGGCGGCGGTGGTCGGGACCGCGAGCACGCCGACGACGATGTCCTCCTCCTCGACGACGGCCTTCACGTCGTCGGTGTGGCGGACCTTGACTCCGTTGATCTCCTCGCCCACCTTGCCGCGGTCGAAGTCGAAGATCGCCACCACGCGGAACCCGTGGTCGGCGAAGATGTCCGACGACGCGATCGCCCGGCCCAGATGGCCGGCGCCGAACAGGGCGATGTTGTGCTGCCCGCTCGTGCGCAGGATCTTGCGGATCTGGGAGACGAGCGAGTCGACGTTGTAGCCGACGCCGCGCTTGCCGAACTTGCCGAAGCCCGACAGGTCGCGCCGGATCTGCGTCGAGTTCACGTGCGTGTACTCGGAGAGCTCCTGCGACGAGATCGTCTCCTTGCCCATCTTGCGCGCCTGGGTGAGCACCTGCAGGTAGCGCGAGAGGCGGGCCGCGACGCCGAGCGAGAGACGGTCGGACAGCGGCGCGAGTCCTGCGTCACCCTGTGCCTGCCCTTCCCCGCGAGTCGCGACGTCGCCGAAGCTCATCGGGGCAGACGATAGAGCCTGGCCTCCAGTGCCGCCTCGTCGACGAAGAAGTCGAACAGCTCCTCATCGCCGAGCTTGACGACCGGGATGCGCTCGAGGTAGCGGCGGTGCAGCTCGTCGTCGGTCGTGATGTCCACCTCGTGCAGCGAGAACGTTGCCTTCGCGCGCACGCGCACGAGCGCCTCGCGGGCGTCGTCGCAGAGGTGGCAGCCGGGGCGGCTATAGAGCGTGATGGTGGGCGGTGGCGTAGGCGTCGAGCTCGAGGTAGCCGGGAAAGGTGACCGGTTCGGCGTAGCGGGCGGCCGAGGCGATCATCGCCGCGTTGTCGGTGCAGAGCTCGCGCGGCGGGACGTGGACGGGCACGCCGAGGCCGGCCGCGCGCTCGCGCAGCAACCGGTTGGCGGCGACGCCGCCGCCGATCGCCAGCCGCGGCTCGGGAACGCGGTCGAGCGCCCGCTCGACGCGCGCGATCAGCGCTTGGACGATGGCGCGCTCGTAGCTTGCCGCGAGGTCGGCGGCGCACCGCTCGGTCTCCTGCTCGCCGAGCTCGCGCGTCTTGTAGAGCAGCGCGGTCTTGAGGCCGGCGAAGGAGAAGTCGAGGCCTTTGACGCGCGCGCCCGTGGGGAACTCGAACGCGCCCGGGTCACCGGTCGAGGCGAGCTTCGAGAGCGCAGGCCCACCCGGGTAGCCGAGCCCGAGGAGGCGGGCGCCCTTGTCGAATGCCTCGCCGGCCGCGTCGTCGAGCGTCTGGCCGATCAGCTCGTAGCCGCGGTGGTCGGTGACCTGGGTCAGCAGCGTGTGGCCGCCCGAGGCGATCAGGCACACGAACGGCGGCTCGAACGGGTCGGGCTGCAGGTAGTTGGCGGCCACGTGGCCGTCGAGATGATCGACCGGCACGAGCGGCAGCCGTCTCGCCGCCGCCAGCGCCTTCGCGGTCGCGACACCGACCAGCAGTGCGCCGACGAGGCCGGGGCCTTGAGTGACGGCGACGCTGTCGAGGTCGTCGAGGGTCGTGTTCGCGGTCGCGAGCGCGTCGTCGACGACCGCGTTGACCAGCTCGAGGTGGTGGCGCGAGGCGATCTCCGGCACCACGCCGCCGAAGCGGTTGTGCACGCCCTGCGAGGAGACGACGTTCGAGCGGATCTCGCCGCCGGCGGTGACGACGGCCGCGCACGTGTCGTCGCAGGAGGTCTCGATCGCCAGGATCATGTGCCGGGCACGTCGTCCAGCGTGCCCCGCAGCGTCGCCGGCGTGCGCCACATGATCACGGCGTCCTCGCCGTTGTCGGCGTAGTAGCGGCGGCGGACGCCGGCGGAGCGGAACGAGAAGCGCTCGTAGAGGGCGATCGCGCCGCCGTTGGAGCGCCGCACCTCGAGCGTGAGCTGGGCGTCGGGTCCGACGCGGTCGAGCAGCGCGCCGATCAGCGCCGAGGCGATCCCGCGGCGGCGGCGGTCGGGATCGACCGCCACGTTCATGAGGTGCCAGACGGTGTCGTAGCGCGAGCAGATCAGGTAGCCGACGAGCTCGCCCTCGGCCTCGGCGGCGAGACAGACGCCGGACGGCTTCGACAGCTCGAGCACGAACATGGCCAGCGACCACGGCGTCGTGAAGGCACGGCGCTCGATCGCCACGACCTGCGGGAGGTCGGCGTAGGTGAGGCGCCGGATCTCGACGGCGGCGGCGGCGGGCGGGGCGGTCACTGCTGGCGGGGCTTGGCGTCCGGCTCGCGGCGGTAGTCCGGGAGCAGGGCGTCGCGGTCGGCCGGCTCTCCCGCGGCGCCGAGCCGGCACACCTCGAGCGCGCTCACGCGGTGCAGGGGAGAGTCGTCCGCCGGGACGTCGGCCCCGGCCCGTTCGAGCTCCGGACGAAAGCGTACCGCCCCGTCGCCGACGGCCAGCGATCCGGGCTCGATCCGCGCGGCGAGCGCCTCGGGCGCCAGCGCGACGGGCTCGAACACGCCGGGCGAGGCAGCGAACACCTCACCCCGCCGCGCGTCGATCACGGCCACCACGAGTAAGGGGGTCTGACCCCCCTTGGTACGGCTAACCGCACTAAGGGGGTCTGACCCCCCTTGGGCGGCGCCCGCGGCCAGAGCCTCCAGGCTCGAGACGCCGACCAGTGGGAGGTCGCGGGCCTGGGCGAGCGCTCGGGCGGTGGCGATCCCGATCCTCAGGCCGGTGAAGCCGCCGGGCCCGATCCCGACCGCGATGCGCGCGATCGCGTCCCAGTCCGGGACCAGCTCGTCGACGAGTGCGAGCAGGCGCGAGGCATGGCCGGGCCGTTGGCCCGGTGCCGGATCGTCGCGCCGCTCGACGGCCGGCCCGCCGGGCGCCCAGACTGCGACGGCGGTGGCCGGGGTGGCGGTGTCGAGGCCCAGGATCACGTGACCTCGATGCTGCGCTCGTCTCCGCCCCCGTGGGCAAGGCGCACGCGCCGCGCCACGCGCTCCTCGGGCCAGGCGCCCGGCGCGTGCTCGGGCCACTCGACGAAGACGATCGCCTCGGGCGCGAAGAACGGGTCGAGCAGGCCGGGATCCTCGTCGCCCATGCCGGCCAGCCGATAGAGGTCCAGGTGCGAGACCGGGCCGGTGGCGCCGTCATACGCATGACCGACCACGAATGTGGGACTGGTCACACTTCCCGCCACCCCGAGCGCCCGCAGCGCGCCGCGGACGAACGTCGTCTTGCCGGCCCCGAGCTCGCCGGAGACCAGCACCACGTCGCCCGGCTCCAGCTGTGCCGCCAAATCCGCGCCTGCCCGCTCGGTCGCCTCGGGCCCGTTGCTCGAGAGGGGGCGAATCACGGCCGCAGAACCCTATCCCGGGTGCGCGGTGACAGATCCGTAACAACGGCGCCGCACGAATGTAAAGAGCCACAGCGTCCCACCCGATGAAAGAACTGATGATCCGTCTTCTCAGCCTCAGCCTGCTCCTGACCTTTGCCATCGCGGCCCCCGCCGCAGCCAAGGCGCCGATCGTCGGCGTCGGCGACCAGAACCCCGCGATGTTCTCCGACAAGAACTTCCAGAAGCTCGGCGTCAAGCACAGCCGCTTGGTGCTCGAGTGGGACTGGTACCGCAGCTCCTACACGACCGCGTACCTCGATGCATGGATGGCCGCCGCCCAGGCGAACGGCGTCCGCCCGCTGATCGCCTTCAACCGCAACTGGCGGGCCAACGGCCATCGCAAGCTGCCGTCGCTCAAGCTGTATCGCAAGAGCTTCCGCCTGCTGCGCCAGCAGTACCCGTGGGTCCGCGACTTCTCGGCCTGGAACGAGGCCAACCACACCAGCCAGCCGACCTCGCGCAACCCGCGCATGGCCGCCCGCTACTACAACGCGATGCGCCGCGACTGCCGCAGCTGCACCATCGTCGCCGCCGACGTGCTCGACAGCAAGGACATGCTGGCCTGGGTCAACAAGTTCAAGAAGCACGCGCCGGGCGCCCGCATCTGGGGCGTGCACAACTACAAGGACGCCAACGACGCCAGCGGCACCACGCGCACGCTCCTCCGCGCCGTCAAGGGCCAGGTCTGGCTGACCGAGACGGGCGGCATCCTGCGCCTGAAGCCGTCCGACGGCAGCCGCGGCGGCCGTAAGCACACCAAGTCCGAGCAGGCCAAGGCCGTCAAGCGCGTCTACAAGATCGCCAAGTCCAGCCGCCGCATCACGCGCGTCTACTTCTACGAGTGGGCGAAGAAGAAGGGCAACCGCTGGGACTCCGCCTTCCTCGAGCGCAACGGCAAGCTGCGCCCGTCCTACCACGCGCTCAAGCGCGGTCTGCGGGCCGGCTCGTCCGGCGGCGCAGCGCGAGCCCGCTAGCCAGCAGCGCCCCGCCCGCGAGGGCGACGACGACCACCTCCGCTCCGGTGTACGCCAGCTGCTCGCCGCCGCCCTGGGCGGCGGGCGGCGGTGTCACCGTCTCCGGGGCGGGCTCCGCGCCGCCCGAGCTCTCCGGCGCCTCGGCGCCTGTCCCGGCGTCGCCCTGGTCGTCGGCCTGATCCTGTTCGTCCTGCCCGCCGCCGGTCTGGCCGCCCTCGTCTCCGAACGGGTCCTGGTACTGCTCGTCGCCGGCCCCCTGGCCCCACGCCGCCGAGGGGAGCGCGAGAGCCGCGGCGGCCAGCAGGCACGCGATCCGCTGACCTCTGGAAGCCATCGGCGCGGACGATAGCGAGCGCGCGTGCGGTACGGTCACGGCGTTGCGACGCCTGCCGGCCCTCGACACCGACACCGCGACCTCGGCCGGCCTCGCAGGCGCGCAACTCGCCGCCAACGGCATCGCGGTGGTCTTCACGGTCCTGTTCGCGCGGCTGCTCGGACGCGACGACTACGGCGCGCTGGCTGCCCTCACCTCAACCTTCCTGATCGTTTCGGTGCCGGGCTTCGCGCTCCAGGTCGCCGCCGCGCGCGCCACGGCGACCGGGCGGCTCGGGCTCGCCCGCGAGCTGCGGGGCACGCTCGATCGCTGGACGCGGCGGGCGCTGCTGGCCACCGGGGGCCTGGCCGTGCTCGGCGTGCTGCTGCGCGAGCCGCTGGCGCGGCTGATCGGCGTCGAGCAGACGTGGGCGGCAGCGGCCGTGCTGCCGACCGGCGGGCTGTGGCTGCTGCTCTCGATCCAGCGGGGCACGCTGGCCGGGCTGGGCGAGTACCGGACCGTCGGGCTCTCGATCGTCGGCGAGGCCGGCGGCCGGCTGGTCCTCGCGCTCGCGCTGGTCGCCGCCGGGCTCGGTACGACCGGCGCCTACCTCGGCATGCCGCTCGCGATCGGCCTGGCGGCGCTGGTGCTCGGCGCCGTCCTCGCCCGCGTCTCCCCGGCCGGCGTGGCGAGCGCCGAGGTGTGGCCGCTGCGACGCCTGACCCGCGAGGCGACGGTGCCGATCGCCGCGCTCGTGCTGATCGCTGCGCTGCAGAACATGGATGTGATCATCGTCCGCCATCAGGTCGGCGACGGGCTGGCGGGCGCCTACGCCGCGGCGGCGGTCGCGGCCAAGGTCGTGGTGTGGACGGCGGTCGGCGTCGGCCTCTACCTGCTCCCGGAGGCAGCGCGGCGGGCCGCCGCCGGCAGCGCCGCGCGGCCGGTCCTGCTGCGGGCGCTTGCGGTGGTCGGCCTCGTCGCGGCACCGGCGCTGGCGATCTTCGCCATCGCGCCGGCAGCCGTGCTCCGGCTCGGCTTCGGTGCGGAGTACGTTGCCGGCGCCCGCGCGCTCACGCTCCTGGCGCTGGCGATGAGCCTGCTCGGGTTCGCCTACCTCGGCGTCCAGTTCCTGCTGGCCATCGGGTCGTCGCGCTTCCTGCTCCCGCTGGCGGCGGTCACGCTGGCCGAGCCGGCGCTGCTGCTGATCTGGGACATCGACTCGATCGCCGTGTTCGCCGCCCTCGTGCTGGCCGTGCAGCTCGCCGCGGCCGTCTCGGTCCTGCTGCCGTCGCTGCGCGCCGCGTCCGGCGACGGTCACGGCGCCCGCCTGACCAGCCGCCGGAGCCGCTGCTGCGCCTCCCGCGCCCGCGCCGGGTCGCCCTCCCGGTTGGCGAGCCGGACGAGCCCCCAGGCGAACGCGTTCTCGGCTCGCTGCGAACGATGGCGTCGGCGACCGCGGCGGCCTCGCGCTCGCGCCGCGCGAACAGCAGGATCCGCGCCCGGTCGAGCTGCGGGCGAGGTGTGGTCGAGGCTGAGCTCGCTCGCCCGCTCCAGACGGTCGAGGGCATCCGGCGTGGCTCGGCACGTGCCGTGCGCGGCCGCGACGAGGTTGGCGCTGCGGAGCTCGACTGCCAGGCCGGCGGCGATCGCGACCGAGACGAGCGCGAGCGCCGCGCGCCGCAGCGCCACGGCGCCGCGCGCGGCGCGCGGATCGTCGGCGGCCAGCAGCAGGCCGGCGAGCAGGACGGCGACGAGCGTCAGCGCCGGCATCTCCCAGTCCCAGTCGAGCGCGCTGTGCGCGGCCCAGACCGACGAGCGCGGCGACCGGCCCGGCGACCGCTGCCGCGGCGCGCCGGAGCGCGCTGACGGCCGCGCGCGACGACCCCGCCGACCAGCAGGCCGAGCAGCGCGAGCCCCGACCAGCCCGAGCTCGGCGGCGGTCTCGAGCTCGAGCGAGTGGGCGTCGCGGACGACCTCGTCGACGTCGCGCTCGCGCAGCCAGTCGACGGCGAACGAGCCGGAGCCGTGCCCGCGCAGCGGCGCGTCGGCGAACGCGCGACAGCGCGACCTCCCAGTACGCGTAGCGGTTCGACGCGGTGCTCGACAGCCGCGTGGCCGTCGCGCCGGCCGTTCGGACGTGCCGCCCCTCGAGCGCCGCCGCGGACGCCCGACGAGAACGAGCACGGCGACCGACCCCGGCGGCGACCAGCCGGCCGCGCGCGCGCGGGGCCGACGGCACCGGCAGTCGCGTCGACCGCGCCGGAGCCGCGACGCCGACGGCGCCATCACGGCAGCGAGCACGGCCAGCAGCAGCGAGACCCTCGCGACGCGCGCGCGCCCTCGAGCGTCCGCACGGCCGGGCAGCGCGCGCAGCCGCACCGCCGGCCAGCGCGGCCGCCGCGGCGACGGCGACCGCGACCCGCAGGGCCGAGCGCGGCGTGTCGAGCGCCGCCAGCGACGCCGAAGCCGATCAGCGCGGCGGCGATCGCCCCGCGCGAGAAGCGACAGCGCGATCGCGGCGCCGAGCGGCGCGGCGCAGGCCGCGGCGGCGGCGCGCACGGCGACCGGCCGGCCGTGCTCGCCGGCGAGCCGCGCGCACAGCACGAGGCCGATCGCCGCCCACGCGCCCATCGCGTTCCAGTACGTCAGCGGCTGGTTCGAGCCGCCCCATCGCCGCGGGCGAGCGGGCCAGCTCGAACAAGCCGCGGCAGCAGCCGCTCGGACAGGCCGTAGAGCGTCGCGACGACGATGCCGGCGGCGAGCGCGGGGCCGCCGAGCGGCGCCACGCGGCCGCGCAGCAGCGCCGTGGCCGCAAGCAGCGCGCCGAGATAGAGCGCCAGCCGCTGCGCGTCATCGACCGCGGGAGCGCGCAGCGGCGCCCACGCCGAACGACACCAGCGTCCAGGCCAGCAGGCCGCCCAGAGCCCGGCCAGGGCCGCGAGGCCGGAGGCCGCGCGCGGCAGCGGGTGCGGCGCGACGACGCGCGGCGACCGCGACGAGGACCCAGACACCGACCGCCGCCCACAGGCGCGCCTCGTCGAAGTAGCCGCCGCGCGCGAGCGCCAGCGCCGCAGGCCCGGCGAGCAGGACCGCCGCCGCCGCGGACGCGATGGCGCGCCGTCGCGCTCACCGGACCCTCCAGACCGTCGCGCACCCGAACCGGCGCGGCGGCTCGGCCACCCGCTCGAGCAACCTCGGACGACGTCGGCGCGGCCGTGGCAGTCGCTGTACACGAACCGCGCGCCGGAGCGGCGCACGAGCTCCCCGGCCGCGGCGGCGTCGAGCCGCCCGCCGAACAGGTCCTCCGCCTCCTGCGTCCGCTCCGGCTGCCGCGGCGTCCACGAGCCGGCGCCGATCCACGTCTCGCGGCCGGTGTAGGCCGGCACGACGATGCCGCTGTAGACCGGCGCGAGCACGCCGCCCGGCTCGCCGCTCGCGCTCGAGGTGGCGCAGCGCATCGCGCTCGTCCGCGGTCAGGAAGAACGGCTGGCGGCCGAGATGGACGGCGTCGGCCAGCTCGCTCACGCGGTAGGCGGTCCCGATCGCGCACAGCAGCACGACCGCGACGACCGCCGGCGCGGCCCGCAGCGGTCGCGGGCCGAGCCAGGAGCGCAGCGCGAGCACGGCCAGCACCGACAGCGGCAGCGCGAGCCCCTGGAGCGCGTGGAACGGGAACGTCCCGAACGGCTGGAAGTAGACGGCCAGAGCGGCGAACGGCCACGCCCGCAGCGCGACGGCGGCGAAGTCCGGCGCCGGGCAGCCGGTACGCGAACGCGGCCGGGCACGGCGAGCGGCGCGAGCCCGGCCACCAGCACCCACCACGGCCAGCGCGGGAGGTCGTTGACCCGGCCCGCCAGCTCCCACGAGGGGTCGAGCAGCGACAGCAGCGAGGTAGTAGACGAGCGGCGCGGCGGTCGCCGCCAGCGGCAGCGCCAGCGAGCGCACCGCCGCGCCCGCCGCCCGCCCGCGGCGCACGGCGACGGCCTCCGCCACCGCCAGCACGAGCGCGAAGGTCGCGCCCTGCCACGGCTGGAGCCACGCGCACAGCAGCCCGGCTCGCCGCGGCGAGGCCGACGCCGCCGGCGCTCGTAGGCGAGCAGGCCGAGCGGCAGCAGGCCGACGGCGATCGCGGTGAACAGGTAGCCCCACAGGTACGAGCCCGTCCACAGCTCGCCGGTCACGAAGTCGATCGACAGCTTGTCGCCCTCGTCGCCAAGCCCCGCCCACGCCGACGATCGCGGCCACCGGCGAGCAGTAGAAGAGCGCCAGCACGAGCGCGAGCCGCCGGTCGCCCGGTCCCGGACACGGTGCGGCGCACGAACAGCAGGCTGCCGGCGAACAGCACGCCGATCGCGACCGGCTTCCACACCAGGTAGGCGACCGCCGGCCCCGCGCCGAGCCGGTAGAGCAGCCCGGAGAGCAGCAGGCCCGGGTGCAGGAAGCTGCGCGGCCCGTCGGCGAGGTCGTGCCGGTTGGCGATCAGCCAGTGCTCGCCGGCCTGGCGCGCCCAGTCGAGGTACTGCATCGGGTCGGCGACGAGGAAGCCGTCGGCCCCGGTCACGACCCCGCCGCGCAGCCAGACGCGCAGCAGCAGCCCGCCCAGCACCGCGAACGCCAGCGCGGCCAGGGTCGCCAGGACGGCCGCCTCGAAGCGGTCGAGCCGGTGGCTCACCCCTTGGGCGCGACCTGCGGCTCGAGCCGCCGGCCGCTCGCGGTGATCGCGCGGACGCGGCGCCGCACGGCCAGCAGGTCGCGCGTCACGGGCACGATCACGCGCGGCATCGAGAGCCGCGAGCCCTTCCGGTCCTCCCACGGGATGCCGACCTCGGCGATCCGGAACCCGAGCGCGCGGGCCACCGCCAGCGTCTCGGCGTCGAACACCCAGCCGTCCAGCCGCGACGCGCGGAAGGCGGCCTCGGCGGCCTCGGCCCGCCAGAGCTTGAAGCCGCAGAACAGGTCGCGCGTCGGCTCGCGGAGCGCGAGCCGGCACAGGCCGACGAAGGCACGACCCGCGATGCGTCTGCGCACGGGCTGCCGGCGGCCGACGTCGGCGCCGTCGGCCAGCCGCGAGCCGACGACGACGTCGGCGTCCTCGATCCGGGCCAGCAGGCGGCCGAGCGCGGGCAGCGAGCTCCAGCAGTCGGCGTCGCAGTGCAGCCGCAGCGTCCCGCCGGCCTCGAGCATGCCGCGCCGCATCGAGCCGCCCTTGCCGAGGTTGCGCGGGTTGCGCAGGACGCGCACGCGGTCGTCGCCGATCGCCTCGACGGCCGCCACGGTGTCATCGGTGCTCGCGTTGTCGACCACGATCACCTCGTGGCTCAGCCCCTGGCGCTCCAGCGCGGCGAGCAGCGACCCGACCGTCTTGGCGATGACGGCCGCCTCGTTGTAGGCGGGCACCACGGCCGACAGCTGGGGTGCGTGCATCGGCGGCAGTCTAGTGTCGCGATTCGTAAGTTCGGTCGCCGCAGGCTGCGGCATCGAACTTCCGAATCGGGACACTAGATAGGCTGCCCGCTCCCATGGACCCCCCCGGCCCCTGCCGGATCTGCAACGGCCCACTGGAGCTGCGCCACCGTGGCCATGGCGGGCCTGCGAGCTCGGCCGCCTTCGCGCCCAGCAACCACCGGCCGGGTGAGCACGGCGACCTGTACGCGTGCGCGCACTGCGGCGCCGTCCAGCAGCCCGGCCTGCCGTCCGGCGAGGATCTGCACGCGCTCTATCGGGAGATGCGCGACGACGCGTACCTGCACGAGGAGGCGGGCCGGCGCGCGACGGCGCGGCGGCTGCTCGACCTGATCGGCCGCCAGGCGGCGGGCGGACGCCTGCTCGACGTCGGTTGCGGCCACGGCCTGCTGCTCGACGAGGCGCGCCGGCGCGGCTTCGAGGTGAGCGGCGCTCGAGCTGTCCCGCGCCGCCGCCGGCTACGCGCGCGACGTGCTCGGGCTCGAGGTCGACGAGGCCACGCTCGACGAGGCGGCGGCCACCGGTGCGCGCTACGACGTGATCGTTCTCGCCGACGTGGTCGAGCACCTCGACGACCCCGCCGGCGCGCTGCGCACGTGCGCGGCGATGCTCGCCGACGGCGGCGCGCTGTGCGTGGTCACGCCCGACCCCGCGTCGGTGACCGCCCGGCTCGCCGGCGAGCGCTGGTGGGGCCTCGTGCCCGCCCACACGTGCCTGCTGCCGCGCCGGACCCTGTACGAGCTGCTCGGCGCCTCGGGGCTCGTCATCTCGGAGGACGTCCCGCTCGTGCGCTCGTTCGAGCTGCGCTACTGGCTGGCCGGCCTGTCCGAGCGCGGCGGTCGCGTCGGCAGCGCGCTGAGGGCGCTCGGCCGAACCGGCCTCGGCCGCCGGACGGTCTCGCTCTCGCTCGGCGACGAGCGCGTGGTGCTGGCCCACCGCGTCGCGGTCACGCGGCCCGCCCGCGCGCTCGCCGAAGGCGAGGCCGCGAACCGCGTCACCGTGGTGCTCCCCGCCTACCGCGCGGCCGAGACGATCCCGGCGGTGGCGGCAGGAGATGCCCGTCGAGGCGGTCGACCGCGCCCTGCTGGTGGACGACGCGAGCCCCGACGAGACGTCCGCCGTCGCGCTCCGCGAGGGGTTCGAGGTCCTGCGGCATCCTGCCAACCGCGGCTACGGCGGCAACCAGAAGACCGGCTACGTGCGGGCCCTGCTCGACGGCGCGGAGATCGTGGTCATGGTCCACGCCGACAACCAGTACGACCCGGCGCTCGTCGAACGGATGGTCAAGCCGATCGAGACCGGGCTCGCCGACGTGGTGATCGGCTCGCGCCTGCTCGAGGACGCGGCGATCGTGGGTGGCATGCCGCGCTGGAAGTGGGTCGGCAACCGCGCGCTGACCGCGGTCGAGAACCTCGTCTTCCGCCGCGGCTTCTCCGAGTACCACACCGGCTACCGCGCCTTCTCGGCCGACTTCCTGCGCCGCGTCGCGTTCCTGCGCAACTCCGACGACTTCGTCTTCGACCAGGAGATCTTCGCCCAGATCGTGGCCAGCGGAAGCCACGTCGTCGAGCTCCCGATCCCGACCCGCTACTTCCTCGAGGCGTCGTCCGTCTCCTTCCGCGCGTCGGTGCGCTACGGGCTCAAGACGCTCTGGGTGCTCGCCCGCTTCCGGCTCGACGAGCGCGGCCACCGCTGGGAGCTCCTGCGCCCGCCGGCGGCGCCGCTCGACGTGACCGCCGCGGCGCCACGGTGACGCTCGCCCGCCAGGTCGCGCGCAATACCGCCGTTCAGGCGCTCGGCAAGGCGGCGGTCCTCGCCATCGGCGCCGCGTCGATCGCCGTCACCACGCGCTACCTCGGCACCGCCGGCTACGGCAGCTTCGCGGTTGCCCTGGCGCTCGTGCAGATGCTCGGCGTGCTGGCCGACGCCGGCCTCGTGACCGTCGTGGTACGCGAGATCAGCCGCGAGCCGGCACCGCAGCGCCGAGCTGGTCGGCAGCGCGCTCGCGCTGCGTCTGCTGCTCGGGCTGGGCGTCGTCGCGCTGGCGGGGCTGCTGTCGCTGGTGCTCCCGTACGCGCCGGACGTGCGCTTGGCGATCCTGATCGCCGGCGTCCCGTTCGTGATCGGCCTGGCGACCACATCGCTGACCACCGTCTTCCAGGCGCGCCTGCAGATGGGCCGCGCGGCGATCGCCGACGTCGCCGGCCGGCTCGCCGGCTTCGGCGCGCTGGTGGCCGTCGTGGTCGCCGATCTCGGATTCCTCGCCGTCGTCGCCAGCACTGCGGTCGGCGCCGCCGTCGCGCTGGCGGTGACCGTGGTGCTGCTGCGGCCGCTGCTGCGCGTGCGGCCGCTGAGCGACCGCGAGCGCTGGCGCGAGCTGCTCGTGCCGGCGATTCCGATCGGGCTCGCGCTCGCCGTCAACGAGATCTACTTCCGCGCCGACACCTTCATCCTCTCGCTGTTCCGCCCGTTCGCGGAGGTCGGCCTCTACACGCTGGCCTACCGGGTCTTCGAGCTGCTCGCCCTGCTCCCGGCGATCGTCATGACATCCGTGTTCCCGCTGCTGTCGCGCTACCTGCCCGATCAACGCGACCTGGCCGCGCGCGTGCTGCGACGCCACGGCCGACGTGTTCGTCGCGCTCGCGGCGCCGCATCGCGGCCGGCGGGCTCGTGCTCGCGCCTGAGCTCGTGCGACTGGTGGCCGGCGACGACTTCGCCGAGGCCGCCACGCCGCTGCGGCTGCTGCTGTGCGCCGCGGGGGCGGCGTGGATCAGCGGCCTGCTCGGCTACGCGCTGATCGCTGCCGACCGGCGGCGCGAGCGTGCTCCAGTTGAGCGTGGTCGCGCTGGCGGTGAACGTCGCGCTGAACCTCGCGCTGGTGCCGGCCTACGGCGTCGACGCCGCGGCCGCGGTGGCGCTCGGCAGCGAGGCGCTGATCCTCGCGGGCGGCTGGCTGCTGGTGCGCCGCCGGCTCGGCCTGACGCCACGGCTGCGCCTGCTGTGGCGGGCCCTGGTCGCCGCCGCGGCCATGGCCGCGGTGCTCGTCTGGCTGCGCGAGCGTGACGCTGGCGCTGCTCGTCCCGGTCGGCGCCGCGTCTACGCCGCGGTGCTGGCCGCGCTCGGCGGCATCGACCGGCGGGCGCTGGAGGCGCTGCGCGCGTGAGGACCTCGGTGCTCGTGGTGTCGGCCGAGCCCGTCGGGCCCGCGATGGCCGGCCCGGCGATCCGCGCCTCCGAGCTCGCGCGGGCGCTGGCGGCCGAGTGCGACGTGACGCTGGCCGCGCCCGCTCCGAGCACCGTCGCCGGGCCTGCGGCTGCTCGAGGCGGGGATGGCCGACGTCGAGGCGCTCGTGCGCGCCGCGCGCGAGCACGACGTCGTCGTCGCGCAGGAGCTGCCGCCGACCGCGCTCGAGCGGCATCGCCGGCGGCCCGACGCGGCTCGTCGCCGACCTCTACAACCCGATCGTCGTCGAGGTGCTGGAGGCGGTCGCGCACCGCTCGCGCCGTGCCCGGCGCCGGATCCGCTCGGCGATCGTCGCGCGCACGCTGGCGCAGTGCGCGGCGGCCGACCTGATCCTGTGCGCCAACGAGCGCCAGCGCGACCTCTGGATCGGCGGGCTCGCGCTGCACGGGCTGATCGACCGACCCGCGCGCGCTCGATCGCGCGGTCGTCCCGTTCGGCCTGCCCGCCGAGCCGCCGCCGGCGCCCCGGGCGGCGCTGCGCGCCGCGTTCCCGCAGATCGGCGCGGACGACCGCGTGCTGCTGTGGGGCGGCGGCGTGTGGGGCTGGCTGGACCCGGTCACGCCGATGCGGGCGGTCGCGCCTGCTCGGACGGACGTGCACCTCGTCGTGCTGGGCGCCGGCCGCCCCGGCCTCGAGGCCACGGGCCAGGCGGCGTACCTGCGAGGCCGCGATCGCCGAGGCGCGCGCGCTCGGCCTCGAGGGCCGGCTCGTGCACGTCAACCGCGGCTGGGTGCCGTACGCCGAGCGCGGCGGCTGGCTCGCCGACGCCGACCTCGGCGTCACGCGCGCATCACGACCACCTCGAGGCGCGCTACGCGCACCGCACGCGCGTGCTCGACTACCTGTGGGCCGGCCTGCCGGTGGTCGCCACGCGCGGCGACGCGCTGGCCGAGCTGGTCGAGCGCGAGGGCCTCGGCAGGACCGTCGCCGCCCGGCGACGCCGACGGCGTTCGCGGCGGCGTGCGACGCGCTGCTCGGCCCGGACGGCGACCGCCGCACGCGAGCGCGATCGCCGCCGTCGCGCCGGCGCTGCGCTGGGAGCGCGGTGGCGGCGCCGCTCGTGGAGTGGTGCGCGACCGCGCGGGAGCGCCCGCGGCGGGCGATCCGGCGCGGCGTCGTGCGGCGCGCCGACGCTCGCGCAGTACCGCTGGGCGCTCCGCGAGACGCTGGCCGACGAGGGGCCGCTGCGCCGCGGTGCGGCGCGTCGGGCGCCGGCTGCGCCGGGCGGTGGACGCTGCGGTGAGGCGGCTCGGACCGCGTCGAGCTCGGCGCGCTCGATCGCGCTCGCCGGCCTCTCGCTGCGTCGTGCTCGCCGCGCTGCTGACCAAGGGCCGCGCGCTGACCGGCGCCGACGGCCTGCTCGCGTCCGACCAGCTCCAGTACTTCACCTGGATCCGCCAGGCGTCCGAGCACGGCCTGATCGGCAACGAGTACGACATGGCGCCCGACCACCGCGTGTTCCTGCACCCCGGGTTCCTGCTCTCCGGGCGTGCTGCACGCGGTGACCGGCATCACCGTGCCGCTCGCGCTACCTGCTGTGGAAGCCGGTCGCCGTCGGCGTCACTGTTCTGGCGGCGCGCTGCTGCTACGTGCGCCGGCTGCTGCCGCCGGGCGGGCAGCGCCACGCCGCGCTGATGCTCGTCGCTCTTCGCGGTCATGCCCGCGAGCTGCGCTCGTCGCGTGGACCGGACTGGGGCGGCAACCCGCGCCAGTACACGTTCGACTTCATCTCCGGCGAGATGTGGATCGGGCCAGTACCTGTGGGGCTACCTGATGACCGCGATCGCGGTCGTTCCTGATGCCGCTCGTGCTGCTCGCGGTCGAGCGCGCGGCGGCTGGCGCTGGGCGGCGCGCCGGCAGCGCTGCTGATCTGCTGGCTGCAGCCGTGGCAGGGCGCGACGCTGGCGCTGATCGTGCGTGGCGGTCGAGGCGCTGCGCTGGCGGCGCACGCGGCGAGCGGCCGCCGCTCGCGGTGCTGGCGGTGCCGGCGCGCCGTGGCGCTGCCGGCGGTGTACTACGTCGTGCTCGCGCGGACCGACGCCGCGTGGGAGCTGGCCGGGCGAGGTCAACGCGGCCGGCATCGCAGGCGACGTGGAGCTGGCCGTGGTGGGCGATCGTGCTCACCTTGCGCCGCTCGCCGTGCCCGCCGCGCTCGCGTACCGCCTGCCGGCGGCCGGCTGGCAGGAGCTCGCCGTGCGCGTGTGGCCGTTCGCGGCGCTGGCGATCTACCTGCGCGCCGGTCGGCACGTTCCCGTACCACGCGTTCCAGGGGCTGGCGATCCCGCTCGTCGATGCTCGCGGTCCAGGGCGTCGCGTCGCGTCTGGCCGCGGCCGCGGCCGGCGCTCGTCGTCGGCCTGCCTCGCGCTGATGATCGCTGCCGGGCATCGCGCACAAGTTCAGCGTCGCGGTGAACTGCGATCCGCGCGGCCGGCGACCCGTACTTCGTGTTCGAGGGCGAGCAGCGCGCGCTCGACGCGCTCGAGCGCGACCCGCGGCCGGGCGGCGTGCTCGCGCCGGCCTACGGCGGCCACATGCTCCCGTACCGGACCGGGCGCGAGGTGTACGTCGGCGCGCTGTCGTGGACGCCGGACTGGGACGCGCGCGTGCGCGAGACGCGCGCGCTGTTCGAGGGCGACATGAGCCCCGCCGAGGCGCAGGCGCTCGCGCGCCGCTCGGGCGCGCGCTTCGCGTTCGTCGACTGCCGGCCGGGCCTGCGCGACCTCGGCCGCGTGCTCGGGCCGCTGATCGAACGGGTGCGACCGCTACGGATGCGCGACCGTCTACGTCCTGCGCTGACTGCCGGCGGCGCTGTTCGTCGCGGCGGCGCGCTGATCTCGGGCGTCACGGCGCTCGACGGCATCCAGCCCAACGACGAGGGCCTGATGCTCCAGGCGGCCGCGCGGATCGCCGACGGGCAGGTCCCGTACTCGCGACTTCTGGTGGTTCTATCCGCCCGGCCAGCCGCTGCTGCTCGGCGGGCCTGTGGGAGGCCTTCGGCCCGTCGCTGCTGCGTGGCGGGTCGTGCGCGTGCTCTGCGACGCGCTCGGTCGCGCTGCTGGCGTGGCGGCTGGCGCGTGCGCGGCGGCGCGCCGCGCTGGGCGGCGCTGGTCGCCTGGCTGGCGGCGGCGCTCGCGCATGGCGTATCCGAGCGGGCCGCATCCGTTCCCGCTCGACGCTCGCGCTCGCGCTCGGCGCGCTGCTCGTGTTCGAGCGGCGGCCGGCGCTCGCCGGGCGCGCTGGCCGGCGTCGCCGCGTTCTGGCGGCTCGAGTTCGCCGCCTACCTCGGCGCTCGGCGTGCTGGTCGGGTGCGCGGTGCGCGCGCGGCACCGCGTGCGGCGGCGCGGTTCGCGCTCGCCGCGGTCGGCGACGCGCCGTCGCTGCTGTACGCGCCGGTCGTCGCGCTGGCCGGGCTCGGGCCGTCGTTCGACCTGCTCGTCGAGCTACCCGCTGACCGACTTCTCCGACTACCAGTCGCTGCCGTTCCCGCTCGACTACGACGGGCCGCTCAACACCGCGCTCGCTCGGCGGCTTCCTGTCGGACTCGGCGGAGAGCCTGCTGCTGTTCTACCTGCCGCTCGTGCTCGTGGCTCGGGCTCGCCGGCGGGCTGGTCGCGGCGTCGCTGCGCGACCGGTCGCCGCTGCGGGTGGCGGTCGCCGTGTTCGCGCTCGGGATGGCGCACTACCTGCTCACGCGCCCCGACGTCGTTCCACACGGCGCCGCTCGCCGTCATGGTGGCGGTGCTGGCCGCCTGGGCGGTGCGGCGAGCGGCCGCGTGCTCGCCGGTCGCCGCGGCGCGGCGGTGCTGGCGCTTCGCGATCGTCGAGGGCGCCGACCGCCGCTGGCTCGAGCTGCGCGCGCGACTACGCGGAGCTGCGCGCTGCCGGTCGCCGACGGCGTGCGGCGTGCGCGGGCGCGAGCGCGCGGATCTCGAGCGCGCGGTGCGCCGAGCTGCAGGCGCGCGTTCCCGCCGGGAACGCCGACCTACGTCGCGACCCGGCGGGCCGACCTCGTCACCTCCGGCTACCCGCTGCTCTACGTGCTCGCCGAGCGGCCGAACGCGAGCCGCTACGACATCGCGGCGCCCGGGGTGGTCACGTCGGCGCCGGTCCAGCGCGAGATCGTCGCCGACCTGGAGCGCGCGCGACCGCCGCGCCGTGGTGCGCGACACCTCGACCGTCACCGCGGCGCCGCGAGCCCAACCGCGCGGGCGAGTCGAGCGGCGTGACGCTGCTCGACGAGTACCTCGCGCGCGCGTACCGCCCGGTCGCCCGCCACGGGCGCTTCGAGATCCTCGAGCTCAGGTGAGGAACGCGGTCGAGCGACTCGGCGATCCAGTCGAGCCGCGCGTCGTCCAGGCCCGGCCAGCAGCCGACCCACAGGCGCGGCCTCGGTGATCCGGTCGGCGTGCTCGAGGCCGCCGGCGACCCGGTGCTCGAGCCCGAGGAAGCCGGGCTGGCGGACGAGGTTGCCGGCCAGCAGCAGCCGCGAGTCGATTCCGCGCTCGAGCAGGAACGCGCTGCAGCTCGCGCCGGCGGCCGGCGCCGCCCTCGCGCAGCGTCAGCGGGTAGCCGAACCAGGACGGGTCGGCCCCGGGCAGGGCGCGCGGGAGGACGAGCCGGTCCTCGAGCGGCGCGCAGCGCGGCGTCGAGGCGGGCGAAGTTCGCGCGCCGGCGGGCAGTGGAAGCCGCCGAGCTTGTCGAGCTGCGAGAGCCCGAGCGCGGCCTGCATGTCGGTGACCTTGAAGTTGAAGCCGACGTGCGAGAAGACGTACTTGTGGTCGTAGCCCGCGGGCAGCTCGCCGAAGCGGCCCTCGAAGCGGCGGCCGCAGGCATCGTTGACGCCCGGCGGGCACCAGCAGTCGCGACCCCACTCGCGCAGCGAGGCCAGCGCGCGCTGCCAGGTGTCGTCGTCGCACGCGACGGCGCCGCCCTCGCCGGTGGTCATGTGGTGAGCCGGGATAGAACGAGTAGCGTCGCGGCGTCGCCGAACGTGCCCACCGGGCGGCCGGCGATGCGTCGGAGCCGAGCGCGTCGCACACGTCCTCGATCAGCACCAGCCCGTGCTCGCGGCAGAGCTCGGCGACGCCTGGGGCGTCGAACGGGTTGCCGAGCGTGTGGGCGAGGACGACGGCCCGCGTTCGCGGCCCGATCGGCGGCGGCGAGCTGCTCGAGCGAGGGGTTGTAGGTGTCGGGCTCGACGTCGACGTAGACCGGCACCAGGCCCTGCTGGTAGACGGGCGCGACGGTGGTGGGAAGCCGATCGCGGCCGTGACGACCTCGTCGCCGCGGCGGCAGCGGACGCTCGTGCAGGTGCGAGCACGCGGCGGCGATCGGCGAGCAGGTTGGCCTGCGAGCCCGAGCCGACGAGCAGGGCGTGGCGGCGGCCGGCCGCGCGAGCGAAGCGGCCGGCGAACTCGCGCGCGAAGCGGCCCTCGGTGAGCCAGCCGTCGAGCACCGCGTCGGTGAGCGCGACGAGGTCCTCCGCGTCGAGCACCTTCGCCGCGACCGGGACCTGCGAGCGGCCGGGCTCGAATCGTTCGCGGCGCGAGCGCGACCTCGGCGTAGCGCCGGACGGCGTCGAGCGCGGCGGCGCGCAGGTCGGCGGGCATGGGCGCGGCAGTGTATTCAAGGCGCCGGGGCGGGAGTGGACGCTACGGTCCGCCGATGCCGAGCTTCACGGCCGTCATCGTGCTGCACGACTCCGAGGCGGAGCTGGGTCGGCTGCTGGACTCGCTCGACGACGCATCTGCGCCGAGCGCGCCGCAGCTCGTGGTGGTCGACTCCGGATCGCGTGACGGCGGTGCGGCGCTGGCGCGCCTCGCGCGGCGCGGAGGTCGAGCTGCTGGACGGGCAACCCCGGCTTCGGGGCGGCGTGCAACGCCGGCGTCGCCCGCGCGCGCGGCGACGTCACGGTGCTGCTCAACCCCGACTGCGAGCTGCTCGACGGCTCGCTGTCGGCCCTCGCCGCGGTGGCACGGGCCCATCCGGGCGCTCTGCATGCCCCGCGGCTGCTGGACCCCGACGGCGGCGTCCAGCGCTCCGCGCATCCGCTGCCGGGCACCGCGGGCGCCGTCGCCGGAGCGCTCGTGCACGCGCCGCTGCTGCCGTCGTTCCTGCGCGACCGGCTCGAGCCGCACCGCGCCGAGGCGCCGCGAACCGTCGGCTGGGCGATCGCGGCGTGCCTTGCCGGGTCGACGGAGCTGCTGCGCCGCCTCGGGCCCGTTCGACCCGGCCGTCCACCTGTTCGCCGAGGACATGGAGCTGTGCCTCCGGGCGCGCGCCGTCGGCGTGCCGACCGTGCTGCACCCGCGGCTGCGCGTGCGCCACGTCGGCGGCCACGCCACGCTCCGCGCCGGCGAGCCCTACGAGCTGCTGGCCCGCCGCCGGCGCGAGGCGATCGCCGCCACCCGAGGCGCCACCGCCCTCCGCGCCGACGATGCCGCCCAGGCGCTGACCTTCGCGACCCGCGCCGCGGGCCACGCGCTGCTCGGAGGCGACGCCGCGCGCCCACGAGCCCAGCTGGCCGCGCTCCGCCGCGCGCGGCACGCGGGCGCCGGCACGGCCACGACACCGCCGATCGCTCGCTCGGCGCCGGCCGGGCCCGTCCTGCTGGTCGCCTACGCGGGCGTGCTCGGCGGCGCGGAACGGGTCCTGCTGGACTGGGGCGGGGCGCTGGACGGCCCGGTCGTGCTGGCGTGTCCCGAGGGGCCGCTGGCCGAGGCGGGCCGCGCGCGCGGCTGGGCCGTCTCGCCGCTGCGCGCGCGGCCGCTGCGCTTCCGCGGCGCGCGGGTGGCCGCGCTGCGCGCGCTGGCCGGCCTGGCGCGCGACCTCGTCGTCCTCGAGCGGCGTCACCGGCCGTCGGTCGTCGTCGCCTCCGGGCAGCGGCCCGTGCTGGCCGCGGTCGTCCTCCGCTCGCCGGTCGTCGCGCTGCATCAGGACCTGCCGACGGGCCCCGTGCTGGCTCGCGCCGTCCGCTTGGCGACCGGCCGCTGCGACGCGACCGTGGTGCGTCTCGGCCACGATCGCCGGACGCGGTCGACCCGCGAGCCCACGTGGTCCACCCCGGAGTGGACCTCGAGCGTTGGCGCGTGGATCCCCCGCCGCCTTCGCTGCCGCGGGCGCTCGTGCTCGGCGCCCTCGTCCCGTGGAAGCGGGCCGACCTCGCGCTCGAGGTCGCCGCGCGCGTGCCCGGGCTCGAGCTCGAGCTCGCGGGCGCGCCGCTGCCCGGCGACCCGCCCGACTTCGTCGACGGCCTGCGCCGGCGCGCCTCGCGCCCCGACCTCGCCGGCCGCGTCACCTTCTCGGGGGCGCTGCGCGACCCGCGGCCCGCCCTCGAGCGCGCCCATGTCCTCCTCCACTGCGCCGATCGCGAGCCGTACGGGCTGGCGATCGTGGAGGCGCTGGCCGCGGGCCGGCCGGTCGTCGCCCCCGCCTCCGGCGGGCCGCCGGAGATCCTGGGCGGCGCTGCTGGACGGCTCTACACGCCAGGCGATGCCGCCGACGCCGCGCGAGCTCTGCGGAGCGTGCTCGACGATCCCGGCGCCCCCACCGCCGCCCGCGCACGCGCCGAGGCCGGCTTCGACGGGCGGGCGTCCGCGCGCCGCTTCGCGGACATCCTCGACTCGGTGAGGCTGACCCCACGCGCCGTGCCGGACCGCCGTAGCGACACGGAGCGGCGCGGGACTAGCCTGCGAAGCGTGAGCACCTGGCTCGCCCGCTTCGCCCGCGTCGTCGTCCGTCCGCAGACGTGGGTGAACCTGGTTTACCTGCTGCTCGCGTTCCCGCTGGGCCTCGCCTACTTCACGGTCCTCGTCGCCGGTGTCACGATCGGCGTCGCACTGGCGGTGGTGATCGTCGGGCTCGGAATCCTGCTCGCCACGCTCGCCGCCTGGCGCGGGATGGCCGCGATCGAGCGCGGCCTCGCGCGCGCGATGCTCGGCGGTGCCGATCGCGACGCCGCCCGACCAGCGGGGGCTGTCGCCGGTGCAGCGGGTCCTGCGCTGGCTGCGCGACCCGATGACCTGGAAGGGCCTCGTCTTCGTCGCGCTCAAGTTCCCGCTCGGCGTGGCGTCGTTCGCGATCGTGTGCGGCGCCGGCTTCTTCTCGCTCACGCTGCTGTTCGCGCCGCTGATCGTGCTCGGCACGACGGTCACGGTGTTCGGCTGGATCGTCGAGTCGCCGCTGCAGGCGCTGCCGCTGACCGTGATCGGCGTGCCGGCCGTCCTGTTGTCGCTGCACCTCTTCAACGGCGCCGCGTGGCTGTGGGCGCTGTTCGCGCGCGTCATGCTCGGCCCCAGCACCGTCGCAGCTGCACGAGCGCGTCGACGACCTGCGCGACGCGCGCGCCCGCATCATCGCCGCGGGCGACGCCGAGCGCCGGCGGATCGAGCGCGACCTGCACGACGGCGCACAGCAGCGTCTCGTGGCGCTCTCGCTCACGCTCGGGCTCGCGGAGTCCCGCCTCCAGGATCCGGAGGCGGCCGGGCCCCTGATCGCGCAGGCGCGCGAGGAGGCGCGGCTGGCGGTCCAGGAGCTGCGCGAGCTGGCCAGCGGCATCCACCCGGCGCTGCTGAGCGATCGCGGCCTCGGGCCGGCGCTCGAGGCGCTCGCCGCCCGCGCGCCGGTGCCGACCACGGTTGATGGCGTCCCCGAGCGCCGGCTCCCGCCTCAGGTCGAGGCCGCCTGCTACTTCGTCACCGCGGAGGCGCTCACGAACGTCGCCAAGTACGCCGGCGCCATGTCCGCCGGTGTCAGCCTCGCGGTCGAGCACGGCCGCGTCCGGCTGATCGTGCGCGACGACGGCGCCGGCGGCGCCGACATCAACGCCGGCAGCGGTCTGCGCGGGCTCCGGGACCGCGTCGAGGCGCTCGACGGACGCCTCGACCTCGACTCCCCACCCGGCCTCGGCACGACGCTGATCGCCGAGATCCCCTGGAGGTCACTCCTGAGGCGTCTGGTGCCGCTTCTTTCTCCCGATCCTGCTCGTCGCCGGCTGCGGCGGCGGTGACCGCATCGTCGAGACGCGCGAGGTCGCCCCCTACGACCGGCTCGAGGTCTCCGAGAGCGTCGACGTCGAGGTCGTCGAGGGCGACGGCCGTCACGTCCGCGTCTACGCCGGTGAGAACGTGATCGACCGCGTCATCACCGCATCGAGCGGCGGTGTGCTGGAGATCGACATTCGCGACCGCGGCATCGTCATCGGCCCCGACCCGCTCGGCGACGTGCAGGTCGAGGTCGCGGCGTCGGCGCTCGCGAGCGTCGATGTCGACGGCGCGGGCGACGTCGTGCTCGAGGATCTCGACGCGCAGGCGCTCGAGCTCGAGCTGCGTGGCGCGGCGGACGTCGATGCCTCCGGCACCGTCGACCGCCTCACGGCGACGATCCAGGGCGCCGGCAACGCCAACCTGCTCGATCTGCGCGTCCGCACCGCGCGAGTCGTCGTGCAGGGCGCCGCGGACGCCGAGCTCAACGTCAGCGACGAGCTCGACGTGATCGTGGAGGGCGCCGGCGACGTGTCCTACAGCGGCGACCCGACCGTGCGGTCGGAGGTCGAGGGCGCCGGCGACCTGCGGCCGGATCGAGCCTTGAACCGGACAGACGAGCCCGGGCGGCTCGCCCGGCCTCCGCTGGGAGGCGTGTTACGCGGCCTCGCGTAGCGCCATGACGTCAGTGCGCTGGCTCAGGCGCTTCAGCGCCCGCTCCTCGATCTGACGCGCGCGCTCGGTCGAGACGCCGAGCTTGCGGCCGGCCTGGCTGAGCGTCTGAGGCTCCTGGTCGCCGGCGCCGAAGCGCATCTCGATCACGTTGCGCTCCTGCTCGGGGAGCTCGGCGATCGCGCTCAGGAGCGTCTCCGAGCGCAGCTTCTCTCCGACCTCCTCGTCGACGGGGGCCGTCTCGATCGCCAGCAGGTCGCCGAAGGACGTGTCGCCCTCGTCGCCGACCGGCTTGTCGAGGCTGACCACCGCGCGGTCCGCCTTGCGGATCTCGATCACGTCCTCCAGCGGGAGGTCCGCCACGGCGGCGATCTCCTCGTCGGTGGGCTCGTGACCGAGCTTGGTCGTGAGCTCGCGCTCGATGCGCCCGACCTTCCGGGACCGCTGGGCCACGTGGACAGGGAGCCGGATCGTCCGGCTCGTGTTCTCCAGTCCGCGCTGGATGGCCTGGCGGATCCACAGCGTCGCGTACGTCGAGAACCGGAACCCCTTGCGCCAATCGAACTTCTCCACGGCTCGGATCAGGCCGAGCATGCCCTCCTGGATGAGGTCGCCGAGCGCGAGGCCCTGGCCCTGGTAGCGGCGCGCGTTCGCGACGACCAGGCGCAGGTTGGAGTTGATCATGCGGTCCTTGGCGGCGAGATCTCCCTTCTCGATCCGCTGGGCCAGCTCGATCTCCTCGCTCGGCTTCAGCAGCGGGTAGCGACCCGCCTCTCGCAGCAGCAGCTGGAGGGAGTCCATGGTGGGATCCGCCTCGTGCTCGGGCGCGATCCGGGGGCGCGGGATATCGGTGAGCGTGCTCGTTGTCTGGTCTTCCCTTTCGTCTTTGTCGCAGGCATCTCAAAAACCAACTCTTGCAGTAGGAATTATACCCGATTCAGTTGCTGACGCAACCATCGAATCGTGTGAAATCTCGCCGGAGCCCACACCGGCTCGGCGCCGCTTCCTGCGGCCACCGTTCTGGTCGGCCCGCCCGGGGGAGGTCGGACGGCCGCCTTCGAGGCGATACTCAAACCAGATCTACGCCGAGGACCCGGACCCGGTTCAAGGCTCCCATGACCCCTCGCGGAGCACGGGCACTACAGAGAACCCATAGCGCCACCGCAAGTTACGCGGTTTTCTGCCCGCTGGTCGCAGGTTTTAGGCGCTAATGAAGAAGTGAAGCGCAAACGGCACGATTTTGCAGCAATTTCGACCTCAACTGTGACGCAGCGCACACTTCAGCGGCGGACGGCGGCGCGGCGCGCAGCCCGCCGCGCGAACAGGCCCGTCACGACCGCCGGCCGGTCGCGTTCGGCCGCCGACTCGGCCGCCACGGCATCGGCGACGATCGCCGCGCAGCGCGGCCTGGAAGCGGTCGGTGCCGAAACGGCGGGCCGCCGCCACGCAGGCCGCCGGATCGATCTCCATCGGATCGAAGCCGGCAATCGCGTCCGCCAGGGCGGCCGGATTGCTCAAGCGGTAGTAGGCGCCGGTCTCGCCGTCGTGCACGCTCTCCAGGACGCCGCCCGAGCCCAGCGCGATCACCGGCCGGCCGGACGCCAGCGCCTCTACAGCGGCGATCCCGAACTCCTCGGCCGCGGTCACGACGAGCGCCCGCGCGCTGCGCAGCAGCGCCGCCACCTCGGTGTCGGTCAGCCGCCCGGCGAGCGACACGGTCGGCCCGGCGAGCCGCCGCAGCCGGCGCTCCTCCGGCCCGTCGCCGACCACCACGAGCGGCAGACGCAGGCGGTTGAAGGCCTCGATGGCGACGTCGATGCGCTTGTGCGCCATCAGCTCCGCGACCACCAGGTAGTGGTCGCCGACCTCGCCCGGCCAGAACCGCTCGAGCTCGACCGGCGGGTGCAGGACGTCGGCCTCGCGGCCGAAGTAGCGGCGCACGCGGGAGGCGGTGAGCCGCGAGTTCGCCACGTACCGGTCGACCCGCTGGGCCGCGATCCAATCCCACCGGCGCCAGCGCGAGAGCACGACCTGCAGCGGCAGGCGGAGCGGAGCGCTGCGGGCCGCCAGCGTGGCCTCGCGCTCGGACCAGGCGTACCGGAACGGGTTGTGGCAGTAGCAGACGTGCACCGCCCCGGGATCCGGCAGGACTCCGTGGGCCCAGGCGCTCGAGGACGAGATCACGAGGTCGTAGCCGCGCAGGTCGAGCGTCTCGATCGCGTACGGGTAGAGCGGCAGCAGCGGACGGAAGGTGCGTGCGCTGGGCCGCACCCGCTGCAGGAACGAGGTGCGCGGCGAACGCGCCGCGAAGCGTCCCTCGGTGCCCTGCTCGTCGTAGACGGCGGTGAACACGTCGGCCTCGGGCCAGGCGTCGCAGATGGCCGCGAAGACGCGCTCCGCCCCGCGAAGGTCGAGCAGGAAGTCGTGCACGAGCGCGACGCGGGGGGCCATCGATCGGCAATCCTAATTGCGTTGGCGCGCTCCGAAGCACGACGACCTGTGTTGGGACCTCCGATGCTGCGCACGATCACGCTCGCCCTCCTGCTGACGCTCGCCGCCGCCGCCCCGGCCGCGGCGGCCGTGCCACGCGACTGGCTCGGCGTGGCCGTCGACGGCCCGGTGATCGATGCCGCCGACCAGTACGCCGGCGAATGGGCGCGGATGGCCGGTTCCGGCGTCGCGACCACGCGCGTGGCGTTCTACTGGGCGCAGGGCCAGCCGCTGCCCGGCGCGGTCGACTTCAGCGCCTACGACGACCCGGTGCTGGCGGCCGCCCGTCAGGGCATCACGGTGCTTCCCGGTCGTCTTCTCCACGCCCGCCTGGGCGCGCGCCGACCCGGCCGACATGGCCTCCCCGCCTCGCGACCCGGCCGACTACGCGGACTTCCTCACGGCGCTCGTCGGGCGCTACGGCCCGCAGGGATCGCTGTGGGCGGAGCACCCGGAGATCGCGCCGCGGCCGATCCGCGCGTGGCAGATCTGGAACGAGCCGAACCTGCCCGGCTTCTGGTCGCCGCAGCCCTTCGCGGAGGGTTACGTGGCGCTGCTCAAGGCGGCTCGCGGCGCGCTGAAGGCCGCCGACCCGCAGGCGCGCGCGATTCTCGCCGGGCTCCCGAACGGCTGGGCCGCCCTGCGGCAGGTCTACCGCGCCGGCGGCCGGCCCCACTTCGACGCCGCCGCCATCCACCCCTACACGGCGCGGCCCGCGCGCGTGCCCGATTTCCTGCGCGCGACCCGGCGGGTCATGCGACGCTTCGGCGACCGCCGCAAGCCGCTGTGGGTGACCGAGGTCTCGTGGCCGGCGGCCAAGGGCAAGGTGCGCGACCCGATCGGCATCGCCACCACCGAGCGCGGCCAGGCGCGCCGCCTCGCGATCGGTCTCACCGCGCTGGCGCGCGCCCGGAAGCAGCTGCACGTGGGGCGCGTGTACTGGTACACGTGGCTGTCGGCCGAGTCCGACCTGAGCGTGTTCTCGTGGTCGGGCCTGCGTCGGCTGCGCGGCGACGGAACCGTGGTCAGCGCGCCGGCGCTGCGGGCGTTCCAGCGGACGTCCCGGAAGCTGCGGGGCTAGGTACACGCGGCCAGAAGTACGACGCATTCCGGCGGGTCCGGCCCGCGTCTGCCGGCACCCGGCATCCGGTCACGTGCCACCAGCATGCTCGCGGATGCCATGCACCGGCAGACACGACCCGGACTTGACCGGGCTATGCGCCGTACTTCCGGCCACCTGTACCGAGCAGCGCATCGACCGCGCGGGCGGTCGCCTCCCACGAGAAACCCGCGGCGCGCTCGAGGCCGGCGGCCCGCAGCCGCTCGCGCTCGCCGGAGTCGCTCAGCAGCGCGGTCAGCGTCGCCGCGAACGCCTCGCCGTCGGGCTCCACGAGCTTCGCCGCTCCCCCGCACGTCTCCGGCAGCGCGGTCGTGGCGGACGCCACCACGGGCGTGCCCGAGGCCATGGCCTCCAGCACGGGCAGGCCGAAGCCCTCGTAGAGCGACGGCAGCGCGAAGGCCTCCGCGCCGGCGTAGAGGCCGGGGAGCAGCGCGTCAGCGACGTGACCGAGCAGGCGCAGGGCATCGAGCCCCTGCTCGCGCGCGAACTGCGGCCGGTGGCCGCCGGCGACCACGACCTCGACGCCGTCTGCGGCCAGCGCGCGCGCCGCCGGGGCGAGCGCGGCGAGGTTCTTGCGCGCGGTGTGCGAGGCGACGCAGAGCACGTAGGGGCGGGCGAGCCCGAGCGCGTGGCGTGCGGGCTCGGGATCGGCGCCGGGCTCGAACCGCTCGTCGACGCCGCCCGGGATCACGACGGCGTCCACTCCCAGCAGCTCCACCAGCTCGCCGCGGGCGAACTCGGAGACGGTCACAAGCCGGCGCGCCCTGCGCGCGACGACCGGCAGTACGAGCCGCTGCCAGGCGACGTAGGTCCTGGAGTACCAGCCGGGATGCCGCAACGCCGCCGCGTCGTGGACGACGACGACCGACCGCGGATAGGCGAGCGGAGCCAGGTTGGCGGGGCACAGCAGCGCGCGAGCGCCGAGTCGCGCGGCACGGATCGGCAGCACGGTCTGCTCCCACGCATGGCCGGCCCGGTGGGCGAGCGCCGGGCGGGGCCGGAGCACCACGTAGCCGCCCGGCCGCAGTACCGGCAGGCGCGCCGCCAGCTCACGCGTCCAGCGCTCGACGCCGCCGAGCTCCGGCCGCGCCGCCGCACGCGCGTCGATGGCGACCGGCCGCCGCGACCGTTCCGTCATCATGGCGGTGCGCTTTGATTTCTCGTGTGAGACGCCCGATGCTCCGCCGCCGTCCGCCGTCCGCGGCCGCCACCCGGCGCCCCTGGGAGGTCGATCCCGGGACGCCGCCCGCGGGCGCGCGCGTGACGTTGCGGGTGCTCGAGCGGAGTGACCGCGAGGCGTTCCTCGCGCTCGCCCGCGAGAGCCGCGAGCTGCACCGGCCGTGGACCTATCCGCCCGAGCGCTCGGACCAGTTCGACGACCTCTACGCGCGCTCGCGGCGCGACGACTTCGCCTGCCTGGTCGCCTGCCTGACCGAGGAGGAGCGCGCGATCGCCGGCGTCTTCACGATCTCCCAGATCGTCCGCGGCGCCTTCCAGTCCGCCTACCTCGGCTACTACGCGCACCAGCGGTATGCCGGCCGCGGACTGATGCGCGAGGCGATGGAGCAGGTACTCGACCACGCCTTCGGCCCGCTCGCCCTGCACCGTCTCGAGGCCAACATCCAGCCGGACAACCAGCCGTCGATCGCGCTCGCCCGCGGCGCGGGCTTCCGGCTCGAGGGCTTCTCCCCGCGCTACCTGCTGATCGGCGGCCAGTGGCGCGACCACGAGCGCTACGCGATCACCACCGACGAGCGTGCGGCTCAGAAGAGGCCGAGCTGAGCCGGCTCCGGCTCCCGCTCGACCTCCGGCTCGACCATCACTTCCGGCTCCGGCACCACGAGCTTCGGCTCTTCCTGCGGTGGCTGCTCGGGCGGCTCGAGCGCCAGCAGCTCCGGGAGCCGCGCGAAGTCGGCCCGCAGCGTCTCGAGCATCTTCGGCGTGTAGAGCGCGGCCGCCGGGTGGTAGATGGGGTACAGCCGCACCCGCCGCGGCCCGATCCGCCGGATCTCGTCGCGGCCGTGCAGCCGCGTGATCCCGGTCGCGGGATCGCCTCGCAGCAGCTTCGCTGAGAAGTTGCCGAGCGTGCACACCACCCGCGGCTCGATCAGCTCGAGCTGCCGGAACAGATAGTCCTGACAGGCGTCGATCTCCTGCGGCAGCGGGTCGCGGTTGCCGGGAGGCCGGCACTTGAGCACGTTGGCAACGAACACGTCCGCGCGCGTCAACCCGATCTCCTCGAGCAGCGTGTCGAGCAGGCGGCCGGCCTGGCCGACGAACGGCAGGCCCTGGCGGTCCTCGTTGGCTCCCGGCGCCTCGCCGATGAACATCAGGTCGGCGTCGGCGTTGCCCGATCCGAACACCACGGTCTGGCGCGTGGAGGCGAGCTGCGGGCACTTGGTGCAGGCCTGCGCCTGGTGCCAGACGGCTTTCAGCTCGTCGCGCCTCTCGGCTGCGGTCCCCATCGAGAAATGACTCTAATCGCCTCCACGGCGGACTATCCTGAGGGTCGACGTCAGAAGCCGGTATCTCCGTGAGGGAACTGGACTCCATCGCCATCGTCGGGGCTGGCCGCCTCGGAACCGCACTCGCCGCAGCCTTACGGGCCCGCGGGTCCGCTTCGGGCGTGGCGCGGACGCCAGCGGCGCGACGACGGTGCTCCTGTGCGTGCCGGACTCCGAGATCGCCGCGGCGGCGGCCGCGATCGAGGCCGGGCCGCTCGTCGGCCACTGCTCGGGCGCGACCGGGCTCGATGTGCTCGTCCCGCACGAGGCGTTCTCGCTGCACCCGCTGATGACCGTGCCCGCCGGGGCGCCGCGCGACGTCCTGGCCGGCGCCGGTTGCGCCGTCGACGGCTCCACGCCGCGCGCGCTGGCCGTCGCCGAGACGCTCGCGGCCGCCCTCGGCATGCGCGCCACGCGCGTCGCCGGCGAGGACCGCGCCGCCTACCATGCGGCCGCCTCGATCGCCTCGAACTTCCTCATCACGCTCGAGGGTGCGGCCGAGCGGCTGGCGGAGACCGCGGGCGTCGAGCGGGTGCTGCTCGCGCCGCTCGTCCGGGCGGCGGTCGAGAACTGGGCCGAGCGCGGCGCCGGGGACGCGCTGACCGGCCCGATAGCGCGCGGCGACGAGGACACGGTGGCCCGCCAGCGCGCTGCGGTCGCCGAGCGGACGCCTGACCTGCTGCCGCTGTTCGATGCGATGGTGGACGCTACCCGGGCGGCCGTGGCATGAGGACGATCCGCACCAACGCCGAGATGCGCGCCTACCGCAGGCAGGCGTCCGGCTCGATCGGGCTCGTCGCGACGATGGGCGCCTTCCACGCCGGCCACCACTCGCTGATCCGTGCGGCGCGCAAGCGCTGCGACGAGGTGATCGTCTCGCTGTTCGTCAACCCCGCCCAGTTCGAGGAGGCGGCCGACCTCGCGGCCTATCCGCGCAGCGAGGAGCGCGACGCGGCAGAGGCCGCCGAGCTCGGCGTCGACGCCCTCTACGCACCGCCGGTCGAGGAGGTCTACCCGCCGGGGTTCTCCACGTCGGTCCGCGTCGAGCGGCTGTCCGATGTGCTCGAGGGCGCCGAGCGCGGTCCCGACCACTTCGCCGGCGTCTGCACGGTCGTCACCAAGCTGCTCAACGTGGTGGCGCCCGACGTGGCGTTCTTCGGTCAGAAGGACGCGCAGCAGGTCGCCGTGCTGCGCCGCATGGTGCGCGACCTCGACCTGGCGGTCGAGCTGGCCGTCCTGCCGACCGTGCGCGAGCCCGACGGCCTCGCGCTGTCGAGTCGCAATGTCCGCCTCGCGCCCGACGAGCGCCGCCGCGCGCTCGCCCTCTCGCGCGCCCTGCGAGCCGCCGAGACCTCGGTCGCGGCGGGCGAGCGCGACGCCGCGGCGATCGCGCGCGCCGCCCGCGCCGTCATGGACGGGGTAGACCCCGACTACCTCGCGCTCGTCGACCCCGACAGCTTCGAGCCGATCACGACCGTCGACGGCCGGGTACTGGTGGCCGTAGCGGCGCGCATCGGCGCCACCCGACTGATCGACAACACCATCATCCACACGGCGGCGACCCCCGAGCGGGCGCCGACCACCTAGGAGGAACCACGATGTCGTCCCCGCCCCGCCACGACCGCAAGCCCGTCACGCTCACCAAGCTGGCCGAGATGCGCGCGCTCGGCGAGCCGATCGTGATGGTGACCGCCTACGACCACCCCAGCGCGGTCGTCGTCGAGCAGGCCGGCGCCGACGTGGTCCTGGTCGGCGACTCGGCCGCCAACAATGTGCTCGGCTACCAGGACACCGTCCCGGTCACCGTCGAGGAGCTGCTGATGCTCGCCGCCGCCGTGCGGCGCGGCCTCAAGACCCCGCTGCTGATCGGCGACCTGCCGTTCGGCTCCTACGAGGCGTCGGACGAGCAGGCGATCGGCACCTCCCACCGTTTCGTCAAGGAGGCGGGCTGCGACGCCGTCAAGCTCGAGGGCGGCGGCGCCATGGCCGAGCGCGCGAAGGCGATCGTGCGCGCCGGAGTGCCCGTGATGGGCCACGTCGGCCTCACGCCGCAGACCGCCACCGCCCTCGGCGGCTACCGCGCCCAGGGCCGTACGGCCGAGCGCGCGAGGCAGGTGCTCGAGGACGCGCTCGCGCTCCAGGAGGCGGGCTGCTTCGCGATCGTCTTCGAGGCCATCCCGGCCGACGTGACGGACGCGATCATGGAGCACATGGAGGTCCCGATCATCGGGATCGGCGCGGGCGGCAGCACCGACGGGCAGGTCCTGGTGCTGCACGACCTGCTCGGCATCCATGACGGCTTCAAGCCGAAGTTCGTCAAGCGCTACGCGGACGTGAAGGCCGAGATGATGCGCGGCGTCGAGGCGTACGCCGAGGAGGTGCGCACGCGCGCCTTCCCGGCACCCGAGCACAGCTACGGGATCGCGCCCGAGGAGCTCGACCGGCTGCACGCCATGCTGCCTCCGCACCGCACGGCGGTCTAGTCAACAACTCGGTAACAACTCCTTCACAGTCGCCGCGCGGCTTCCTACACTGCGCCGCCATGGCTCGGCTGTCACACCTGTTCGCTCCCAAGGAGCGCGAGTTCTTCGACCTGTTCGAGGAGGCCGGAGCGAACATCGTCCGCGCCGCGGAGCTGCTCGAGCGGATGCTCGAGCACTGGCCCGACCACGCCGAGCTCGCCCGCGAGGTCGTCGTCTGCGAGCAGGAGGGCGACCGCATCACGCACGACATCATCCAGCGGCTGAACTCGACGTTCGTCACGCCGATCGACCGCGAGGACATCTACGGGCTGGCCTCGGCGCTGGACGACATCGTCGACTTCACGGAGGAGGTCTCGGACTTCCTGGGCCTCTACCGCATCGAGGCGCCGATGGACAAGGCGACCGAGATGGGCCGGATCCTGCACCAGGCCGCCAGGGCGATCGCGGGCGCGATGCCGCGCCTGCGCACGTTCAAGGACATCCACCACTACACGGTCGAGATCAACCGGCTCGAGAACGACGGCGACCGGGTCGCGCGCGAGGCGCTCGCGTCGCTGTTCGAGACCGGGATCGACCCGATGCTGGTGATCCGCTGGAAGGACATCTTCGAGCGGCTCGAGGATGCGATCGACTCGACCGAGAAGGTCGCGCACATCCTCGAGGGCATCGTGATCAAGAACCAGTAGATGGAGTCCGAGCTCGTCCTCTGGATCGTCGTCGCGACCGCCCTCGCGTTCGATTTCACCAACGGCTTCCACGACACCGCCAACGCGGTCGCGACCTCGATCTCGACGCGCGCGATGTCGCCGCGCATGGCGGTCTCGCTGGCGGCGCTGCTGAACTTCGTGGGCGCGTTCCTGTCGCTCGCGGTGGCGGCCACGATCGCGTCCGGGATCGTCGACGCCAACCTCGTCACGCTGCCGATCGTCTTCGCCGGACTGGTCGGGGCGATCGCCTGGAACCTGGCGACCTGGTACTTCGGTCTGCCGTCGTCGAGCTCGCACGCGCTGATCGGCGGCGTGGTCGGCGCCGCGTTCGCGGCCGAGGGTGCGAAGGCGGTCTACGGCGACGGGCTGCTCGAGAAGGTGATGATCCCCGCGCTGGTCGCCCCGGTCCTCGCGCTCGTCACCGCCGGCGTCGGCATCCTGCTCTGCTACCGGATCGTCGGCCGCCAGCATCCCGGCGTCGTGTCGCGCGGCTTCCGGTTCGGCCAGATCATCTCCGGCAGCCTGTTCTCGCTCTCGCACGGGACCAACGACGCGCAGAAGACGATGGGCATCATCGCGCTGGCGCTGGTGGCCAGCGGCCATCTCGAGGCGGGCGCCGACCCGCCGACCTGGGTGGTCGTCAGCGCGGCGACGGCGATCGCGCTCGGGACCTACGTCGGCGGCTGGCGGATCATCAAGACGATGGGCACCCGCATCATCAAGATGGACCCGGCGCAGGGCTTCGCCGCCCAGGGCGTCGGCGCGGCGGTCATCCTGTCCGCCACGCACGTCGGCTTCCCGCTCTCGACGACGCACGTGAGCGCAGGCGCGATCATGGGCGCCGGCGCCGCCAAGCGGCTCTCCGCGGTGCGCTGGGGCGTGGCCGGCAACATCGTCGGCGCCTGGGTGCTGACGCTTCCCGCTGCCGCGATGGTGGGCGGCATCACCTACGGGGTGACGCAGCTGTTCGGGAGCGGCGCGGTCGGGCCGGTCGTGGTGTCCGTGGTGCTCGTGCTGGCCCTGCTGTGGGCGTTGGCGCGGCGCGTCGCCGCGGGCCGCACCCTGACGGCGGAGGGCTGAGCCGTGCTCGCTGCGGTCAAGGCCGGGGACATCTTCGAGGTCATCTGGGTGTCGCTGGTGGCAGGGGTGTTCGTCACCGTCGCGTTCTCGTTCGTGGTGCTCGGCCTCGCGCGCTCGACGGAGTCGGCGCGTACAGGCCGCAACTCGGCGGCGGTCGCCTACGCGGGGCTCGCGCTGCTGACGTTCGCGGTGTTCGCGGGCGCCGTGGCGTACGGCGTGCACGTCATGCTCGCCAAGGGTTAGGCAGAGCCGTACTCCACCGTCCGGATCACCCGGGCGGGCACGCCGGCGGCGATCGAGTGGGACGGCAGGTCGGTCGTCACGACCGAGTTGGCGCCGACCACGCAGCGGTCGCCGATCGTCACGCCGCTGGTGACCACGACGTTGGCGCCGAGCCAGACGTTGTCGCCCAGCCGCGTCGGGCCCTTCGAGGTGAACCCCTGCCACGGCACGGGGCGGTCAGGGTCGTCGAAGCGGTGGTTGGCGTCGGTGACGAAGCAGCCGTTGGCGAGCATGCAGTGCTCGCCGATCTCGACCAGGTCGGCGGCCGCCACCTGCACGCACAGGTTCAGGAACGTGCCGCCGCCGATGCGGATCCGCGCCGGCGCCTGCGCCGTCAGCCACACGTTCGGCTCGAGCACCACGTGCTCGCCCAGCTCCAGCCGGCCCTCGCGCAGCATCTCCAGCACGTTGCCCTGCACGGGCCAGCGGCAGAAGGCGCGCCGGCGGGCGAACTCGTAGTGGATCCGTGCCCGGTTCCAGGGCAGCGAGTTGCGCTCGTACCAGCGCCATTTCTGCGCCCACAGCTTGAGATCGGCCGGGTCCAAGGCGCCTGAGCATGCCATGACGGCCGCCTTGCAGGGCGACGTAACGCTGCGCGCACAGGTTCCCGGGGCCCCCGCACGGGGCCAGGATGGATGCGAAACCGGACCTCGGAGGTCACGAACTTGCGCCCGATCCGTCTGCTGCTGTTCGCCATCGCCCTGCTGATTCCTGCCGCGCCCGCGTCGGCTGCGGTACCGCACACCGTTCAGCCAGGCGAGACGCTGTGGTCGATCGCGGCCGCGAACAACCTGACCACGAGGACCGTCGCCGCCTTCAACGGCGTGTCGGAGGACCACCAGGTGGTCCTGGGCTCCACGATCATGGTCCCGACGACCGTCGAGGGCTACGCCTCGCTCCAGCAGGCCGGGCTCGTGGCGGCCGACCCCGCGCAGGCGGCCGCGCCCGCCGCAGCGCCGGCCGCGCAGGGCGGCTACACGGTGCGCGCCGGCGACACGCTGTCCGCGATCGCCGCGCAGAGCGGCGTCTCGACCGAGACGCTGGCGGCCATGAACGGCCTCGACCCGAACGGGCTGCTGCCCACCGGAGCGGCGCTCCAGCTGCCCGGTGGCGCACCCGCAGCCGCACCTGCCGCCGGTGCTCCGGCTCCCCAGGGCGCGTACACGGTGCGCGCCGGTGACACGTTGTCGGGCCTCGCCGCGCAGACGGGGGTGACGGCCGAGGCGATGGCCGCCATGAACGGGCTCGACCCGAACGGGCTGCTGGTGACCGGCACCGTGCTGAAGCTGCCGAGCGGCGCGCCGGCTCCGGCGCAGGCGAGCGAGCCCGCCCCGGCGACCACCGTGGTCCCCGACGCCGCTCCGGCCCCGACGGCACAGCAGGTGTCGGCCACCGACATCCAGAACGTGGCCGCCGCCCACGGCGTCTCCCCGTCGCTCGCCGCCGCGATCGCGTGGCAGGAGAGCGGGTTCAACAACTCGATGGTCTCGTCCGCCAACGCCCGCGGGGTCATGCAGGTGATGCCCGGCACGTGGGATTACGTGCAGCAGAACCTCGCCGGCGGCCGGCAGCTCGATCCGAGCTCCGCGACCGACAACGTCCATGCCGGCGTGATGTACCTCAAGCGCCTGCTGACCGACGCGGGCGGCGACGAGAACGCCGCGATCGCCGGCTACTACCAGGGCCTCGCCTCCGTCCGGGAGCGCGGCATGTACGACGACACGCAGCAGTACGTCGACAACGTGCAGGCACTGCGCGGACGCTTCGGCGGCTGACAGCGGCCCGCGGCGAGCTCGATCCGCTCGAGCTCGCCGCGGCGGTCGTCTAGCTGCGGCGGTACTGCGGGGGCAGCTTCCGCGGAGCGGGCCGGACGAGGCGCGGCTGGCGCGGCTGGACCTGACGGGCGCATCGTGGCATCCGCATGCGGGCGATTCGATGCGGCCAGCCGTACTCCGACCGACTAAGTGGTCGTGGTCGGAAGTTCCGCGCATAACCCGGCGGAGTCCGGGCCGTGTCTGCCGGTGCACGGCATCCGCGAGCATGCTGGTGGCACGTGACCGGATGCCGGGTGCCGGCAGACGCGGTCCGGGCCCGCCGGAATGCGTGGAACTTCCGGCCGCGGCCACTAAGCGGCGGCCGCGACCCTGCGGCGCCGCGCCGGCTTCTTCGTCGCCGGCTTGACCAGACCGCGCAGGAAGTCGCCGGTGTGCGATGCCTTGACGCCCGCCACCTGCTCCGGCGTGCCGGTCGCCATCACGCGGCCGCCCTCCTCGCCGCCCTCGGGGCCCATGTCGACCACCTGGTCGGCGACCTTGATCACGTCGAGGTTGTGCTCGATCACCACGACGGTGTTCCCGGCGTCGACCAGCCGCTGGAGCACCTCGAGCAGGCGCTGGATGTCGGCGAAATGCAGGCCGGTGGTCGGCTCGTCGAGGATGTACAGCGTCCGCCCCGTGGCGACCTTGCAGAGCTCGCTCGCCAGCTTGACGCGCTGCGCCTCGCCGCCCGACAGCGTGGTCGCGGGCTGGCCGAGGCGCATGTAGTCGAGCCCCACGTCGTGCAGCGTCTGGAGCCTGCGCCGGATCTTCGGGATGTGCGCGAAGAACTCGAGTGCCTCCTCGATCGGCATCTCCAGCACGTCGGCGATGTTCTTGCCCTTGAAGCGGATGTCGAGCGTCTCGCGGTTGTAGCGCTTGCCGTGGCACTGCTCGCACGGGACGTAGACGTCGGGCAGGAAGTGCATCTCGATCTTGATCTGGCCGTCGCCGCGGCAGACCTCGCAGCGGCCGCCCTTGACGTTGAAGGAGAAGCGACCCGGCTTGTAGCCGCGGGCGCGCGCCTCCTGCGTCTTGGAGAACAGGTCGCGGATCTGGTCGAACAGCCCGATGTAGGTCGCCGGGTTCGAGCGCGGGGTGCGGCCGATCGGCGACTGGTCGACGCTGATGATCTTGTCGAGGTGCTCGAGCCCTCGGATCCGCTTGTGGGCGCCCGGCCGCATCCGCGCCCGGTGCAGCTTGTTCGAGACCGCCTTGTAGAGGATCTCGTTCACCAGCGTCGACTTGCCCGAGCCGGACACGCCGGTCACCGCGGTGAACACGCCGAGCGGAAGCTTGACGTCGACCTCCTTGAGGTTGTGCTGCGTCGCCCCCTGGATCTCGACGTAGGCCGACGGCTTGCGGCGCTTGGCCGGCGGCTCGATGCTGCGGGCGCCGGAGAGGAACTGGCCGGTGAGCGACTCGGGGACGCGCATGACGTCCTCGGCCGTGCCCTGCGCGACGATGTGGCCGCCGTGCTCGCCGGCCCCCGGCCCCATGTCGACCAGGTAGTCGGCCGAATGCATCGTGCCCTCGTCGTGCTCGACGACCAGGACGGTGTTGCCGAGGTCGCGCAGCCGTTTGAGCGTGGCGATCAGGCGCTCGTTGTCGCGCTGGTGGAGGCCGATCGACGGCTCGTCGAGGATGTAGAGCACGCCGACCAGCGACGAGCCGATCTGCGTCGCCAGCCGGATCCGCTGCGCCTCGCCCCCGGAGAGAGTGGCCGACGCGCGGTCCATCGACAGGTAGCCGACGCCGACGTTGTCCAGGAACCGCAGCCGCTCGTCGATCTCGCGCAGGATCAGGCGCGCGATCGCGCGGTCCTGCTCGGACAGCTCCAGAGCGCCGAGCCATTCGAGCGCGCGCTTCGCGCTCAGCGAGCTGAACTCGTGGATCGCCAGCTTGCCGACCTTGACGGACCGCGACTCGGGCCGCAGCCGCGCGCCCTTGCACTCCGGGCACGGCCGCACCGACATGTACTCCTCGATCTTCTCGCGCGACCAGTCGCTGTCCGTCTCGCGGTAGCGCCGCTCGAGGTTGGGGACGATGCCCTCGAAGGTCGTCATGTACGACCGCTTGCGCCCCATCCGGTTGCGGTAGGAGACGTACAGCTTGTCCCCGTTCGTGCCGTAGAGGAAGAAGTTCTGCTGGTCCTCGCTCAGCTCCTCCCACGGGGTCTCGAGGTCGATCTCGTAGCGCTCGGCGATCGCCTGCGTGATCTGCTCGTAGTAGCTGGTGGCGCCGCTCGCCCACGGCAGGATCGCCCCCTCGTCGAGCGACAGCGACGGGTCCGGCACCACGAGCTCGGGGTCGATCTCCATCTGCGAGCCGAGGCCGGTGCAGCGCGGGCAGGCGCCGTGCGGCGAGTTGAACGAGAACGAGCGCGGCTCGAGCTCGGGCATCGAGATCCCGCAGTGCAGGCAGGCGAACTTCTCCGAGTAGGTCGTGACCTCCACGGGTCCGCCGTCGCGCGGCACGGTCTCGATCTCCACCATCCCGTCGGCCAGCGCCACCGCGGTCTCGACGCTGTCGGCGAGACGCTTGCGCAGGTCGCGCCGCATCACCAGCCGGTCGACCACCACCGAGATGTCGTGCTTGTACTTCTTGTCGAGGACGATGTCGTCCTCCAGCTGGCGGAGCTCGCCGTCGACCATCACGCGCGTGAAGCCCTCGCTGCGCAGCTCGGCGAGCTGCTTGCCGTACTCGCCCTTGCGGCCGCGCACGATCGGCGCCAGCACCATGAAGCGCTCGCCGTCCTCGAGCCCCATGATCTGGTCGATGATCTGCTCGGCCGACTGGGCGGCGATCGCCCGCCCGCAGTTGAAGCAGTGCGGCTTGCCGACCCGCGCCCACAGCAGGCGCAGGTAGTCGTAGATCTCGGTGACCGTGCCCACCGTCGACCGCGGGTTGCGCGAGGTCGTCTTCTGGTCGATCGAGATGGCCGGCGACAGGCCCTCGATCGAGTCCACGTCCGGCTTGTCCATCTGGCCGAGGAACTGGCGGGCGTAGGCCGACAGCGACTCGACGTAGCGGCGCTGCCCCTCGGCGTAGATCGTGTCGAACGCCAGCGACGACTTGCCCGACCCCGACAGGCCCGTGATCACCACCAGCGAGTCCCGCGGCAGCGAGACGGAGATGTCCTTCAGGTTGTGCTCGCGGGCGCCGGAGACGACCAGGAAGTCGGAGCGCGACATAAGACCGCTCCGATGATAGGGACGGGAACGGACGTTCGGGTCAGCCGGTCCGGGCCAGGACGCCGGAGTCGGCGAGCTTCTCGCGCAAATAGCGCAGGAAGGGCTCCACGCTGAGGTCCTGGCGGGTCACGCGCTCGCAGCAGCTCGCGCGGCGGGAACTTGCGCCCGTGGCGGTGGACGTGCTCGCGCAGCCAGTCCCTCAGGGGCGCGAAGTCGCCGTGCTCGAGCAGGTCGTCGATGTCCGGCAGGTCGTCGAGCAGGCGCTCCCAGATCTGGGCGCCGATCAGGTTGCCGAGCGTGTAGGTCGGGAAGTAGCCGAACAGGCCGGTGCTCCAGTGGACGTCCTGGAGCACGCCCTCGGAGACGGTCGGGACCCGGACGCCGAGCAGGCGCTCCATCCCCTCGTCCCAGGCCTCCGGCAGCTCGTCGACCGACACCGTGCCGTCGGTCAGTGCCAGCTCGAGCTCGAAGCGCAGGATGATGTGCAGGTTGTAGGTCGTCTCGTCCGCCTCGGTGCGGATGAGCGACGGCTGGACGGTGTTCACGGCCCGGTACAGGCCGGCGGCGTCGAGCCCGTCGACGGCGCCCGGGAGCCACTCCGCGAGCCGCGGGTGCAGCCAGGCGCAGAACGGGCGCGAGCGGCCGACGATGTTCTCCCACATGCGGCTCTGCGACTCGTGGATGCCGAGCGAGACGGGGTCGTCGAGCGTGGTGCGGAACAGGCGGCGGTCGACGCTCGCCTCGTAGAGGCCGTGGCCGAACTCGTGCAGGGCGCTGTAGAGGGCGACCGCGAAGTCGCTCTCGTCGTACTTGGTGGTCAGGCGGACGTCGTCCGGCGCGAGCCCGGCGGCGAACGGGTGCAGCGTGGGATCCAGCCGCCACGAGTCCGGGTCGAAGCCGATCCCCTCGAGCACGGCGAGGACGGCGATCCGCTGCGCGTCGACGCCGAAGGTCCCGTGCAGCGCGCCGTCGTTGCGCGGCTGGTCGGGGTCGCCGGCGGCGGTCACCAGCGGCACGAGCGCGTCGCGAAGCTCGGCGAACAGGGGCCGCATTTCGGCGGTCGTGAGGCCGGGCTCGAAGTCGTCGAGCATGGCGTCGTAGGGGTGCTCGTAGCCCTCGAAGCAGGCGACGTACCGGCGGCGCAGCTCGACGTTGCGCTCGAGCGAGTCGCGGAAGCGGCCGTAGTCGTTGGCCGCGCGGGCCCGCTGCCAGGCCGCCTGGCCGAGCGCCCGCGCCTTCGAGAGCTCCGCGGCCAGCTCGGCCGGCACGCGGACCGACTTCTCGTAGTCGCGCCGCGTCCAGTAGATCAGCCGCACGTCGTCGGAATCGGGGTCCTCGCCGGCCGCCCACGGTTCGAGCGCGTCGAGCAGCGCACCGAGCTTCGGGTCGCTCTCGCGTGCGTGGATGGCGAGCGAGAGCGTGGCGGCACGCTCGGCGCGCGCCTCGGCGCCGGCCGGCGGCATCATCGTCTGCTGGTCCCAGAACAGCAGCCGGGCGACCGAGCCGAGGTCGCTCAGCTCCGCCATCCGCGCGCGCAGCTCGGTCAGCTCGGCGGGGCCCGCGCTCACCGGTCGGCCCGCTCGTAGACGTCGTCGAGCAGCGCGTCGGCGTCGGCGAGGCTGAAGTGGTCGGCGAGGTAGCGGGCGGTCTCCTCGCGCGGCGTCCCGCTGAGCGCCATGTTGAGCGCGATCAGCCGCGCGCCGGCCTCGTCGTCGCCGGCGGGGGCGCCGTTACCGGCGGCGGCGGCGACCTCGTCGGGCGCGTGCTCGCCGAGCGCCGCTCGACGCGACGACCTCGTCGCCCACGACCTCGCCGAGGTCGCCCGCCTGCCGCTGCAGCCGCGCGAGGCCCTCGTTGAGCCGCTCACCGCTCGCGCGCAGCGCGTCGAGCAGCGTGCCCAGCTCGCGCTCGAGCTCGTCGAGGCGCGACAGCATGCTGCCGGCCGCGTCCTGTACGCGCGCGACGTGGCCGGAGGCCTGGCGCCCCGCGTCGGCACGCAGCTCGGCGGCGCTCGCCTCGGCGGCCTCGAGGATCAGCCGCACCTGCTCCGACGCCCCGGCCGCCAGGCCCGGCGGCGGCGGTGCGGGAGCCCGGCCGCGCAGCGCTTCGAACTCGTCGGCCACGCGCCGGAGATGCCCGTCGACGGCCTCCCGGTCATAGCCGCGGCGGCCGACGGGAAAGTCTCGGCGCTCGATGGCGTCTCGGTCCACGCGCTGAGGATAGTCACGCGGTCACGCACGCTCGCCATCAGCGATCCGGAAGGCTGACGGAGCCGTCGCGGTGACGCACGACGAGGCCGTCGCGCTCGAGCGCGTCGAGCGCCCGGTCACGCCGCTCGGCGCTCAAGCCCGCCGGCAGCGGACGGCCCGCGACCAGTGCGGCGACGATGCGCCCGCGCGCCCAGCGGTCGCTGTCCTCGAAGCGCTCGCCGCCGCGGCGCCGCGGGGCGGGCGCAGGCCCACCGGCCGCGCGGGTCGCGCAGCCGTTGCGCACCGGACAGCGGTCGCAGCGCGGGGCGCGCGGACGGCAGACCGTCGCGCCCAGCTCCATCATCGCCTGGTTGAAGTCGGCGGCGCTGCCGGGCGGGAGCAGCTCGGCGGCGCGGCGGGCGAGCGCCTTCGGCGTGTAGCGCGTGCCGTCGAAGCGCTCGATCACGCGCCGCGCGTTCGTGTCGAGCGCCGGCTGCGCGCGACCCCAGGCGAACGAGCCCACCGCGGCGGCGGTGTAGGGCCCGACGCCGGGGAGCTCGGTCAGGTCGTCGGGCCAGCCCGTGGTCGCCACGACACGCGCCGCGGCCTGCAGTGCCAGCGCGCGGCGGTTGTAGCCGAGACCGCTCCAGGCGTGAGCACGTCGCGCGGTGGAGCGGCGGCCAGCGTCGGTGCGTCCGGGAAGCGCTCGAGGAACGCCTCGTAGTACGGGATCACGCGGGCGGCCTGGGTCTGCTGGAGCATGACCTCGCTGACCAGCAGGGCGTACGGGTCCTTGGTGGCGCGCCACGGGAGTGGGCGGCGGTTGTCCGTGTACCAGATGAGGAGCTTCGGGGCGAACGTCAACTGCGGCTGGGTAGGGGACGATGAGGCGAGCGGGTGGGTTCCTTCGAAGTGTCCTGACTAAGTGGTCGTATGGCCCACCGGGGCAGGACGTTGACGCAAGTGTCCTGGCTTGTGGTCGCCACACGACCTCTAGGACGGTGGATCAGATCGCGGCCGATCCCGCTCCTCTCAATGCCGGGGTTCAGAACGTCCAGCGGGTCGGGCTCGTCGTGAACTCGGCCTCGACGAGCCCGATCACGGTGCGCGGCTCGACGCGGACGATCGGGTTCGCCTCCGGGTCCGGCGGCGCCTCCGCGTACTTCGCCCGGTACGCCTCGATCATCGCATCGGCCGCACTCACGAGCGTGGCCATCCCGTTGACCACCACCGGGTCGCCGCCGTCGGTGTGCACGACGCAGCGAGGCTCGCCGCGGAGGTTGCGCGCCTTGCGCGAGCGGCCGCCGGTGCTGAACCACAGCGCGCCGTCGAGCCATACCGCCCACACCGGCATGGCATGCGGCTCCCCGGCCGCCGACACGGTCACGACCCAGTAGCGCCACGCGCCGCGCAGCCGCTCCTCGGCCCACGACCACGGGAGCAGGCCGGCGTCCGCCCCGGCGATCCCGTAGCCCGGCATGTGGGGACGGTCGGCGGTCGGCATGGCGCGATCATGACGCAGCCCACAGATGCCGGACCGCATGCGTGCGGTGCGGGCGCCAGGCCTCGGCCGCAGCGGGCGGCGCGCCGAGCCGGGCGAGGCCGCGGCGGACCCCGAGGTCGGTCGGCAGCCACGCGTCCGGTTCGCCGAGCGCCCGCATGGCGACGTAGTCCGCCGTCCACGGCCCGATGCCCGGCAGCTCGAGCAGCGCGGCGCGCGCCTCGGCCGGATCGGTCCCCGGCTCGAGCCGCAGGCCCGCGGCGAGCGCGCCGGCCAGGGCGGCGAGCGTCCTCCGGCGCGCCCGTGGCATCGGCATCTGCGGCGCCGCCTCGGCGATCGCCTCCGGCCGCGGCCAGAGGTGGGTGAGCGCGCCGTGGGGCTCGGCGAGCGGCTCGCCGGCCGCGGCGACCAGGCGGCCCGCCAGCGTGCGCGCGGCCGCGAGCGAGACCTGCTGGCCGAGCACGGCCCGCACCGCGAGCTCGCCGCCGTCGACCGTGCCCGGCATCCGCAGCCCTGGCCGGCGTGCGATGAGCGGGCCGAGCAGCGGATCGCGCGAGAGGTGCGCGTCGGCCGCGGCCGGATCGGCGCCGCCGAGGCGGCGGACGGCGAGCTCGGCGGCGGCACGATCGCGCGGGTCGGCGACGACGACGCGGCCGACCGGCCCGCCCTCGGCACGATCGCGCGGGACGACGACGACGCGGCCGTCGGCTCCGAGCTCGATCACGGCGGGCCCGTGCTCGAGCCGCACCGTGCGACGGAAGGCGCCGGCCGCCGCCTCCTCCAAGCCGGGCACGGCGCGCGCCGCCAGGAACTCGGTGGTGCCGGTCACTGCCCGTACAACGCTCTCTCCTGTCCGACGTGTGACAGGCGTGGAGGGAAATCCACGAGAACGTTCTCACGAGGTGGCATACCATGCGACCGGAACGCGACGACGGGCAGGGGCCCGCCTCGCAAGTCCACGGGGCCCGGCTGACGGTCCCGGCGCCGGACGGCCAAAGGCGCGCGGTGATTCCGAGCCGGCACGCGGCTCATCGGGGGGCCGGCCGGCGGGGCCGGCCCCTCACATCGCGCCGGCGACCTCGTCGAGCTCGCGCCGGAGGTCGCGGATCTCGTCGCGCAGCTTGGCCGCGTACTCGAAGCGCAGCTCCTCGGCCGCGGTCAGCATCTCCTCCTCGAGCTCGACGATCGTCGACTCGATCTCGTGCGGCTCCATGTCGACGCGCTTCTCCCGCTTGCGCCGCCGCGACCTCGGGACCTTGCTGTCCCCCATCAGGAACTCCGTGATGTCGGAGATCCCCTTGACGATGGTCTCCGCCGTGATCCCGTGATCGATGTTGTACTGGGTCTGGATCGCGCGCCGGCGATCGGTCTCGCTCGATCGCCTTGCGCATCGCCTCGGTCTGCTTGTCGGCGTACATCAGGACCTTGCCCTCGACGTTGCGGGCCGCGCGCCCGATCGTCTGGATCAGCGAGGTCTCGCCGCGCAGGAAGCCCTCCTTGTCGGCGTCCAGGATCGCGACCAGCGAGACCTCCGGCAGGTCGAGCCCCTCGCGCAGCAGGTTGACGCCGATCAGCACGTCGTACTCGCCGAGCCGCAGCTCGCGGATGATCTGGATCCGCTCGAGCGTGTCGACCTCCGAGTGCAGGTAGCGGACCTTGAAGCCCATCTCGAGCAGGTAGTCCGTCAGGTCCTCGCTCATCTTCTTCGTCAGAGTCGTCACGAGGACCCGCTCGTTGCGCTCCTGTCGCGCGCGGATCTCGCGCATCAGGTCGTCGATCTGGTTGCGCGTCTCGCGGACCTCGACCTCGGGGTCGACGATCCCGGTCGGCCGCACGATCTGCTCGACGATCGAGGCCGAATGCTCGCGCTCGTACGGACCCGGCGTGGCCGACACGAACACGAGCTGCGGCGAGATCGAGAGGAACTCTTCGAACGTCTGCGGCCGGTTGTCCAGCGCAGACGGCAGCCGGAAGCCGTACTCCACCAGCGTCGTCTTGCGCGAGCGGTCGCCCTCGTACATGGCGCCGAGCTGCGGCACGGTCTGGTGCGACTCGTCGATGAAGCAGACGAAGTCCTCGGGGAAGTAGTCGATCAGGCAGTACGGGCGCGCGCCGGGCGGCCGGCCGTCGAGGATCCGCGAGTAGTTCTCGATCCCGGAGCAGAAGCCGACCTCGCGCAGCATCTCCATGTCGTACTGCGTGCGCTGGCGCAGGCGGTGCGACTCGAGCAGCTTGCCCTCGGCCTCCAGCTCGGCGGTGCGCGTGGTTCAGCTCGCGCCCGATCTCCTCGACCGCGCGCTCCATCGTGCCTTCCTTGACGTTGTAGTGCGTCGCCGGCCAGATCGCGACGTGCTCGAGATCGTCCACGATCAGCTCGCCCGTCAGCGGGTCGAAGTGCTGCAGGCGCTCGACCTCGTCGCCGAACAGCAGCGCCCGGAAGGCGGTCTCGGCGTAGGCCGGGAAGACCTCCAGCGTGTCGCCCCGAACGCGGAACGTGCCCCGCCCGAGCGCGGTGTCGTTGCGGTTGTACTGCAGGTAGACGAGCTTGCGCAGCAGCTCGTCGCGATCCACGTCTCCGCCCTTGAGGAGGATCTGGCAGTTGTCGTTGTAGGTCTCCGGCGAGCCGAGGCCGAAGATCGCCGACACCGAGGCGACGATCACCACATCGCGCCGTGCGAACAGCGCCGCCGTCGCGGCGTGGCGCAGCCGGTCGATCTCCTGGTTGATCGCCGAGTCCTTCTCGATGTAGAGATCCTTCGAGGGAACGTAGGCCTCGGGCTGGTAGTAGTCGTAGTACGAGACGAAGTACTCGACCGCGTTCGACGGGAAGTACGTGCGGAACTCGTTGCAGAGCTGCGCCGCCAGCGTCTTGTTGTGGGCGAGCACGAGCGCCGGCCGCTGCAGCCGCTCGATCGTCGCCGCCATGGTCATCGTCTTGCCGGTGCCCGTCGCGCCCAGCAGGGTGACCCCGCGCGCACCGGACTCGACGCCCTCCACGAGCCCGTCGATCGCCGGTGGCTGGTCCGCGGTGGGTGAGTAGACGGCGTCGAGCTTGAACGGAGGCATGGACCCACAGACGATAGAGATCGGCCCGGACAGGAACGGTAGGGTGCGGCCGATGGGGGCGCTGCGGGAGCTCACCTGGGGCCGGCGGAAGAGCGTCGACGACGCGGTGGCGGGGACCGAGGAGGAGGGCTTCACCCTCAAGCGCGAGCTGACCGCGCTCGACGTCACGGTGCTCGGCATCGGCGTGATCATCGGCGCCGGCATCTTCGTGCTCACCGGCAACGCCGCGGCCACCGAGGCGGGCCCGGGGATCGTGCTCTCGTTCGTACTCGCAGGGATCGTGTGCGCGCTCGCCGCGCTCTGCTACGCCGAGCTTGCCGCGATGGTCCCGGTCGCCGGCAGCGCGTACACGTTCACGTACGCCACGCTGGGCGAGCTGGCCGCGTTCGTGATCGGGTGGGACCTCGCGCTCGAGTTCATCGTCGGCGCCTCGGCGGTGGCGGTCGGCTGGTCCGCCTACCTGAACTCCACGCTCGACCAGATCTTCGGCGTCACGCTGCCGGCCTCGATCTCGGGCCCGCCCGCAGCCGAGGGCGGCGCGATCAACCTGCCCGCGATCGCCATCGTCGTGATCATCGCCTTCCTGCTCGTGCGCGGGATCCGGATCACGGCCAAGGCGAACACGGCGATCACCGCGATCATCATCGCCGTCCTGCTGATCGTGATCGTGGTCGGCGGCTCCGAGGTCGACCGGGACAACTGGTCGCCGTTCCTGCCCTTCGGCTGGGACGGGATCGTGGGCGGCGCCGCGGTGGTGTTCTTCGCCTACATCGGCTTCGACATCGTCGCCACCACCGCCGAGGAGACCCGCAACCCGCAGCGCGACATGCCGATCGGCATCCTCGCCTCGCTGGCCGTCGTCACCGTCCTCTACTTCCTCGTCGCCGGCGTGGTGACCGGCATGCTCCCGTACGACCAGCTCGGTGGCGCGGCGCCGCTGGCCGACGCATTCGAGACCGTCGACCGCCCGTGGGCGGCCTCGATCGTCTACGCCGGCGCGCTGGTCGCGCTCACCAACACGGTGCTGATCCTGATGCTCGGCCAGTCGCGCGTCGGCTTCGCGATGGCGCGCGACCGCCTGTTCCCGCCCGCGCTGGCCAGGACGCACCCGCGCTACGGCACGCCGGCGCGGCTGACGCTGATCATCGCGGCTTGCGTGTCGGTCCTGGCCGGCTTCACGACGATCGACACGCTCGCCGACCTCGTCAACATCGGCACGCTGGCCGCCTTCATCCTCGTGGCCGTCGGCGTGATTCTGCTGCGCCGGGCCGAGCCCGACCGGCCACGGCCGTTCCGGACGCCGCTCGTCCCGTGGCTGCCGATCGCGTCGGTCCTGCTCTCGCTCTGGCTGATGGTCACGCTCAGCGGCGCCACCTGGCTGCGCTTCGTGGTCTGGATGATCGTCGGCTTCTTCGTCTACGGGATCTACTCGCGCCGCCGTTCCCGCCTCGCCTGAGCCGTCGACGCCCGCACCATGAGCTCGGGTGGTGCGCCCTGGAACGGCGGCACCGGCTCGCCGGCGATCGCGGCCAGCAGCGCCGCCGCGGCGGCCTCGCCGAACTGCGCGTAGTCGATCCGCACGCTCGTCAGCGGCGGTGAGGCGAGCGCGGCGAGCGGCGAGTCGTCGAAGCCGGTCAGCGAGAGCTCGCCGGGCACGTCGATCGCGCGCTCGCGGGCGGCCGCGAGGCCCGCGGCGGCGAGGACGTCGCTGGCGTGGACGATCGCGGTCACGCCGTCGCCGAGCAGCGGCCGCGGGTCGCCGAACGCGACCGGCCCGGGCTCGAGCCCCGCCGCCGTGAGCGTCTCGCGCCAGACCCGTAGGCGCGCCTGCACGTGCTCCAACCGCTCGCTGCCACCGCAGAAGGCGATGCGCCGGTGCCCAAGGGCGATCAGGTGCTCGACCACGGCGGCCATCCCGCGCGCGTGCTCGGTCTCGAGCCACGGGAACCGGCACGGCGACACCGGGTGCCCGGCCACCACGGCGGGCAGCTCGAGCCTGTCGAAGCGCGGGTCGTCGAGCTCGACCTCGCACAACAGGAAGCCGTCGACGCGGCCCGCCAGCCGGTCGTAGGCGTCGAGGTCCGCCGACTCGTCGCTGACGCGCAGAACGAGCGCGTGGTCGGTGCGTGCCAGGGTGCGCTCGACGCCCGCCAGGAAGCGCACGAAGAACGGATCGACCTCGAGCTGCTCGAGCGGGCGAGCGAGCAGCAGGCCGATCGCACGCGCGCGGGACTGCGACAGCGCGCGGGCGTGCGCGCTGGGCCGCCAGCCCAGCTCCTCGGCGGCGGAGAGGATCCGCTCGCGCGTGTCCTCCCCCACGCCCGGCCGGCCGTTCATGGCAAACGAGACGGCCGCCGAGGACACCCCCGCGCGCGCCGCGACATCGTCGATCGTCGGCCGCCGCGGGCGAGTCATCCGTTTGGCTGACCGGCCATGACTCGGGGTATCGTGCCAGCCAGGGACTTAAGCGCTTTAGCGGGAGGAGATCCATCCATGCGCCTCACACGTGCTCGTCGCCGCCGCGATCGTCCTGGCGGCCACGATCGGGCCGGCCGCCGCTCAGGCCGCGCCGCGAGCTGTCGATCTCGCGACCGGCTGGAGGACCGCCGGTACGGCGCCGCGGGGGAGCGGGCGCGCATCATCGGCTTCCAGGACGGCCGTTTCTACGCCAACGGGCTGGCACATCGCGGGCGAGATGGGCGGCATCTGGAGCGAGCCGATCAAGCTCGTCGACGGCGTCTGGTTCGGCATCGACGACCAGTGGGTCGGCCCGGCCACCGAGTTCAGGAGCGGCTGGGGCTACGTCGGCTTCGACCTCCCGACCACCGGCAGGCCTGCGGCTCGAGCGCACCGACTTCGCGCCGGACGGCCGCCGCGGCGCCCTGATCGGCCTGAAGATGACCAACCCGAGCGCGTCGGCCCGGACCGTCACCGTGAAGGTCGATGCACACTCCGAGCTGCTGGCCGACTACCCGTGGAGCTTCGGCAACACCCCGCACGCGCGCGACCAGCTTCGCCGACACGGCGGCCGTGGAGGACGGCGCGCTGCGCTTCCGCGACGCAGGGCACGCTCCCGCATCCGAACGCCACGCCGCACGACTACGCCGCCTACGTGGCGTCCGACCGCCGGCCGTCAGGCGCCGAGGTGAACACCGCCGCCAACGGGCACCGCGGCCCGCAGGGCACGAACGTGTGCACCGCCGCAGGAGGCGCCGAGCAACTGCGACGACGGCCCCTTCGGCAAGGGCGCGGGCGGGCAGCTGCGCTACCGGGTGACGGTCGGGCGGCCATGACTCCGAGACGCTCTGGATCGCGGTCTGCCGGCTCGGACAAGGGCCCGAGCGACGCACGCTGGAGCTGCGCGCCGCGCTGCGCCACCCCGACCGTCGCTGGCGGCCAAGATCGAGGCGCGCGAGCGCGCGGGCGCGATGACGCAGCTCTCGCTGCCCGGCGACCGGCGGCTGCAGCAGGCGGTCGACTGGGGCAAGCAGAACGTGCTCGACCTCACCCGCTACTCCGAGGACCTGCAGGTCCGCTGGCTCGACCAGGGCAACCAGTACACGGCGCCGCTCGGCACCGTCGAGAGCGCCCGCTGGGTCGGCGCCGGCTTCCCGGACTACCCGTGGATGTTCGCCACCGACGGCGAGTACACGGCGTTCGCGAGCGTCGCCATGGGCCAGTTCGAGGCGATCAAGGACCACCTGGTCGGCCTGCGCGACGTGTCGGAGATCCTCAACGAGGGCTCCGGCATCGTCACCCACGAGGTCATCTCGGAGGGCTCGAACTGGTTCGGGCACGACTCGTTCCGGATCGACCCGGTCACGGGTGAACGGCGGTACAACTTCAACACAGACGAGACGGTCAAGTACCCGAGCGCCGTGGCGCTGATCTGGCGCTGGACGGGCGACGACCGCTTCCGGCACGAGCTGTACGACTTCTCGGTCCGCGGCATGCGCGCCGTGGTCGACAGGCTCGACGAGGACGGCGACGGCTGGCCCGAGGGCTCCGGCAACGTGGAGCGCGGCGGGATGGGCGTCGAGAAGCTCGACAACTCGGTCTACCTGATCCGCGGCCTCTACGACCTCGCCGACATGGCGCGCGCCGAGGGCGACGGCGAGACCGCAACAGTGGGCGGGCGATCTCGCGCGCAGCCTGCATCAGCGGTTCGAGAACGCGTGGTGGCTTCCGCTGCCGCCGCCCGACGGGCCGCAGTACGCCGACTCGATCGACGACCCGCCGGTCGGCGGCGACAACAACAAGCAGCAGGACAAGCACTGGATCGGCGTGACTCCGATGGAGGCGGAGCTGACGCATCGGCGGGATGGCGGTGCCCGGCCTGGCCACCTTGCGACCACGGCGACCAGGCGCTCGCGCTGCGTGAGACCGACTGCTATAGCGGTCAGCGGCCGTACAACCTCGGCCTCTTCCACACCGGCTGCGGCGGTGGGCCCGACGGCACCGGCGAGCGGACGATCTTCGGCCTCAACACCGCGATCCAGGCCGTCGGCGAGGGCAACTACGGCCGCCTCGGCGCGGGGCAGCAGCAGCGCTACACCGACGCCGAGGCCGAGCCGATGTTCGGCCAGCCCTACACGCGGCGGCACGCCGGACGAGCAGCCCGGCTCGCTGCCGGAGATCCTGCCGTCGCCGGACTTCGACCGCGCCGGCGCGCGCGACGCCAACATCGAGCGCTGCTGGAGCTGCCGGGCGATGTTCGTCCAGGCCTGGGGCCACTACGGCACGGTGTGGCCGGTCGTGCACCAGCAGCTCGGCGTGCGGCCGGACATGGGGCGCGACGCGCTGGAGGTCGTCCCGCAGCTGCCGTCGAGCTCGCCGATCGCCGGCCGCGACATCCGCGCTCGGCGAGGGGTCGATCGACGTCGCCGCTTCGCGTGCCGGCCGCCGCTACCGCACCGAGGTCGACGCAGATGTGGACCTGCGGACGCTCCGCATCGGCCACACGCTGGCGCGCGACGCCGGCGTGCGCTCGGTGACGCTCGACGGCCGCCGCGTGGACTGGAGGGAGCGGGAGACCAACCGGGGCCTCGAGGTCACGGTCGAGGCCGGGCACGGCGACCACACCGTGGTGGTCGAGGCGCGCTAGGAAGCCTTGGGACGGCCGGCGCCCGGCCGGCCGTCCCATTCGTTCTCGAGCGCCCAGCGGGCGCCCACCGTCCACGCCTGCACGCGGTTGGAGAGCGCGACCGGCTCGACCTCGCCGTCGACGCCGACGGCGTACAGCTCGGGCGCGCGGCCGAGGCGGTCGAGCGCGGCCAGCACGCCGGAGCGCACGCGCTCGGCCTCCTCGGCGCGGCCGGCGGCGCGCAGGCCGCCCCAGCCGAGCCAGGAGTCGAACGGCCAGACCGTGCCGCGGTGGTAGGCGTGCGGCTCGAACACCGGCGAGTCGCTCGACAGCGTCCGCAGCCCGAACTCCGTGAGGATGTCGGGCCGGCACAGCCGCTCGGCCGCGAGCTCGCGCGCGTCGTCGTCGAGCGCGTCCGCCCACAGCAGCCAGCCGAGCTGCGAGCCCGCGCCCGGCACGACCCGATCGCCCGCCTCGACCGCCATCACCTCCGGCACGAGCTCCGACAGCCGCGCGCGCAGGGCATCGGCGCGGTGGTCCCAGCCGAGCGCCCGCAGCGCCGCGTACGCGGCGGCCTGCGAGTCCAGGTCGGCCAGCGGCGGCTCGGGCGGCGTGCCGTCGGGCCGCAGGATGCCGCCGCCGTAGGAGGCGGTCGGGTCGCGCGTGTCGCGCCAGCCCTGCTGGGTGAGCGCGCCCCACTCGCCCGGGGCGTGGCGGACGAGCCCGCCGCCGCGGTCGAGCGCGCCGGCCAGCCACTCCCCCGCCTTGCGCGTCGCGTCCTCGAACCCCCCGGCCGTGCTCGCGAGGACGACGTACCACGAGGTCGCGTCGGCGGTGCCGTAGTAGGCGAAGCCGCGCTCGCCGGGCCAGCCGGCCTCGACGAACTCGCGCGGGGCGGCGTCGCGGAACTCGTGGCCGATCTTGCCCGGCTCCTCGAGCGTGCCGGCGTGCGTGTCGCGACCCTGGCGCGCGGCGAGCCCCGCCAGCGTGGCGCGCGCGATCTCCGGGCGCTCCGGCAGCAGCTGCAGCGCGGTGATCAGCGAGTCGCGCCCGAACAGGCAGTGGAAGCGGCCCGGGTCGCCCTCCTCGACCGGCGGCGTGGACGCGTACGGCCAGCCCTCGTCCGACAGCAGCTCGTCAATCACCGAGCCTCACGATGACCGCCTCGTACGGCCCGAGCCCGTCCCCGGCCCCGTCCGGGTCGCTCGAGACGAGCACCGTCCCGCGCAGCTCGAGCGCCCGCGGCTCGCCGGAGAAGTTGACCGCGGCGAGGATCTGCTCGTCGCGCAGCCAGGCGAGCACGTCGGGCCCTGCCTCGACCGTTCGCTGCGTCCCGCTCTGGAGCGCCGGCAGCTCGCGTCGCAGCTGTGCGAGCCGGCGGAACAGCGTCAGGCTCGAGCGCGGGTCGCCGGCCTGCGCGGCGGCGTTCAGGGAGTCGTCGGCCGGGAGCCACGGCTCGCCGTCCGTGAACCCGGCGCCCGGTCCGCGCGCCCACGGCATCGGGGTACGGACCGGGTCGCGGCCGTCGACGTCGACCACCCGGTCGGGCGGGATCTCGGCGTCGGGCAGCCCGAGCTCCTGGCCCTGGTAGACGAACGGCGTGCCGCGCAGCGCGTAGAGCATGACCGCCGCGGCCCGCGCCGCCGCCGGCCCGAACCGGCTGGCCAGGCGCGGCTTGTCGTGGTTCTCGAGGAACCACGCCGGCCACGCCGTGCGATCCGCGAGCGCCTCGAAGTCGTCGATCGAGGTGCGGAACGCGTCGGCGTCCCACGGCAGGTCGACGAACACGAAGTTGTGGGCGAGGTGGAGCTGGTCGCCCGACTCCAGGTAGAGCACGATCCGATGCAGGTCCTGCAGCGCGACCTCGCCGACGACCATCCGGTCGTCGTACTCGTCGACGACGCGGCGGATGCCCCGCAGCCGCTCGTGGATCGTCTCCCAGTCCTCGTCGTGGCGGCGCGGCGCGCCCGTGTGGCCGCGCAGCAGCGGGTCCTTGGCGATCTTGTGGATGGCGTCCAGCCGCAGCCCGTCGACTCCGCGGTCCATCCAGAAGCGGATGACGTCGTGCATCGCCGCCTCGACCTCGGGGTTGTCCCAGTTGAGGTCCGGCTGCTCGCGCATGAACGAGTGCAGGTACCACTGCCCGGTCGCGTCGTCGAAGGTCCACGCCGGGCCGACCGCCTTGAACTGAGAGGTCCAGTGATTTGGTGGCCCGCCCGCCGCGTCGCCGTCGCGCCACACGTACCAGTCGCGCTTGGGGTCGTCGCGCGAGCGGCGCGAGGCCTGGAACCACGGATGGCGGTCCGAGGTGTGGTTCGGGACCCAGTCGATCACCACGCGGATGCCACGCGCGTGGCACTCGGCGACGAGGTGGTCGAAGTCGGCCAGGGTGCCGAAGATCGGGTCGACGTCGCGGTAGTCGGAGACGTCGTAGCCGAAGTCGGCCATCGGCGAGCGGAAGAACGGCGAGAGCCAGATCGCCTCGACCGCAAGCTCCGCGAGGTGGTCGAGGCGGCTCGCGATGCCGAGCAGGTCGCCGACCCCGTCGCCGTCGGCGTCGGCGAACGAGCGCGGGTAGATCTGGTAGATCGCGCCGCGCTGCCACCAGGCGAGCTCAGCCATCGACGACGACGCCCTCCCACGGCCCGAGGCGGCCGTCGAACGCGCGCCCGTCGCGCGAGCGGTCGGTGCCGATCAGGACCGTGCCCCCGCACGTCGACCGCGGCGTCAGCGTCCGAGAGGTTCAGCGCCACCTTGACGCCGTCGCCGCGCTGCCACGCCCACGTGCCGGCGGGGGACGGCAGCGTCGCGTAGCCGCCGTCGCGCAGGTCGGCGCGCTCGCGGCGCAGCGCGATCAGGTCGCGGACGAGATGCAGCACGGACGCCGGGTCCTCGCGCTGGGCGGCGACGCTGCGAGCGTCGGCGAACGGCAGCCACGGCTCGCCGCCGTCGGTGAAGCCCGCCCCCGGCCCGCCGTCCCACTGCATCGGCGTGCGGCAGCGGTCGCGGTTGCGGCTCGGGTCGCCGGTCCGGTGCGGCACCGGGTCGAGCGCCTTCGCCGGATCCAGGGTCGCGTCCGGCAGGGCGATCTCGTCGCCGTAGTACAGGAAGGCGGTCCCGCGCAGCGTGAGCAGCATCATCAGCGCCGCGCGCGCCTTCGCCTCGTCGCCGCCGCCCCACCGGGTGGCGAGCCGCCCGGCGTCGTGATTCGAGCCCGTCCACACCGGCCACGCCCGGTCCGGCAGCTTCTCCTCGATCGCCTCGACCACCGCGCGCAGCTGCGTCGCGTCGAGCTCCGAGTGCACGAACAGGAAGTTGAACGCGAGGTGCAGCTGGTCCTCGCCGGAGCCGTAGTACGGGAACAGCTGGTCGAGCTCCAGCACGTAGGTCTCCCCCACCAGGATGCGGTCCGGGTCCGAGACCCGCCGCCAGCGCTTGAGGACGTCGTGGACCTCGGGCCGGTTCATGGAGAACACCTGCCGCGTGCCGCGCTCGCGCACCTTCGGATGGTCGTCCGGCGTCGCTGCCGGGTCGTCACGCAGCTCGCGGTCCTTGACGATCGCGTGGCAGACGTCGATCCGGAAGCCGGCGACCCCGCGCTCGTACCAGAAGCGCAGCACGTCGTCGAATGCCTCCCGGACGTCCTCGCTCCACCAGTTGAGGTCGGGCTGGGTCGGCAGGAAGTTGTTCAGGTAGTACTGGCCTGAGGCCTCGTCGAGCGTCCACGCCGAGCCGCCGAAGTTCGACAGCCAGTTGTTGGGCGGCCCGCCTGCGGTCGCCGGGTCGGCCCAGACGTAGAAGTCACGGTGACGGGCGTCGCGGCCCGTCAGCGCATCCCGGAACCAGGGGTGGCGGTCGCTGGTGTGGTTGGGCACGAGGTCGAGCAGCACCCGGATCCCCCGGCTGCCGGCCTCGGCCACCAGCTCGTCGAGGTCCTCGAGCGTCCCCAGCTCCGGGTGCACGCCGCGGTAGTCGGCGACGTCGTAACCCCAGTCGTCGTTGGGCGACGGCATCGTCGGGTTCAGCCAGATGCCGTCCACGCCCGAGCCACTCGAGGTGGTCGAGCCGGGAGACGATCCCCTTCAGATCGCCCACCCCGTCGCCGTCCGAGTCGGCGAACGAGCGCGGATAGATCTGGTACAGGACACCGTGCCGCCACCACGACATGGCGGCGGAGCATACGAACCTCCACGGGTGGTTTGCACGTTGACTGCCGGCCGTGGTACTGATTCCATGGAAGCGGTTCCACGGAGAAGAGGACGCGAGGGTTGGCGAACATCGCCCAAGTCGCACGGCATGCCGGGGTCGGAATCGCGACGGTGTCGCGGGTCATCAACGGCTCGCCGGCGGTGCGCGAGCAGACGCGACAGCGTGTGCTCGACGCGATCGCCGAGCTCGGCTATGCGCCCAACCCGGCTGCGCGTGCTCTCTCCACCGGTCGCACGCTGTCGGTCGGCGTGGTCGCGCCGTTCTTCACCCGCCCGTCGGTGATGGAGCGACTGCGCGGCATCTCGCACGTCCTGGCCGGGGCGGGCTACCGGATGGTGCTGTTCGACGTCGAACGCCCGGGCCAGGACTCGGAGTTGTTCCGCAGCCTGCCCGGCGGCCTCGACGGACTGCTGTCGATCTCGCTGTGCCCGCCGGCCGCCGACCTCGACCGCTTCGCCGCGGCCGGGATGCCGATGGTGCTCGTCGACCACCCGCACGAGTGCATGCCGTCGGTCCACACCGACGACGTCGCGGGCGGCCGCCTGGCCACCGAGCACCTGCTCGACCTCGGCCACGAGCGGATCGCCTTCCTCGGCGACTTCGAGCACAACTACCACGGGTTCACCTCGAGCGCCTCCCGGCGCGCCGGCTACGAGCAGGCGCTCGCCGCGGTGGGGCTCGACGTGGATCCCGAGCTCGTGCGACGAGCCTCGCACGGACGCGAGCACGCCGCGGAACTCACGCGCGCGCTGCTCCAGGCTCAGGACCCGCCGACCGCGATCTTCGCGGCCTCGGACACGCAGGCGATGGGCGTGCTCGAAGCCGCGGACGACGCTCGGCGCGAGCGTCCCCGGCGACCTCTCGGTCATCGGCTACGACGACATCGAAGTTGCCCGCTACACGGGCCTGACCACGGTCGCCCAGCCGCTCGAGGAGAGCGGCGCGATCGGCGCGAACCTCCTGCTGGCCGCACTCGAGGGTGCGGCCATAACCGGGCGGCAGCTGCCGGTCCGGCTGGTCGTTCGCGCAACCACCGGCGGCGGGGATCGCCGTCGGGAAGCATGCACGGACCGCAAGAGGGTACGTTCCTGACCACACCCACGGACTGAGGGGGAGCTCGTGTCCAAGAGATTCGTGTACCTGCTGTGCATGGCGCTCGCCTGCGCGGTCTTCGTCGCCGCGTGCGGCGACGACGAAGACAGGCGGCGGCGGCGGCACCGACGACGGAGACCGGCGCCACCGAGGGCGTGAAGGCCATCGACCCGGCGTCGATGGAGAGCGCCACGGCGACGTGACCGTACTGCATCCGGCAAGGACACCGGCGGTGACGTCAACGACCGCGATGAGGAGTTCAACGAGGCAGAACCACGGACCTGCAGGTCACCCTGCTCGAGTTCTCGACCTCGGCCGACGAGCAGCGCACGACCAGTTCGTCCAGCGCCAGAAGGCCAAGTCGGGCGAGCTGCGACGTCTTCTCGGCCGACGTCATCTGGACCGCGGAGTTCGCGTCGCAGAAGTGGCTGTATCGACATGACGCCATATGTCGAGACGCGCAAGGACGACCTCATCGAGGCGACGCTCGAGACCGTCAACGTTCGACGGCAAGGTCTGGGGCGACGCCGCAGCAGTCTCGGACGCGGCGTTGCTGTACTACCGCACCGACCAGGTCAAGGATGTTCCCCGCGACCTGGCAGGAGGTCTACGAGCAGTCGCCGCGCAGAACGACGGCATCGTCTACCAGGGCTCGGCGTACGAGGGCCTGACGTGTCGACTTCCTCGAGCTACGCGTTCGCCGCCGGCGGCAAGCGTGCTCTCCGAGGACGGCAAGAAGTCGGACGATCGACTCGCCTGAGAACGTCGAGGCGCTGCAGTTCATGGTCGACGGCGTCAAGAACGGCACCGCGGTCCGAAGGCGTGACGACCGATGACCGAGGAGCCGGCCCGCCGCGCACTTCGAGGCCGGCAAGGCGACGTTCATGCGCAACTGGTCGTACGCGTACGCGCTGTCGCAGGAGGCGCCGAGGTCAAGGGCAAGTTCGCCGTGGCGCCGTTACCCGGAGTGGGAGGGCGGCGGCAAGGCGCGGATCCTCGGCGGCCACAACATGGTCATCTCCGTGTACTCGAGAACCCGGGCGGCGCGCTGAAGTTGATCGACTACGCGACCAGCCGAGCGGATCACCAAGAACGCCCAGTGCTCAAGTACTCCAAGACGCCGACGATGCGGCCGTCTTCGACGACCCGGAGGTCAAGAAGAAGTACCGTTCGCCGACGCGCTGCGCGACGCCGTCGAGACCAGGCCAAGGCACGCCCGGTGTCGCCGGTGTACCCGCAGATCTCGGAGGCGATCTACAAGAACGTCAACGCGGCGCTGTCGGGCTCCATGTCCCCGGAGGAGGCGCTCAAGACAGGCGGATACGGACATCAATCGACGCGTTGGCGACCTTCTGAGCGAGCCACGGCTGGAAGCCGCCTCCATCGAGGCCGGCACGCCAGCCGGGCGGCGCTCCCGAGGTACCTCCGGAGCGCCGCCTGGCGGGCTGATGATCTCGCCGTCCCTGCTGCTGATCGCGCTCGTCGCGGCATACCCGATCGTCTACGCGGTCTGGCTGTCGCTGCACGAGTACAGCGTCATCGCGTGGCGGGGGTCTCCCGCTGGGCTCGCCGGCCGGCCTGGGCAACTACATCGAGCCTCCAGGACCCCCGAGTTCTGGGACGCGTTCCGCATCACGTTCGTCTTCACGGGCTCGTCGGTGTCCCTCGAGGTCGATCATCGGGCTGGCATGGCGCTGGCGATGGCACGCGCGTTCCAGTGGCCAGGGCCTGCTGCGCACTGTCGTGCTCGTCCCGTGGGCCGTGCTCACCGTGGTGACCGCGATGATGTGGCGGTCGATCTTCGACCCGACGCTCGGGCTCGTGAACCTCATACTCGGCACCAACATCGTCTGGCTCGGGGAGGCGCCGCAGGCGATGATCGTGATGATCCTCGCCGACGTCGTGGAAGACGGCGCCGTTCATGGCGCTGCTGCTGCTCGCCGGGTTGCAGGTGATACCGGGGGAGATCTATGAGGCGGCGAAGGTCGACGGCGCGACGACGTGGCAGCGGTTCAGGCGGATCACGCTGCCGCTGCTGATGCCGGCGCTGCTCGTCGCGCTGATCTTCCGCACGCTCGACGCGCTGCGCATCTTCGACCTGCCGTACGTGCTCACCAAGGGCGCGCAACGGCACCAACGACCCTGTCGCTGGAGGCCTACCAGACCTTCACGGCGAACCACATCATCGGGAGCGGGCGCCGCCCTGGCGGTCATCACGTTCCTCATCGTGATGGCCGTCTCGTTCCTGTACATCCGGTTCGTCGGCGGCAACATCCGCGGACTGGCGGAGGACTGACATGGCAACCGCCGCAACCGGAACCGCCGATGCCGCCGGCGCGACCGACCCGCGCGGTCGCCGCCAAGCGCAAGCGGGCCGACAGGCGCCGGGACCGCCGTGGTGGCTGTGCGTCGCCGTCGCCGCGTCGTGCTTTTCTGCCTGTCGCCGTTCTACTGGCTGGTCAACATCTCGCTGAAGACCGGGCCCGGACCTGGCGCTCCGCCGATCGTCCCGCCCAACCCGACGCTGGACAACTACCAGTCGATCTTCCAGAACGACGACTTCATGCGGGCGCTGGCCAACAGCGCGATCGTGAGCCTCACGCGTCACGTTCCTGGCGCTGCTCGTGGGCGCGTTCTGCGCCTACGCGCTGGCGCGCCTGAAGATTCACGAGCAAGTTCCTGCTGCTCGGCCTCGTGCTCATCGATCACGACGTTCCCGCCGATCGCGATCGCGACGCCGCTGTTCCAGTCTGTGGTCGCAACCGCCGCTCGGCCTGCCCTGCTGTTCAACACGCTGCCGGGCCTGGTCATCCCGTACCTGACGTTCGCGTCTGCCGCTTGCGATCTACATCCTCGTGTCGTTCTTCCAGGAGATCCCGAGGGACCTCGAGGAGGCGGCGCTGGTCGACGGGGCGACGAACTTCGAGGCGTTCCGCAAGGTGATCGTCCCGCTGGCCGCCCCCGGCCTCGCGACGACGGCCATCCTCGCGTTCATCGCGGCCTGGAACGAGTTCCTGCTGGCCTCACGCTGACCTCCGTCGCCGGAGGCGCGCACCGTGCCGGTGGCGATCTCGCAGTTCACCGGCTCACTCGCAGTTCGAGGTCCCGCTCGGAACGCATGCCGCCGCATCGGTGGTCATCTCGATCCCGCTGGTGCTGCTCGTGCTGCTGTTCCAGAAGCGCATCGTGGCGGGCCTGACGGCAGGCGCCGTCAAGGGCTAGGTGGTGCTCCGGCTGCCGTCGCCGTCCCTCGCGGCGGCGGCAGCCCTGGCCTCGAAGTGGAACTCACCGGGCTCGACGGTCCAGCCGCCGTCCCAGTGCGCCAGCGCTCGCGGCGCGATCGTGACCTCGGCGTCGACCTGCTCGCCCGGGTCGGCCTCGACGATCTCGAAGCCGGCGAGCCAGCGCGGCGGGCGCTCGACGGCGCTGTCCGGCCTGGAGGCGTAGACCTGCACCACCTCGCGGCCGCGGCGGGCGCCGGCGTTGCGCAGGCGGACGGTGACGTGCGTCTCGCCCGGCTCGACGGCCAGGTACTCCCAGTCGGTGTAGCCGAGGCCGTGGCCGAACGGGAACAGCGGCTCGCGGCCGTCGCGGTCGTAGGCGCGGTAGCCGACGAACAGGCCCTCGTCGTAGCTGAGGATGCCGTTCTGCGGCCGGGTGGACGGCAGTCCCTCCTCCGTCTTCGGCCACGTGGTCGGCAACCGGCCGCCGGGCTCGACGGCGCCCGTGAGGACGTCGGCAAGCGCGTTGCCGAACTCCTGCCCGGGAAACCACGCGAGCAGGATCGCCGCGACGTCGTCGGCCCACGGCAGCAGGACGGGAGCGCCCGCGTTGACCACCACGACGGTGCGCGGGTTGGCGGCCGCCACGCGCGCGACCAGCTCGTCCTGCCGGCCGGGCAGCGCGAGCGAGTCCCGGTCGACGCCCTCGCACTCGACCTCCTCGTTGGTGCCGACCACGACGACCGCCACGTCGGCCCCGCGGGCGAGCTCGACCGCCCGCTCGAGCTCGGTCTCCGAATCGCCGAACGGCGGGTCGACGTTGATGTGGACGGCGGCCAGCGGGCTGCCCGGCTCGGGCTCGTAGCGCAGGATGAGCTCGGTCTCGCCGTAGAGGGCCACGGGCACGCCGTGCTGGGGCGGGCGCAGGACGGCCTCGCCGAGGTCGGCGCCGGGCGAGAGCTCGACGCGCCGGTCGAACAGCTGCTCGCCGTCGAGCGTCAGCCGGTGGCGGCCGACGCCGGTCACGCCGACGACGTGCTCGCCGGTCGCGGCGGGGCGCAGGGTGGCGCGCAGCTCGATCTCGGCGGTGCCCGCCGGGAGCGTCCCGAGCCAGGTGAAGGCGGCGCCCTGACGATGCTCGCGGTCCAGCTCCTCGCCGCCGGTGCCGAGGAACCGGACGTCGACGCCGCCGGGCAGCAGCTCCGGCGTGGCGGCCGGGATCCGTGTGTGAGCGCGCACGCCCGCATGGCATCTGACTTGGAGCCCGGCCGCCCGCAGGCCCTCGAGCGGCGAGACGGTGTAGGGCGGGAAGACGGTCGCGCTGCCGCCGCCGAGCGTGCGCGCCACGGCGGCGCTCGGTCCGAGGAGCGCGAGCGTGCCCGCGTTGCAGCGGGAGCACGCCGTCGTTGCGGGCCAGCACGAAGCCGGCCGCCGCCGTGGCGCGCAGCTCCGCCGCGACCGCGTCGTCGCTCCACGGGCGGGCGCGCGGCGCCTCGGGCTCGACCCCCTCGAGCGCGCCGACCCGGGCGGCGAGCCGCAGCAGCCGCAGCACCTTCGCGTCGACCGCCTGCTCGCTCACGCGCCCGTCCCGGACCGCCTCGACCAGCGCGTCGCCCCACGGGCCGTCGGGGCCCGGCATCGCGAGGTCGAGCGCGGCGTTGCCGGCGCCCTCGGTGGAGCGCGCCGCTGTCCAGTCGGACATCACGAGCCCGTCCCAGCCCCACTCGTCGTGCAGGATCGCCTGGAGCATCGGCGACTCGGTCATCGTCGGCCCGTTGACCGCGTTGTAGGCGGCCATGACGGTCCAGGCGCCGGCGTCGCGGACGATCGCCTCGAACGGCGCCAGGTAGAGCTCGCGCAACGCCCGCTCGCCGACCCGCGCCTCGAGCGTGTAGCGCTCGGTCTCGGAGTCGTTGGCCACGAAGTGCTTTACCGTCGCCGCCACGCCCTCGGCCTGAAGCCCGCGAACGTAGGCGGCGCCGATCCGGCCGGTCAGCAGCGGGTCCTCGCTGAACGACTCGAAGTGGCGGCCGCCGTAGGGCGTGCGGTGGAGGTTGACCATCGGCGCCAGCACGACGTCGACGCCCTTGCGCCGTGCCTCGGCGGCCAGCAGGCGCCCGAGCCGCTCGATCCGCGCCTCGTCCCAGGTCGCCGCCAGCAGCGTCGGCGACGGCACATTGGCGGACGGCTCGCGCTCGTCCCAGCGCTCGCCGCGCACGCCCGCCGGGCCGTCGGACGTGACCAGGCGCCGCAGCCCGGCCGCCGGCTCGTCGTGGAGTGCCCAGAAGTCGGCGCCCGTGAGCAGCCGGACCTTCTGCTCCAGGCTCAGCCGCTCCAGCCGCTCGCGCAGGACATGCTCGCTCACAGGCCGTATTCTCGCTGCATGTCGACGACGCTGGTCGCCGCCCTGCTCGCGCTCGCCGGGATCCTGGCCGTCGCCGGCGTGTCGTATGTCTTCTACCTCGTCGGCCGCGCGGAGGATCGCGACCGGGCGGAGGCGATGAAGAAGCTGCCGCCGCCCGAGCCGAAGCCGGACGAGCACCCGGAGCGCAACGGCCGGCTCGCCCGCGAGCGGCGGCGGCCGCTGCCGCCGCGGCGACCCTGACGAACGTCAACTGCGGCTGGAGTAGGGCGGGCGAGGGAGCCGGCCGCGCCGGCGGTCCCTGGCGCCTTTACCGGACATATGCCGGGTAAAGCGCCATCCGTCGGCTCCCCGGCTTCCCTACCCAGCGCAGTTGACGTTCGCCGACCCCGCCTCAGCGGTAGAAGTTCCGGTCCCAGCGGTGCTGCTTGAGCGCGGCGACCTGCTCGGCCGGCAGGCCTCGCCCGTCTCCGACCGCGCAGTTGCGCTCGACGTTGCGCACCGAGCGCATGCCCGGGATGGCGGCCGAGACCGCCGGGTGGGAGAGGATGTAGCGCAGCGCGACCTCGGGCAGCTGCTCGCGCTCGATCCCGAGGTCGTCGAGGATCGCCTGCACGCGCTCGGCGACCTGCTGCCTGCGGTCGTCCCGGAAGTAGCGGTTGCGGAAGTCGCCCTCCGGGAACTCGGTGTCGGGCCCGATCGTGCCGGTCAGCGCGCCCTCGTCGAACGGCACGCGGGCGAGGACGCCGATCCCGTGCCGCGAGCAGGCGTCCAGCAGCTCGTCCTCGGGCGACTGGTCGAAGACGTTGTAGATCACCTGCACGGTGTCGACCGCGCCGCTCTCGATCAGCTTCAGCGCGTTCCACGGCTGGTGGTCGTTGATCGAGACGCCGAACGCGCGGATCTTGCCCTCGCCCTTGAGCGCCTCGACCCCCTCGAGCCAGCTCCCCCGCCCCACCCACTCGTCCGACCAGACGTGGAACTGCGTGACGTCGATCGTGTCCAGCCCGAGGTTGCGCAGGCTGCGCTCGGTGCAGGCGCGCACGTGATCGGCCGGGAACGCGTCCTCGGGATCGATCCCGTCGGGCGCCGGCCAGATCCGGTTCTTCGGCGGGATCTTGGTCGCCACCACGATGTCCTCGGAGCGCTCGCGCACCACCCGGCCTACGAGCTCCTCGCTGTGCCCGTCGCCGTAGCCGAGCGCGGTGTCGATCAGCGTCAGCCCGAGGTCGATGGCGCGGTTGAGCGCGCGCAGCGACTCGTCGTCGTCGGCGCCGAGCCACATCGTCTTGCCGATGCCCCACGCGCCGTAGCCGATCTCGGAGACCTCGAGGCCGGTGCGGCCGAGCGCGCGGCGGTTCACAGGCCCAGCTCCCGCGCGTACTCGCGCCGGTAGGAGCGGCGGGCCTCGAGCACCTTGTCCACGTAGTTGCGGGTCTCCGGGAACGGGATGTGGTCGGCCACGCGGAAGCGCTCGCCGCGGTCGGCCGCCTCGCGCCACCACTCGTCGACCTTGCCCTCGCCGGCGTTGTAGGCGGCGAGCGCGAGGACGGTGTTGCCGTGGTAGTGGTCGAGCAGGTAGCGCAGATACCAGGAGCCGTAGGAGATGTTGATCTGCGGCGTGGCGAGGTCCCCCTGGACGAACTCCGTGCCGCCGGACTTGCGGGCGATGTAGTGGGCGGTCGAGGGCATGATCTGCATCAGGCCCTTGGCGCCGGCGTGCGAGGTCTGGTCGCGGAAGCGCGACTCGACGTAGATCACCCCGGCGATCAGCGACGGGTCGAGGTTCTTCTGCTCCGCCTGCTGGCGGATGATGTCGTCGTGCTGGAGCGGCAGCCTGATCTCCTGGACCGCCTTGTCGGCCCACGGGGAGAGGATCAGCATCACGACGCCGGCGGAGACGGCCACGAAGGCGAGCAGCAGCGCGCGGCGCCGGAACGCGCGGCTGCGGCTCGGGCGGCGCCGGCTACGGGGGCGGGCCGGGGCGTGGGCGGTCACGATGTCAACTTCGCAAGGACAGAGGACAGCTCCTGCTCCAACTCTTCCAGCGAACCGGAGTTGTGCACAACGTACGTCGCTCGTTGCGCCTTTTCCTTCTGCGTGAGCTGGCGGGCGGTCCGCTCGTCGACCGCGTGGTGGCCGCGGGCGGCGGCGCGCTCGGCCCGCACGGCGTCGTCGGCGACCACGGCGATCGTGGCGTCGTAGGCCGACTCGCCGCCCGACTCGAACAGCAGCGGCACCTCGACGACCAGGACGGTCGGCGGCGGCTCGCGCGTGGACAACACGGCCCGCCACTCGGCGATCCGCTCGCCCACCTTGGGCCACAGCAGGCGCTCGAGCCAGGCGCGCTGGTCGTCGTCGGCGAAGGCGCGCCGGGCGACGGCGCGGCGGTCGACGACACCGCCGGGGGCGACCTCCTCGCCCCAGCGTTGGACGACGGCCGCGTGGATCTCGGGGTTGCGGTACAGCTCGTGCACGACGGCGTCGGCGGACAGCGTAGCTGCGCCCAGGCGCTCGAGCGCCGCCAGGGCCTCCGACTTACCGGCGCCGATGCCGCCGGTGAGACCGACGAACGGCGGCGCGCTCAGCTCTGCTCGGGGTCCTCGGGCGCGGGCTCGGCCTCGGGCTCCGGCTGGGCCTCGGCCTCCGGCTCGGCGGGCGCCTCGGCCTCCGGCTCCGCCGCGGGCGCCTCGACTTCGGCCTCCGGGGCCTCCTCGGCGACCTCGGCCTCCGGCTCCTCGGCGACCTCGGCCTCCGGCGCGTCCTCCGCGACCTCGGCCTCCGGCGCGTCCTCCGCGACCTCGGCCTCCGGGGCCTCCTCGTCCGCGACCTCGCCCTGCGCCGCGAAGACATCCTCGGACAGGCCCAGCTCGGGCACGTTCTCGAGGTCGCCGGCGTCGGCGATCGGGCGGCGCGGGAGCACCTGGCCCTCGACGCGCTTGATCGACAGCGACAGGCGGCGGCGCTCGGAGTCGATCTCGAGGATCTTGACCTTCACCTCGTCGCCCGGCTGGACGATCTCGCGCGGGTTCTCGACGTGCTGCTGGGCGAGCTCGGAGATGTGCACCAGGCCCTCGACGCCCTCCAGGATCTCCACGAACGCGCCGAACGCCACGACCTTGGTGACCGTGCCCTCGAGCTCGTCGCCGACGTTGTAGGTGTCGACCACGCGCTGCCACGGGTCCTCCTGGGTCTGCTTGAGGCCCAGGGAGATGCGCTGGCGGTCGCGATCGATGTCGAGCACCTTGACCTGCACGGTGTCGCCGATGTTGAGGATCTCGCTCGGGTGGTTGACGTGCGACCACGAGAGCTCGGAGATGTGGATCAGGCCGTCGATGCCGTCGAGATCGACGAAGGCGCCGAAGTCGACGATGTTGGAGATCTGGCCCTCGATGATCAGGCCCGGCTGGAGGCGCTCCAGGATCGCCTGGCGCTGCTCCTTGCGCTCCTCCTCCAGCACAGCGCGGCGCGAGAGCACGACGTTGTTGCGCGAGCGGTTGAGCTCGATCACCTTGCACTGGATGTTCTGGCCCAGGTACTCGTCGAGGTTCGGCACGCGCCGGATGTCGACGAGCGAAGCGGGCAGGAAGCCACGCACCCCGAGGTCGATGATCAGGCCGCCCTTGACGACCTCGATCACGGCGCCGATGACCGGCTCGCCGGACTCGGCGGCGGCCTCGATGCGGCGCCATGCGCGCTCGAAGCGGGCGCGCTTCTTGGACAGGATCAGCCGGCCGTCCTGGTCCTCCTTGGTGAGGACCAGCGCGTCGACCTCCTCGCCGAGCTCGACCTCCTCCGACGTGTCGACCGACTTGCGGATCGACAGCTCGCCGGAGGGGATGACGCCTTCGCTCTTGTAACCGATGTCGACGAGGACCTCGTCCTTGTCGATCCGCACCACCCTGCCGGTGACGACGTCGCCCTCCTCGAAGGGGACGATCGTGGCGTCGTAGTTCGGGACGATCTGCCCGTCGATCTCGAGCAGCATCCCGTCGCTGCCCTCGACGACTTTGGCGTCGGTTTCGGTGTCGGTGGGAGGGGTCATCGTGGCTTCCATTAGCGGCCAGATACTGTAGCGACCCTCACCTATGCCCGTCCGCGCAACCAAGCGCGGCGCCGAGCGCACACGCTTCGCCTCGGACGCCGCCGTCGACGTCCTGATCTGCGGCGCCTCGTTCGCCGGCCTGGCGGTCGCGCGTGAGTTACGCGCGCGCGACGCGAGGGTCCTGGTCCTCGATCGCTACGAGATCGGCGAGCGACAGACCTCCGCGTGCGCTGCCCCCACTGAGTGGTTGCGGAATATGGGTCTTGATGACTCGATCCGCCAGACCTTCGGCTCGCTGCTCGTCCACACCCCTCGAGCGACGGCCCGCTGGCCCTTGCCGTGGACGTTCTCGACCTTCGACTACCGCACGCTGTGCACCCTGCTGTGGGACCAGAGCGGAGATGCTCGTTTCGAGACCGCCAAGGTGGACGGCCGCACCGGCAACGTGGTCCACACCGACCGCGGCGACGTGCGCGCGCGCGTGATCGTCGATGCGCTCGGCTGGCGGCGGGTGCTCGGCTCCGGCGACAACGTGCAGCCGCCCGACGCGGCGCTCTCGCGCGGGCTCGAGGTCCATCCCCACGGCAGCGGCGACGACCTCGAGCTCTGGCTCGACCGGCGCTACATCTCCCCCGGCTACGGCTGGTCGTTCCCGGCCCGCGACGAGCTGCGGATCGGCGTCGGCTCGTTCGACCCGCGCCTGCACGTCAAGGACCCGACGCTGACACTCGCGTCCGATGTGTCGGCGGACGCCGTGCGCTTCCAGGGCAACTGGATTCCGCACCGGCTGCGGGCCGCCACCGAGGACGGCGTGTTCTTCGTCGGCGACTCGGCCGGCCACTGCCTCCCTCTCACCGCCGAGGGCATCCGCACCGCGCTCTACTTCGGCGTGGCCTGCGGTCGCGAGCTGCGCGCGGTGCTCGACGGCCGCCAGGACCTCGCCGCCGCCCTGCGCCGCTACCACGACTTCTCGGCCTCGCACCGCCTGCCGTTCGAGTGCATGTACGCCGCACAGCAGTCCGTGCGGCGCCTGCACGGGGCGCCGATGAACGCGCTCGTGCGGCTGTTCGGGCGCCGCGCCGTCTCGCGCTGGACGTTCCGGCACTACCTCGACATCGCGCCGCCGACGGCGGCGCTGCCGGCGCCGCCCCGGGCGCGGGCGCTACCAGTCGCCCGCGCCGTCGCCTAGCTCGCCGGCGCGCCGGTACGGCTCCTCCTCGCGCCGGATCAGGTCCGGGTTGACGCCGCGGTGCGCTGCGAGCGCCAGCGTCAGGCGGTGCAGCTCTGCGGCGCCGGTCAGCAGGCGGGCAGCGGAGCCGGGGACGCCCTCGGGCGGGAGCAGCGTGAGCACGGGCATGCCGATCGCCCCCACCGCGGCCGCCGCCAGGGCGGCGCGGCGATCGACCCGATCCATCGCCGGGTCGCTCTCGACCAGCACGAGCGCGGTGCGTGCGTCCTCGCCGGCGAGATGGCCGTGGAGCAGCGACTCCAGGTGCAGCGCCGCGCTCGGCACGCGCGCGCCCTCGGCGAGCTTGAGCGCGAGCTCGCGCGCCGTGATCAGGTCGAGCCCGGCGCCCACGCACAGCACGCGCTCGGCGCCGGTGAGCGCCGCAGCCGCGGGCGGGCGCTCGAGCGCCGTGCTCAGCAGCGCCTCCGCGCCGGCGGCGTCGATCCCGTCCACGCCGAGCTCGCGCGCCAGCGCGGCTCCGACGAGGATCGAGGACGTGTAGGCCACGGTGTGGCACCACGAGTCGTCGTGCTTCGGCGTGACGAGGATGTGCCGCGCGGGACCGGAAGCGGAGCCGCCGGGCCGGTTCGTCACCAGCGCGGTCACGGCCCCGGCGGTCGCGGCCGCCTCCAGCGCCAGAGTCGTCGCCCGCGTGCCGCCGTCGTGCGACACGCCGAGGCACACGCCGCCGCCCTGCGGGCGCTCGGCCGCGTCGAGCGACTGCCGCGCGGCGACCGCCGCCGGCCACGCCGCGCCGCCGACCGCCTCGTCGACGAGTGCCGCGATCGCCATCGCGCCGTGCTCGGACGTCCCACAGCCGATCACCGAGACCGGCTCGCCGGCGGCCACCGCCGAGCGGATCGTGGCGGCCAGCTCCGCCACCCCGTCGGGCGGCGACTCCAGCATCGAGCGCGCCAGCTCCGGCTGGGCGGCGACCATCTCCTCGGTGACCCACGGCGGCCCCGGTCGCAGCTCGGGGTACTCGTCCGTGTGCCAGGCGGGACTAGCCACCCGAGACCAGCCTGTCGAGGCCGGCGCTGAACCCGTCGGCGATCTGCTCGAGGTGCTCGGGCTCGACCACGAGCGGCGGCGACACCGCGAGCGCGCCGAGCAGCGGCCGCAGCAGCACGCCGGCCTCGCGCGCGCCCTGCGCGACCTTGGCCACGGCGGCGGGGTCGCGTTCGAGCACCTCCGGCGCGAGCTGGACGGCGCCCAGCAACCCGAGTCCGGCGCGCACCGAGTCGACCGCGGGGTGCGAGGCGAGCGGCTCCAGGGCGTCGGCCAGTGGCCGCTCGAGCTCGCGCCCGCGCGCGATGGTGCCCTCGCGCTCGTAGATGTCGAGCACGGTCAGGGCGGCGGCGCAGCACGTCGCGTGGCCGGCGTACGTGGCGCCGTGACGCAGCATCGGCCCGCCCGGCTCGTCGAAGAACGGCCCCGCGACCTCGCCGCTCACCACCACGCCGCCCAGCGGCAGATACCCGGAGGTGACGCCCTTGGCGAAGGTGATGAGGTCCGGCCGCACCTCCTCCCAGCGCTCGATGCCGAACCACGTGCCGAGCCGACCGAAGCCGCAGATCACCGCGTCGATCACCAGCAGCACGCCGTGCTCGGCGCACAGGTCGGCGACGCCCTCGATGTAGCCGTCGGGCGGGAGGCGCACCCCGCCGGCACCGAGCACCGGCTCGCAGAAGAACGCGGCCACGCGGTCCGGTCCCACGCGCATGATCTCGGCCTCCAGCGCCTCCAGCGAGTCGTACTGGACGGCCGACGCGGCCGGGACCAGCGGCCCCCAGTTCGTGACGTTCGCCTCGATGCCGCCGATGCTCGTGCCGAACCCGTGCGTGCCGTGGTAGCCATGCGTGCGCGAGATCAGATGGACGCGCTCGGGGTGGCCGCGCAGGATCCAGTGGCGGCGGGCGATCTTGGCCGCCGTGTCGATCGCGTCGCCGCCGCCGGAGGCCAGGAACACGCGCGCGTCGTCCATCGGCGCGAGCCTGGCGAGCCGGTCGCACAGCTCGTTGGCGGGCTTGTTGCCGAAGTCGCCGAACGTCGAGTAGGCCTCGAGCGTGCGCATCTGCGCCGCCACGGCGTCGGCGATCTCGGTCCGGCCGTGGCCGAGGTTGGCGTACCAGAGGCTCGCGGTGGCGTCGAGGTAGCGGTTGCCCTCGGAGTCGAAGACGTGCACGCCCTCGCCGCGCTCGATCACCAGCTCGCTGCGGCTCACCGAGCCCATGTCGGCGAAGGGGTGCCAGAACCGGGTCGTGGCTGTGGCGGGGACCATTGCAGCACGGTAGCGCCCGCGGCCGTGTCGCGGGCGTCCAACCTGTCGGCCGCCGACACTCCGCGGCGTCAGGCGGCGAGCGCGCTCCGCAGCCTGGCGCCGACGGCCTCGACCGCCTCGCGGGCGGCCGGCGTCACCGCCAGCCAGCGGAAGAAGCCGTGGATGGTGCCGGGCCAGCGGACCAGCTCGGTCGGCACGCCGGCATCGCGCAGCGCGGCCGCGTATGCCTCCCCCTCGTCGCGCAGGACGTCCTCCTCGGCGGTGAGCACGTACGCGGGCGCGACGCCCGCCAGGTCGCGCGCCCGCAGCGGCGACGCGTCCGGCTCGGCGGGGTCGGCGCCGTCGAGATAGAGCCGCCAGAACCGCTGCATCGAGGCGCCGCTGAGGCCGTGCCCCTCGTCGAACTCGCGATACGACGGGGTGTCGAAGACCGCATCGATCACCGGGTAGATGAGGATCTGGGCCTTGATGGCCAGCTCGCCGCGCAGGCGCCGCGCGGCCACGGCGGCCAGGTTGCCGCCCGCGCTGTCGCCGGCGACGGCCAGCCGTTCCCCGTCGCCGCCCAGTTCGCCGGCGTTATCCGCGATCCACCGGATCGTGGATAGCGCGTCGTCGAGCGCCGCCGGGTAGCGGTGCTCGGGCGCCAGCCGGTAGTCGACGCCGGCGACGATCGCGCCGGACGCGTTGGCCAGCGCGCGTAGCAGCGAGTCGTAGCTGTCGGGCGTGCCCATCATCCAGCCGCCGCCGTGCAGGTAGGCGACGACCGGGAGCGGCCCGTCGCCCTCCGGCCGGTAGGTCCGCACGGGAACCTCGCCGGCGCGCATCTCCCGCACCTCGGCCACCGGCTCGCCGTCGCCGCACAGCCGCGCGGCCTCGTCGCTGTGCGCGGCGCGCGCGTCGGCGACCGGGACCTCGTGCGGCGGCGGTCCCGGCGCCGCGTTCATCTCGTCCAGGAGCGCCTGGATCTCGGGTCTCAGCACGGGCGGGAGCCTATGGGACGAACGTCAACCCCGGCTGGGTAAGGGGGCTGGGGAGCCGGCCGCGCCGGTGGTCCATGGCGCCTTTACCGGACATATGCCGGTTAAAGCGCCACGGGCCCTCGCGGCGGCCAGATTCGGCGCCCCCTTACCCAGCCGAAGTTCGTCGTCCCTCAGAAACCCCGCCGCTCGCGCGCACGGACAACGGCGGGATCGTGCGGGTCGCGGTGGCGCGAGTCCCAGACCGCGTGCGCGACCCACAGCAGCGCCAGCACGAGCACCACGAGCGTGAGGACGATCACCTCGCCCGGCTGGAAGGCGCCCAGCGCCACGAAGAAGGCGAACAGCACGATGATCGCCAGCACGAGGACCCAGAACGTCTCGGACAGGGTCGCCAGCATGCGGGAGCGCCGCATGGCGCGATCGTATCAACGGATTCCGAGCAGTTCACGGGCCTCGGCGGCCGTCGCGGGCTCGCGATCGAGGAGCCGTGCGAGCGCCAGCGCCTTCTCCACCAGCTCGGCGTTCGACTCCGCGCGGCGGTCGCCCGAGACGCGCAGGTTGTCCTCAAGCCCCACCCGCACGTGGCCGCCCATCGTGAGCGCCGCGGCGGCCAGGTGGAACTCGGCGGGATAGCCGACGCCCGCCGTGCACCAGGTGAAGCGGTCGCCGAACAGCCCGGTCGCCGTGCGGTGCATGTGGACGAGCTGCTCGAGCGTGGCGGCGTTGGCGCCGAGCACGCCGAGCACGAACTGGATGTGCAGCGGGAAGTCGACCAGGCCGGCGTCGGCCAGGTGGTGCAGGTTGTGGAGGTGCCCGACGTCGTAGCACTCGAACTCGGGCTTCGTGCCCGCCTCGCGGAACAGCTCGGCCAGCCGCTCCATGTCGGCGAACGTGTTGCGGAACACGTACTCGCGCGTGCCCTCCAGGTACTCGACCTCCCACGGCGCCATCTCCGGCCGCCGGCGGACCTTGAAGATGCCGAAGTTGAACGAGCCGCAGTTGAACGTCGCCATCTCCGGCCGGCACTCGGTGACCACGCGCGCGCGCTCATCGATCGTCATGCCGACGCCGCCGCCGGTGGTGGGCTGGACGATCGCGTCGCAGCGCTCGCCGATCGCGGCGAGCACCTCGCGGAAGAGGCCGAGATCGGCGCTGGGCCTGCCTGTCGACGGCTCGCGGACGTGGATGTGCACGATCGCCGCGCCGGCCGCGTGGGCGCCCACCGCGGCCTCGGCGATCTCCTCCGGGGTGACCGGGATCGCCGGGCTCTGCGACGGCACGCTCATGCCGCCCGTGACCGCACAGGAGACGACCACCTCCTTCATGGCTTCACGATCACCTTCAACGCCGCCGTCGCGGCGCTCGGTGAACGTCTCGTAGGCCTCGCGGAAGTCCTCGAGCGCGAAACGGTGCGTGATCAGCTCGCGCAGGCGGATCCGGCCGGCGGCCACGAGCGCGATCGCCTCCGGCATCTCCCCCGCCGCCGCCCGCACGCCGACGACGTCGATCTCGTCCAGCACGACGCGCTGGAGCGGGATCCGCGCGCCCTCCATCGGGATGCCGATGACCGCCACGCGCCCGCCCTTGCGCAGCAGCTCGCAGCACTGGCCGAGCGCCGCCGGGTCGCCCGAGCACTCGAGCGCCACCTCGGCGCCGTACCCGCCGGTCATCGCCCGCACCGCCTCGACCGGGTCGCCGGCCGTGAAGTCGACGGTCTCGTGGCCCAGCGACGCGGCCTTCTCCAGCCGCGCGCCGCGGCCGACCACGATCACGCGCCCCGCGCCCGTCGCGCGTGCGAACTCGGCCACCAGCAGGCCCATCACGCCCGGCCCGACCACCACCACGGTGTCGCCCGGCGCGTGGCCTCCGCGCTTGACCGTGTGCAGCGCGATGGCCGCCGGGTCGAGCATCGCCGCCTCCTCGTCGGAGAGCTCGTCGGGCACGGCGAACACGCTCTTGATCGAGTGCACCACGTACTCGGCATAGGCGCCGTCGACGTTGTGCCCGTACTGCTTGTGGACGCGCAGGTCGCCGAACCGCTCGCAGATGTTGTACCGGCCCTCCACGCACTTGCGGCAGAACCCGCACGCGCCGTGCGAGGTGCCGGCGACGCGCACGCCGACCTCCCAGCCGAGCTCGGCCGCCCCGGGCCCGAGCTCCGCCACGTCGCCGCACCATTCGTGCCCGGGGATCAGCGGCCAGCCCTGCGGCCAGAAGCCCGGATAGTGGCCCTGGATGATGTGCGGGTCGGTGCCGCAGATCGCGATCGCCCGGACCCGGCACAGCACTTCGTGCGGGCCCGGCACGGGCCGCTCCACCTCGCGCACCGAGAAGACGTTCGGCTCGTCGACGACCAGCGCCCTCATGACAGCGCCACCGGGTCGACCATCGAGCCCGTGGCCCCGCGGATGGCCAGCGGCAGGGCGACGAACAGGAACTCGCGCACGCCCGCGCGCGCGAGCGCCTCGAGGTCGAGGCTCTCGAGGATGTAGATCCCGCGCTCGATCAGCAGCAGCGTGTGGACCGGCTGCGGGTTGGCGGGCGCACCGCGGTCGGGCGCCGGCTGGACCTCGAAGGTCTCGGTGTCGGAGCCGACGGCGAGCACCCCGCGCTCTGCGAGCAGCCGGGCGGCGCTGATATCAGGCCCGGCGCCGCGGTGGGCGGCCAGGGCGTCGGGGTCGGGCCAGTGCGCCAGGTAGCCGGTGCGGACGAGCGCCACGTCGCCCTCGCCGGCGGCGACGCCCCCCGATTCGATCGCCAGCAGCTCGTCGCCGGACACCGGCTCGCCGGCCGGCAGCGAGTCCACGCCGCGGTGGCCGGGCACGTCGTAGAGCACCCCGCGCCGCCACAGCGGCGGGATCTCCGTGGCGTCGCCCTTCAGCGGTCCGAAGTCGCCCAGATCGTTGTCGGCCGTACCCCCGTGCCAGCGACCCTCGATCGTCATGTGCGCGTGGGCGTCGATGTGAGCGCCCGAGTGCACGGTGCCCATCACGAGCTCGCTCATGAAGCCCAGGCAGGCGTCGTTGGGCGGGCCCCACGGCTGGTCGCCGGCCGCGCGGATGCCCTGCGGCGTGCGGTAGGAGATGACCTCGAAGGCCGGGTGGCCGGGCCACAGCGGCATGCGCGGGAAGCGGTCGCGCGCGAGGCGGTGCATCCGCCCGCTGCGCACCAGGCCCAGCAGCCTGCGCACCTCGTCGGGCGCGTTGGCAGCGCGCACCCGCGACAGCGCGGGGGCCAGCAGCGCCGCGCCGATCTCGCGCGCCCGCGGCAGGTCGGAGCTGATCCGCTCGACCGAGTGCTCGAGCTTGCCCGCCGCCCGCTCGCGCGGAGCGCGGCCGCTCTCCACCCAGCCGACGATCACCGGCACCATCGTCTCCAGGAACGACAACGAGTCGGCGGCCTGGACGAGGTCGGCCACCGCCCAGCCGCCGTCCTCGTGCACGCGCACGAGGCCCGCGACCTCGTCGGCCAGCGCGTCGGGCGCGCCGCGCTCGCGCATGCCGCTCGCCACGATGTCGGCGCAGCGATCCTGATGCCAGCGGTTGTACTCGGGCGAGTCCCAGTCGCGCGCGGAGTCCCAGCCCGCAGACTCGTCGGGGTAGGCGCGCTCGATGTCGTGCGTCGCGGCGGCGATCCGCGCCGCCTCCGAGGCGCCGGGGTCGAGCTCGAGCAGCCAGTCGAGCGTGCGCTCGAGGTGGCGGGCGTGCGGGTGCACCTCGGCCACCCACGCCTGCGCCCGCTCGAGCAGCAACTCGCTCATAAGGCAACCTCTCCGCGATGTTCGCGAAGCGAACTCGCAAGGCCGCGCTTGCGCGGCCCGCTCACGTGGTCACCGGCCGCGCCTGGAGGACGAACAGCTCCCCGCCCTCCAGCGCCCACTCGATGTCCTGCGGCCCGCCGAGCCGCTGCTCGAGGTCGTCGCCCATCCGCGCCAGCTCACGCAGCTGGTCTTCTCCGAGCTTCTGCTCGGAGCCCTCCTCGCCGAGCTCGCGCTCCTCGGTGCCGCCGGCCTCGACCGGCACGACCGCGAAGGGCTGCTGCGCGACCTGCGCCTTGCGGACGGTCCCGTCGCGCCTGAGGATGTAGTGGTCGGGCGTGACCTGGCCGGACACGGCCGCCTCGCCGAGCCCGAGCACGGCCTCGACCACCATGCGGTCGCGCCGCCCGCGCACCGGGTCGCACGTGAAGAGCACGCCGGCGACGTCCGAGCGCACCATCCGCTGCACGACCACGGCCATGCCGAGATCGTCGAGCGAGCCCTTCCTCTGCCGGTAGAAGATCGCGCGCTCGGAGAAGAACGACGCCCAGCAGTCGCGCACCCGGTCGAGCACCGCCTCGGCCCCGCGCACGTACAGGTACGTCTCCTGCTGGCCGGCGTAGGAGGCGGTCTCGGAGTCCTCCGCGCAGGCGCTGCTGCGGACCGCCACCGGCACCTCGTCCCCGAGCGCGGCGTACGCGTCCGCGATCTCCGCCGGCGGCTGCGCCGCGGCGACGATCGCCTGCGCCTTGTCGTGATCGGGCAGCACCGCCCTCAGCTCGTCGGCGTCGACGGCGGCCGCCAGGCAGTCGGCGGGGACGACGAACCCCGGCGGCACGGGTAGGCCGAGGCCGCTCATCCGCGCCAGCGACGCGCCCTTGCCGCCGGCACGCCCCACCTCGCCGCACGCGGGATCGTCGAAACGCAGCATCAGATGGTCGGAATCGGCCATCAGTCCTCCACGAGCGCGACGGCGCGCACCGGCGCCGCCGTCGTCCCCACCCACTTGACCGGCGTGACGATGAGCTGGAAGCCGTACGGGCGGCCGATCTGCTCGAGGTTCATGAGGTTCTCCAGATGCCAGTACTCCTCGTCCCACATCACCCGGTGCGCCTCCCAGAACTTCTGCTTCTCGAACATCGCCCACACCGGCGGGTCGAAGGTGATGGCGTCGCAGCCCATCAGCCGCACGCCGCGCTCGATCAGCCAGCGCGTGGCCTCGGCGCTCATCCCGGGGTGGTCGGTGCGGTAGCGCTCCTCGGTGTTGTACGCGCCCGCCCCGGTGTGGATGAGCACGATGTCGCGCTCCTTGACCTCGTAGTCGATCTTCGCCAGCGCCGCCTCGATGTCGGCCGCGCTGATGATGTCGCCCGGCGCGCGGTCCGTGAAGTCGAGCAGCACGCCGTCGGAGATGCAGTACTCGAGCGGGATCGTGTCCGGCCCGCCGGCGTCGGGGACGATGTGCTTGCGCGCGTCGAGGTGCGTGCCGACGTGGTCGTTCTGCACCACCAGGTAGCTGGCGGTGAGCGAGTCGACGCCGTACGCGGCGGCCCCGATCCGCTCGGCGAACTCGGTGTGGCTCTCGTAGACGCACATGGCCGGCGGCGGCACGCGCGGGAAGGTCAGCATGTCCATGTGGACGGGCATGGAGAGGTCGACGATGCGGGTCACGCGGGCTCCTTCAGCAGTTCGGCGGCGTCCATGAGATGTCGGTGCATGGCCTCGGCGGCCGCGTCGCCGTCGCGGGCGCGCAGGGCGTCGAGGATCGGGACGTGGCGCTCGGACAGTGCCCGCAGGTCGAGGCCGGGCCGCGAGACCGTCAGGTAGGTCCGCGAGTACGGCTCCAGGAACGACCACTGGCGCTCGAGCAGGGAGTTGCGCGCCGCGCGCACGATCGTCGCGTGGAACGAGGCGTTCGCCTGCGACTGGTCGTGCGCGTCGCCGCGCCTGGCCGCGTCGCGCATGCGCTCGAGCAGCTCGGCCAGCAGCAGCAGCTCGTCCTCGGTGATGTGCTCGGCCGCCAGGCGCGCGGCGAGCGCCTCCAGCGCGGCCCGGACGGGGAACGCCTCGAGCAGCTCGTCGGCGCTGAACGCCTTCACGGAGCAGCCGCGGAACGGCTCGTGGATCACGCACCCGAGCTGCTCGAGGTCCCGCAGCGCCTCGCGCACCGAGGCCTGCGAGACGCCCAGCTCCTGCGCGATCCGGGTCTCCACCAGCCGCGCCCCCGGCGGGTACTCGTGCGAGACGATGCGCTGCAGGATCACGTCCTTGATCTGCTCGCGGAGGTTGGAGCGGGTGAAGGGCGCCTCGGTCACTGGCACGCGGTGAGGCCTCCGTCGAGGGTCAGGATCTGGCCGGTGATGAAGGCCGACGCGTCGCTGCACAGCAGCAGCACGGCGCCGACCACGTCGTCGACCTCGGCGATCCGGCCGAGCGGGATGCGCTTGTAGAGGCCCTCGCGGAACGCGTCGTCGGCCAGCAGATCCTCGACCTGCGGCGTCTTGACGAAGGTCGGCGAGATGGCGTTGACCGTGATCGCGTGCTTGGCCCACTCGGTCGCCTGCTGGCGCGTGAGCGCGTCGAGCGCGCCCTTGGCCGCGACGTAGGCGGAGAAGCCGTTGTCGATGCCGAGCTGGCCGCGGACCGAGCTCAGGTGCAGCACGCGGCCGCCGCGGCCGCCGGCGATCATCGCCCGCACCGCGGCCTGGGTCGGCAGCAGGGCCGAGCGCAGGTTGAGGTCGAGCATCCGGTCCCACTCGGACTCGGGGTACTCCTCGGCCGGGTAGAGCGCCCCGCCGGCGCCGCCGCCGACGGCGTTGACGATGACGTCGACGCGGCCGAACGCCTGCATGGCGGCCTCGGCGACCTGGTCGGCGTCGCCCTTGCGGGTGACGTCGGCGGCCACGGCGATGCCGTCGCCGCCGGCCGCCTCGAGCGCCGCCGCGGCGCGGTCGCGGTCGCGGCCGACGACCACGATCCGCGCGCCGACGCCGGCCAGCGCCTCGCACAGCCGCCCGCCGATGCCGCCGGAGCCGCCGCTGACGATGGCGACGCGGTCGTCGAGGCGGAAGCGCGCGAGCTCATCGCTCATCGGTTCCTCCTCCACAGCAGCAGGACGAGCAGCAGCAGCCCGGCAGCCACCGGAGCGGCACGCTTGATCACGGCCTCGCGGCTCGCCTCGCCGAGGTCGAGCACCTCCTCGGTCCGGCGCGCCGCGGCCTCCGCGGAGTCGCCGGCCGGCCCCGGCGGCGGATCCGCGGCCGGGCGGCGCGGCGTCGTGGCCGCCGCCGCGGGCTCGGCCGACGGCGCCGGACCGCCGGACATCTGCTCGGCCAGGCAGTCGGCGAAGCGACCCATCAGCTTGGCGCTCACGTCCTGCATCACGCCCCGGCCGAACTGCGCCGCCGGGCCGCTGATCCGCATGTCGGTCTCCACGCGCACGCGCGTGCCGCCCGCGACGGCCTCCATCGTCGACGTGATGGTCGCGGCGGCGTTGCCCTGGCCGCGGCTGTCGCGCGCCCGTGCGCGCATGACCGCGCGCCGGTTGGCCTCGTCGGCCTCCTCGATCTTCACCGTGCCCTGGTAGCGGCTGGTGATCGGGCCGATCTTGATCGTCATCGTGCCCTGGTGCTCGTCGCCGTCGGAGCCCGTGAGGGCGGCGCCCGGCAGGCACGGCGCGACGCGCTCGACGTCGAGCAGCACCTCCCACGCGCGCTCGACGGGGGCCGGGACCGTGAACTCGTTCTGAAGCTTCACAGCGTCTCGTAGAACTCCCGCTCGCGGGACTCGAGGATGTTCGGGATCGCCTCGTCCTTGACGAGGCGGGTGAAGTGCTCCGAGGCCATGTGCGCCTCGTAGCCGGCCTCGTCCTCGTACTGCTCGTAGAGGAAGAACAGGCGCGGGTCGTCGGGCGAGCGATGCGCCTGGTAGAAGGCGTTGCCGGGCTCGGCCCGCGAGGGCTCGGTCATCTCCTCGCAGATCTCGGCCAGCCGGTCCTCGAGCCCCTCCTTGGCGGTCCACTTGGCGCAGACGACGTAGGCCATTCAGGTGCCTCCCTTTCTTCCGATGCGGTTGCGCAGCACGCCGATCCCCTCGATCTCGAGCTCGACGAGGTCGCCCGGCTCGAGCCAGCGGTCGAGCTCCAGCCCCGAGCCTCCTGGCGCGGTCCCCGAGCCGAAGACCTCGCCCGGGTAGAGCGTCTGCGAGCGCGAGGCGTAGGCGATCATGTCGGCGAACGTGTGGTGCATCTCGGCCGAGCTCGCCTCGCCCCACTGCTCGCCGTTGACGCGCACGCGCATGGCGAGTCCGGAGGCGTCGAGCTCGTCGGCGGTGACGATGCACGGGCCGAGCACGTTCGAGCCGTCCCAGTCCTTGGCCTTGGCCGGGCCCATGCCGACGGGCAGCTCGCGGGTCTGCACGTCGCGGGCCGAGACGTCGTTCCAGATCGTGTAGCCGAAGATGCAGTCCGCGGCGTCCTCGGGCGCCACGTCGCGGACCTGCGTGCCGATGATCGCGGCCAGCTCGAGCTCGTGGTCGAGCCTGTCGGTCCATGCCGGCCAGGGGATCTCGTCCTCGGGGCCGATCACCGTGTCGGGCATGCCCTTGTAGTAGGCGGGGATCTCGTACCACTCGTCGGGGATCGGGCGGCCGAGCCGCGAGAGGGCGTTCTTCATGTGCCCCTCGAAGGCGAGGAAGTCGCGCAGCGAGCGCGGCCGCAGCGGCGCGAGCAGGCGCGCGCCCTCGATCGGCACGGTGGTGCTCTCCGGCGCGCCGCGCTCGATGTACTCGACCATGTCGCCGCCGAACGCGAGGTCGATCACCGCGTCCTTCCCGGCCAGCGCCCCGACCCGCGGACCGGCGCCTGCGTCGTAGGTCACGAGACGCACCGGCGCACCGCCTCCTCGATCTTCACGTAGCAGCCGCAGCGGCACAGGTTGCCGCCCAGCGCCTCGCGGACGTCGTCGCCGGGTCGCATCGCCTTGACGGTGAGCACGAAGCCAGGCGTGCACCAGCCGCACTGGAAGGCGTGGGCGTCGTTGAAGGCGCGCAGCACCGCATCGGACTCGTCGAGCCCTTCGACCGTGGTGAGCTCCCGCCCCGCCGCGGTGGCCGCCAGCGTCAGGCAGCCGGAGACCGGCTCGCCGTCGAGCAGCACCGTGCAGGCGCCGCAGACGCCGATCGCGCACGTCTCGCGCACGGAGTTGAGGCCCTGCCGGCGGAGCGCCTCGAGCAGCATCTCGTCCGTGCGCACGTCGAGCTCCGCCGGGCGGCCGTTGAGCGTCAGCGCGACGATCACAGCGCCTCCAGCACGCGCTCGGGCGTGATCGGCAGCTCGGTGACGTGCGCGCCGAGCGAGGCGAGCGCGTTGCCGATCGCCGGCGGAACCGGCGGCAGCGCGGTCTCGCCGAGGCCGTGGACCTCGGCGCCGTCGCGCTCGATCAGGTCGTGCGAGAGCCGCGGCACGTCGCCGGCCGCGGGCACGTTGTAGTCGGACAGGTTGGCGTTGGTGACCTGGCCGTCGGCGAACTCGATCCCCTCGAAGAGCGTCGTGCCGAGGCCCATCAGCATCGACCCCTCGTTCTGGAGCTCGGCGCCCGGGCGGTTGACCACGCGGCCGGCGTAGACGGCGGCGTGCAGGTGCTCGACGGTCAGCCGCCCGGTCTCGGAATCGAGGCTCACGTGAGCCGCAGCCGCGCCCTGATGCCAGTGAGTGGACGCGACGCCCTGGCCGGTTTCGGGGTCGAGGCCGCCCTCGTTGCGAACCTCGCCGAAGCCGCGCTCGCCGTCGCCCATGTCCTTCACCGCCTCGGCCAGCGCGCGCCCCATCATGTAGGTCGAGCGGCTCGAGGTCGTGCGGGTGTCGAACGGCGAGCTGTCGGTGTCGGGGTCGGGGACCTCGACCTGGCCCGGCTCGCAGCCCAGCAGCTGCGCCGCCATCAGCCGGATCGACTGGCGCACGTCCTGGCCCATCTCGCACGACGCGCTGCGGACGACGTAGCCGACCGGGTTGCGCTCGACGCCGATCGCCGCGCGGCTCGGGGTCTGCATGCCCTTGAGCAGCACGCACAAGCCCTTCCCGCGCGGGTCCTGCTCGTAGCCGACGGCGTCGGCCGCCGCCTGCAGGCAGTCCTCGAAGTGGACGTCGTGCATGACCTCGCCGGTGGCGAAGACGTCGCCGTCGCGCAGGAGGTTCTTCCGGCGCAGCTCGAGCGGGCTCATCCCCAGCTCGCCGGCCAGCACGTCCATTGTGCGCTCCGATGCCCACACCGACTGCATCGCCCCGTAGCCGCGGAAGGCGCCGTTGGGCGGAAGGTTCGTGTAGATCGCCAGCGAGTCCACGCGCACGTGCGGGATCCGGTACGGACCGACGCCGGCGTAGCCCATCTTGGTCGCCACGCCGGGCCCGCAGTCGGCGTAGGCGCCGGTATCGCACCAGCAGTCGACCTCCTTGGCCACCAGCGTGCCGTCCCGCTTCGCGCCGATCCTGACGCGCACGACCGCCGGGTGGCGGTTGAGGGTGACGAACTCCTCGCCGCGGTCGAGCACCGCCTTGACCGGCCGGCCGGCCTTGCGCGCCAGCGCCGCGACCAGCGCCTCGAGGCGCACGAACGTCTTGGCCCCGAACGAGCCGCCCATCGCCGGCGCGACGACCCGGATCCGCTCCTCCTCGACGCCGAACAGGCCGGCGAGGTCCGCGCGCGTGTTGAACGGGGTCTGCGTGCCGCTCCAGATCGTCAGGCGGCCGTCCTCCCACTCGGCGAGCGCGGCGTGCGGCTCCATCGGCACGTGCGCGGCGCCGGCCGTGCGGTAGACCTCCTGCACGACGACGTCGGCCTGCGCGAACCCATCGGCGACGTCGCCGTGGCGGATGCGGAAGCGGTGGCAGACGTTGGTGCGCGCGATCGGCCGGACGTCGATCGATACGGCGTCCTTCGCACTGGCCGCCGCCTCGCGATGCAGCAGCGGCGCGCCGGGCGCGACCGCGTCGAGCGCGTCGAACACGGCGGGCAACTCCTCGTACTCGACCTCGACGGCGCGGGCCGCGGCGCGCGCCGCCGCGCGGGTCGGCGCCGCGACCGCGGCGACGACGTCGCCGGCGTGGCGAGCGACGTCGGCGAGGACACGCTGGTCCTTGACCTGGCAGCCGTAGCGGCCGAGATCCGCGACGTCGTCGCCGGTCAGCACCACCGCGTCGTCCGGCGCCCGAGACCGAGACCACGCGCGCGTGCGGGTGCGGTGAGCGCACGAAGGCGGCGTGCAGCATGCCTGGCCGCTCGACCTCGACCGAGTAACGAAGCTGCGCCGTCACGCGGGGGTCCACGACGCCTCCTCGGGGGCCCGGCGCACCATCGCCGTGATCGTCCGCCGCCGGAATGCGGCCGCCCCGTTCCCGTCGGTCACAAGACCGCCTCCACGGCTCGCCGCACCTCCGCCGCGATGACCCGCCGGCGGTACGCGGCCGACCCGCGCGAGTCGCTCAGCGGCTCGATCCGCTCGGCGTACTCTGCGCCGATCTCTGCCGGCTCGCCGTCGCACAGGTCCGGGAAGTCCTGCGGCGTCTCCGCCACCGCGCCGACCACCACGCGCAGCCCGTCCTCGCCGTTCACAGCCGCCACCGCCGCGCACGGCCGGTCCTCGCTCGAGCGCGAGCGGAACTTGCGGTACGTCGCTCGCTCGGGCTCCGCCGGCACCCGCACCTCGACCAGCAGCTCGTCGGGCTCGATGCAGGTCTCGTAGTAGCCGAGGATCAGCTCACCGACGCTCACCGCCCGATCGCCGCGCGGCGAGCGCAGCACCGCCCGCGCGCCGAGCGCGGCCAGCATGGCCGGCGGGTCGCTCGCGTAGTCGGCGTCGGCGAGCACGCCGCCCACCGTCGCCACGTTGCGCACGCGCGGGCTCGCGACGAGGCCGAACGCCCGTGCGAGCACGGGCCAGCCGTCGACCTCGCGCTCGACGCTGCCGGTGCGTGACCATCGCCCCCAGCCGCAGCTCGCCGTCCACGACCTCGACGCGGCGCAGCTCGTCCACGCCGCCGAGCGACAGGAACGCGGCCGGCGTCAGGAAGCCCTGGTTCATGAGGATCCCCAGGAACGTCCCGCCGGCCAGCACCGTCGCCTCTTCACCGTGCTCGGCGCGCAGCGCGAGCGCCTCCTCGAGCGAGGTGGGAGCCATCCACGTCAGGGTCCGTCACCCCAGGATCTCGACCACGCCCGTGCTGCCATTGACCCGGACCCTGTCGCCGGTCTTGATCCGCTCCCCCGCGTTCGTGGTGCCGACCACGGCCGGGATGCCGAACTCGCGCGCCACCACCGCCGGGTGCGAGACGGCGCCGCCCGCCTCGGTCACGAGCCCGACGATCTTGGTGAACAGCACCACCCAGGCCGGGTTGGTCATGTTGCAGACGAGGATCTCGCCGTCGCGCACCTGGTCGAACTCCTCGAGCGAGGCCACGAAGCGCGCCGGCCCCTCGACCACGCCGGGCGACGCGGCCAGGCCCTTGACCTCGCCGGTGGTCGACGGCTCGCCGGCGTAGAACTTCTCCGGGAAGCCCCACAGCGCGTTGTAGGGGAAATCGAGCGCGGTCTTGGTCGCCGTCCCGACCCATGACGGCGGGCGCTTCTCGGCCGCGTCCTCGCGGTAGTCGCGGCGGTCGGAGACCAGCTCGTGCGCGTCGAACGCGCCCTGATCGGCCATCAGCAGCCGCAGCTCGTTGTAGCGGAGGTACATCACGTCCTCGGCGTCGTCGAGCACGCCCGCCTCGGCCAGCTTGCGGCCGATGGCGATCAGCACGATCCGCAGCCGCGCGTTCGTTCCCTGGTCGACGTAGAAGTGGTGGTCGGGCGTGAGCGGGTTCATGTTGAGCGACAGGTCCAGCGCCTCCTGGAGCCGCTGCCTGCCGTCACCCTCGACGCCCTCCATCACCTCGAGCTTGGCCGCCTCGAGGTCGTCGCGGACCGAGGCGATGTTGCTCGGGTAGTCGTAGTCGGTGGCGATGTAGCCGCGGATCGCCTCGACGATCGGCGCCGGGTCCTCGCGCCAGGTGCGGAAGGCGAACTCGTGTGACTAGATCGCCTTGTTGCCGAACGTCTGCTGGTGCGCCTCGATCCGCTCGGCGATCAGCCGCCTGCCGCGCTCGGAGCCCTCGAGCCCACGCAGCACGTCGCCCGCAGTCTCGCCCTCGAAGGCGGCGGCAAGCTCCTGGTCTCCCTTGACCTCCTCCTTGATCTTCCAGAGGTCCTCGATCGAGTCCCAGTTGCGGTCCTCGAGGCTCGACTGCAGACGCCCCATCAGCCCCGGGTCCTCGCCCCCGCGCACCTCGGCGATCACCCCGTTGAGGTTCGTGGTGGACGCGAACTGGGCGAAGTTCAGCATCCAGTGGATCTTCCAGTGGCGGTCGTGGACGTCGATCGCGTCCTCGAGGTAGACCGCCATCTCGCGCATCGTCGCCGCGTCGTGGTCGATGCCGTCGAGGTACTCGAAGTTGCGTTCGATCTCGGGGCGCAGCCGGTCGCGCCACCAGGCGAGGAAGTTGCCGGCGTACTCGGGCAGTACCCAGCCGAGGTAGGCCCCGATCTTCCCGGCGTGCTCGGGGTCGCGCGGCACGCGCGGGACGTACCGGGCCTGGTACTCGGTCGCCTCGCTGCGGATCTCCGAGTCGGCCGGCACGGCCGCCGTGTACACGTAGCCGTTGATCTCCTTGGCGATCCAGTCGCACGCGAACGGCGTGCCGAAGCGCCGGAACATGTGGTCGCAGGTCAGCCACCAGCCGCCGATGTCGAAGAACATCGGCGACACCGGGTTCGGGATGTGGAGGTCGTCGTAGATCCAGAAGAGCTCCTTCTCGCCCTCCTGCCATTCGATCGGGAACTCGTCCGACCCGTGGAACGTCCCCAGGACCTCCTCGACCACGGCCATGTCTCCTCCTCCTCGCCCTCGGTTCGCGCGGCGGGATCATAGATAATCGATGATCCGTCCGCAAGCCACTGGCTCGCCCGCGCGGCGGTTCTGATCGCCGGGCTGTTCGGGCGGCCGATCGGCGTTGTGCTCTGAGCCCACTCGACCGCGGCGAAGACGTGATCGCGGTAGAGCGGCTCCGACCACGCGTCGCCGGCGTGGCCGAGCGCGGTGTAGAGCGCGCGGCCGCGATCGAGCTCTGCCATCCACACCATCGGGTCGCCGTCGACGGTCGCCAGGACGTCGCGCGGCCGGCCCGGGCTCGGGAGCGAAGCGGTACCACTCGTCGCGGCGGACCCAGCGGCGCGGGAGACGCTCCGTGGCCGGGTGGGGCTCGACGAGCACTGTCTCGCGCTGCAGCGGGCCCTGCCCGGTGGCTCTCGAAGCGCGCGCCGCCCAGCAGCTCGCCGTAGAACGCCCAGTCGCGGTCCGCGTTGGCCGCCGCGTGGATCGCCACCACGCCGCCGCCGGCCCGCACCCAGCGCTCGAACGCCGCGCGCTGATCGCCGCGCAGCACGCCCGGCCCGTTGGTGTGGAGCAGCACCACGACGTCGACGTCCCGGAGCCCGTCGTCGCTGAAGCGCGACGCGTCCTCGGTCAGCTCGGCGCCGAAGCGGTCCTCCAGGGCCTCGCGGCCCGCCGCGATCGCCGGCGCGTGCCGGTAGGAGGTCGTGCGCGAGAAGACCAGCACCTCGGTCTCCGGCTCGTCGCCGCCGCAGCCGCCGGCCGCGACCGCCAGCGCGAGGATCGCGGCCCGCATCCACACGGGCGGCGATGCTAGTGGTCGGTCACGCGGTTGGCGGTCGCCACGGGTCCGGCTGGCGCAGGTGCCCCGGGCTGAGGTCGCGCGGGCTGCGCACGCCGGCGGCCCAGACCGCCACGCGCAGACGGTGAAGGAAGGGCTCGACGTCGTGCGCGGCGCACGAGACCGCTGCGGCGCCGAGCGCCAGGCACTTGGCGGCGTCGCCCCCGTCGTCGACCTCGGCCAGCAGTTGCAGGTCCGGCGCCGCGAGCGCCGCCTCGATCAGCGCGTCGGCGGTCGGGACGCCCCAGCCCGGCATCGCGGCGCCGCCGACGTCGATCGCCGCCACCCCGGTCGCCCGCAGCTCGCGGACGTCGGCCGCGTCCATCCCGAGCCGCCCCCGCGGGCCACGACCGGGAGTGGCGCCAGCCGCTCGACGACCGCGGCGATGGCCTCGTCCGCGCCGCGCATGGGCGGCACGCCGTCGGCGGCGAGCGCGTCGGCCATGCCGTTCAGTTGCAGCACGAGCCCGTCGGCCTCGAGCGCCGCGACCAGGCGCTCGGCCCGCTCGGGCCCGTCGCCCCGCAGCTCGGTGACGGCGAAGCTCGCGAGCCACAGCCGCGGGCGGTCGGGCGCGAGCTCGTTGGCGATCAGCCCGAGCCCGTGCTCGGTCGCCGTCCGCGCGCGGTCGCGCCATCGAGCATCACCGGCGCCGCCAGCTCGGCGCCGAGCAGCCGCGTCCTCAGCGACACCTCGGCCAGGTCCAGGCCTGGCAGCGCCCGGTGGGCGAGACGGAACCGCTCGAGCCCGGTCTCACCCCGGCGGTCGGTGGCGAGCGCGGCGCCGTGGACGCCGGAGAGGGCGTCCACGGCACCGAGGCCCATGAGCGGCTCGCTCACGTGCGCCCCTAGCGGATCGTCACCTTGCGCTGGAGCACCTGCCGGCCCTCCACGGACACGTTGAGCGTCAGCCTCAGTGTCCTCATGTTCGACCTCGCCAGCCGCCGCGCCGTCGAGCGGCTCGGCTTCAGGCGCAGCGAGACCTCCTCGCCGGCCGTGCAGCTGAGGCGCCGCGCCGCCACTGTGCGATTCTCGAGGCCGAGCCGCTTGGCCACGCGGCGGGTGACCTTCAGCGTCGCGCGCCCGTCGCCGCTCGACTCGCACGCCAGCCGGAGCCGCAGGCCGTCGGCGCGGAACGCCCGCACCGAGGACGGCACGACGAGCCGGTCTGCCCCGCCTCTGACGATCACGTTGACGGTGGCGGTGCCGGTGGCGCCCAGCACGTCCGTCACCGTCACCGTCGCGGTGTAGGTGCCCGGCGTCCGGTACCGGTGGGTCACGCGGTCGCCGGTGCGCCGTGGCGCCGTCGCCGAAGTCCCACGCGTAGCGCAGGGCGCCGCCCTCGGGGTCGCGCCGGAGGCGGTGAACCGGACGTTCAGCGGCGCCGTGCCGCTGACCGGATCGGCCGTGGCCTGGACGGTCGGCGCCTGGTTGGCGGGCTGCGTGGTGGTGATCGTGTACGTGCCGCTGCCCGACCGCGCCCACGTTCCCGGCGACGTCGGTCGCGCGGTGCTCGAGCGTGTGCGGCCCGTTGCCGGTGATCGTCACCGGAGCCGGAGTACGCGGTCCAGTCGCCGCCGTCGAGGCGGTACTCGACGCTTCTCGACGCCGGATCCGCCGTCGGCGCCCGCCAGCGTCACCGGCGTCGGCTCCGTGAAGGTGCCGCCGGCCGGCGTCGCCGTCGAGGTCGGGGCCGTCTTGTCGATCCTGACCGTGACCGTCTTGTCGGCCTCGACGTTGCCGTCGGCGTCGGTCGAGCGGTAGGTGACCAGGGTGCTGCCCTCGTCGCTCAGCGTGACGGGGCCCGAGTAGCTCTGGAACGCCCCGCTCCCGAGCTTGTACTGCGTCGTCGCCCCCGCCTCGGTGGCCAGGGTCAGCGTCACGTTGCCCGTGTTCCAGCCGGCGGCGTTCGCGGGCGGCGCCAGCGTGTGCGTCGTGGTCGGCGCCGTGGTGTCGGGCAGCCCCGGGGTGATCCGGAAGAAGTCGAACACCGCGTCGTCGCGCGACGTCACGGTCGCGTTGCTGTCGTTGGCGTAGACGCCGACCTTCGGGTTCGGCACGCTCGCCAGCGCGGCCGGCTCGCCGTACGGCGTCCACGGCTCGCCCTCGAAGCGGTAGTACGCGCGCAGCGTCGTGCCGTCGGAGGTGATCCGCATGTCGACCGTCGTCGGCCGCGTGCCGATGTCCACGAAGCCGCCGAACCCGGCCGCGACGTTGTTCGCCTCGCGCAGGAACTCGAGCGCCGCGCCCGCCGGCGTAGACGTAGTCCGCCTTCACGTAGTTGGCGTCGTCGCCGTACACCAGCAGGCCCGCCTGCTCGTAGTTCTCGTTCGGGTTGAACGTGAGCCGCGTGGTCATCGTCCACGGGCCGCTCGGGGCCGGCTGGAGCAGGATGTTCGGGTTGTTGTTCGGCGCCGTTGGCGAAGAAGTCGCCGTGCGCCGCCGGCAGCGTCAGGTTGCCGCCGCCGACGGTGTAGCCGCCCGGCTCGTGCCGGACGATCTGCGACCAGCGGCACAGGTTGAGCGACGTGCCGTCGAACTCGTCGCTCGGGTCCTGCGGCGCGTCGAGCGTGAAGTAGTCGAAGCGCGCCGTGTTGGCCTGCGTGCCCCCGGCGGTGGACGCCGTGGCGTACATGCCGATCTTCGGGTTGGTGAGCCCGCTGAGGTTGGTGGCGTTGCCGGTGTTCGTCCACGTCTGGCCGTCGGCCGAGCGCTGCGCCTGCACGGTCGTGCCGTCGCTCGTGAAGCGCACGTAGAACGTGCTCGGGAACGAGGCGTCGACGGTCGCCGACGCCGAGGCCGGACGGGGTGTTGTTGAGCTCCTTGAACGCCTCGAACGCGCGGCCGTTGGCCCACACCATGCCGCTCTTGATCCAGTTCGCGTCGTCCGTGTAGATCACCAGGCCGGCGTTCTGGAAGTTGACGGTCGGGTTCCAGGTCACGCGCGCGGTCGCGGTCCAGGGGCCGGAGTCCGGCAGGTCCTGGAGCACGATGTTGCGCTGGCCGGTCGCCCCGCCGTGGATGTCCTCGCCCGGCTGGGCGTTGAGGTTCAGCGAGCCGCCGTCGACCGACAGGAACGTGGTCGTCACGGCGCACCACGCTCCAGCGCGCGGTGTCGAGCGTCGTCCCGTCGAACTCGTCGTTGCCCGGGCAGGACGCCAGCGGCGGGTACGCCTCGATGTCGATCTCGACGCTGCGCGAGCGCTCGCCGTCGCTGACCGTGAACTTGGCCGTGTACTCGCCCGGCTCGCGTGTACGTGTGGCGTCGCGTTCGCGGTGGTCGCGTCGACCGTGCCGTCGTTCGTGAAGTCCCACGCGTACGTCAGCGTGTCGCCGTCGGCGTCCGCGCCCGTGCCCGTGAAGCTCACGGCCAGCGGCGCCGGGCCGGCGACCTTGTCGGCCTGCGCCGACGCGGTCGGCGCCGAGTTCGACGCGATGCCCTTGCCGATGAACGTGAACTCGTCGAGGTCGAACAGGTCGGTCGGGTTGCGCTGCCCGGCCGCCGCGGAACGTGAAGTACAGCCTGCCGCTCGTGCCGCTCGCGCGGTCGATCGGGATCGTGACGTTCTGGAAGTCCGTCCAGCTCGCGGTCGGCATCAGCGTCGCGGTGCCGACCACGGCGCCGTCCGGCGCCGCCCTCGCGGACGTCGACGATGCCGCCGTCGAAGCCCGCGGCGTAGCGGATCGTCAGCTGGTCGATGTTCGCCAGCGACACCGGCTCGAAGTAGATGTACTCGCCCGCGTCGGTGTAGCCGACCGTGCGGCCGCCCTCGGCGTTGGCGACCGTGTTGGTCTGCGTGCCGATGTGGTCGGTGTAGTGCTCGGCCTGGATCGTCTTCGGGGTCAGGCGCCGCGTCGAGGCGCCGGTCGAGCGGCGACGAGCCGGGCGCGCCGCCGGTGTCGGTGTAGTTGGCGATCAGGACGAGCGCGATGTTGGCGCTCTTCTCGTGGCCGGAGTCGGCCGGCGCGTCGATCGTGCCCGAGCAGCCGGTGCGGTCGAGGCCCGGGTGCACGTGGGCGTTGCCGCCCTCGTCATGGAAGACGCCGACGTTGACGGTCACCCGGTTGCAGTCGATCGTGCCCGTCCTCGGGATCGGTGACGGTGACCGTGTAGGGGATCTCGTCGCCCCAGTCGAAGATGCCGCCCTGGACCGGCACGGTCAGCTCGACCATCGGGCGCGTGTTGCCGACGTTGATGACCACGGTCGACGTGCCGGACTTGCCGGTCGAGTCGGTCGCGGTCAGGCGGACGCTGTAGGTGCCCGGCCGTGCGTGAACGTGTGCGTCGGGTTGGCCTCGGTCGACGGTCGTGCCGTCGCCGAAGTCCCACGCGAAGGTCAGCTCGTCGCCGTCGGCGTCCTCGGAGCCGGCGCTCGAGAAGTTGACGGTCAGCGGCGCGGGACCGGAGTCCTTGTCCGCCGTCGCCCGGGCCACCGGCGTGCGGGTGCCCTTGGCGTAGTCGATCCGGTAGAGGCCGGAGTCGGGGTTGATGCCCGAGCCGGCGTAGTTGAAGTCGCGCCCCCACTCGAGCACGTAGAGCGAGCCGTCGGCGCCCATCTCGATGTCCTGCGGGTGCCGGAAGTCGGCGTTCGGCATGAACTCGACGATCTCCTGTCGGCTTGCCCTGCCGCGTCCAGCTCGAGCGTCGCGATCCAGTCACGCGACCAGTCGGCGAAGAACACCTTGTCGTCGAACCACGCCGGGAACTTGCTCTCCGTCGGGTTCGCGCGCGTCGAAGTGGTAGATCGGGCCGGCGATCGCCGTGCGGCCGGGGCCGCCGGGGATCTGCAGCGGCGGCGTGTTCCACGGGAAGTTCGGCGCGTTCGCGTGCGGCGTGTACGGCCACCACAGCAGCGCGCCGGTGGTCGGCGGCGTGTTCGCCTTGCCGGTGTTCCACGCCGAGTCGTTGAGCGGGCCGTCGTCGACCCCGCCGGTGCCGCTGCAGTTGAAGAAGCCGCTCTGCGTCTGGGTCGCGAAGTCCCAGTTCGAGTAGGCCTTGTTGTCGGCGATGCAGTACGGCCAGCCCATGTTGCCCGCCTCGCGGATCTGGTTGAGCTCGTCGTAGCCGCGCGGGCCGCGGTTGGCGTTCTCGCCGCCGGCGTCCGGGCCGACCTCGCCGTTGTAGAGCCAGCCGGTCTCCTCGTCGACCTGGATGCGGAACGGGTTGCGGTGGCCCATCGTGTAGATCTCGGGCCGCGTCTGGCCCGCGACGCCCGGGTACTTGCCGCCGATGCCGAACAGGTTGCCGGCCGGGATGTCGTACGTGCTGCCGGGGCCGGGCGCGCCGGCGGCGTCGACTTCGGCGTGATGCGCAGGATCTTGCCGCGCAGGTCGTTCGTGTTGCCCGACGAGCGGCGCGCGTCGCGCGCGTGGTCGGCGTCCGGGTTGGTGCCGGGCTCGTTGGCCAGCCGGTCGTCGATCGGGTTGTAGCCCTGCGACTCGGCGTGCTGCGTGTCGTCGCCGGTCGAGATGTAGAGGTTGCCGTCGGGCCCGAAGGTCATCGAGCCGGAGGAGTGGCAGCAGATGATCCGCTGGTGCGGGAACTCGAGCAGCGGCACGCTCCGAGGCCATGTCGAGCGTGCCGTCGGCGCCGACCGTGAAGCGCGAGACGCGCTGGATCTCGGGCGGGTGCGGGGCACGCTGTAGAAGAGGTACAGCCAGCGGTTGGTCGTCGAAGTCCGGGTCGAGCGTGATCCCGAGCAGGCCGTTCTCGTTGCCGCGGTGGACCGGGATCGTGCCGATCTCGCGGACCGCGCCGGTGGACGCGGTCGTAGCGCTTGACCCCGCCGGCCAGCTCGACGTAGTAGACGTCGCCGTTCGTCGGCGACGGCGATCTCCATCGGGTTCTCGGTCGTGTCGTCGAGCGTGACCTTGTCGAACGACGCGTCGGTCGGCAGCCCCTGGCGCTCGGGGTCCGCAGTCGCCCGCCGCCTCGCCGGACGCCCACTCGATCGCGCCGCGGATGTGGTCCTGGTAGTCGGGCTCCTACCAGTACGCGCCCTTGTGGCCGAGCGCGGTGTAGAAGTGGCGCCCGCCGTCGTAGTTCGAGCACCACGCGATCGGGTGGTCGTCGGCGGCCGCGCGAGCCGTCCTGCTCGTCGTAGGTGCTCTCGTCGAGCTTGAGCAGGACGTGGACGTTCTGCGGCTCGGCGGTGAAGTTGTACCACTCGTCCGTCGCGCACCCAGTTGGGCTGCGGGAGGTCCTTCGTGGCCGGATGCTGGGTGTCGACGACGTTGACCGTCGCCTGCTGGAACTGCACCGGCGGGTCCGGGTGGTTCTGGAACCAGGCGCCGCCCATCATGTCGCCCTTCCAGGCCCAGTTGCGGTCGGCGTTGGCGTCGGCGTGGATGCTCACGATGCCGCCGCCGCGCTGCGTCCAGCGCTCGAACGCGGTGCGCTGGGCGGCGTTGAGGATGCCCTCGCCGTCGGTGTTGAGGAAGACGACCACCTCGTACGGGCGCAGGCCGGCGTCGGTGAACTGCGTCGGGTCCTCGCTGAGCTCGACGTTGTAGTCCCCGGCCGCGCCCATCTGCGTGATCGGCCGTGCGGCCGGCGTCGATCGCGTCGGCGTGGCGGAAGCCGGTGGTGCGGGAGAAGACGAGGACGTCGAAGCGGCTTGGCGACCGTCGACCGTGACCGTGCCGGTCATGCCGCCGTGGATCTTGCAGAGGAACGTGTACGTCGCCGGGCGTCGTCGAAGGTGTGCTCGACGGGCGCGCCGCCGGGGTTGCGCGTCTCGTCGACGTGGCTCCAGTTGGCGCCCGTCGAGGTCACGCGTGTGCGGCGCCGACGCCTGGTCGAACTCCCATCTCACCGTCGTCCCGGTCGGCACCGTCACGTCGACGGCTGGAACGCGGGCCCGGGTGAATCGACCGCGTCGATGACGGTCGTCTGCGCCCTGCGCCGATGCGGCGCTCGCGGCGAGGGCACAAGCGACGACGGCGGCGACCAGCGCCAAACAGAGCTTCGACAGCGACGACATCAGACCCTCTCCCCTGCTTCCGCAATACGGAATAGTCATTCTGCGATTCGGTGATGCTTCCACAGCGCTCATCGTGCGTCAACCCCTGCGTAGGCCCTGTCGAGGATCTGGATCGTGTGGCGCGCCGGTACATCCATGTACCGGCGGATCTGCGTCAGGCAGCCGATGTTCCCTGCCGCCACCACGTCGGCGCCGGTGGCGCGCAGGTTCGCCGCCTTGCGGCGGCCGAGCTCCTCCGCGGTCTCCGGCTGCTCGACGTTGTACGTACCCGCTGAGCCGCAGCACAGCTCCCACTCGTCCGGCACCACGACCTCGTGGCCGGCGGCGCGCAGCAGGCGCTGTGGCGCCTCGCGCACCTTCTGAGCGTGGGCGAGGTGGCAGGCGTCGTGGTAGGCGACGCGCAGCGGCTCCGTGGCCGGCGGCGCGACGAGCCCCAGCTCGTCGAGGAAGGCGCTGACGTCCACGACGCGGGCGGCGAGCGCGCGGGCCGCGTCCTCGTCGGCCTCGCCGGCGAACAGCAGCCCGTACTCGCGCATGCCCGAGCCGCATCCGGCGGCGTTGGCGATCACGGCGTCGACGTCGGCCGGGAACGCCTCGAGGTTGCGCCGCGCCAGCCGGCGCGCCTGGTCGGCGCGGCCGCCGTGCATCGCCAGCGCGCCGCAGCAGCCCTGGCCGCTCGGCACCACGGTCTCGACGCCGTTGCGCGCCAGAACGCGCAGCGTCGCCCAGCCGATGTCGGGCTCGAGCACCTGCTGCGCGCAGCCGGCCAGCAGCGCCACGCGGGCCCGGCGCTCGCCCTCGGCCGGGAGAACGGCCGGCAGCGGCTGCGCCTTCGGCAGCCGCCCGGGCAGCAGGTCGAGCATCGGGCGCAGCGGCCCCACCTTCGGCGCCAGCCGGCCGAGCCGGGCGGCGAGGCGGAAGCGGCGCGGGTGCGGCAGCGTCCAGGCGGCGAGCGCGCGCGTCGCCCGCTCGGCCGGCGGCCGCCGGCGGCGCGGCTCGGCGTGCGCGCGGAAGGCGCTGATCAGCTCGCCGTACTCGACCCCGGACGGGCACGCCGTCACGCACGCCTGGCAGCCGAGGCAGCTGTCGATCGGCGCCATCGCCTCGTCGAGCGTCACGCTGCCCTCGAGCATGTCCTTCATGAGGAAGATCCGCCCGCGCGGCGAGTGCGGCTCCTCGCCGCCGGTGACGTAGGTCGGGCAGGTGGGAAGGCAGAACCCGCAGTGCACGCAGCTGCCGATCGCGGCCGCCATGGCCGGGCCCTGGGGGCCGAGGAGGTCGACCTCGATCGCGTGCTGCATCAGGCCACCGCCGCCTCTCGCTCGCGCGTCCTCGCCGGACCCGCGAAGCGGCCGTCGGGGTCGAGCGCGCGCCGCACGCGGTCGGCGAAGGCGCCGCCGCTCGTGGCGCCGAGCAGCACCGCGCCGGGCGGACCGGTCAGCCGCACGCCGGCGGCGCCCGCCTCGCGCAGCAGGGCGTCGAGCTCCTCGAGCGTGCGGTCGGGCGGCCAGGCGAGGAAGCCGCCCGAGCCGGCGCGCGTGTAGCGCCGCGCCATCCCGTTCAGCGCGGGATCGAGCGCGGCGGCGCGGCGCGGGGTGAGGGCGAGCCGGACGAGCGCGGTCCCGGGCGGCGCCCAGGCCAGGCGGCCGGCGCCGTCCCACAGCCGGGCGTCGGCCTCGCCGAGCGCCTTGGCGGCCGGCAGGGCGACCACCCGCCGCAGCCGCTCGAGCCGCGGCTCGAGCGCCGTCGCCGGCCCGCCGAGCCGGATCAGCAGCCGGCCCGGCGGCTCGAGGTCGAGCGCCTCGAGCTCGAGCCCGGAGGCGATCGCGCGCCCCGCGGCGTCGAGCGCCGCGTCCAGCCCGGGTGCGTCGGCGATCAGCGTCCCCCACGCGGGCGGCGCCGGGAAGACCTTGAACGACAGCTCGACGAGCACGCCGAGCCGGCCGAGGCTGCCGACCATCAGGCGCGGCAGGTCGAAGCCCGCGGCGTTCTTCACCACGCGCCCGCCGCCGCCGACCAGGGCGCCCGTGCCGTCGACGAACCGCGCGCCGATGATGAAGTCGCGCACGCCGCCGTGGCGGTGGCCGCCGGAGCCCGACGTGCCGGCGGCGACCACGCCGCCCAGCGTCGCGCCGGCACGGGCCAGCGGCGGGTCGAACGGCAGGTACTGCCCGTGGGCCGCCAGCGCCGCCTGCACGACGCGGACCGGCGTTCCCGCCAGCGCCGTGACGGTCAGCTCCGAGGGGTCGTACTCGACGATCCCGCGCAGGCCCGAGACGACGAGCGGCACGACGCCCTCCCCCGGCGTCGAGAGCGCCGGCTTGGAGCCGCCGCCGCGCGGGAGCACCCGCGGGTGCTCCCGGACCGCGTCCTGCAGAGCCCGCACCGCGTCAGGTAAGGGGGTCTGACCCCCCTTGTCATCAAACGAACTAAGGGGGTCTGACCCCCTTAGGCGGCCGGGAACATCTTGCCCCGGTTGGCGAGCTCGAGCGGGTCGACGGCGCGGGCGATGCGGCGCATCGCGCCCAGCGTCGGCGCGTCGAACATGCGCGGCAGGAAGTCGCGCTTCTCGACGCCGATTCCGTGCTCGCCGGTGATCGAGCCGCCGAGGCCGACGCAGAGGTCGAGGATCTCGCCGGCCAGCGCCTCGGCGCGCTCGACCGCACCCGGCTCGCGGCCGTCGAAGAGGATCAGCGGGTGCAGGTTGCCGTCGCCGGCGTGGAAGACGTTGGCCACGCGCAGGCCGGCGCGCTCGGCCATCCGCCCGATCTCGGTCAGCGCCTCGCCCAGCCGCGTGCGCGGCACGCACCCGTCCTGGACGAGGTAGTCGGGCGCCAGCCAGCCGACCGCCGAGAACGCGCTCTTGCGGCCCTTCCAGATCAGCGCCCGCTCCGCCGGATCCTCGGTGGCGCGCACGTCGGTGGCGCCCGAGGCGCGGATCACCTGGCGCAGGCGCGCGACGTCCTCGTCGACGCAGGCGCGCTCGCCGTCGAGCTCGACGATGAGCAGGGCGGGCACCTGCGGATAGCCGGGCTTGACCGACGACTCGGCGGCCTCGATCGCCAGCTCGTCCATGATCTCCATCGCCACCGGCAGCAGGCCGGCGGCCACCACGGCGGCCACCGCGTCGCCGGCCGTGCGCAGGTCGGGGTACGCGGCCAGCACGGTGTGGGTGGCCTCGGGGACCGGCAGCAGCCGCAGTGTGGCCTCGAGCGCGATGCCGAGCAGGCCCTCGGAACCGACGAAGCCGCCCAGCCAGTCGGTCCCCGCGCCCTCAGGCCCGCCGCTGCCGAGCCGCACGACCTCGCCGTCGGGCAGCACGGCCTCGACGCCGAGCACGTGACTGGCCGTCATCCCGTGCTTGAGGCAGTGCGCGCCGCCGGAGTTGAAGGCGATGTTGCCGCCGATCGTGCAGATCGACTGGCTCGAGGGATCGGGGGCGTAGAACAGCCCGTGCACGGCGGCCGCGCGCGTGACGTGCGCGTTGATGACGCCGGGCTCGACGACGGCGACCCGCTCCTCGGCGTCGACCCGCAGGATCCGGTTGAGCCGGTTGAGGCCGATCACGATCCCGCCCTCGACGGGCAGCGAGCCGCCGGACAGGCTGGTGCCGCTGCCGCGGGCCACGAACGGCACGCGCTCGCGGTGACAGGCGCGCACCGTCTCGATGACCTCCTCGCGGCGCTCCGGCAGCACGACCGCCTCGGGCCGGCGGCGGAACGCCGTCAGCGCGTCGGACTCGTACGGAGCGACGCGCGCGGCCTCCGTGAACAGCCGCTCGGCGGGATAGAGCTCCCGCAGTCCCTGCACCAATTCAGCGACCGGCACCCGGTCGTTCTCCCCCACGAAGCACCCCGCCCTCCCAGGACGTTGCATCTATCTTGCATCTTTGTAGCATCCGACCGGTACCTATGGCAAGCTCGCAGCTGAAGATGACCGCCACGAACCGCGCCTATGCGTTCACGAAGGGCCGCGTCCTGGACTCGACCTACCCAGGAGGCGACTTCATCACCGAGGGCGAGGTCGCCGACGCGCTGGGCATGAGCCGCACGCCGGTGCGCGAGGCGTTCCTGCGGCTCGAGGGCGAGGGTCTGCTGCGGCTCTACCCGAAGCGCGGCGCCTTCGTGGTGCCGGTCTCGGTCGGCGAGGTCGAGGCCGTGATGGAGACCCGCATGCTGGTCGAGAGGTTCGCGCTCGACAAGGTGCTCTCCAGCGGGCCCGCCGAGGTGCTCGCGCGTGCGATGGACGACGCGATCGCCGAGCAGGAGGACCGGGCCGAGGCGGGCGACGCCGACGGCTTCGTCGCCTACGACCGCGAGTTCCACACGAAGTTCGTGACCGCGGCGGGCAATCCGATCGTCACCGATCTCTACGACTCGCTGCGCGACCGCCAGCAGCGGATGATCATCACCTCGCTGCTGATCGACGCCGAGCGCAGCGCGTCGATCCTCGTCGAGCACCGGGCGCTGACCGAGGCGATCCGCGCCGGTGAGCTCGAGCGCGCGCAGACCGTGCTCGAGGCGCACCTGCGCGGGACGCTGGACCTGCTGCGGCCGGGTTAGCGCCGGCGAACGTCAACTGCGCTGGGTAGGGGTGCGGCGAGGTCGGCCGCTGCGCGGGGAAGAACGTGCATCTCGGCACGGTCGATCACCGCGAGATTCACAAACTCCCTGGACGGGGAGTTATGTGCATCTCGCGGCCGCGGGCCGCATCGATATGCACGTTTTGCTCCTACACGGATCAAAAGGTGAATCTCGCGCGGCCACGCGCGCCGAGATGCACGAAACATCCCGCGCCGCTCCCCTACCCTGCCGCCGTTGACGTTCGCCCGAACCGTCAGGCGGCTTCGCGGAAGCCGAGTCCGCCGGACACCTGGGCGGCGTGCTCGACGAGCAGCGAGCCCAGCCGCGTCGTGTTGGCGCCGAGGATGCGGGCCGACGGCCCCGAGACGCTGATCGCCGCCGTCGGCCGCCCGCCGTGGTCGAAGACGGCCACGGCGACGCAGCCGACGCCCTCCTCGTGCTCCTCGTTGTCGACCGCGAAGCCGCGGCGGCGGATGCGCGCGAGGTCCTCATCCAGCGCCTCGAGCGTCGTCAGCGTGCGCTCGGTCAGCCGTGGCAGCGGGTCGCGGCCGCCGTAGAGCGCGTGGACGGCCTCCGGCGGCCCGCCGGCCATGATCGCCTTGCCCGCGCCGGTCGTGTGCGCGGGCACGCTGGTACCGACCGTGGTGAACATGCGCACGTTGCGCGAGCCCTCCACCTGGTCGACGTAGACGACGCGGTCGGCGTCGAGCACGACGAGGTTGACGGTCTCCCCGGTGGCGCGCTGGATCCCCTCGAGGTGCGGCCGCGCCACCACGCGCAGGCGCTCGAGCCGGCGCTCGAGCCCACTGGCGACCTCGACGACCTTGTAGCCGAGCAGATAGCGGCCCGACTCGGTGCTCTGGCTCACATAGCCGCGCTTGGCCAGCGTGTGCAGCAGGCGGTGCGCGGTGCTGGGGACGAGCCCGGTGCGATTCGCGAGCTCGGTCACCCCGAGCTCGCCGCCGGACGCCAGCGCCTCCAGCAGGTCGAAGGCGCGTTCGAGCGATTGGACGCTGTCGCGGCGGTCGGCCATTCCGTCATCCAATCACAACCTTCCGTACACCGGAAGCCGCAAGTTCGGTAGGGTCGCGCCGTCCCACCGAGGGAGGATGGAAGTGGAGGGCTCGAACACGGTCCTGCTGGTCGGCACGCTCGACACCAAGGGCGCCGAGTACGCGTATCTGCGCGACCGCCTGCGGCTGCACGGAGTGGACTCGATCCTGGCCGACGCCGGCGTCAACGACCCCGTGGGCGTCGAGCCCGACCTGCACGTCGGAGGCGACCCGGCCGCGCTGGCCGCCGCCGGTGACCGCGGCGCCGCGGTGACCGCGATGGCGGAGGCGGCCGAGGAGCTGGCGCGGCGGCTGTTCGCCGAGGGTCGCATCGGCGGCGTCCTGGCGGCGGGCGGCTCGGGCGGCACGGCGATCGCCACGCGGGCGATGCAGGCGCTGCCGGTCGGCGCGCCGAAGCTGATGGTCTCGACCATGGCGGCCGGCAACACGGCCGACTACGTCGGCGCCAGCGACGTGACGATGATGGCCTCGGTCACCGACGTCGCCGGCGTGAACTCGATCTCGGGCCGCATCCTCGCCAACGCGGCGGCCGCCATGGCGGGCATGATGCAGGCGCCGGCCGTCGAGCTCGGCGAGCAGAAGCCGCTGGTCGGCGCCTCGATGTTCGGCGTCACCACCCCCTGCGTGACGCATGCGCGCGAGCGGCTCGAGGCGCTCGGCTACGAGGTGCTGACCTTCCACGCCACCGGCGCCGGCGGGCGCGCGATGGAGGGGCTGATGGACTCCGGCTTCCTGCACGGCGTCCTCGACATCACGACCACCGAGCTGTGCGACGAGCTGGTCGGCGGCGTGCTGTCCGCGGGTCCGGACCGGCTCGAGGCGGCGGGGCGGCTCGGACTCCCCCAGGTGGTGTCCGTGGGCGCGCTGGACATGGTCAACTTCGGCGCGCGGGCGACGGTCCCGCCCGAGTTCGAGGAGCGCAACCTCTACGTCCACAACCCGTCGGTGACGCTCATGCGCACCACGAAGGAGGAGTGCGCGGAGCTCGGCCGCCAGATCGCGCGCAAGCTGTCGGCCGCGAGCGGTCCGACGGCGCTGTTCCTGCCGCTCCGGGGAGTCTCGATGATCGACGCGGAGGGGCAGCCGTTCCACGACCCGGAGGCCGACGCGGCGCTGTTCGACGCGCTCCGCTCCGGGCTCGACGGGCGCGTGGAGCTGATCGAGATGGACAACAACGTCAACGACCCCGAGTTCGCCGAGGCGATGGCGGACAAGCTCGACGAGTACATGAAGAAGGAGACGACGTGACGGGAGACGAGGCGCGCGCCAAGCTGCGCGCGACGCTCGACGGCGGCGGCGTGATCATCGGCGCCGGGGCGGGCACGGGCCTGTCGGCCAAGTGCGCCGAGGCGGGCGGCACCGACCTGATCATCATCTACAACTCCGGCCGCTACCGGATGGCGGGCCGCGGCTCGCTCGCCGGGATCATGCCCTACGGCGACGCCAACGCGATCGTCATGGAGATGGGCGGCGAGGTGCTGCCGATCGTGAGCGACACGCCGGTCATCGCCGGCGTGTGCGGGACCGACCCGTTCCGGCTGATGGACGTCTTCCTGCGCCAGGTCCGCGACGCCGGCTTCGCGGGCGTGCAGAACTTCCCGACCGTCGGGCTGATCGACGGCACGTTTCGCGCGAACCTCGAGGAGACCGGCATGAGCTACGGGCTCGAGGTCGACATGATCCGCAAGGCGAAGGAGCTCGGCCTGCTGACCACGCCGTACACGTTCGATCCGGACGACGCCGTGGCCATGACCGAGGCCGGCGCGGACGTGCTCGTCCCGCACATGGGGCTCACGACCAAGGGCTCGATCGGCGCGCACACGGCCAAGACGCTCGATCAGTGCGTGGAGGAGATCCAGGCCATGCGCGATGCCGCGGTGCGTGTGAACCCGGACGTGATCGTCCTCTGCCACGGCGGGCCGCTGGCCGAGCCGGAGGACGCGCAGTACGTGCTCGAGCGCACCGAGGGCATCGCCGGCTTCTACGGCGCCTCGAGCATGGAGCGGCTGCCCACCGAGGTTGCCATGACCGAGAACATGAAGAGGTTCAAAGCTTTGGAGAGGAGCGCGTAGTGCCGTCCAAGTTCGTCGATACGGCCACGTTGCCGACCATGACCTTCGACTGGGGCGTCATCAAGCCGCTGGTCGCGACCGACAACACCGAGAACCCCGAGGTGAGCATGATGCACGTCATCCTGCTGCCCGGGAAGGGGCACGATCGCCACAACCATCCCGAGTCGGACGAGATCCTCTACATCCTCGCCGGCGAGGGCGACCAGATGGTCGACGACGACGAGCCGCAGCGGGTCCGCCCCGGGGACACGGTCTTCATCCCCAAGGGCGCCTTCCACTCGACGCTCAACACCGGCTACGAGCCGATGGTCATCCTCGCCATCTACGCGCCGGCGGGCGCAGAGGAGGTCCTCAAGACGCTGCCCGACTACCAGGAGATCCCGGCCGGCGAGGCGCCGGCGCTCTCGCGCGGGTGATCCCGGTCCGTGAGGAGCGACCGCACGATCGCGACGCGGTCCGGCGCGTCGAGGAGGCGGCCTTCGGACGGCCGGACGAGGCGGACATCGTCGACGCCGTGCGCGGCGATCCGGCCTCGGGCACTGTCGCTGGACGCGGACGTCGAGGACATCGATCGTCGGTCATCTGCTGTTCAGCCGCGGCGACCGGGCGATGACGCCCGGCCCGCTCGCGGTGCTGCCCGAGCACCAGCGGTCGGGCGTGGCACCCGCCATCGATGCGCGAGGGGCTGGCGCGGATCGACGAGCCGATCGTGCTGCTCGGGCACGTGGATGTACCACTCGTCGCTTCGGCTTCCGGCCCGCGGCGCTCGAGGGGATCGCGAACCAGTGGCGGATCGAGGATCCGGCGTGGATGGTACGCGGCGAGCTGGCGCCCGGCGAGGTGACCTACCCGTCGGCGTTCGCGCCATGAAGCCGCCATGGTCCGCACCATCTGACGGCCGATCCACGGCACGCGCGCAGCCGGGCCCATCAGCGCGTCGCGCGGCGCGGCGAGCCGGTCGCGGCCGGACTGGAAGAACGGCGTCATCCAGCGGCTGGCGAACGCGTAGAAGCGGACGTGGGCGCGGCGGCGGCGCGTGTAGCCGGCGACGCCCTCGCCGCTCCGAGGGCGTCGGCGAGCGCTGCGGCGTCGAGCAGCGCGAGGTTGGCGCCCTGGCCGAGCTGCGGGCTCATCGCGTGGGCGGCGTCGCCGAGGAAGACGACGTTGCCGCGATGGAAGTCGCGCATCACGACGTCGAGGTAGCGGGCCTCCTGGAGCTGCGCCGGGTCGGCGATCTGCTCTGCGAGCGCGGCCGCGGCGGGGTGGCGCGCGAGCTCTGCGCGCCAGGCGTCGAGCCCGCGGGCCAGGCACTCACGCGGCCGCGCGGCGGGGACGCTGAAGAACAGGCTGGCCTGTGCCGGCCGGTCGGGAGGAGGCCTGCGAGGAACCGGGTGCCGTCGACGACCTGGTCGAGCATGTCGGGGGCGAGGTCGCCGCGCTCGCCGATGAACCACAGCGCGCCCCACGGGTACGGCCTGACGCGCGCGCCGGGCGCAGGGCCGAGCGGGCGCCGTCGGCGGCGACGACGAGGTCGAACCCGGCCGGCGGCGAGGTGACCCGCGTGCCGAGCCGCACCTCGACGCCCGGCCGCCTCGAGCGGGTCGAACAGCGCATGGAAGAGCGCGCCGCGGTGGACGCCGAGGCCGTGCGCGCCGATCGACGTCGTAGCGCAGGTCGAGCAGCGTCCGCCCGGCCGCGTTCGTGCAGCGCAGGCGCTGCACCTCGGCGCCCTCGACGCTCACGCCGAGCCGCTCCAGCACCTCCATCCCGGTCGGCTGAAGCAGGATCCCGGCGCCCACCGGGCCGGGCTCGGCGGCCTGCTCGAACAACGTCACGCGGTGGCCGTCGCGCGCCAGCAGCAGCGCCGCGGCGCAGCCCGCGGTGCCCGCGCCGACGACCGCGACGCGCACGGGCTACTTCGCGTCGAGCCAGTTCGGCCCGCTGCCCACGTCGACCTTGAGCGGCGGGTCGAGGTCGGCGGCGGCGACCATCTCGCGCGAGATCACCTCGGCCGCCCGCTCGGCCTCCTCCTCCGGCCCCTCGGCCAGCAGCTCGTCGTGGATCTGGAGGATCAGGCGCGTCTCGAGGCCCTCGTCGGCGAGCGCGCGGTGGGCGCGCACCATCGCCACCTTGATGATGTCGGCCGCCGTGCCCTGGATGACGGAGTTGACGGCGAGCCGCTCGCCGAGCTTGCGCGTCTGCCAGTTGCGGGCGCGGATCTCGGGGATCTGGCGGCGGCGGCCGAACAGGGTCGACACGTAGCCGTGCTGCTCGGCCTGCTCGACGGCGTCCTTCATGAACTGGTGGACGGCCGGGAAGCGCTCGAGGTAGCGGTCGATGAACTCCTGCGCCTCCTCCTGCGGGATCTGCAGGCGGTCGGCGAGGCCGTAGGCGCTCAACCCGTAGACGATCCCGTAGTTGACCATCTTGGCCTTCGAGCGCATGCCGACGTCGAGCTGCTCGGGCGGCAGCTCGAAGACCTTGGAGGCGGTCTCGGTGTGGACGTCCTCGCCGCGCAGGAAGATGTCGCGCAGCACCTGCTCGTCGGCGATGTGGGCGAGCACGCGCAGCTCGACCTGCTCGTAGTCGACCGAGATCAGCACGTTGCCCGGCTCGGCGACGAAGCAGCGGCGGATCACGCGGCCGGTCTCGGTGCGGATCGGGATGTTCTGCAGGTTCGGGTTGATCGAGGCCAGGCGCCCGGTCGCCGCGTTGGTCTGCAGGAACGTGGTGTGCAGCCGGCCGTCGTTCCCGATCCAGGCGGGCAGCGCGTCGAGGTAGGTCTGGACGAGCTTGGTCAGCTCCCGGAAGCGCTCGATCTTGGGGATGATCGGATGCTCGTCGCGGATCGCCTGCAGCACTCGGGCGTCGGTGCTGAAGCCCGTCTTGCCGCGGCGCTTGCGGCTGAGACCGAGCTTGACGAACAGGACCTCGGCGAGCTGCTGCGGCGAGCCGATCATGAACTCCTCGCCGGCCATCTCCCAGATCTCGCGCTCGAGCTGCGCGGCGTCGGTGCGGATGCGGCTCGCGGCCTGCTCGAGCGCCGCGGTGTCGAGCTTGATGCCGACCTTCTCGGCCTCCCGCAGGACGTGCACGAGCGGCAGCTCGATGTCGGTGAGCAGGTCGGTCAGTCCGCGCTCGTTGAGCTGCTCGCGCTGGAGCGCCGCGAGGTCGTGGATGAGCACGGCGCGCGCCGCGTTCTCGTCGTCGGCGGATACGGCGAGGCCGCGCTCCTCGGCCAGCTCGTCGAGCGGGAAGCCGCGGCGGGCCGGGTCGAGCAGGTAGGCGGCGAGCTCGGTGTCGAAGACGAGGTTGCCGGGCACGGCGCCGAGCGCCTTGGCGTCGTGGGCGACGACGGGGCGGTCGCCGGCGGCGGCGACCAGCTCGGCCGGATCGTCGACCTCGCCCGCCAGCGCCTGGCCGTCGCCGGCGTAGGCGCCGAAGCGCCAGCGCTCCGCGCGTGGGATCAGCTCGCCTTCGGGCGCCTCCGGCGCCACGGCCACGAGGTAGAGCTCGTCGCCCTGCAGGCGCGCGACGTCGGCGGGCGCCGCGCCCGCCTGCACCGGCACCGTGCGGGCCTCGGCGGCCTCGGGCCGCGGGATCGCCGCGGCCTCGGCGACCGCGAGCGCCTCCTCGAGCCGCCTCAGCGGGTCGCGCAGCTCCCAGTCGCGGAACACCGTGCGCAGATTCGCCCGGTCGGGGGTCTTGGTGAGCTCGGCCTCGAGGTCGAGGTCGATCGGGACGTCGCGGACCATCGTGGCGAGCTGCTTGGAGAGCCGCGCCGCGTCGGCGTGCTCGATCAGGTTCTGCTTGCGCTTGGCGCCGGAGATCTCGTCGACGCTGTCGAGCACCGTCTCGAGGTCGCCGAAGCGCTGGAGCAGCTCGGAGGCGGTCTTGTCGCCGATGCCGGGGACGCCCGGGATGTTGTCGCTGGTGTCGCCCTTGAGGCCGATGAAATCGGGGATCTTCTCCGGCGGGATCCCGTACCGCTCGACCACGCCCTCGGTGTCGTAGACCTTGGTGTCGGTGATGCCGCGGCTCGTCGTCATGATCCGCACGCCGTCCTCGACGAGCTGGTAGGCGTCGCGGTCGCCGGTCACCACCATCACGGGGATCCCGCGCCCCTTCGCCTGCTCGACGAGCGCCGCGATGACGTCATCGGCCTCGAAGCCCTCGACCGAGATGTTGCGGTAGCCGAAGGCCTCGACCAGCGGGCGCAGGTGCGGCCACTGGAGCTTGAGCAGGTCGGGGCGGGTGCTGCGCTGCGCCTTGTAGTCGGCGGAGAGCTCCTTGCGGCCCGACATCCCGGCGTCCCAGACCACCACGGTGGGGACCTCGCCGTAGTCGGTGAGGATCTTCACGAGCATCGACGCGAAGCCGAAGATCGCGTTCGTGGGACGCCCGTCGGAGGTGGCGATCGACTCCGGCAGCGCGAAGAACGCGCGGTAGGCGAGCGAGTTGCCGTCGATCAGGAACAGCTCGCGCGGCGCGTCTCCGTCGGTCTGGGCCATGGGCCTCGAAGGCTAGTAGCCGAAGCGTGAACCCGGCGGGCCGCGTTATGACCCCGCACCGCTATGCTGGCGGGTCGATGCTCCCCGAGGACCGCGAGCCGACGCCCGAGCCCGAGACGGCCGAGGCGACGAGCACCGAGGGCAGCGGCGACCCCGCCCCCGAGGCGGCCGCGGACACGCCCTCCGAGCCCGTCGAAGCGCCCGCCGAGACGCCCTCGGAGAGCCCGTCGGAGCCCGCCGCGCCCGCGGCCGAGACGCCCTCGGAGAGCCCTTCGGAGCCCGCCGCGCCCGCGGCCGAGACGCCCTCAGAGAGCCCTTCGGAGCCGGACCGCCCGCCGCCGAACCCCACCCGCCGCAGACCCGCGGCCGGCGCCCGCCGCCGAGACGCCCGCAGAGAGCCCGGCGCCCGCCGCCGAGGCTCCTTCGGAGACGCCCGCCGCCGAGACGCCCGCGAGGCGCCGAGTCAGCCGAGACCCCGCAGAGGCTCCGCCCGCCGCCGAGTCGCCCGCGGAGCCGGCGCCCGCCGCCGAGACACCCGCAGAGGCTGCGCCGGCCGCCGAATCGCCCGCGGAGCCGGCGCCCGCAGCCGAGAAGCCCGCTGAGCCGGCGCCCTCCGCCGCGCAGGGCGGCCCGCCGCGCCAGGGTCGCGGCGGCCCGGGCGAGAAGCCGCGTCGTCGCCGCCGGCTGACGGCGGCCGAGAAGCACCGGCGGACGTTCTTCGCCAAGCTCAGCGAGCTGCGCAAGCAGGAGCAGGCGGCGGTGGAGGCGAACGAGCCCGAGCCGGAGCAGCCCGCCGCGGAGGCTCCCGCCGAGGGCGAGGCGGCGCCCGCCGCCGAGAGCGAGGCTCCGCCCCAGCAGCAGCAGCCCGCCGCGCCGGCGACCTCGCCGAGCCGCTCGGCCCGGGCGCAGGCGCGCCTCGTCGCGGCCATCGAGCGCGTCGGCGGCCACGAGGCCGTGCGCGAGGCGCTGCAGCCGAAGCGGCGCGAGGACGGCGAGACCATGAAGTGGTCGTCGGTGTGCGCCGAGCAGGCCCAGGGCGTCAAGCCGGGCGATCCGATCTTCACCGCCTGGGTGCGGCTCGCCGCCACCCCGGTGCGCGACGTCAAGGCGATCGTCAACCCCCGCAACCGCGACGACGGCCGCGGTCGCGGTCGCGGCCGCCGCTCCGGCGGCGGCGGGCAAGGCGGTGGCGGTGGCTACCGCGGCGGCCAGGGCGGCCAAGGCGGCGGCTACCGCGGCGACCGTGGCGATCGCGACGATCGCGGCCGGCCCGCCCGCCGCGAGGAGCTCGAGACGCACGGCCGTGACGGCTCCTTCCGCTCCTCCGTCCGGATCGTCCACGTGGACAGCGAGGGCCAGCGCAAGGACGACCGCGAGGACGACCGCCGCGCCGAGCGCGAGGCCAAGCGCCAGGCCGAGGCCGAGCGCCTCGCCCGCCTCGGCTACTGACCGGCGACGAGCCGACGGCGGTCGCACCCCCGCTCGACTTACTGACCGGCGCCGAGCCGACGCCGGTCGCAGCCGCCCGCTCGACTTACTGACCGGCGCCGAGCCGACGCCGGCCGCAACCCCCGCTCGACTTACTGATCGCCGCCGCGCCGAGGCCCGGCGTCCGCCGCCCGGCGCATGACCAGGCGCACGATCTGGCGCCACACGAGCGTCGGCGTCACCGGCCACGCGATCGGCTGACCGCCCTCGTCGCCCGTCGTCAGCAGCCACAGGCGGTCCGCGGTGTCGAGCACCTCCAGGCCGTCGCCCCCCGAGCGCCCGTCCTCCAGCACCCACGCCGCTTCCAGGCGCCACCGGCGCGTCACGCCGTCGATCGCGCCGGGCGTCCAGGCGAGCGGGTCGCAGGCGTCCGACCGCGCGCGCGGCCCGAGCTCGACGAGCGAGGCCAGGACGCCGGGCACGACCGTCGGGTGCAGGGCGAGGAGCTGCCGGCGCCCGCCCCCGTCGTCGCGCTCGGGCAGCAGGAGCGCCGCCGCGTCGTGCGCCACCCAGCCCTGCATCGCCTTCCCCGACTGCGACAGCTCGAGCGTGCATATGGTCGGGCGCACGATCGCCGCCAGCGAGCCGGCGAGAGCCGGATGGGCGCGCCCGCCTGTGATCACACCGGCCGCCTGCAGCGCGGCGAGCTCGCGCACGGCGTCGGGGCCCTGGAGCGCGACGTCGACCGGGTCGGCGGCGTGCGCGACGAGCACGCGCAGGGTCGCCTCGCCGACCAGCAGCCGGCTGCCGCCCTCGTCGAGCTCCGGCGCGCCGGTCATCCCAGCCGCAGCCCGTCCGCGACCGCGTGCATGAGCTCGAACAGGTCGTCGTACTCGAGCGCCGCCGTCGTGCAGGAGACCACGTGACCGAGCTCGCCGGCCGGCACGAGCCACTGCTCGAGGCAGGCGCCGCCGTAGGCGCGATGCACGTAGTGGCTCAGCGCGCGGCGGGCCGGACGGCCGCCGACCTCGACGGGGGTGACGTCGATCAGGCGGTGGCGATGCAGCGTCTCCGCCAGCGCCCCGAGGGACCGCTCGGCCCATGCGTCGAGCGACTCGCCCGCCACCAGGCGCTCCACGGTCACCACCACCGTCGCGCGCAGATGCTCGTCGTCGCGCGGCGGCTCGAGGGCGAGGAGCGCGCACCCCTCGACGTTCTCCCGCCACTCCCACCCCACCGGGAGCGGCAGCTCGAACTCGCCCCCACCATGGCGGTGCACGACCAGGACGTCGCTCATGCGATCCCGAAGCGCTCGCTCAGCGCGTCCGCCCGCCGCGGCCCATGCGGGCCGTCGAACATCCAGGCGCCGGCGTCGGTGCCGACCACGAAGCCGGGGCTGCGCAGGCGGCGCTGCCACCCCGGCAGCCAGCCGCCGGCGCCCGGGCTCCCGGGCGACAGCGGGCCGATCGTGCGCATGGTCGCGGCCGGGATCACGGCGACGAGCGGCGACCCGGTCGCCGCGTCGACCGCGTCGCGCGCCCGGAAGACGAGCGCGTCGGCGTGGACCTCGAGCACGCCGTCCACCGGCGTCACCGCATCCTCGCCGGGCCCCGGCCGCCAGGTCGGGCCGACGGCGGCGAGCTCCCATCTGTCCTGCGCCTGCCCGCCCGGCTCCACCGCCGGCGGGACTCCCACGTCGACGGCGCGCATCGGCTTAGCGCGCCGCGCGCGCCCGGCCGAGGTACCGCTCGGCGAGCGCCTCGGCCCGGCGCCCGGCGCGTGCGGCCTCGAAGAACACGGGGCCGTCGTCGGTGTCGACGCGCAGGCGCGGCATGACACGCGACGGCAGATCCGGGCCGGTGCGAGCGCCGTCCGGCCGGCTGCCCGCGGGGACGCGGTTGACGGCCCGGATCGATTCGGCGGGGATGACCACGGTGACCGGCGCGCCGCGCATGCGGTCCTCGCGCACGTCGGCGGCGAACACGAGCGCGTCCTCGTAGAGGAGCAGATGCCCGCGCACGACGCCGATCCGCTGCATGGCGCTCGGGTGCCCGTGCTCGTCGCTGATCAGGTGCGCCCGCCAGCGTTCGAGCGGCTCGTCGCGACCGACCGCCCGCGCGCTGGTGATGGTTGGCGTCGTCCGCACCGACGCGGCGATAGCGGCGTTGAGCGGCACCGACGTGTCGTACGTCGCGTCGCGCTCGCGATACCAGGACGGGCCGTACCACTTCGGATCCCACATCCAGATCACGATGCCGGCCAGCAACGCCAAGACCGTCACGGCGTACAGGATCCCCGCCAGAGGCGACGGCAGCAGCTCACCGGCGCCGAAGGCGATGAGCATGATCCCGACCGCCGGCAGCGCCGTGATCGGCGCCAGCGGCAGCATCGCGATCTTCGACCATGCCCGCCAGCGGCCGCTCCAGCACACCCAGCTCACTCCCTCCAGGACGACACCGCTCGCGATCAGGAGGGCGTTCTGCACGGCGCTACCAGGGTGGGTCGAAGTCCGGCAGGTCGATGTCCGGGCAGGTCGATGTCGGGCATGTCGATGTCGCTGACGAAGTCGGAGACGTCATCGGCCGCACCGCCTGCCCAGTCGACGATCCCGTCGTTGAACTTGTCCACGAGGCCGCCGGCCAGCGCGCCGCCGGCGATGCCGCCGATCACGCCACCGATGACCGTGCCGACGCCCGGGCAGATCGCCGTGCCGATCGCAGCCCCGCCGGCGGCGGCCGCCCAGCCGCCGGCCGCCCCGGCGACGCCGACGGTCGCCGTCTGCGCGGCGACGCGCCCGGTCCGCTCGGCGCCGTTGAGGTTCGGGTTGTCCAGGTCGTCGAAGAACTGCCCTGCACCGGCCGTCAGGAGCGAGGCGGCGCCGCCCGCGCGGCCGAACCACTTCGCCCTCGACGCCCACTGGGCGCGCGCGGCCATGTCCGGCGCCTCCTGCGCGCCCGCCCACACGCCGCGGCGCATGTAGCCGCTCACGCGCGTCGTCCCGCCGGAGGGGGTCGAGCGTGTGTAGGGCGCCACATAGCGCGGCTCGCGGATCCAGTAGCCGGGCTCCATGCGCATCCAGTGCGCCGACGCGTACCGGCTGGTCCACTCCGAGGTGCCGAACATGATGCCGGCGCCCCAGGCGCCGGCCACGGTGGCGCTCTCGCCCGTGTTGTAGCCCGGGTGCCACGGGTTGAGCGGCTTGATCTGCACCTCGTAGACGAAGTCCCAGACCGCCCGGGCACCGGCGGCGACGGCGCCGCCGCTCAGGGCGAGGCCGCCCGTCAGGCCGGTGGCGTCCAGCGTGCCGGCGCAGGCGGCGTCGGCGCGCTCGACGCGGGACACCGCCCGATCGGCCTCGCCGTGCGCCCAGCGCTCGACGCGGGCGGCCTCGGCCTCGGCCGCGCCGGCGTCCGACTCGGCGGACTGCGCCCGATCCTCGGCGGCCGTGGCCTCGGCCGCGAGCGGATCGAAGCCGCCGCCGGGGAGCGCGGGGCTGAACGCGACGGCCGCGTGCGCGCGGTCGGCCTCCCAGCGCGCCTCCTCGGCGCGGGCACGGGCCTGCCGGGCCGCCTCGCGCGCGTCGTGCAGCCGCTCGGCCGCGTGCCGGACGTCGTCCTGGGCCGACTCGATCGCGTCGGCCAGCTCTCCGAAGGCGGCCGCGGCGGCGTCGAGCGAGCCGCCGAGGTGCCCGACGGCCTCCTGCCCGCGCGTCAGCGTGGCGGAGTACGAGTTCGAAGCGACGCCGGACCAGGCAGGCGCCACGGCACCTGACAAGCGGGCGCCGGCGCCGTCGAAGCCGCCCGCGAGCCCGCGCAGCCGCGCGGCCGCCGCTCGCAGCGGGCCCGGCTCGCCCTCCGGCCAGGGCAGCCCCTCGAGGTTGGCGGGAGGGCTCATCGCGGCATCGCCTGCCCGTCCACCTGCTCATAGGCGTCGGCCGCGCTCACGGCGTTCGCGCCCAGTGAGCCCACGCCGTCGCCGATCGCCAGCGCGCCGGCCTGCGCGGCCTGCGAGAACGCCCCGCCGGCGGCCGAGCTCGACGGCGGCGCGGCACCCGTCACGCCGGACAGGGCCGCGGCGATCTCGCCGGCGAGGCCGCGCAGCTCGGCGGCTACGCCCTGGGCGCTACCGCCCGCCGTGCGCAGGCCACCGGTCTCAACGTCGAAGCGTCCAGGCATGCGACCGTCTCAGCGTGAAGTCGGGTGAAAGTCTGTCTCCGCCGGAGCGAGGGCGAGGTTCGGCATCATGAGCGTTGGCCTCCCGGCGTTCAGATGTCGTCGTCCAGGGTAGTAGGCGCGGGCCTGCACCTTGCGTACCCCGGGCCGCGGACGGCGATGCATCGCATGACCCTCTAGATTGCACGCCGGTGCCGACGCCGACATCCGCCCAGTTCTCGTTCGTCCTGCGAGTGCGGATCGACCACCGGCCCGGGATGCTCGGGCGCGTGGCGACCGCGATCGGGCAGGCGGGCGGGACGATCGGCTCGATCGACCTCGTCGCCATCGACGACGCCCACACGCTGCGCGACATGACCGTCGACGCGGCGGGGACCGACCACACCCAGGTGATCGTCGACGCGGTCAAGGCCGTCGAGGGCGCGGAGGTCGTCGACACCACCGACCGCACGTTCCTGATGCACGTCGGCGGCAAGATCGAGCAGCGCAACAAGCACCCGCTCAGGACCCGCGACGACCTCAGCATGGCCTACACGCCCGGCGTGGCGCGAGTCTGCGAGGCGATCGCCGAGGACCCCGACAAGGCCTTCCAGTACACGATCAAGCGCAACACCGTCGCCGTCGTCTCCGACGGCAGCGCCGTGCTCGGGCTCGGCGACATCGGCCCGCGCGCGGCGATGCCGGTGATGGAGGGCAAGGCGATGCTGTTCAAGGAGTTCGGCGGCGTCGATGCCTTCCCGCTCTGCCTGAGCACGAAGGACCCGGACGAGATCGTGGCCACCGTCACGGCCGTCGCGCCGACCTTCGGCGGCATCAACCTCGAGGACATCAGCGCGCCCCGCTGCTTCGAGATCGAGGACCGCCTCAAGAGCGACCTCGACATCCCCGTCTTCCACGACGACCAGCACGGAACCGCCGTCGTGGTGCTCGCCGCCCTGCTCAACGCCGTCAAGCTCACCGGGCGCAGGCTCGAGAACCTCGACGTGCTGATCGTCGGCCTCGGGGCCGCCGGCATCGCGGTCGCCAGGATCCTGCTCGAGGCCGGCGTGCGCCACATCATCGGCTGCGACTCCAAGGGCGCGCTGAGCACCGACCGCCCCGACTACCAGGACGGCTCGATGCCGTCGGTCAAGCGCTGGTTCGCCGAGTCGACCAACCAGGAGCGCCGCCGGGGCGCTCCGGCCGAGGTGATCGAGGGCGCGCACCTGTTCATCGGGCTCTCCGGCGCGCGCGTGATGCCGGCCGAGGCGCTCGAGCGCATGGCCGCCGACGCGATGGTCTTCGCGATGGCCAACCCGACCCCGGAGGTCGCGCCCGAGGAGGCCGAGCGGTACGCCCGCATCATCGCCACCGGCCGCTCGGACTACCCCAACCAGATCAACAACGTGCTCTGCTTCCCCGGCATCTTCCGCGGCGCGCTCGACGTCCGCGCGCGCGAGATCACCGAGGACATGAAGATGGCCGCCGCGCGCGGGATCGCCGCCGTGGTGCCGGAGGACGACCTGCGCGAGGACCACATCATCCCCTCGCCGTTCAACCGCGACGTGCCGGCCGCCGTCGCCGCCGCGGTGGCCGAGCAGGCCAAGCGCGAGGGCACCGCGGAGGCCGACCCCGGATCGGTCGGCTACGCGCCCGGTGATACACAGGAGTTCGGAGCGGTCGGGCGCGGGTAACGTCGCTCGAAGTACCGAGCTTGCGAGGGACGAAGAGCGAAATGCGAATTACAATCACGGGCGGGACCGGCCGGCTCGGCTCGCTGCTGGTCGACGAGCTCCGCAAGCGCGGCGACGAGGTGACCGTCCTCAGCCGCAGCAGCGGCGACGTCCGCTGGGACCCAATGGCGGGGCCGGCGCCCGCCGAGGCGCTCGCCGGCCGCGACGCCGTCGTGCACCTCGCCGGCGAGTACCTCCTGCAGCGCTGGAACGATGCGGCGCTCCGGCGCATCCGGGAGTCGCGCGAGATCGGCACCCGCAACCTGGTCGCGGGCATGCGCGCGGCCGAGCCGCGTCCGGCGGCGCTCGTCTCGGCCGCGGGCACCGGCTATTACGGCCACCGGCCGGATCCCATCGACGAGGACGCCCCGCCCGGCGACGACGTCCTGGCGGAGGTCTGCAAGGCCTGGGAGCGTGAGGCACAGCAAGCCGAGGAGCTCGGCGTGCGCGTGGTGCGCGTGCGCACCGGCGTCGTGCTCGACCGCCACGCCGGCGCGCTCAAGACGATGCTGCTGCCGTTCCGGCTCGGCGTCGGCGGCCCGGTGGCCGGAGGGCGCCAGCCGATGCCGTGGATCCACCTCGACGACGTCATCGGCATCTATCTCGCCGCGCTCGACGACGAGCGCTGGAGCGGGCCGGTCCACGCTACCGCGCCGCAGCCGGTCAGCAACCGCGAGTTCTCCAAGGCGCTCGGCCGCGCGCTCCACCGGCCGGCGATCGTGCCGGTGCCGGCCTTCGCACTCAAGGTCCTGTACGGCGGGATGTCGAAGCTGGTGCTCGAGGGCCAGAACGCGGTGCCCCGCCGCATCACCGAGCTCGGGTACCGCCACCGGCACCCGGACCTCGACGAGGCCCTGCGTTCCGCACTGCAGGACACTTGACCACCGCCGGGCAGTCGCTGGTAAAGTCCTGCCCGTGACTTCGGGCAGCCAGGATCGTTATGAGCCGCTGCCCGGCCTACTGGAGATCCCGGGCTTCCTCGTCCGCAAGATCCCCCCGAACGCACGGCGGCCCGCCGCGATCGCGGGCGCCGTCCTGCTCGCCGCCGTCGCGGTGATCCTCGCCCTCGGCATCCCGGCCATCACCGAGTCCAAGGACGAGCGCGCCGCCACCGAGGCGCGCACGGAGCGCGAGCAGGAGGCCCAGCGCGCCGCCCAGCTCCAGGCCGAGCTGCGGCTGCGCGAGGGCCGCGGACCCGCCGCGCGCGGCCTGACCGGCGCGCAGGCGATCGAGGCGCGCCAGGCGCTGGCGGCGCAGCTCGCCGCAGACGTCAAAGCCGACGCCGTGAGCCGCGTTCAGGCGGGCGAGTTCACCCAGAGCGTCGCCCGCGTCGAGTGCGAGCGCTTCCCGCGCCGGGTCGGCAACCCGAACCCCGCGCTCGACCCACGTCAGCCGACCGGCCGCTACGCGTGCCTGGCCATCACGGCCGACGCGCCCGCGAGCGAGATCCAGAATCCGAGCAGCATCGGGTATCCGTACCGCGCGCTCGTGCACTTCGGCTCCGGCCGCTACGCGTTCTGCAAGATCAGCGGCCGGCCCGGCGAGGGCGGCCTCACGCGCGAGCTCCCCGTGCGCGTGCCGGCCGCCTGCGGCGGCAGCTGACACATACACCGCCGTCGTCCCATAGTCCGTACACACGATGGCCGAGCTCCCTCCCGACCTCGTCCGCCTGGGCGACGACCTCTACAGCGCGACGCGCCGCAGCACGGCGCGCCGTGAGCGCAGGCGGCGGTTCACGGTCGCCGCCGCAGCGGGCGCCGTGGCCTTCGCCGCGCTGACGCCCGCGGCGCTCGGGCCGGCGCAGCGCGAGGCGAGGCTGATCCAAGCCGCCGTGCAGCTCGGGCCGTCGGGCTGCGATCTCCCGCGCGGCGCGCGCTTCACGATGGCAGCGTGCAAGGGGCCGATCCTCCACCGGCCCTACGCCATTCAGTAATCGGTATGCGGCTTACTCGTTGTGCGTGGCGGCCTCGACGGCGGCGATCCGCTCGTCCATGTCCTTGCCCCGGCCCCACGGCCCGATCCTCTTCCACTTCGAGTCGGGCTTCGGAGGCCAGACCAGCCAGATGATCGTGCCGATGAAGGACAGGAGCAGGCCGAACGCCAGCCCCAGCTTCTCCCCGTAGCCCTTGCGCTCGGAGAGATAGGAGGCGGCGATCGCGGACAGCAGCCACAGGTACATCAGCCACAGCGCCTTGGCGCCCAGGAGAGCGATGAGGGTCATGTTCCGAGGTATGCCTTCTGCACTTCGGGGTTGGTCCGCAACGAGTCCGACACGTCGGTCATCACGACCTTTCCGGTCTCCAGGACGTAGCCGCGCTTGGAGACCTCGAGCGCGAAGTTGGCGTTCTGCTCGACCAGCAGGATCGTCGTCCCCTGGTGGTTGATCTCCGCGATCGTCTCGTAGATGCGCTCGACGAGGATCGGCGCGATGCCCATCGACGGCTCGTCGAGCAGCAGCAGCTTCGGCTGCCCCATCATGGCGCGGCCGATGGCCAGCATCTGCTGCTCGCCGCCGGACATCGTCCCCGCCTTCTGCGCCTCGCGCTCCTTCAGGCGCGGGAACAGCTCGAAGACGCGGTCGAGGTCCTTGAGGATCCCCTCGCTGTCACGGCGCAGGAAGGCGCCGAGCTCGAGGTTCTCGCGCACCGTCATGCGCTGGAAGCACTTGCGGCCCTCCGGCGACTGGCAGATCCCGAGCCGCACGATCTCCTGCGGCGGCAGCAGCGAGATCTCCTCGCCGGCCAGCCTGATCGAGCCCTTACGCGGCGGCGTCAGCCCCGAGATCGAGCGCAGGGTGGTCGACTTGCCGGCGCCGTTGGAGCCGATCAGCGTCACGCACTCGCCCTCGTTGACCTCGATCGTGACGCCCTTGAGCGCCTGGATGTTCCCGTAGTAGGTGTGGATGTCGCTGACCTCGAGGAACGCCATGGCTAGTTCCCCTCCTCGGCCGCGGCCTTGCCGAGATAGGCCTCGATCACGCGCGGGTTCTTCCGCACCTCGGCCGGCCCGCCCTCGGCGATCTTCTCGCCGTGGTCGAGCACGGTGATGTGCTCCGAGACGCCCATGATCACCTTCATGTCGTGCTCGATCAGGACGATCGTGATGCCGCGCTCGTCGCGCAGCTTGCGCATGAATTGCGTCAGCTCGTCGGACTCCTGCGGATTCATGCCCGCCGTCGGCTCGTCGAGCAGCAGCACCTTCGGGTCCGACGCCAGCGCTCGGGCGATCTCCACCCGCCGCTGCTCGCCGTACGAGAGGTTGACCGCCAGCCAGTCGTGATGCCGCTTGGCGACGCCGACGTAGGAGAGCTCCTCGCGCGCCTTCTCGTCGACCCGCTTCTCCTCCTTGCGGACCCCGGGCGTGCGGATGATCGAGCTGAACAGGCCCGCCTTCATGCGCGCGTTCTGGCCGACCATGCAGTTCTCGACCGCCGACATCGTCGCGAACAGGCGGATGTTCTGGAACGTCCGCGCCATCCCGAGCTTCATGATCACGTCCGGGCGCCCGCCCGTGACGTTCCTTGCCGTCGAAATCGATCCTGCCGTAGGTCGGCTTGTAGAAGCCCGTGAGCATGTTGAAGAACGTCGTCTTGCCCGCCCCGTTGGGACCGATGATCGAGACGATCGAGCGCTCGGACACGTGGAAGGTGACGTCGCTGACGGCGGTCAGGCCGCCGAACTGCTTCGTCACGTTCGTGGCGTCGAGGACGAGATTGCCGTTGGGTTCGCTCATGCCCGCGCCTCGAAGACGGACTCGTCGGCGTGCGGATCCGCGTGTGTCATCTCCGCCTCTCGCCTCCGTTCGGGGAGCAGGCCCTGCGGCCGCAGGATCATCATGATCACCAGCAGGAAGCCGTAGATCCCGAAGGTGATCTGCGTCATGTCGAAGTCGAGCCCGAGGCTGGCCCGGCACGTCGTTGAGCACGTCCGGGATCAGCCAGTAGTTGATGAACGACAGCACGATCGCTCCCAGCACCACGCCCCAGATCGAGCCGAGGCCGCCGAGGATGACCATGCCGAGGATCAGGATCGAGAAGTAGAACTGGAACTGGTCCGCGTTGACCGTGTTCAGGAACGAGCCGAGGAAGGCGCCCGACATGCCGCCGAACGCTGCGCCCGTGCCGTAGGCCAGCAGCTTCGTCTTCACGGCCGGGACGCCCATCGACACCGCGGCGACCTCGTCCTCGCGCAGCGCGATCCACGCCCGGCCCGAGTCGCGAGTCCCGCAGCCGGAAGTTCACGAACAGCACGACCGCCACGAGGCCGAGCGCCGTCCAGTACCACGGTCGAGCTCGAGCGAGGTGAACGGGTCCAACCCAGGGAATGCGATCTTGTCCACCGGCGTGATCCCCTGTCTTCCCGCGGTGATGACCTGCTCCTCGCCGAAGAAGTTACCGAGCGGCACGCCGATGATCGGCATGCTCGAGAACTTCACCTCGTCGAAGTTGACGGCCAGGCGGCCGATGATCTCGCCGAAGGCGAGCGTCACGATCGCGATGTAGTCCCCGCGCAGGCGCAGCGTCGGCAGGCCGATGATCATGCCGGCGATCGTCGTGAAGAGGATCGCGAACACCACCATGAGCAGGAAGTTCAAGTGGATGCCGGGAAGGTTCTGCCACCGCGCCCGCGACCCCGACGTGGATGCCCTCCTCGTTGTTGACGGCCGAGAAGAAGCCGGAGCCGAGCCAGCCCATCGTGTAGGCGCCGATGGCGAAGAACGCCACGTAGCCGAGGTCGAGCAGGCCGGCGAAGCCGACGATGATGTTCAGACCGAGCGCCATCACGACGTACGCCAGCGCGAGCGTCATGTCGCCGAGCAGGTCGCCGCCCGAGTCCATCGCGAACGGCAGCGATGATCGCGACGCCGAAGAAGACCGGGATGAAGGCCGTCTCGGCCCACGGCGGGATGCGGGCCGGCGGCCTTTGCGGCTCGTCGACCGGGTTACGCCGGCGCGGCGGCGGTCTCGGTCATCCCGCCTCCCTCGTCTCCTCGCCCAGCAGGCCGGACGGCTTGAAGACCATGATCAGGATCAGGTAGACGAAGACGATCGTGGGCGTCCACTGAGCGCCGATCCGGTTGTCGGAGAGCTGCTGGATGAAGCCGATGATCAGCCCGCCGAGCACCGCGCCGCGGATGTTGCCGATGCCGCCCATGACGGCGGCGGTGAACGCGACCAGCCCGGCGGTGAAGCCCTGGAAGTACCAGATCGTCGTCTGGTAGAGCGCGTAGATGAGGCCGGCGGCGCCGGCCAGCATGCCGCCGAGCAGGAACGTCAGCGAGATCGTCGTGTCGACGTTGATGCCCATCAGCCGCGCGGCCTCGGGGTCCTGCGCGGTGGCGCGCATCGCCTTGCCGAGGCGGCTGCGCCCGATGAACGCCGTCATCGCGATCAGCAGCGGGATCGTGACGGAGATCGCGAACACGTCACCGTTCGTCACCTCGATGCCGGCGATGACGAAGAGCTCGTTCTGCGACTCGATCAGGTCGTCGATGCCCTCCTGGGAGCCGCCGAGCCACAGCAGGCCGATGTTCTGCAGGATGAACGAGAACCCGACCGCGGTGATCAGCGGCGCCAGCTTCGGCGCGCTGCGCAGCGGCCGGTAGCCGACGCGCTCGATCATCGTGTTGAGCATGCCGGAGGCGAGCATGCACACCGGCAGGCTGATCAGCAGGCCGATGATCAGCAGGCCCGTGCCCGTGTCCTGCGTCAGGCCGATGGTGCCGAAGAAGCCCGCCGCGACGAACGAGCCGATCATGAACACCTCGCCGTGGGCGAAGTTGATCAGCTCGACGATGCCGTAGACGAGCGTGTAGCCGATGGCCACCAGCGCCCAGATGGCGCCGTTGGAGAGGCCGTCGACGAGGTTGTTGCCCAGCCGCGACGAGGCTCGCCCTCGTCCCCCGTGAGGTCGCTGATCGCGTAGTACACGGGCAGGATCAGCAGGACGACGATTAGGCCGTACTTCGAGACGAAGTCCCGCACGGCCTGACCCGGTGCCGCCGGGCGCGTTGTCGGAACGCTTGCGGCTTCCATTTGTGCAGACTCTTCCAGAAGACGGCCGCCGGGGGCGGGATTTCTTTCCCAGCCCCCGGCAGCGCGTCGTCAGGCTCCGATCTCGGCTACTGCGCCTTGATCGTCTGGCCGAACGTCAGCTCGCCGTCCTTGACCGTGTAGATGCCGTAGTCGGTGAGCGTCGTGTCGCCGTTCTCATCGATCGAGTACGTGCCGAGCACGCTCTCACGATCCTTCGTGTCGAACAGCGCCGCGAGGATGTCCTCCTTCGAGCCCGAGCCGGAGCGCTCGATCGAGTCCAGCGCGAGGCGCATCGCCTCGTAGCCGTAGATGGCGTACGGGTCCGGGTTGTCCTCGCCGTACTTCTCGGTGAACTGCGCGAAGAACTCCTGGCCCTCCGGCGGGTACTCGTCCGGCGGCAGCGTCGCGACCGAGCACTGGTACTTCGCCGCCACGTCGGCCGGGATGCCGCCCTCCTTCGGGTCGGCGAAGCCGGCCTCGCAGACGCCGTCCGGCCCGTAGAGCTTCGCGTCCGGAATCGCGGACGAGAAGTCCTTGTAGAGCTGGACCGCGTTGTTCGCGGTGATGCCCGAGTAGAGGAAGCAGTCCGCACCGGCGGCCTTGGCCTTCTGGGCCAGCGAGCGGTAGTTCGGGGAGTTCTTGTCGATCGCCTCGTTGGAGATGATCTCCAGGCCCTGCTCCTCCGCCGTCAGCTCGATGTTCTTGGCCAGGCCCGCGCCGTAGACCTCCTTGTCGTTGGTCATCTGGACCTTGGTGCAGCCGTCCTCCTTCATCAGCGTCACCAGCGCAGCGCCCTGGATCGTGTCGATGGGGACGATGCGCGTGTACGTGCGCTGACCCGTGGGATAGAACTTGTCCGGCTCACCGGGCGACGGAGCCCGGCGCGTCCGTCGTCAGGCCGACGTACGTGTTCGCCGGCGAGATCTGCGGGACGCCCGCCTCGTTCAGGATCGGGATCGAGACGGCCGAGCCGCCCGAGTTGAACTCGCCGATGTACACGGCGGTACGTGTCGTCCTGAGCCGCCTTGCGGGCGTTCGACGTGACCGCCTCAGGCGTCCACGAGCCCGCCTGCGCGGTCGAGTCGTCGAGCGACTCGTACTGGACGGTGATGTCGCCCGCCTTGCCGCCCGCCTGCTCGAGCGCGAGCTTGATGCCGTTGACCATGGCGGTCGTCTGCGGACGAGAAGCGCCCTGGAGCGGGAGCGACGAATAGACGGTGACGTTCTTCGCTTCGCCGCCGCCCTCGCCGCCGCCGCCGCCCTCGTCGTCGTCGCCGCAGGCGCCGACGCCCATCGCAAGCGTGGCTACAAGGCAGCCCGTAGCTGCCAACCAGCGTGAATTCAAGGAACCCCTCCTCATAAAGGGTTGATTTGGGCGGCGATTCTACGCAACGCCCGTTCCGACCGCGGCACAGACTAGGACGAAGCACGGCAGATTGCGTCCAAACGGCGAACCCGCCGGTGCGGGGCGGTTCGGCAGCGTCAGTCCCGTCGCCGCCGGCCCGGGAGGTGCGGCCCGAGCATGTAGCCGGCCGCCGCGAGCACCAGCATCAGGATCGTGATCATGAAGGCGTCGAAGCTCTTGACGCCGAGCGCCCACAGGACAACCCACACGACGAGGCCCGCGATCAGGGTGAGCAGCACGCCCATGCGGCGCGAAAGCCTAGTACAGGCGGCCGCCTGTACTAGGTCAGCGCGGCTGCCAGCGCCGCGACCCGCTCCCCGACGGCGGCGGCCGGATCCTCGCCGGCCTCCGCGGCCTCGCCGGCGGCCCGCACGAGCCACGACCCGACGATCACGCCCTGGCCGCCGGCGGCGACCGCCTCGACCGCCTGCTCGGGGGTCGAGATGCCGAAGCCGACGGCGACCGGGACCGGGCAGTCCCGCTTCGCCCGCTCGAGCACCGAGGCCAGCGAGCGGTCGACGCTGGCGCGCTCGCCGGTCGTGCCGGTCACCGACACCGTGTAGAGAAATCCACGGGCGCGACGGGCGATCGCGGCCATCCGGTCGTCCGGCGTGGTGGGCGCGATCAGCGGCACGAGCGCCAGCCCGGCGGCGTCGCAGGCGTCCCGGACCGCCCCGTCCTCGCCGAGCGGAAGGTCGGGCACGATCAGCCCGCTGACGCCGGCGTGGGCGAGCTCGTCCGCGAACCGCTCGGCCCCGCGTGCGAAGACGAGGTTCGCGTAGCACATGAGGACCACGGGCAGGCGCTCGGCGATCTGCGTGGCGGCGCCGAGGACACCGCGCAGCGTGGCGCCCGCGGCCAGCGCGCGCGTGCCGGCCGCGTGGATCACGGGGCCGTCGGCCAGCGGGTCCGAGAACGGCACGCCGAGCTCGATCAGGTCGGCGCCGTTGTCGGCGCACGCGGCGCCGATCGCGACCGTCGCCTCGAGGTCGGGGAAGCCGCCCATCAGGTAGGGCATCAGGGCGGCGCGGCCCGGCGCCGCGGCGAACGCGGCGGCGATGTTGTCAGTCCCCGATGCCAAGCTTGGGAAGGACCTCCGCGAGATCCTTGTCGCCGCGGCCGGACAGGCAGACCACGTCGAGCGTGTCGGAGCCCTCGTCGCCACGCAGCGCCCAGGTGAGGGCGTGCGAGGACTCGAGCGCCGGGATGATCCCCTCGAGCTCGCAGACGCGCTGCAGCGTGGCGAGCGCCTCCTCGTCGGTCACCGCCACGTAGCGGGCGCGGCCGCTGTCGCGCAGGTACGCGTGCTCAGGGCCGGTGCCGGGGTAGTCCAGGCCGGCCGAGATCGAGTGCGCCTCGAGGATCTGCCCGTCCTCGTCCTGCATGATCGCCGAGTAGGCGCCGTGCAGCACGCCGCCGCGGCCGCCGATCGTGAGCGGCGCGCCGTGGCGCCCGGACTCGATCCCCTCTCCCCCCGCCTCGACGCCGATCAGCTCGACGCCGGGGTCGTCGACGAACGGGACGAAGGTGCCGATCGCGTTCGAGCCGCCGCCGACGCAGGCGATCACGCGGTCGGGCAGCCGGCCGGCGGCCTCGAGGATCTGCGCGCGCGCCTCGTCACCGATCACGCGCTGCAGGTCGCGCACGAGCGCCGGGAACGGCGCCGGGCCGACGCACGAGCCGATCACATAGTGGGTGCCGCCGACGTTGGCGACCCAGTCGCGGATCGCCGCCGACACGGCCTCCTTGAGCGTGCGGGCGCCGGCCTCGACGGGCGCCACGGTGGCCCCCAGCAGGCCCATCCGCTGCACGTTCGGCCGCTGGCGGCGCATGTCCTCGGTCCCCATGTAGACGATGCACTCGAGCCCGAGCAGCGCGCACGCGGTCGCGGTCGCGACGCCGTGCTGGCCGGCGCCGGTCTCCGCGATGATCCGCTGCTTGCCCATGCGCTTGGCGAGCAGGGTCTGGCCGAGCGCGTTGTTGATCTTGTGCGCCCCGGTGTGGAGCAGGTCCTCGCGTTTGAGGTAGATGGTGTGGCCGGCGGCCTCGGACAGCCGCTGGGCGTGGTAGAGCGGCGTCGGGCGGCCGGCGAAGTCGCGCAGCAGGGTCGCAAGCTCGGAGCGGAAGCCCTCGTCGTCGCGCGCCTCGAGCCACGCGGCCTCGAGCTCGGCGAGCGCCGGCATCAGCGTCTCGGGCACGTACTGGCCGCCGTAGGGCCCGAAGCGATGCTCGACGGCGCGATGTTCGCGAAGCGAGCGTCGCGACGGACATCGAAGCTGCGCCAGCGGATTCCCCGGTCACGACGCCACCGCGGTCTGCCGCGCGGCGGTCACGAACGCCTCGACCTTGGCAGGGTCCTTGACGCCCGGCTCGGCCTCGACCCCGGAGGCGACGTCGACGCCCCACGGCCGCACGGCGGCGACCGCCTCGGCGACGTTCTCGGGCGTCAGCCCGCCGGACAGGATCAGCGGCACCTTCGAGTGCCGCTGCGCGGCCAGGCCCCAGTCCCACGTGCGGCCGGTCCCGCCACCGCCGGCGGCGGCCGCGGTGTCGAGCAGGTGCAGGTCGGTATGGAAGCGCTCGATGTCGCGCATGTCGGCGCCCGAGCCGATGCCGTGCGCCTTGATCACGCGGGCGCCGGTGCGCTGGGCGACGGCGCTGCAGAACGACGGGCCCTCGTCGCCGTGCAGCTGCACGTAGGTGAGGCCGATCCCCTCGACCGCGTGCGCGACCTCGTCGAGCGTCGGGTTGACGAACACGCCCACGAGCTCGAGCCTGCGGCGCATCGAGCGGGCGATGCCGGCCGCCACGGCGGGATCGGCCGCCCGCTTGGACTTCGGCCACAGGATGAAGCCGATCGCCCAGGCGTCGAGCGAGGCCGCCAGCTCGGCGTCCTCGGGCCGCGTGATGCCGCAGAGCTTGACGTGGGGCATGGTCTGCATCCTAGATCGCCGCCGAACTTCAACTGCGCTGGGTAAGGAGGCGAGGGAGCCAGCTGCGCCGGTGGTCCGTGGCGCGCTCTTGCGTCGAAATAGGCGACGTGAAAGCGCCATGCGCCCGGCGGATGGCGCCTTGACCGGGCATATGCCGGTCAAAGCGCCATCCGCTCGAAAACAAGCCGCGCGGCCGGCTCCCCAGCCGCAGTTGACGTTGTCCCTCAGCCCGCGGGGACCGTGGCCGGCCGCTCCTCCAGCCGCACCGTCAACTCACCGCGGCTGCCGTCCCGCACCACGGTCAGCTCGACGGTGTCGCCGACCGACTGCTCGTCGACCTCCGCGAGCAGCTCGGCCAGCGTGTGCACTTCGACGCCGTCGATCGCCTCGACGACGTCGCCGGCCCGCAGCGCGGCACGGTCGGCCGGGCCGCCGGCGTGGACGTCGATCACCGCCACGCCGTCCGGCGCGGCGCGGCCGCGGACGCCGATCCACGGCCGGATCACCTTGTGGCGCTCCTCGAGCTGGGCCAGGACGCTGCGCGCGACGTTGGCGGGGACGGCGAAGCTGGTGTCGTCGCCGAGACGCGAGGTGATCCCCACGACGCGCCCGTCGGCTCCCAGCAGCGGACCGCCGGAGGTGGCCGGCTCGATCACGGCGTCGGTCTCCAGCAGGCCGTCGATCACGAAGCCGCCCGGCACCTCGACGTGCTCCCCGGCGGCGAGGATGCGGCCGGTCCCGGCGGTGGCCTGGACGCCGCTGGGGTTGCCGACGGCCACGACGCGGTCGCCCGGGCGCACGCCGTCGGAGTCGCCGAGCTCGAGCGGGCGCAGATCGAGCTGGTCGGGCGACACCCGCAGCACGGCCAGGTCGGTCTCCTCGTCCTTCCCGATGACCTGCGCCGGGACGATCTGGCCGTTCGGGAACGTCACCTGCACGGCGGTCACGCCGCTCACGACGTGCGCGTTGGTGACGATGCGGCCGTCGTCGTCGAGCACGAAGCCCGAGCCGGTCGAGAGATCCAGCTCGCTGCCCGCGTCGGCCGGGAAGGCGGAGGCCCCGGGCTGGACCCTGCGGGCGCTGATCGAGACGACCGAGGGGGCAGCGCGGTCGTACAGCTCGGCCGCGGAGATGCTCTCGCCGGCCTCGTTGTTCGTCAGGATCCCCTGCTGGCGCATTGCGCCGTTCTCGCTCGATCCCGCGAGCATGCCGGCAGCCGTGACCGCGCCGCCCAGCAGGGCCGCGACCATCGGCACTGCGAGCTGCCGGCGCGTCATGCGACGCCAAGCCTTGCTCCGGCTCGTTAGTGGTTGCTAAACCTCGAGGTCGGCGCCGCCGGTGAGACGCCGGCACGCGTCCTCGACGTCGTCCGCGCGCATCAGCGTCTCGCCGATCAACACGGCGTCGACGCCGACGCGCTCGAGCTCGTCGAGCTGGTCGCGCGTCGAGAAGCCGGACTCGGACACCACGGTCTTGCCGGCCGGGACGTCGGACAGCAGCTCGTAGGTGCGCTCGATGTCGACGGAGAAGTCGCCGAGGTCGCGGTTGTTGATGCCCAGGACGTCGGCCTCGACGTAGAGGGCCACCTCGAGCTCGCGCTCGTCGTGGACCTCGACCAGGGCGTCGAGATCGAGCGCGCGCGCCTCCTGCAGCAGCTCGTACAGCGGCTCGGGTTCCAGCGCGGCGACGATCAGCAGGATCGCGTCGGCGCCCGCGGCCGCCGACTCGTAGACCTGGTACGGGTCGACGACGAAGTCCTTGCGCAGCACCGGCAGCTCCGTGACGGTGCGCGCGGCGCGCAGGTCGTCGAGCGAGCCGGAGAAGTGGAACGGCTCGGTGAGGATCGACAGCGCCTCGGCGCCGCCGCGCTCGTAGGCCAGCACGATGTCCTCGACCGTCGACCCCTCGCGGATCGTGCCCGCCGACGGCGAGCGGCGCTTGTGCTCGGCGATCAGCGAGATGCCGGGCCGCAGCAGCACCTCCTCGAACGGCCGCTGCTCGGGCCGCTCGGCGATCGCGGCCTCGAGCCGCGACAGCGGCATCGACTCGCGCCGGCGGCCGACCTCGTAGCGCGTGTCCTCGACGATGCGCTCCAGCACACTCATGCGGGCCTCCGCTCGCCGTCCGATGTTCGCCCCACGAACTCGGAGGCCAGCTTGCTTCGCCCGCTCGCGCCGGCGCCAGCTCCTGCGTCATCGCCACCAGCCGCTCCAGCGTGGCGGCCGCGCGGCCGTCGTCGACCGCCGCCTCGGCCGCCCGCACGCCGGCCTCCAGCGAGTCCACGACGCCGGCCACGTAGATCGCCGCGCCGGCGTTGAGCACGGCGAGGTCGCGCTGCGGGCCCCGCTCGCCCTCGAAGATCCGCCGTGCGGTGGCCGCGTTGACCTCCGGCGTGCCCCCGGCCAGCTCGTCCGTACGCGCGCGCGCCAGCCCGACGTCCTCCGGGGACACCTCGTAGGAGCGAACATCTGGCCCGTCGACCTCCACGACGCGCGTTGTGCCCGAGGTGCTCATCTCGTCCAGACCGTCGGCGCTGGACACTACCAGCGCCTTGACGGCGCCCAGCTTCGCCAGCGCTCCCGCGATGGTGTCCAGGAACGCGGCGTCGGAGACGCCGATCACCTGGCGCGTGGCTCCGGCCGGGTTCGTCAACGGCCCCAGGAAGTTGAAGATCGTGCGCACGGCCAGCTCCTTGCGCACGGGGACGACGAAGCGCGTCGCGCCGTGGTGGGCGGGCGCGAACATGAAGCCGAAGCCCGCCTGGTCGATGCAGCGGGCGACCTCGTCGGGGCCGAGGTCGATCCGCACGCCGAGCGCCTCGAGCACGTCGGCCGAGCCCGACAGGCCGGTGGCGGAGCGGTTGCCGTGCTTGGCCACCGCGCAACCGGCCCCGGCGGCGATCAGCGCCGCCGTGGTGGAGACGTTGAAGGTCGGCCGCCCGCCGCCCGTGCCGGCGGTGTCGATCAGATCGTCGCGGCCGGTCCGCACCGGCGTCGCCAGCCGCCGCATCGTGGTCGCGAGGCCGACCAGCTCGTCGACCGTCTCGCCCTTGGTGCGCAGCGCGATCAGCACCGCCGCGGTCTGCACCTCGGAGGCGTTGCCCTCCATGATCTCGGCCAGCACCGCCGCCGTCTGCTCGGAGCTCAGGTCGCGGCGCGAGGCCAGCGCCTCGATCGCCTCAGTCAGGATCGCCAAGGAAGTTCTCCAGCAGACGCTTGCCGTCGGGGGTGAGGACGGACTCCGGGTGGAACTGCACGCCGAGCGCCGGCAGCTCGCGGTGCCTGACGGCCATCACCACGCCGCCGCCTCGCGCGGTCACCGTCAGCACGTCCGGCAGCTCCGGGTCGGCCACCAGCGAGTGGTAGCGGCCGACGGTCAGCGGACTCGGCAGGCCCCGGAAGAGGCCCGAGCCGTCGTGCTCGATGTCGGTCGCCTTGCCGTGCACGGGGATGTGGCGGACGACCTGGCCCCCGAAGGCCTGCACGAGCGACTGGTGGCCGAGGCACACGCCGAGCGTCGGCACGCCGGCCTCGGGGAAGCGGCGCATCACCTCGACGGAGATGCCGGCCTCGTTGGGCGTGCACGGGCCGGGCGAGACCACCACGCGGTCGAACCCGCCGTCGAGCAGGTCGTCGACCTCCGCCGCGTCGTTGCGCACGGCCACCGGCTCCGCCCCCAGCTCGCCCAGGTACTGGACGAGGTTGTAGGTGAAGGAGTCGTAGTTGTCGACCATCAAGACCTTCATAGGGCCACCTCGACGCGATGTTCGCGAAGCGAACTCGCTCCGGAATCGGCGTCAGCCGATTCCGCGGCATCGGCGCCAGCCGATTTCACGGCCACGCCTCCTGGCGCGCCGCGAGCTCGATCGCCCGCACGACCCCGCGCGCCTTCGCGCGCGACTCCTCGTACTCGTAGTCCGGCTGCGCGTCGGCCACCGTGCCGCCGCCCGCCTGCACGTGGGCGACGCCGTCCTTGAGCACGACCGTGCGGATGCAGATGCAGGTGTCCAGGTCGCCGTCGTAGGACAGCCAGCCGACGGCGCCGCCGTAGGCGCCGCGCTTGACCGACTCGAGCTCGTCGATGATCTCCATCGCGCGCACCTTCGGGGCCCCGCTCAGCGTGCCCGCGGGCAGCGCCGAGCGCAGCGCGTCGACCGCGCCGACGTCCTCGCGCAGCGTGCCCGCCACCGACGACACGATGTGGATCACGTGCGAGTAGGTCTCCACGCCCATGAAGGACTCGACGTGCACCGAGCCGTACTCGCACACGCGCCCGAGGTCGTTGCGGCCGAGATCGACCAGCATCACGTGCTCGGCGCGCTCCTTCTCGTCGGCCAGCAGCTCCTCGGCGATCGCCTTGTCTTCGTCGACGGTGGCGCCGCGCGGGCGCGTCCCGGCGATCGGCCGCGTGGACACGCTGCGGCCCGACACGGTCAGCAGCGGCTCCGGCGAGGCGCCGACGATCTGGAAGTCCTCGAAGTCGAGGAAGTACATGTAGGGCGACGGGTTGACGGCGCGCAGGCCGCGGTAGATCGAGAGCGGCTCGACCGGGGTGGGCGCCGACCAGCGCTGCGAGGGGACGACCTGGAACGCGTCGCCGGCGTGCACGTACTCGACGATCCGGGCCACCATCGCCTCGAACGCCTCGCGCGGCATGTTGGACTCGAACCGCGGTTCCGCCCGCGGCGCGCCGGCGGCGCGCGGCAGCGGGTCCGCGAGCCGCTCGCGGACCTCGCGGATCGCCCCGCGCGCCCGCTCGTGCGCGGCCTCGTCCTCGTCGACATACGCGTTGGCGAGGATCGTCACCGTGTGCTTGAGGTGGTCGAAGGCGACGATGACGTCGGACAGCATGAGCGCCATGTCCGGCAGCCCGACGGGGTCGGGGTTGACGTCCGGCAGGCGCTCGACCGCGCGCACGCAGTCGTAGCCGAAGAAGCCGACGGCGCCGCCCGTGAACGGGATCGGCTCCTCGGTCGGCGCCTGGCGGAACTGCGCGATCTCGGCCGCCGCCAGCGCATACGGGTCGCCGCCGTCGGCCAGCGACCAGCGCAGCACCTTGCGCGGCTTGTAGCCGATGAACGACCAGCGACCGACGCGCTGGCCCTGCTCGGCCGACTCGAGCAGGAACGCGGGGCCGGAGCCGCGCAGCTTCAGGAACGCGCTGACCGGCGTCTCGCAGTCCTCGATGAAGGTCTCGCAGACCGGGACGAGGTTGTGGGTGGTCTCAGCGACGCCGGGCAAGCAGGACCTCCTCGGCGTCGGCGAGGCTGAGCCCGCGCGAGCGCAGCAGCACGGCCAGGTGGTAGAGGACGTCGGCGGCCTCCTCGGCCACCCGCTCGTCGCTCTCCTCGCGCGCGGCGCGCGCGACCTCCTCGGCCTCCTCCTGGACCTTCTCCCCCACGCGGCCCGCATCGGCGAGCAGCTCCGCCGTGTACGAGCCCTCGGGGCGCTCGGCCGCGCGGGCGGCGATCGTGCGCTCGAGGCCGGGCAGCACCTCGTGCGGCGCGGCTGTGAGATCCCCGTTGTGGAAGCACGTCCGCTCGCCGGTGTGGCAGGCCGGGCCCGCCGGCACGACGAGCGCGAGCACGGCGTCGAGGTCGCAGTCGTAGCGGAGCGCCTTGACCGCCTGCGTGTTGCCGGAGGTGGCGCCCTTGTGCCACTGCTCGCCGCGCGAGCGGCTGTAGAGATGGACCTCGCCGGTCTCGCGCGTGCGGTCGAGCGCCTCCTCGTTCATGTACGCCAGCGTCAGGACCTCGCCGGAGGCCCAGTCCTGGATCACGCACGGCACGAGCCCGTTCTCGTCGAAGGCGATGTCCATCGGGCTGCGGAGTCTAGGGGCTGCCCAAGAAGACCCGGCCCGGCCAGGACCGTCGTGGACCGAGCCGGGCGCCGCACGAATCCCGAAGGAATGCGAACGTATTTCGAGGGTTCGGGTGGTGATCCGGCGAAGTGTCCACGGCGGTCCTGGACGTGCCGGGGTTCTTGGGCAGGCCCTAGGGGCGGGCCTGATCCAGGTACCACGTGAACGCGCGCCGGCACGGCCGCTCGCGGCCCATCACGGCGAGCAGCGCGGCTGAGCGCGCGCGGCGGCAGCGCCGGGATCAGCCGCTGGAGCAGGAGCGCGCGGCGGAAGAACGGCGCGTGGGCGTCCGAGAAGGCGGCGTACCGCGTCAGCGCCTGCTCGCGGCGCTGCTCGCCCGCCACCACCGCCCGCAGCTCGCGCCCGCACGCGATCCCGAAGTGGAAGGCGGTTCGAATCCCCTCGCCGGACAGCGGGATGCAGTGCCCGGCCGAGTCGCCGGCGAAGAACACGCCGTCCTCGGCCGCCGGGCGCAGCGCGTGCGGGAACCAGTTGCCCTGGTAGCGGACCGGCTCGGCGTCGAGTCGCCGGGCCATCGCCTGCGTCGGCGCCTTGACGTGGTGGCGCGGCTCGTAGGAGCCGACGCCGATCCGCCGTTCTCCCGCCGCCGGGACCGACCACGCGTAGCCGAACCGGACCACCGAGCGGTCGATCCAGATGTCGAGGTCCCTGCCGCGCCCGTCGTGCGGGTGCACCTCGAGCCCGCGCGAGATCATCGCCTCCGGCGGCTGCACGTTGGGGCCGGCTCCGAGCACGCGCCGCCAGCCGAGGGCGTCGACGATCAGCGGCGCGGTCAACGCCCCGCGGTCGGTGTGGACGGTGGCGCCGGCGCGGCGCTCCACCTTGGCGATCTCGAATCGCGCGTCGGTCTGCTCCCACAGCGCCGCGCACAGCTCGCGGTAGTCGAAGCTCGACCAGCTCCACGGCAGGCGGAAGCGCGCCGAGCCGTGCGGGGTGTGGAAGGCCATGCACGGCAGCTCCTGGCGGATCGAGCGCTCGACGCCCATCGCGTGCAGCCACGGCGTGGGCGCCGCGCAGGCCGACGTGGCCCGCTCGCCGACCTCGTAGCGGTCGACCACCAGCACGTCGGCGCCCGACCCCGCGAGCTCGCGCGCGACCGCGAGGCCGGCGAAGCTGGCGCCGCAGATCAGGACGTCCGCGGACGCCTCCAGCGGCGTCCGCTCGGCTCCGCGCAGGGTGGCGCGGCGCGTCACCGCCGTACCGCCGCCAGCACCCGCGGGACGTCGAGCACGCGCATGCCGACACGGCGGGTCAGCACGTCGCCGCCGGCCGCCTCGGCGCGATCGAGGATCCGGCCGTAGGCGGCGCAGGCGAGCCGCACGCCGGAGCGCACCGACGCGGGCGCGGCGGCGACCGCCGGCTCGGCGGCGGCGAACAGCGCCCGCGCCCGCGCCACCTGCCCGGCGACGACGGCTCGCACCGGCGGCGTCGCGCGCCCGGTTCCCAGGTCCGCGTCGGCGAGGCCGGGCAGGTAGATCCGGTCGAGCTCCCAGTCCTCGCGCACGTCACGGATGAAGTTGGCGAGCTGGAACGCCTGCCCGAGGTGCCCGAAGTCGGCGTGGAAGCGGCGCGGCACGCCGAGCAGCGGCGCCATGATCCGCCCGACCGAGCCCGCGGAGCCGTCCATGTACGCCTCGAGCTCCTCCCAGCTGCGCATCCGCACCGGCCCGCAGTCCACCCGCATCGAGCGCATGTACGGCCCGAGCTCGTCGAGCGGCAGCGCGTGGCGCTCACCGGCGTCGACCAGCGCGCCGACGACCGGGTGCGCCGGCCTGCCGCCGGCCAGGCCGCGCTCCAGCTCCTGCTCCCACGCGTCGAGCGCCGCGCGGCGCGCGGCCGGGGTGGGCGGGCGCCGCGGGCCGTCGACGATCTGGTCGGCGGTGCGGACGAACCCGTACAGCGCGTGCGTGGCCGGGCGCACCTCGGCCGGCAGCTGGCGCGTCGCCCAGTAGTAGGTCGGGTCGTGCCGCAGCTGCAGCCGCCGGCACGCCTCGTAGGCCGCGCTGATCCTCGGGTCCATGACTCGCATTGTCATCCTTGTCGCCCACGATGGAAGCACTCCTGCGCGAGCGGCGGCTGCTGTATGTAACCGGCAAGGGGGGAGTCGGCAAGACCACGGTGGCCGCCTCGCTCGGCCTGGCGGCCGCCGCAGCGGGCCGCCGGACGATCGTCTGCGAGGTCGCCGAGCAGCACCGCGTGTCGCGCGCGCTGGGGCGCGAGGGCGTGGTGGCGGAGACCGAGGTGGAGCTGGCCGAGAACCTGTGGGCGATCACGATCGACCCGCAGCAGGCGCTCGAGGAGTGGCTCGGGAGGCAGATCGGCGGAACCGGACTGCGCGTGCTGGCGCGCTCGTCGGCCTTCGGCTACTTCGTCGCGGCCGCGCCCGGCGCCAAGGAGCTGATCACGATCGCCAAGGTGTGGGAGCTGGCCTCGCCGCAGCGCTGGGACCGCGGCGGCCGCACGTACGATCTCGTGGTGGTCGACGCGCCGGCCTCGGGCCACGGGCTGGCCATGCTCACCACGCCGCGCACGTTCGGCGAGATCGCGCGCGTCGGGCCGATCCGCCGGCAGGCGGGGAAGGTCCGCGACCTGCTCGCCGACCCCGAGCGGACCGCGTACCTGGCGGTCGCGCTGCCCGAGGAGATGCCGGTCAACGAGACGCTCGAGCTCGAGCAGCGGCTGCCGGAGGCGGTCGGCACCGGCCTCGACGCGATCGTGGTCAACGGCATGTGGCCGGAGCGCTTCAGCGCCGCCGACGCCGAGGCGATGCGGGCGGTCGCCGACGGGCGGCCCGACCTCAAGGCCGCTCTCACCGCCTACGAGCGCGCCCGTGCCCAGCGCAGCCATCTCAGGCGCCTGCGGCGGTCGGCCTCGGCCCCCGTGATCACGCTCCCCTACCTGTTCGAGTCCGAGCTCGGGCTGCCCGAGTTCGAGCGCCTCGGCGATCGTCTGGCGCGCAGGCTGTGACGCCGGAGCCGAGCCGCACGCTGTCGCGCGAGGCGCGATGGGTCTGGCGCGGCGAGCAGCTGCTCGGATGGGGCGTCGCGGTGGTCGTGGGCCTGATCGTCGCCGCCCAGCTCGACGGCGTGCTCGCGGCGCTGCTGCGGGTCGTGCCGGTGGCCGGCCTGCTGCTGTGCGTGACGCTGGTCCCCTCGCTGCGCTGGCGGAACTGGCGCTGGGAGGTGCGCCCGGAGGCGATCGACATCCGCCACGGGACGTTCACGATCCGCCGCACGCTCGTGCCGATGCTGCGCGTGCAGCACGTCGACTCCACGCGCGGCGTCGTCGAGCAGGCGCTCGACCTCGCCACCGTCGTCGTCCACACCGCCGCCGGCAGCCACAAGATCCCGCTGCTGAGCGTCACCGACGCCGCCGAGGTCCGCGACCGGATCGCCGACCTCGCGCGCACCGGCGATGAGCCCTGAGCCGCGCCGCCTGCACCGGGCGGGGATCGCCGTCTACGCGTTCAACGCGCTCCGCGAGGCGGCGCTCCCCCTGTTCGTCCTGCTCGCGATCTCGGCGCTGGGCGGCGGCCTCGACGAGCGCGCGCTGCTGCGCGGCGTGGCGTTCATGGCGATCGGCATCGTGGCCGCCACCGTGCTCGGCTACTGGCGCTGGTGGACCACGACCTGGTGGGTGACGCCGGAGGCGATCCATCACAAGAGCGGGCTGGTCGGCATCAAGGAGACCGACGTGCCGCTCTCGCGGATCCAGTCGCTCGACCTCGAGCAGGGGCCCGTGCAGCGGCTGTTCGGCGTCTACGCCGCGCACGTCCAGACGGGCGGTGGCGGCGCCAAGGGCGAGATCGCGCTCGACGCCGTCGGGCCCGCGGACGTGAGCGAGCTGCGGGCGCTGATCGCCGATCGCCGCCCGGCGCCGGTCGCCGAGGCCGGCGGGCTCGAGCGCCGGCTCACGCGCACGCGGCTCCTCGTCGCCGCGCTCACCGCCGGCCAGCTCGGCGTGATCCTGCCGGCGCTGGCCGGCTTCGCCCAGCTCGTGCAGTCGTCGCTCGACGAGGACGACGCGATGCAGCTGATCCCGGAGACGACGAGCGCCGCGCTGCTGGCCGGCGTCGCGCTGCTCGCCGCCGCCTGGCTGCTCTCGGTGCTGGGCTCGGTGGTGGCGTTCGCCGGCTTCACGGCCGCGCGCGAGGGCGATCGCCTGTTGATCCGGCGCGGGCTGCTGGCGCGGCGCGAGGCGACCGTGCCGGTCGAGCGCGTCCGCGCGGTCGAGGTCGTCGAGGGCGTCCTGCGGCTCCCGTTCGGGCTCGCGGCGCTGCGGATGGAGGTGATCGGGCACGCGAAGGAGGCGGCCGCGGCGCAGACCCTGTTCCCGCTGCTGCGGCGCGGCGAGGTCCGTCCGTTCCTCGACGAGCTGCTGCCCGAGCTGGCGGACGACCTCGACGGCCTCGAGCGCCCGCCCGCGCGCGCGGCGCGGCGCTACGTGCTGCCGCCCGCCGCGCTCGGCGCGGTCGCCGGCGCCGCCGCCTGGGCCTTCACGCCGGCCGGCCCCTGGGTCCTGCCCGCGGTCGCGCTGCTCGGCGGCTACGGGCTGCTGCGGTTCCGCGCCGCGGGCTGGCGGCTGGCCTCGGGCCGGCTCGCCGTCCGCTCCCTGCTGCTCGCCCGGACGACCGTGCTCGGCCCGGCGCGCTACCGCGAGTGGCACGAGCTGCGCCAGAACGTGCTCCAGCGCCGGGCACGGCTGGCCGACGTGTTCGTCGCCTTCGGGAAGCAGACGGGCGCGCGCGTGCGCCACCTCGAGTTGGCGACCGCCGACGGGTTGTTCAAACGCCTCGGCGGGACCTGAACTGCGCTGGGTAAGGAAGCGAGGGAGCCGGCCGCGCCGGCGGTCCCTTGGCGAGTTAACGGCGATATGCGCCGTAAAGTCGCCAAGCGGTGCCCGATGGCGCGTTAACCGGACATATTCCGGTCAACGCGCCAGGGACCGCCCGCGCGGCCGGCTCTCCAGCCTCCCTACCCAGCCGCAGTTCGCCGAGCCCGCCGCCGACCTACGTGATCCCAAGGCGGTCCAGCAGCGTCTCGTCGCCGCGCCACGACCGGCGCACGCGCACCGAGAGGTCGAGATGGACGCGCTTGCCCAGCTCGCGCTCGAGCTCGCGCCGGGCGGCGATCCCGATCGCCTTGATCATCCGCCCGCGGGCGCCGATCAGGATGCCCTTCTGGGACTCGGTCTCGACCCACAGGAAGGCGTGGACGACCACGAGCTCGTCCTGCTCGTGGATCTCGTCGACCTGGACCTCGACCGCGTGCGGGACCTCCTGGCGGGTGCGGTGGAGCACCTGCTCGCGCACCAGCTCGGCGAGCACGACGTGCTCGGGCTGGTCGGAGATCTCCTCCGGCGGGAAGTAGAACGGCCCCGCGGGCAGCAGTCCGGCGAGGTGCTCGACCAGCGGGCCGACGCCGCGGCCGGTGCGGGCGGAGATCGGGAAGACCTCGGCATCGCCGCCCACCAGGTCGGAGGCCGCCTGCAGCGCGAGCACCGTGCGGGGGCGGTCGAGCCGGTCGACCTTGTTGACCGCCACCACGACCGGCACCGTCACGCTCTTCAGCGCCTCGGCGATGAAGACGTCGCCGGGCCCGCCGATGCCCTGCTCGCCGTTGACCACGAACAGCGCGGCGTCGGACTCGCCGAGCTCGGACTCGACGCGGTGCTGCATCCGCTCGGTCAGCGCGTCGCGCGGGCGCTGCACGCCGGGCAGGTCGGTCAGCACGAGCTGGTAGCGGTTCGGCGCCGTGACTACGCCGCGGATCGCGCGCCGCGTGGTCTGCGGCTTGTCGGACACGATCGCGACCTTGTGGCCGACCATCGCGTTGACGAGCGTCGACTTGCCGACGTTGGGGCGGCCGGCGAGGGCGACGAAGCCCGAGCGGACGCTCACCGGATCCAGCCCATGATCTCGGCCTGGAGGGCGACCATCTCGCCGTCGTCCTGCTCGTGATCCATGCCCGTGAGGTGCAGCACGCCGTGCACGACGGCCTCCAGCAGGTCCTCGGTGTGCTCGGGACATATCACCACGTCTCCCAGCTCGCGGGGGCCGGCCGCCATGCCGGCTTCGTCGACCGGGAACGACAGCACGTCGGTCGGACCGCTTCTGCCGCGGTGGTCGTGGTTGAGCTCGGCGATCCGCTCGGCGCCGACGAACTCGACGGCCACGTGCCCCTCGTCGATGCCCGCCGACGCGGCGGCCAGCGCGCACGCCTCGACCACTCGCGCCTGGGGCAGCGCGTCCCCGATCACGTCGACCTCCAGCAACTCAGGCTCGTGTGCCGGCGTGCGCGCGCTCGGCCGGCCGCAGCTCCTGGGCCGAGCGCTTCTGGTGCTCGTCGTAGGCGGCGACGATCCGCTGTACGAGCTTGTGGCGCACGACGTCCTCGCCGCCGAAGTGCAGGAACTCGACGCCGTCGACGCCCTCGAGGATGTCGTTGACCACGATCAGGCCGGACTTCTGATCGCGCGGAAGGTCGACCTGCGTGATGTCGCCGGTCACGACCATCCTGGAGCCGAAGCCGAGCCGCGTGAGGAACATCTTCATCTGCTCGGGCGTGGTGTTCTGCGCCTCGTCGAGGATCACGAACGAGTCGTTCAGCGTGCGCCCGCGCATGAAGGCCAGCGGCGCGACCTCGATCACGCCCTTCTCCAGATGGGCGGCGACCTTCTCGGCCTCCATCATGTCGTGCAGCGCGTCGAACAGCGGCCGCAGGTAGGGATCGACCTTCGCCATCAGGTCGCCGGGCAGGAAGCCGAGCCGCTCGCCGGCCTCGACCGCGGGGCGGGTGAGGATGATGCGGTTCACCTCGCGGCGCGCCAGCGCGGCGGTCGCCATCGCGATCGCCAGGAACGTCTTGCCGGTGCCCGCCGGCCCGATGCCGAAGGTGATGGTCGAGCGCCGGATGGCGTCGACATAGCGCTTCTGGTTGACCGACTTCGGCGTCACGCGCAGGTTGCGGTGGCGCCACACCACGTCGTCGAGCACCTTGGCGGGCGACTCGCGCTCGTCGAGCACGCGCGCCACCGCCTCGATCGTGGCGGGCCCGATGTCGTGCCCGCGGTCGACCATCGAGCTCAGCTCGCGCACGACCGTCGCGCCGACCTGCACCGCGTCGGCGTCACCGTCCAGCGTGAGGACGTTCCCGCGCAGGAAGACGTCGCACTCGAGGTGCTCCTCGAGCGTCCGCAGGATTCGGTCCTGCGAGCCGGCCAGCTCCGCGGCCACCTCGTTCGAGAGCTCCATCTGCCGTCTTGCCATTAACTGAGCGCCTTCTTCACTTTCGTCGAAACGGTGCGGCCGTCGGCGCGTCCGCCGGCGGCCGCCATCACGTGCTTGATCACCTGGCCCATGTCGCGGGGCGAGGAGGCTCCGGTCTCCGCGACCGCCCTCACGACGAGCCGGTCGAGCTCCTCGTCGGACAGTTCGGCCGGGAGGTACGCCTCGATCACCCGCGCCTCGAAGTCCTCGGTCTCGGCGAGGTCCTCGCGGGCCGCCTCGCGATACGCCTCGGCGGCCTCGCGCCGCCGCTTGCGCTCGCGCCGCAGCACGGCCAGCTCGTCGGCACCACCCTCCTTCTCCGCCTTCTGGAGCTCCGAGAGCACCAGCCGGAGCGCCCCTACACGCTCCCGTTCGCCCGCCTTCATGGCGGTGGCGACGTCGGATTTGATGCGATCGGCGATCTGCAAGCACTTCCTATTGTACGCCGGGGTGGGGCGAGAAACCCGCGGCGTGGCCTCATTCGAGCGATGGAAGTCATCGTCGCCAGCGGCCCCCGGCGCCTGACCGGGCTGATCGCCCGGCGCTCGCTGGCGCCAGGAGTGGCGCTGGAGATCCCGCGCTGCCGCTCCGTGCACACGTTCGGCATGCGCTTCGCGGTCGACCTGGTGTGGCTCGACGCCGACCGCCGCGTGGTGCGGATCGACCGCTCGGTGCCGCCCTGGCGCGTCCGCTCGTGCCGTCAGGCGTGCACGGTGCTGGAGGCCGACAGCCGCTTCTCGAACCAGTGGTCCGCGTATGGGTCGTCGTTGTAGCGGGCGATCTCGCGGTAGCCGCAGGCGCGGTAGAGCGCCTTTGCCTCGGCCAGCGAGCGGTTCGTGTACAGGCGCACCGCGGCGTGCCCGCGCGCGGAGGCGTGCGCGCTCGAGCTCGGCGAGCAGGCGGCCGGCGATCCCGAGGCCGCGGTGCGGGCGGTCGACCCACATCCGCAGGATCTCGCCGCAGTCCGGGTCGAGCGCCTTGAGCACGCCGCAGCCGGCCGGCTGGCCGCCGAAGCGCGCGAGCAGGAACAGGTCCTCGGCGGTCGGTGGGCAGCGTGCGGGCGGGGTCGAACGGCTCCTCGAAGCGCTCGGCGAGCTCGGCGAAGTAGTGGGACAGGCACCAGCGCGCGTCGGCGGACGCAGGATCCTCCGGTGCGATCGAGACCATCGAGATCGCCAGCAGGCGGCGGACGTCGGACTGCGCGTGAAGCAGACGCCGGCGCTGCTCGCGGGTGAGCGGCTCGAGCGTGGCAGCCGCGAGCGCGTCCGAGATCCGGTCCAGCTCGACCATCTCGGCGCGACCGGCCGAGGTCAGGCTGAGGCGCTTCGTCCGCCGGTCGGCCGGGTCGGGCTGCTCCTGCACGAGCCCGTCGCGCTGGAGCGACCGCAGCAGGCGCGCCAGGTAGCCGGAGTCGAGCCCGAGCCGCGCACGGATGTCGCGCGGGGTCGCTCCCTCGGCGCCGATCTCGAACAGCACGCGCGACTCGCCGAGCGGTCGGTGGCCGAGGTAGCGGTCGCTCAGCGCCCCGACCTGACGCGTGACGAGGCGGTTGAAGGCGCGGACGGCGGCGATGTCGGCGATCTCTGACGTAGGTCAGAGAATACCTCGCGATCTTGTCGCCGGCCACGACGTCGCCTGACGGGTCAGAGGGCGATCAGCCCGACGCCGGCGACGACGATCACGGCGCCGGCCCACCGCCGCGGCGGGACGTGCTCGCGGGTCGCCAGCGCGGCGGCCGCGGTGGCCATCACCACGCTGGTCTCGCGCAGGGCGGCGACGGGGGCGGCCTCGGCGATCTCGAGCGCCGCGAGCGCGAGCGCGTAGGCGCCGAACATGGCCAGCCCGGCTGCGGCGGTGCGCGGCGTGGCCGCGCTGCGCAGTGCGCGCGGGCCTCGCGCGAGCGCCACGCCGGCCGCGTACAGCGGCGCGGTGATGAGCAGCACGGCCTCGAAGTAGGACAGGGCGGCGGCGTGGCGGACGCCCTCGTCGTCGACGAGCGTGTAGGCGGCGATGCACGCCGCTACGCCGAGCGCGAGCAGCAGCCCGCCGCGGGCAGCCGCGCCACCCACCCCGCGCACGAGCAGCACGCCCGCGGCGATCGCGAGCACGCCTGCCGCCTCCCCCGCCGAGAGGTCCGCGCCGAGCGCGGCCAGCGAGACGGCCAGCACGAGCACGGGCGCCGCCCCGCGGGCGATCGGGTAGACGAAGCTGAGGTCGGCGCGCTCGTAGGCGGCCGCCAGCAGGGCGAAGTAGGCGAGCTCGAGCGCCGCCGAGGCGGCGATGTACGGCCAGGCCGCCGCATCGACGTCCCAGGTCAGTGCAGCGACCGGGGCGTAGACGATCGCCGCGGTGAGCAGCGCCACCGCGCCGACCGCGTGGCTGTCGCGCGCGTCGGCGACGAGCCAGTTCCAGAACGCGTGCAGGCCCGCGGAGGCCAGCACGAGCGCGACGGCGGTCGCGCTCAGCGCGTCTCCGCCGCCTGGCGTCCGCGCCGGCGGTGACCGGGGCGTCGAGCTCCGGCGGGTGCCCGAGCTGCCCGAGCTCCGAGGCGTCGCGCCCGAACGCGAGGTCGACGGTCCAGTCGACCACCAGCCGCAGCTGCCGCTTGACCCCCGGCATCATGATCATGTGGTAGGTGCGGGCCAGGAACCACGCCGGGAACCCGCGCCACTTGATGCCCGCCGTCTCGGCCACCGCCTTCTGGTGACCCATGTCGACGAACACGCCGAGCGTCTTGTAGGTGAACGGCTTCGGCCGGCCGGCGCCGAGCGCGGCGGCGACGTTGCGGCCCACCGTGCGGCCCTGGCGCAGCGCGTGCTGACACGTCGGAGGCGTCGGCCGGCCGGGCCTGCGGGGTCTGGGACCGCGGCCGCGTCGCCGATCGCCCACACGTCGCTGCGCCCCTCGACCTGGCAGAAGCGGTCGACCACGATCCGTCCTGTTCCGTCGAGCGGCAGCCCGAGCTGCGCGACCACGGGCGCCGGCCGCACGCCCGCGGTCCAGGCGACGGTCCGGCACGGCACCAGCTCTCCGTCCGACAGCTCGACCGAGTCGGCCGATATGCGCTCGACGGTCGTCGAGGCGCGGACCTCGACGCCGCGCTTGCGCAGCTCCGTGGTGGCGAACGCGGCGAGGTCGGCGGAGATCTCGGGCATCACCCGCTCGCGCGCCTCGACGAGGATGAAGCGCAGGCCCTGGTGGCGCGAGCGCGGGTAGCGGTCGAGCACGGCCACGGCGAAGTCCTGCAGCTCGGCGCAGCCCTCGAGCCCGGCGTAGCCGGCACCGACGAACACGTACGTCAGCAGCGCGCGGCGCGCGTGGTCGTCGTCGGTCGCCTCTGCCAGCTCGAGCGTCTGGATGAGCTTGTTCCGCAGCGCGATCGCGTCCGACAGCGTCTTGAAGCCCACCGCGTGCTCGCGCAGGCCGGGGATCGGCAGCGTGCGCGAGATCGCGCCGAGCGCGACGACGAGCTGGTCATAGCCGACCGTGCGGTCCTCGCCGTCGGCCGTCGTCACGGAGACCTCGCGCCGGTCCGGGTCGGCGCCCGTGACGTGGCCGAGCAGCAGGTCGGTGCGCTCGAGGTGCTCGCGCAGCGGGACGACGACGTGGCGCGGCTCCAGCGTGCCGGCGCTCGCGCCCGGCAGCAGCGGCGTGTAGAGCATGAAGTTGACGTCGCTGACGATCGTCACCTTCGCGGCGTGCGGCGGCAGGGAGCGCTCCAGCTTGCGGGCCGTGTAGAGCCCGCCGAAGCCGCCGCCGAGGATCAGGACGTTCCAGGCCATTCAGGCATGCTAAGGCGCTCGCACGAGCTTGCGAGTGCGAGTAAGCCGCACGCGTTTACACCAGTCGCGCGAACCGTTCTGCGGTCACGTTGCCGCCGGAGATGGTCACGCCAATCCTCAGGCCGCGGGTGTCCTCGACGCGGCCGGCCATCAACGCGGCCAGCGCGCAGGCGCCCGACGGCTCGGCCACGGTCTTCAACCGCTCGAACAGGAACCGCATGGCGTCGACGATCTCGCCGTCGCTCGCCAGCGCGATGCCGTCGACCCGCTCGCGGATGACCTCGAACGTGAGCTCGCCCGGCGTCGGGAGCTGCTGGCCGTCGGCGATCGTCCGCGGCACCTCGATCCGCACGCGCTCGCCAGCCTCCAGCGACCGCTTGACGTCGTCGCCCGCCTCCGGCTCGACCCCGATCACGCGGACGCCGTCGAGCAGCGCCTTGGCCGCCGTCGCGCAGCCCGAGATCAGCCCGCCGCCGCCCACGCATACCAGCAAGAGGTCGAGCGGCCCGGCGTCCTCGATCAGCTCGAGCGCGGCCGTGCCCTGCCCGGCCATCACGCGCTCGTCGTCGTAGGGGTGGACCGGCACGAGGCCGCGCTCGGCGACCAGCGCGGCCAGCAGCTGCTCGCGGTCCTCGGCGTAGCGGTCGAAGCGGATCACCTCGGCGCCGTGACCCTCGGTGGCTGCGAGCTTGCCGGCCGGCGAGTCGTCCGGCATCAGGATCACGGCCGGGGTGCCGTGCAGGCGCGCCGCCAGCGCGAGCGCCTGGGCGTGGTTGCCGGACGACACCGTCGCCACCCCGCGTCCGCGCTCCTCGTCGCTCAGCGAGGCGACCGCGTTGTAGGCGCCGCGGAACTTGAAGGCGCCGGCGCGCTGGAGGTTCTCGGCCTTCAAGAGCACGGTGGCGCCGGTCGCCTCGTCGAGCGCGCGGGAGGTGAGGACCGGCGTGCGGTGGGCGACGCCGTCGATCCGGCGCGCCGCGGCGCGGACGTCGTCGAGCGAGATCACAGGGCCAGCAGGATGGCGGACCAGCCATCGCCGTCGCGGCGCGCCTGCAGGCGGAGCCCGTGGCGCGCGAACGCCGCCGCCACCTCGTCGACGTCGGCGGCGCCCAGGCCGGAGGCGACCAACCGCTGCGGGGGCCGCCGCATCAGCGCGGCGATCTCGAGCAGCAGCGGGCGCACCAGGTTGGCGAGGACGGTCGGCGCCCACGGGCCCGGCGCGCGGCGCAGATCGTGGCGGGCGACGACGATCTCGCACGTGGACTCATCGCCGGCGCGGCCGGCCGCGGGCCGGTTGAGATCGTCGGCCTCGACCACAGGCACGCCGTTCGCGGCCGCCGCGCCAAGCGTCGCGGCCAGCGCCGCGCGTTCGTGATCGCACGCGAGCACCGGGTCGAAGCCCAGCCGCGCGGCGGCGACCGAGAGGATGCCGGAGCCGCAGCCCCAGTCGGCGAGCGGGCCGCCGCGCGGCAGGCCGACCAGCAGCTCGAGCGTCAGCCGCGTGCTCGGATGGGCGCCGGTGCCGAACGCCTGGCCCGGGTCGATCACCACGTCGAGCGCGCCCGGCCGCTCCGCCGCCCAGGGCGCGCGCACGCGCAACGGCCCGACGTCGAGCGGCCGGTGCCAGTCGCGCCAGTTCGAGCCGTCGGCGACCTCGGACGTCGACACGTCGACCAGCGCGCCGCCGGCCACCGCCCGCAGCTCGCCGACGTCGGGCAGCTCGCCGGGCGCGCCGTAGAGCGCGTACTCGACCGTCGCCTCGTCGACGTCGCGCTCCTCCAGCCCGGCGGGCACGAGCCCGAGCAGCTCGGCGAGCACCGGCTCGGCCTGCGAGCGGGCCACGCGGACGGCGAGCCTGATCATGCGGCCTGACCGTCCGGACCGCCGGCCAGCGCCACCGCCGCCCAGCCGTCCTCGACGAGGCGCCTGCGCTCGCGCAGGCCGAACGCGGCGACCACCTCGTCGGCCTCGCCGGCGAGCATCCCGGAGGCGATGAGTCGCCTGGGGACGCGCGCGGGCGGCGGCTCGAGGGCCCGCGCCACATCGAGCAACACCGGCTTCGGCAGATTGGCGACCACGGTGTCGGCCCAGAGCGCGCCATCGCGCAGATCGTGCGCCCGCGCCATCCACCGCGATGCCGTTGCGCGCCGCGTTGGCGCGGATCACGTCGATCGCCGCGGGGTCGAGCTCGACCGCCGTCACCGGGTCCCAGCCGAGCCGCGCCGCGGCCACCGCCAGCACGCCGGTCCCCGCGCCCCAGTCGCACAGCGCCCCACCGGGCTCCTCGTCGAGCAGCAGCCGCAGGCACAGCCGCGTCGTCGCGTGCGCTGCCGGCGCCGAAGAAGACGCCGGGATCGATCACCAGGTCCTCGGCGCCGCCCTCGATCCACGGCGGCCGCACGACCAGCTCGCCGACCCGCACCGGCCGCAGGTACTCGTGCCAGCGCCGCTCCCACCCGTCCGGGACCGGATCGCAGCGGATGTCAACGACGTCGTCGCCCGCCAGCGAGCGGATGTCGTCGACGCTCGGCAGCTCGCCCGCCGGCGCGTAGAGCGCGTACTCGACCGCGCCGTCGAGCTCGCGCTCCTCGGCACCCGCAGCAAGGATCGGCAGCAGCTCCGCCAGCGCCGGCTCGGCGCGGTCCGCGCGCACGCGGATCCCGAGCCGCACGAGGCTCAACCCGCGAGAACCCGCTTGAGCTTGGCGATCATGCCCTCGTCGGCGCGCTCGTTGTCCGTCGTGAGAGTCGCGGAGAACTTCTCGAGCATGTCGCGCTGCTCGGACGTGAGCCGGCGCGGGACCGTGACGTTGACCACCACGCGCAGATCGCCGGTGCGCCCACGCCGCACGGGCGGCATCCCGCGGCCGCCGAGCGTGATCGTCTCGCCGGGCTGCGTGCCTGGCTTGACCTCGACCGGGATCGGGCCGTCGAGCGTCGGCACCTCGATCTTCGTGCCGAGCGCGGCCAGCGGCGCGGCGACGTCGACGACCGTGATCAGGTCGTTGCCGTCGCGCAGGAAGCGCTCGTCCTCGGCCACGCGCACGACGACGTAGAGGTCGCCGTTCGGCCCACCGCGCTCGCCGGCGTGGCCGCGGGCGGAGATGTGGATCCGCTGGCCGTCGGCGATCCCGGCCGGCACGCCGACCTCGACGCGCTTGCGCTCGACGATCATGCCGTCGCCGCCGCAGTCCTCGCACGGGTTGCGCGGGATGCGGCCGTCGCCGCCGCAGGCGTCGCAGATCGCCGACCGGACGAGCTGGCCGAAGGCGGTGCGCGAGACGGCCTGGAGCTGCCCTGACCCCTGGCAGCGCGGGCACGTCTCGATCGGCGTGCCCGGCTTGGCGCCGTTGCCGTGGCAGGTGTGGCAGCGGGCGCGGGCGTCATATGCGACCTCGACCTGGGTCCCGCGGGCCGCGTCGGCGAGCTCGATCTGCACCGCGACCGCCACGTCGCCGCCCTGCATCGGCCCGCCGCGCATCCGCCCGCCGCCGAACGCGGCGTCGAAGCCGCCCGCGCCGAAGAAGGCCGAGAAGAGGTCCGAGATCGACCCGAAGTCGCCGAAGTTGGGGGCGTAGCCGCCGGTCTTGAGCCCCTCGTGGCCGTAGGCGTCGTAGAGCTGGCGGCGATCGGCGTCCGATAGCACCTCGTAGGCCTCCGCGGCCTCCTTGAACTTGGCCTCGGCGTCGGGGTCGTGGGCGTTGACGTCCGGGTGCAGCTCGCGCGCCAGCCGCCGGAACGCCTTCTTGACGGCCGCCTCGTCGGCGTCGCGGCCGACCCCGAGGACCTCGTAGTAGTCGCGCGGCATCACTCGTACACGTCCTCGACGAAGCGGGAGAGCTGGTGCGCCGCCTCACGCACGGTGATGATCGCCCGCGCGTAGTCCATCCGCATCGGGCCGATGACGGACACCGTGCCGAGGTTGCGCTGCGGCAGGCCGTAGTTGCCGGCCACCAGCGACAGCGAGCGCAGCGCCGGCATCTCGTTCTCGCCGCCGATCCGGACGTAGATGTCGCGCTCGTCGAGCGCCCGCGAGAGCACGCCGAGCAGCGACACGCGGCGCTCCAGCGCGTCGAGCAGCTCGTTGAGCTGAGAGACGTCCTGGAAGCGGTGCTCGGACAGCAGCCGCGCCGCGCCGTCGACGTACAGGGTGTTCTCCGCCGTCATCGCCAGCTCGGTGAAGGCGGGCGCGAGCTGCGCGATGAACGCGCGCTCGCGTGGCTGGAGCGCGGGATCGTTGAACTTGGCCTGGAGCATGCGCGAGCCGATGCTCATGCCCGTCAGCTCCTCGTTGAGGTAGGAGGAGGCCCAGTCGGCCAGGCCCGGGTCGACCGGCTGGTCGAACGTGAAGACGCGCTTGGAGACGCCGCCGGTCGAGGTGATGACCACGACCATCAGCACCTGCGGCTGGAGCGGCAGCACCTCGACATGGCGCAGCGTGGTGGTGGCGATCGGCGGCGCCGACACGATCGCCAGCAGGTTCGTGACCTGCGAGAGCGTCTCGGTGGTGACGCGCATCGCCTCGTCGACCTCGCGCCGGACGAGCGAGAGCTGCAGCTCGGACCGCGTCTCGCGGCGCGCGGGCAGCAGCCGGTCGACGAAGTAGCGGTAGCCCGCGTCGGTCGGCACGCGGCCGGCAGAGGTGTGCGGGTGGGCCAGCAGCCCGCGCTCCTCGAGCACCGCCAGCTCGTTGCGGATCGTCGACGCGCCGCACTCCACGTCCGGGTCGGCCGCGAGCGCCTTCGAGCCGACCGGCTGCCCGGTGGCGTTGAAGCCGTCGACGACCTTGCCGAGCAGCAGCTCCTGGCGGGGCGTGAGCACGCGACAGATTCTAAGAACCGCGCATCACGGCCTTGCCGCGCCGTACGAGCCGGTTCTCGCCCTGGGTGGCCTCGACGGTCCCGTCGGCCGTCGTGGTGACGGTGATCTCCTGCTCGGGCACGCCCATGCCGCGGAACTGGACGGAGAGCGATCGGAGCTCGAGGCCGTCCCCCTGGGCGCGGGCGCACTGGGCCATCGTCCACAGTCCGTGCAGGATCTTGCCGGGCAGTCCGACCGAGCGTGCGAACTCGTCGTCGAGGTGGATCGGGTTGAAGTCCCCGCTGGCGCCCGCGTACCGGTACGTGACGTACCGGTCGGGCGTCACCTTCATCTCACGATGTTCGTCCACAGCCCCTCGCTCACCAGCTCGCCGCGCTGGTTCCTGGACACGCTCTTGAAGACGTAGAACTCGAGGCCGCCGCGCTCGGACCTCGATTCGAGGCCGGCCTCGGTGGTGATCTCGTCGCCCGCCACCACCGGCTCGTGCCAGGTGAACTCCTGCGCGCCGTGGACCATCCGGCTGAAGTCGAGGCCGGACTCCATGATCGCCGGGAAGACGGCCGGCCCCGAGTAGACGGCGGCGAACATGGGCGGGGCGACGACGTCGGCGAAGCCCGCCTCGCGCGCCGCCTCGGGATCGAGGTAGCGCGGGTCGGTCTCCCCCACGGCATGCGCGTACTCGCGGATCTTCTCGCGCCCCACCGCGTACGTCGTCACGTCTCGTCCCCAAGCTCGAGCACGGCCAGGAACGCCTCCTGGGGAACCTCGATCCGACCCACCTGCTTCATCCGCCGCTTGCCCTCCTTCTGCTTCTCGAGCAGCTTGCGCTTGCGCGAGATGTCGCCGCCGTAGCACTTGGCCGTGACGTCCTTGCGGAACGCCTTCACGGTCTCGCGGGCGATGATCTTCGCACCGACGGCGGCCTGGATCGGCACGTCGTACTGCTGGCGCGGGATCTTCTTGCGCAGTCGCTCGGTCAGCACGCGGCCCTGGTCGTAGGCCTTGTCGCGGTGGACGACCATCGAGAGCGCGTCGACCGGGTCGCCGCCGAGCAGGACGTCGAGCTTGACGAGGTTGCTTGCGCGCAGGCCGATCGGCTCGTAGTCGAGCGACGCGTAGCCGCGCGTGCGCGTCTTGAGCTGGTCGAAGAAGTCGAGCACGATCTCGGCCAGCGGCAGGTCGTAGGTGATCTGCACGCGCTCGGAGCTCAGGTAGTTCATGCCGTTGTGGACGCCGCGGCGCTCCTGGCACAGCTCCATGATCTGGCCGATGAACTCCTTCGGCGCGAGGATGCTGGCCCGGATGTACGGCTCGCGCACCTCGGCGATGCGCGCCGGGTCGGGCATGTCGGTCGGGTTGTGGACGGGGATCGTGGTGCCGTCGGTGAGCGTGATCTCGAACTCGACGCTCGGCATCGTCGCCATCAGCTCGAGGTCGTACTCGCGCTCGAGCCGCTCGCGCACGATGTCCATGTGCAGCAGGCCGAGGAAGCCGCAGCGGAAGCCGAAGCCGAGCGCGTCGGACGTCTCGGGCTCCCAGCTCAGCGCCGCGTCGTTGAGCGTGAGCTTCTCGAGCGCGTCGCGCAGCTCCGGGTAGTCGTCGTTGTTCATCGGGAACAGGCCGCAGAACACCATCGGCTTGACGTCGCGGTAGCCGGGCAGCGCCTCGGTCGCCTTGCTGTGCTTGGTGGTCAGCGTGTCGCCGACTCGCAGGCTGCTGACGTCCTTGATGCCGGTGATCAGGTAGCCGACCTCGCCGGCGTGCAGCTCCTCGGCCGGCGCCTCGGCCGGCGTGAAGTAGCCGATGTCGTCGATGTCGGCCTCGGTGCCGGCCGCCATCGCACGGATCGCCTCGCCCTTGCGGAAGGTTCCGTCGACGACGCGGATGTAGGCGATCACGCCGCGGTACTGGTCGAACTCGGAGTCGAAGATGAGCGCGCGCGGGGGCGCGTCGGGGTCGCCGTGCGGCGGCGGCACGCGCTGGACGAGCTCCTCGAGCAGGTCCTCGACGCCCTCGCCGGTCTTGGCGCTGATGCGGCGGACGTCCTCGGCCGGCTCGCCGATCAGCTCGGCGATCTCCTCGCCGACGCGGTCGGGCTCGGCGCCGGGGAGGTCGACCTTGTTCATGGCCGGGATCAGCTCCAGCCCGGAGTCGATCGCCAGGTAGGTGTTGGCGACGGTCTGGGCCTCCACGCCCTGGCTCGCGTCGACCACCAGCAGCGCCCCTTCGCACGCGGCGAGGCTTCGACTCACTTCGTACGTGAAGTCGACGTGGCCGGGCGTGTCGATCAGGTGGAACTGGTAGTGCTCGCCGTCGCGCGCGGTGTAGAAGACGCGCACGGCCTGGGCCTTGATCGTGATCCCGCGCTCGCGCTCGAGGTCCATCGAGTCGAGCAGCTGGGCGCGCATCGCGCGCGGATCGACCGTGTGGGTGAGCTCGAGGATGCGGTCGGCCAGCGTCGACTTGCCGTGGTCGATGTGGGCGATGATCGAGAAGTTGCGGATGTGCGCCTGGTCGGCCACGGGGTTGGAAGGTTACGAGCGGCGGAGCCTGCGCGTGAAGAGCTCGAGGATCTGGCGGGCCTCGGGGATGCGCATGGCGAGCACGAGGGCCGCGTAGGCGGCCGAGCCGAGGGCGATCGCGCCGCCCACCGCGACGATCTGCGCGAGCAGGCTCGTGCCGAGCGCGTCGTCGAGCAGCCGCCAGGCGCCGTAGGCGACGCCGCCGAGGACGGCCGAGGCGACGACGATCTTCACCGTCGCGCGCGCCGTGGTCATCAGTTGCAGGCCGCCGATGCGACGGCGCAGGTAGTAGGCCTGGCCGATCGTCATCGCCGCGGTGGAGACCACCGTGCCGAGCACGACGCCGCCGATCCCCATCGGCCCGTACAGGGCGGCCGACACCGCGACGTTGATCACCAGCGTCACGCCGGCCAGCGCCGTCGGCGTCCATGGGCGCTGCAGGCTGAAGAAGGTCCTGGTGAGGAGCAGGTTGAAGCCGCTGAAGGGCAGCGAGAACGAGAACCAGAACAGCGCCTCGGCGACCTGGTCGGTGGACTGCGCGTCGAACTCGCCGCGCTCGTAGACGAGCCGCGTGATCGGCTCGGGCAGCGCGATCGTCACCGCGGCGGCCGGGATCAGCAGCAGCGCGATCTGGCGGATGCCGTTGCCCTGCGTGGCTCTGAGGCCCTCCCAGTCCTCGCGCGCGACGAGCCGGCTCAGCGCCGGGAAGAGCACCGTGGCGACGGCCACGCTGAACATGCCCTGCGGCAGCATGTAGATCCGGAACGCCTTCTCGATCGCCGCCGGAGCCTCCTCCGAGATCAGGAAGCCGAAGTACGTGTTGATCAGCAGGTTGAAGTTGATGAGGCCGAGCCCGATCGTCACCGGCAGCATCAGCAGCAGCACGCGCCGGATCCGCAGGTCGCTCCAGTGCAGGCTGATCGCGACCGGGATGTGCAGGCGCCTGAGGACCGGGAAGCACATGGCGAACTGCGCCGCGGTGCCGGCCAGCACGCCGATCGCGTAGGCGTAGATCCGGTCGTCGCCCTCGAACTGCGGGGTCAGGACGACGAGGCAGAGGATGATGACCAGGTTCCACACCAGCGGCGAGATCGCCGGTATGGCGAAGTGGTCGTGCGCGTTGAGCATCCCGACCAGCAGGCCGTTGAGGCCGAGCAGGATCACGATCGGGAACATCACGCGGCTCAGGCCGACGGCGAGGTCGTCGAGCGCCGTGGTCTCGACCAGCAGGGGCATGATCACCCCGGCGAGCAGGATGAACAGCACCGTGATGACGCTGAGGACGGTGAGGATCAGCCCGAACAGGGCGGCGGCGAGCTGGAGCGCCTGCTTGCGCTGCTTGTGCTCGAGCAGCTCGGTGAAGACGGGCACGAATGCGGCTGACAGCGCGGCGTCGGCGAACAGGCTGCGGACAAGGTTGGGGACCTGGAACGCGGCCGTGAACGCCGACATCGGACCGCTGGTGCCGAAGTAGCGGGCAGCGACGACCTCGCGTGCGAGGCCGGCGATGCGCGACAGACCGGTGGCCACGGAGAAGATCGCCGTGTTCACGGCCGTGCGCCTGGGCTGGCGGTCTGGCGCCGACAAGCGGCGCGCTATAGTACGCCGCCGCCGCGGGAGCTCCGCGGTTTCTCTGCGTCATGGCCAATATCGCCTCACAGATCAAGCGGAATCAGCGGTCTCTGCGCGAGCGTGCCGAGAACCGCCAGTACACCTCCGCGATCAAGACCTACTTCCGCCGGCTGCAGGCCGCCGTGGGCGAAGGCGACGACGCGCAGGCCGACGAAGAGCACCGCCGCCTCGTGCAGCTGGTCGACAAGGCGGTCAAGCGCGGCGCCCTGCACCGCAACAACGGCGCCCGCAAGAAGTCGCGCGCCGCGCGGATGCGCAAGAGCGCGGCCGAGTAGCCGCCGGACGACCCGTTCCGCCGGCGCCGAGACAACCTCGTACCGCCCGGTGTCCCGACAACCTCGTTGCGCCCGGCGCGCCAGCGAACTTCCACACCGGCATTGACGGAGGCGGGATCGGCCAGTCCTCGATGCACCGGAAAGACGTGGGGCGGACACGACACGCTATGCGTGCACAGACAACCCCACGTGCCTCGCGGCGCTCCCGTCCCTCTCCTCAGAGCAACAGTTCGTCCTCAGCGCGCGGCGGCTATCACCGTGCGGACGGCGGCGGTGTCCTCGCTGAGGACGCCTCCTCCGCCGCCGCGGCTCTCGACCTCGAGGTCGGCGAGCCGTTCGAGCATCCGGCGATAGGTCTCGACGTCGCGCTTCGAGACGTCGGCGATCAGCCGGTCGGCGGCGTACGACGGCATCCGCAGCGTCCTGCGGACCTGCGCCGCGGGCTTGCCGGCCGCCAGCGCCTCGGCGATCGCGAGCGCGTCGCGGACGCGGCGGACCATCTGGTAGAGCAGGCTCGGAAGGCGATCGCCCTGCTCGCGCAGCTCCAGCAGCAGCCGGGTTGCCGCCTTCCCGTCGCCTGCCACGAGCGCATCGGCAAGCGTCCACGCCTTGCGCTCGGCCGAGCTGGCGCAGGACGCCTCCACCTCCTCGACACCGACCCGCGCCCCGTCGCCGTACTCGAGCGCGAGCTTCTCGAGCTCGCGCAGAAGGCGCTGTTGGCGATCGCCGACCTGGGCCACGAGCGCCCTCGCGCCCTGCTGGTCGAGCTCGAAGCCGAGCTCCGACGCCTGCTTCGCCAGCCAGCACGGCAGGGCGCGCGACTTCAGCACGTTCTCGGCCGCGACCTTGCCGCCGGCCTTCTCGACCGCCTTGTGCAGCGCGGCCGGCGCCTTGACGCGACTGTCCTCGCGCGCGAAGAAGGCGACGGTCAGCGTGTCCGTGTCCATGCCCTCCATGGCCGCGGCGACGGCGGCGACGTCGGCCTCCTTCCAGCGCTCGACGCCGTCGGCGATCACGAACCGCCGGCCGAGCGCGAAGGTCATCGCGCTGAGCGCGTTGGCGATCGCTTCGGCGGTGCACGCGTCGCCCTCGAAGAGCTCGACGCCGCTCTCGCCGCTCTCTGCCTCGGCCATCGCCCGCAGCTTCGCGCGGCGCTCGCCGATCCGGCCGTGGTCGTCGCCGTGGATGAGGTACGCGGGAGTGAAGCTCGGCACGGGTGGGCGAGTCTAGTGGTCGCGACCACTACCGCTCGACGCGTACGACACCCCCTCGGACACGGAGACGGACCGTGCCGTCAAGGTCGGTCCGGTAGACGTGGTCGACGGCGCGCAGGGCGGCCAGCGTCGACGGCGCCGGGTGGCCGTAGGTGTTGGTGCGCCCGACCTCGATCGCCGCGAACTCCGGCCGGATGCGCTCGAGCATGGCCGCGAGGCCCTCGTCGGCGCTCCCGTGGTGGGCGACCTTGAGCGCCTCGACCTCGGGCAGCTCCAGCGCGGAGGTGACGCCGGACTCGGCGTCGGCGGGCAGCAGCAGGTCGAAGTCGCCCGCCTGCACGTGCGCGACCACCGCTCGCTCGTTGGGGTCGCCCTCGGGCCGGAACTCAGGACCGGGCGGGGGCGGCCACAGGAGCCGCATCCGGATCCCCCCGAGCGTGAGCGCCTGGCCGGCATGGGCCGCGATCCGGCGCGCCTTGGTCGCCGCCGGCAAGCCGTCCTGCACGCGGCTCGGCCAGCCGGCGCCGCCGTTGAGGATCAACCGTGTCGGCACGCGGCGCAGCACCTCGAGCGCCGCGCCCTCGTGGTCGGACTGCGCGTGGGTGATGACGAGCGCGTCGAGCCGCCGTACGCCGGCCTCCGACAGCCGCCGCAGGATCGGGCCCGCCGGGCGGGCCGGTGTCGACGAGCACGGCGACGCCGTCCTTCTGCAGCAGCGTCGCGTCGCCCTGGCCGACGTCGAGGAACGACACCACGAGCTCGCCGCGAACGGGCGGCTCGACGGACCCGACGTCGACCGCGGCGACGAGCCCGAGCGCGACCACGGGCGCCGCCACGAGGGCGGCGACGACGCGACGGCGACGCTCCGCGGGATCGGGCGTGAGCCACGAGGCCGGCTCCATCCGCCGCCACGCCGCCCGCAGTCCGACGAGCGCGGCGGCGAGCGCCGCATACGCGCCGGCCAGCGCGGCCGGTGAGCCGAGCCGCACGGGCAGTACCGCCGCCGGCGCGGCCCCGAGCGTGTGCGCGACCCACTCGACGAACGCCAGCAGCGGCGCGTTCACGACGTTGAACGGCACGGCGAGAGCGGGCGCGACCTGCGCCGCCGCCGCGCCCAGCATCCCCAGCCACATCGCGGGCGCGATCGCCACCGCCGCGAGTAGGTTCGCCGGCAGGGCGGCCAGCGAGACCTGCTCGAAGTGGAGCGCCATCAGCGGCGCCGTGCCGACGGTGGCGGCGATCGTGATGGCGGCGACGTCGGCGACCGGGTCCGGCATCCGGCGCGCGAGCACGCCCCGCAGCGGCGGGGCGAGCGCGAGCAGCGCGACCACGGCGGCGAACGACAGCTGCCAGCCGGGCTCCCCCACCGCGCGCGGGTTCAGCGCGAGCGTCGCGGCCGCGGCGAGCCCGAGCGCGTACCAGCGGTGCGCGGGACGGCCCGCCAGCGCGGCGACGAGGCCGGCGGCGCCCATCACCCCGGCACGCTGGATCGACGGACCGGCGCCGGTGAGCGGGACATAGAGGGCCACGAGCGCAAGTGCGACGAGGAGCCGCGTGCGCAGCGGGACACCGAGCACTGGCGCCGGCCGCCAGCACGAGCACCGCGAGCAGCATCACGTTCTGGCCGCTGACCGCGAGGACGTGGGCGAGCCCGGAGCGCTCGAAGTCGTCGCGCACGTCCTCGGTGAGGCGCTCGTCCTGGCCGAGCACCATCCCGCGCAGCAGCGCCGCCTCCGGCTCGGGCAGCCCGCGTGCCAGCCCCGCCTCGGCGCGACGCCGCGCCGCGTCGACGAACCCGGCGAGGCCGCCGCGCCGCTCTCCGGTCGCCCGCAGGGTCGCGACCTCGACGGCGGCGCTCGCGCCGCGCCGCCGCTGATAGGCATCGAACCGCCCGAGCGGCGCGACGGTGCCCGCGACGGCCACGATCTCGCCGACGCCCGGCCACGCGCCGCCGCGAGCGGCCCGCCCGCGCTGCACGGCCATCGGCCACGCCGCGCCGCGATGCTCGCGCACACGCAACACGGCCACCTCGCCGTCCGCCGAGCCGCCCAGCAGCCGCGCGCGAGCCACGGCCGGGCCGACGGCGCGCTCGCGCACGGGCTCGAGCAGCACGGCCCGCGCACTGATCGAGCGCCCGAGCATGTGGGGCAGCGCACCGCCGTCGAGCGCCGCGAGCCGCACGTCCGCGAGACCCGCGCCCGCGAGCACGGCCGCGGCGGCGATCGATGGCAGCGGCGACGAGGCCGCGGCCGCGAGTCCGGCGAGCGAGAGCCGCGGGGCGCCGACGATCGGCGCGGCAGGGACGCCCGGCGACGACCACCCGGCGGCGCGCGCGGCGGCGACGATCAACGCCGCGGCGGCGGCCGCCGCGACCATCGCCGCGGACGACAGCGGGCCGAGCAGGAGGCCGGCGGTGAGCGCGAACAGGACGACGTGCCGCGCGTGGCGGTCGATCGCCGTGAGGGCCGTTCGCACCTCACACCCGCACCTGCTCGCGCAGCGACGCCAGCCGCACGTCGCCGATCCCGGGCACCTCGCCGAGCTCCTCGACGGACCCGAAGCCGCCGTTCGCCTCGCGGTAGTCGAGGATGTTCTGGGCGGTGGCGGGTCCGATGCCGTCGAGCTCGTCGAGCTGCTCGAGCGTGGCCGTGTTCAGGTTGAGCGGCACGCCCGGTGGCGTCTCCGCGGGAACGCCTCCCGGAGCTGTTGGGGCCCCCGCGCGGACTCGCTCCGGGACGAGGACCTGGCGGCCGTCCTCGACCTTCGCCGCCAGGTTCACCTGGCTGAGATCTGCCCGCGCGGTCGGGCCGCCGGCCCGGCCGACCGCGTGGTCGACGCGGGCGCTCGGGCGCATGCGGTAGACGCCGGGCCGGCGGACGGCGCCCGCCACGTGGACGATCACCGCGTGGCTCCCCTCGGCGCCGCTCTCCACGCGGATCGGAGCGGGCGCCCCACCCCCGCCCTCGCCGCCGCCGCTCCGCGACAGATGCCACGCGCCGAGCAGGGAAACGACGACGAGGGCGACCGCGCAGGCGGCGAGCTGACGGGGCTGAAGGTCGGGCACGGCTCGAAGCTACGCCGGGCCGCGTGACGGATCAGCACGCGAGCGTGACGATTCAGGCGCGCGAGTGTGACGATTCAGGCGCGGGTGGCTCAGCGGCGCGAGCTCGTGCGAGCTGAGCGAGCCGCAGCGCCTCGCCGACCGCCCGCCGCGCGTCCTCACAGGCCACGATGCCCTCAGCCGGCGAGCCGCCGATCGCCGGTTCCCAGCTCCCCACGCCCACGACCGGCACCCCGGTCTTCAGCGCCAGCGCGATCTCGCTGAGCGTCCCCCAGCCACCGCCGATCGCCACCACGGCGTCGGCGGCCCGCACCACCAGCGCATTGCGCGCCTCCCCCAGGCCGGTCGGCACCGCGACCACGACCCAGCCGTTCGCGGCGTCGCGATCGTCTCCGGGAAGCAACCCGAGCGTGAGGCCGCCGCGCGAGCGCGCCCCGCGGCAGGCCGCCTCCATCACCCCGCCGAGGCCGCCGCAGACCAGCCCCGCACCGGCGTCCGCCACGGCTGCGCCCGCCTCCTCGGCCAGCGCGAGCTCCTCGGCGTCCGCGGAGCCCGGCCCCACCACGGCGATCCACGCGCGCGGCGGCGGCACGCCCGACCTCAGCGCACGACGAAGTTGACGAGCCGCCCCGGCACGACGACCACCTTGGCGACATCGTGGCCGTCCAGATGGCGCACCACGTTCGGCCGCTCGCGGGCGAGCGCCTCGAGCTGCTCGCGAGAGGCATCGGCCGGTGCCTGGATCCGGTCGCGCAGCTTGCCGTTGACCTGCACCGCGACCTCGATGACGTCGCGCTCCAGCAGCGCCGGATCGGCGGCCGGCCACGGCTGCTCCCACACGCGATCGCCGGTCACCAGCTCGTAGGCGTCGGTGCCGGTGTGGGGGGCGAACGGGAAGATCAGCGACGCGGCCGTGGCGGCGGCGAGGTGCAGCACGTCGCCCGACGCCGTCTCACGGCGTCGTGACGCCTCGTTGACCAGCTCCATGACCGCGGCGATCGCGGTGTTGAAGGCGAAGCGGCCGGCGAGGTCGTTGGTGACCTTGTCGATCGCCCAGTGGACCTTGCGCAGCAGCTCGAGATCGTCGCCCTTGCCGCTGCCCGCGTTGGGGTCGGGCGCCCGCCGGCCGACCCGCTCCGAGACGTCCGCCGCCATCCGCCACAGCCGCCCCAGGAAGCGGTGCACGCCCTCGACGCCCTCGTCGGTCCAGTCGGCGTCCTGGTCGGGCGGGCCGATGAAGAGGATGTACGCCCGCGCGGTGTCGGCTCCGTAGCGCTCGACGTACGGCTCGGGGCTGATCATGTTGCCCTTCGACTTGGACATCTTCGCCCCGTCGCGGGTGATCATCCCCTGGGTGAACAGGCGCGAGAACGGCTCCTGCGAGTCCAGCAGCCCCATGTCCGCGAACACCTTCACGAAGAAGCGCGCGTACAGCAGGTGCAGGATCGCGTGCTCGATGCCGCCGATGTACTGGTCGACCGGCGTCCAGTAGTTGGTGACGTCGGGATCCCACGCCGCCGCGTCGTTGTCGGCGTCGGTGTAGCGGAGGAAGTACCAGGACGAGTCGACGAACGTGTCCATCGTGTCGGTCTCGCGCCGCGCCGCGCCGCCGCAGCTCGGGCACCTCGTGTTGACCCAGTCCTCGGCCGCCGCCAGCGGGGAGCGGCCCTGCGGCCTGTACTCCTCGATGTCGGGCAGCAGCACCGGCAGCTGGTCCTCCGGGACCGGCACGATCCCGCAGCGGTCGCAGTAGACGATCGGGATCGGCGCGCCCCAGTAGCGCTGGCGCGAGAGCAGCCAGTCGCGCAGCCGGTAGTTGATCGAGCGGTGGCCGCGGCCCTGCTGGTCGAGCCAGTCGATGATCGCGTCCTTGGCCTCGACCGACGACATGCCGGTGAAGCGGCCCGAGTTGACCAGCACCTCGTTCTCGCTGTGCGCCGCGAAGGCGCCCTCCTCCTCGGCCGGGCCGTCGGCGGGCTCGACCACGCGCCGGATCGGGAGGTCGAAGGCCTTCGCGAAGTCGTAGTCGCGCTGATCGTGGGCGGGCACGGCCATGATCGCGCCGGTGCCGTACTCCATCAGGACGTAGTCCGACACGAACATGGGGATCTGCTCGCCGTTGACGGGGTTGATGACCGTCCGCCCGAGCGGCACGCCGGTCTTCTCGCGCTCGGTGTCGGCGCGCTCCTCGCTGCTCTCCGACATCGCGCGGTTGACGTACTGGCGTACCGCCTGCTCGTGCTCGGTGCCGGCCGCGAGCCGCACGACATCCGGGTGCTCGGGCGCCATGACGAAGAACGTGGCGCCGAAGAGCGTGTCGGGCCGCGTGGTGAACACCGGGTAGTCGACGCCCAGGTCCGGCTGCGTGAACGTGACCTCCGCGCCCTCGGAGCGCCCGATCCAGTTGCGCTGCATCGTCACGACGTGCGGCGGCCACTCGATCGTCTCGAGGTCGTCGAGCAGGCGGTCGGCGTAGTCGGTGATACGGAAGAACCACTGCTCGAGCTGGCGCGCCTCGACCTCGGTCCCGCAGCGCTCGCAGTGGCCGTCGATGACCTGCTCGTTGGCCAGCACCGTCTGGTCCTTGGGGCACCAGTTGACCGCGGCCTCCTTCCGGTAGGCCAGCCCGCGCTCGAACAGCTGCAGGAAGATCCACTGCGTCCAGCGGTAGTAGCGCGGCTCGTGGGTGCCGAACTCGCGCGACCAGTCGATCGAGATCCCCCATGACCGCATCCCGCGCTGGAACGCCTCGATCGACTTCGCGGTCGAGTCGCGCGGGTGCTCGCCGGTCTTGATCGCGTGGTTCTCGGCCGGCAGCCCGAACGCGTCGTAGCCCATCGGGTGCAGCACCCGCCGGCCCGTGCGGCGGTGAAAGTGGGCCACGGCGTCACCGACCGCGTAGTTCTTGAGGTGCCCCATGTGCGGTTCGCCGGACGGGTACGGCAGCATCTCGAGCACGTACGAGGCGGGCCTCCCGCCGTCGTCGCCGTTTGAGACCTGCCACGTGCGCTCCTCATCCCAGATGCGCTGCCACTTGGGCTCGATCACGTGCGGGTCGAAGCGGTGCCCGGATGCCATGGGGCGCGGAGGTTAGCGCCGATCACGCACGATCCGGACGAGGTCGACGGTGCCACGACTTCAGGGCTGCTGCCGGCTGCCGATTGAACGGCAGGCCGCGATAAACTACGCCGACCGGTACAGCTTTGGGGCTATAGCTCAGTTGGGAGAGCGCTTGACTGGCAGTCAAGAGGCCGGGGGTTCGAGTCCCCCTAGCTCCACTACTTCCAACGTAAGGCCGCTCAGATGAGCGGCCTTCGTCGTTCTAGCCCGCGCTGTCGACCAGCGCGCAGCGATGGAGGATCCGCTTCAAAGTCAGGGCACCGGGATCTCCGCGCGCAGCGTCGTGCCCTCACCCGGCGGGCTCTCGAGCTCGATCCGCCCGTCCAGCGCGGCGACCCGGTCGGCGAGCCCGCGCAGGCCCGACCCGCCCGCCAGGTCGGCGCCGCCGGCGCCGTCGTCGGCGATCTCGACCACGACCGCCGCGCCCCGCCGCCGCACCGCCACGTCCGCGGACGACGCGGACGCGTACTTCGCCACGTTGGTCAGCGCCTCCGCGACCACGAAGTAGATCGCGGTCTCGACCGGCGCCGGCAGCTCTCCCTCCTCCACCGTCACCGACACCGGCACCGGCGCCCGGTCGGCCAGCGCGCGCACCGCGGCCGCCAGCCCGTGGTCGCTGAGGATCGCCGGGTGGATGCCGCGCGCCAGCTCGCGCAGCTCGTCGAGCGACGCCTGCAGCTCCGCGCTGGACTCGTCCAGCAGGGCCGCGGCCTCGGACGAGCCCTCGACCTTCATCCGCGCCAGCTTGAGCTTCAGCGCCAGCGCCACCAGCCGCGACTGCGCGCCGTCGTGCAGGTCGCGCTCGAGTCGTCGCCGCTCGGCGTCGCCCGCCTCCACCAGCCGCGCCCGCGACGCGCGCAGCTCCTCGATCCGCGCCCGCAGCTCCGCCTCCAGCCGCTGGTTCTCGAGCGCCAGCGCCGCCGCCGCGCCCGCCGCGCGCACGAGCTGCGGCTCGTCGTCGAGCACCGGGTCGTGGGCGATCGCGGCGACCCGGCGCCCCCGGACGTCGATCTCCGTCCACCCCGTCGCTGCGACCGTCACCGGGTGGCCGAGCGCGTCCACGTAGCGCCCGGACTCCGGCAGCCAGTAGGCCAGAGCCAGCGTCGGGTCGCCGAGCGCGTCGGCCAGCGCGGCCCGCAGCGCGCCCTCGCCCGGCGCCTGGCCGACCCGCGCGATCAGCTCCGACACGGCCTCGCCCTGGGCGAGCCGGCTCCGCAGCAGACCGACCAGGAACCCGAACGGGATCGTGGCGACGAGCGCCTGCGAGAGCCGGTCGAGCGCGTCGCTGGGCGAGCCCGCGGCGTCGAACCCGTTGGCCACGACGAAGACGGCGGCCGCCACGCCGCCCGTCCAGAGCACGGGCCGCCAGGCGAGAGGTCGCGGCTCCCTGCGCTCGCGCCGGATGATGATCACCCAGCTCGCCGCGACGAGCACGGCCGCGATCGCGAACTGCACGGCGTCGAGGATGTCCGAGAGGGCCTGATCGCCCTCCACGATCAGGAGGTTGCGCGGCTCGGCCGGCTGCTCGAACAGCAGCGACGGGAGCTGCAGCACGGTCACGGTGACGTACGCGGCGATGACCAGGACCCGCTCCGCGCGCGTCTCCAGCCGGCCGGTCGGGAACGCGACGAGCAGGTGGCCGAGGATCGCCGGGAACAACGCGTCCAGCGCGATCCCGATCGTGTACAGGACGTCGTCGTCCGAAGCGGACACGCCGCTCGCGAACCACGCGAGCCCGGCCGCGGCCATCAGCGGGCCTGTGCGGTTGGCCGGCCGCCGCCACCACGCGAACAGGCCGGTGCCGATGAACGACCAGCCGACCAGCAGGCCGAGCCCGGCGGCGAACCCGCGATCGTCGACGTGCCCGCTCGAGAGCACGACCGCCGCGTACGCGAGGCCGACCGCGAGGCCGGCCGACGCGAGGAGGACTACTCGCCCACGGCTCGTTTCGGGGCCTCGCCCCACAGCTGCTCGAGCCGGTAGAACTCGCGCGCCTCCGGCGTGAAGATGTGGACGATCACGTCCAGGTAGTCCATCAGGATCCAGCGCGCCTCGGCGAGCCCCTCGACGCGCCGCGGGAGCAGGCCGTGCTCCTTCTTCATGCCCTGGTGGATGCGGTCGTGGATCGCCTTCGCCTGCCGGTCGGTGTTGCCGGTGGCGATGACGAAGTAGTCCGTGTAGCCGAGCACGTCGCGCAGGTCGAGCTCGATCGGGTCGATCGCCTTGACGTCGGCCGCGTAGGCGGCGACGAGGTCCGCGAGGCGGGCGGGATCGAGCGTCATCGGTAGAGCCCCGCCTGTTCGATGTACGACGCCACGCCGTCGGGGACCAGGTAGCGGATCGGCCGGCCGGCCGCCACGTGGCGGCGGATCAGCGAGGAGGAGATGTCGAGGCGGGGCATGTCGAAGAAGCGGACGCGATCCACGGCTAGGCCGCTGAGACGCTCGGAGATGTCGGCACGGCGTACGCCCTCCCGCTCGGCGACACCCAGCTCGGCGAGCTCGAGGACGGCGTCCGGCTCGCGCCAGGTCGGCAGCGAGAACGCCATGTCGCCTCCCACGATGAACGTCAGGTCGTCTCCTGGGCAGCGCTCATGCAGCCTTCGCAGGGTATCGACCGTGTAGGAGGGCCCGGGGATCTCCGCGTCGACGACCGACACATCGAGCCGCTCGTCGCCCACCACGGCGCGCCGGCACAGCTCCACTCGGTGCGCCACCCCGGGATCGGCCTCGACGCCCTTGTGCGGCGGTTCGTGCACCGGCACGAGCAGGACCCGGTCGAGCCCGAGCTGCGCGAGCGCCTCCTGCGCGCACACGAGGTGGCCGACGTGCGGCGGGTTGAACGTCCCGCCCAGCAGCCCGAGCCGCACTAGGGGCGGACCTGGCCGTCGCCCTCGACCAGGTACTTGAAGGTGCACAGCTCGCGCAGGCCGATCGGTCCGCGGGCGTGCAGCTTCTGCGTGGAGTTGCCGATCTCGGCGCCCATTCCGAACTGGCCGCCGTCGGTGAAGCGGGTCGACGCGTTGACGTACACGCAGGCGGCGTCGACCGCGTGCTGGAACCTTCGAGCGGCGCCGGCCGAGCCGGTGACGATCGCCTCCGAGTGGCCGGAGCCGTACGCATTGATGTGCTCGATCGCGTCATCGACGGAGTCGACCACCCGCACCGCGAGCACCAGCGCGAGGTACTCGGTCGCCCAGTCCTCGTCGGTGGCCTCGGCCACGGCGCCGTCGACGGCCCGCGCGCGCTCGTCGCCGCGCAGCTCCACGCCGGAGTCGCGCAGCGACTCGAAGGCGGCGGGCAGGAAGGCGTCCGCCACCGCGGAGTGCACGAGCAGCGTCTCGGCCGCGTTGCAGACGCCCGGCCGCTGGACCTTGGCGTTCACCACGATCTCGCGCGCGGAATCAAGGTCAGCCGACTCGTCGACGTAAACGTGGCAGTTGCCCGACGCCGCGTAGATCACCGGCACCTTGGCGACCGCGCTCAAGGCCGCCTTCAACCCCTCGCCGCCGCGCGGGATGATCAGGTCGACCACGCCCTCCTGCGTGGCGAGCTCGGCCAGCTCCTCGCGCCCGCCGCCGGCCACCAGGGAGAGCGAGCCCCGGCGGCAGGCCGGCCGCCTCGGCGGCCTCGGCCGCGACCGCGGCCAGGACGGCGTTCGAGTGCGCGGCCGAGGACGACCCGCGCAGCACGATCGCGTTGCCCGACTTCAGCGCCAGCGCCGCGGCGTCGATCGTCACGTTCGGGCGCGCCTCGTAGACCACGGCGACGACGCCGAGCGGGACGCGGACCTTGCGGACGTCGAGCCCGTTCGGGAGCCGGAAGCCGTCGAGCACCTCGCCGACCGGGTCCGGCAGCGCGACGATCTCGCGCACCCCGGTCGCCATCGCCTCGACACGGCGCTCGTCGAGCGCCAGCCGGTCCATCAGCGCCGCCGACAGGCCCGACTCGCGGCCGGCGTCCAGGTCGCGCGCGTTGGCGTCCAGGATCTCGCCTGTGCGCGCCCCGAGCGCGTCGGCGATCGCCAGCAGCGCACGGTCCTTCGCCGCCGAGTCGATCTGTGCCAGCTCGCGGGCGGCCGCCTTGGCGGCGAGGCAGATGTCGGTGACGGTGCGGGCGACGACGGCCATATGCACACAGTCTAAGGAACAAACTCGGCATCCCAGGCGTCTTCAAGGTCGGCGATTTCCACCCAGGAAGGAATCGAACCCTCAATGACGCCCTCCCTCCGCATGCTGCTCGCTGCCGGTCTCATGACCGCCGGGCTCGTACTGATCACCGTCGACGCCGACGCGTCGTACTCGGTGGCCGTCAAGAAGCGCACGCTCGTCGTCAAGGGCAACGGCGCGAGCGACAAGCTCGCCCTGCGCGCCCGCGGCCGCCGGCTCCACGTCGACGTCCGCGACGACGGCACCGCCGACTTCCGCGTCGTCCGGAAGCGGTTCGACCGCATCCGCGTGCGCGCCGGAAGCGGCAACGACCTCGTGCGTGTCCGCGGCTTCATCGGGCGCGTGACGATCGAGGGCGGCCGCGGAGCCGACACGCTGGTGGGCGGGCGCAGCGCCGAGCGGCTGCTCGCCGGCGACGGCAACGACGTCGTCGACGGCAACCGCGGCGACGACAACGCGCGCCTCGGCACCGGCGACGACCGCTTCGCCTGGGCCGCAGGCGACGGCGACGACACGATCGAGGGCGCCAACGGCAGCGACACCCTGAGCTTCGGCGGCTCGCGCGCCGACGAGGCGTTCCGGCTCTCGCCCAATTCCGCGCGGGTGCGGCTGGTTCGCGACGTCGGCGGCGTCGTGATGAGCCTCGGCGAGCTCGAGCAGGTCGACGTCGCCGCACGGGGCGGTGCCGACACGCTGACCACCGACGAGCTGTCGGGCACCACGCTCCAGGCCGTGACCGGCAACCTCGGTGGCGCCGACGGCGCGACCGACCGGGTCGTCGTCAACGGCTCGCAGTTCGACGACACGATCGACGTGTCGGGCGCCGACGGCGCCGCCAGCGTGATCGGCGTCGCGGTCCCGCTGACGCTCGCAGGCGCGGAGGCCGGGCGCGACCAGCTCCAGGTCAACGCGCTGGCCGGCTTCGACCGCGTGACCTCACAGGGGCTGCAGGCCACCACGTTCGTACTCACGGCCGACGGCGGCGCCGAGGACGACGCCCTGACCGGCGGGCCGGCCGCCGAGACCTTGCTCGCGGGCGACGGCATCGACGCCGTCGACGGGAACGGCGGCGACGACCGCGCCTTCCTCGGCGCCGGCGACGACCGCTTCATCTGGGATCCGGGCGACGGCAGCGACACCGTCGAGGGCCAGGAGGGCATGGACTCGATGACCTTCAACGGCTCCGGCGCCTCCGAGACCTTCACCGTCTTCGGCAGCGGCCCGCGCGTCCGTTTCACGCGCGACGTCGGCAACATCGCGATGGATCTCGACGACGTCGAGCGGATCGACTCGGCGGGGGTCGGCGGCGGCGACACGCTCAACACCGCCGACGTGTCCGGCACCGACCTCACCGCGTTGAGGTTCGCGATGGGCACCGACGGCGCGGGCGACGAAGTGTTCGTCGACTCGGCCTCGAACGGCGCCGACGCCATCACCGTCACCGGCGCGGTCGGCTCCGCGAACCTCACCGGCCTGCCGGACGGCCTGATGCTGGCCCTGACGGGAGCCCAGGTGGACGACCGGCTGACCGTCAACGGCCGCGGCGGCGACGACACGATCGACGCGAGCGCGCTCGCCGCCGACGCCGTGCGCCTCGCCGTCGACGGCGGCGCCGGCGCCGACACCGTGCGCGGCGGCCGCGGCCCCGACCTCCTTCAGACCGGCGACGGAGCCGACGACGTCGACGGCAATCAGGGCGACGACATCGCCCTGCTCGGCGCCGGCGACGACCGCTTCACGTGGGACCCGGGCGACGGCAGCGACACGCTCGAGGGCGAGGGCGACGTGGACACGATGCTCTTCAACGGCTCAGCCGCGGCGGAGGTCTTCGACGTGTCCCGCAACGGCGCGCGCGTGCGCTTCACGCGCGACCTGGGCAACATCGTGATGGACCTCGGAGCGTTCGAGCGGATCGACACCGTTGCCCTCGCCGGCGCCGACCGCTTCAACGCGAACGACCTCAGCGGCTCGGGCCTGACCGCGCTCGGCGTCGCGCTCGGCCAGGACGGAGCGCCCGACAACGTCCACGCGGCCGGCACCGACGGCGCTGACCACGCGCGGGCGACCGGCGCCGCGGGGACCGCCTCGGTCACCGGGCTGTCCGGCATCACGCTCGCCGTGACCGGCGCCGAGGTGCCGGACGACCGGCTCAGCATCGCGCTGCTCGCCGGCGACGACTCCCTCGACGCCTCCGGCCTCGAGGCCGACGCGATCGCGCTGCGGGCCGACGGCGACGACGGCGGCGACAACCTGGTCGGCGGCAAGGGCCCCGACCTCCTGCGCGGCGGCAACGGCGACGACATCCTGGTCGGCGGTCCCGGCGACGACACGATCGAGGGCGGCGCGGGAACCGACACGATCATCCCGTGATCAGGCGAGCACGAAGTAGTCGCGGTGCACGGCCTCCTCGGTCGCCCGCGGCAGCACCTCACGCACCTCGGCCGACTTGAGGCCCATGACCCGCCGCAGCTCCTCGGCCGAGTAGTTGCAGATGCCCTTGCCGATCGCCGAGCTGCTGTCGCGGACGTCGACCGCGTCGCCGGCGTCGAACCCGCCCTGCACGTCGACGATGCCGACCGGCAGCAGGCTGGCCGCGCCCTCCCGCAGCGCGCGGGCGGCGCCGGCGTCGACCGTCACGGTGCCGTGGCTCGGCTTGGCGTACTTGAGCCAGAGCTTGAAGCTCGACTGGCGGGTCGCCTGCGGGGCGAAGCGCGTGCCGGCCGGCTCGCCGGCCCAGGCGCGCGCCAGCACGCCGTCCACGAGGCCGCTCCCGATCACCGTCGCGATCCCGGCCGCGGACGCCATCTCGGCCGCCACGACCTTCGAGCGCATCCCGCCCGAGCCGAGCGGCGACGGGGCGTGGCCGATCTGGAGCAGCTCGAGGGCCGCCGGATCGGTCACGTCCTGGACGAGCCGTGCCTCCGCGGACTTGCGCGGGTCGGCCGTGTAGAGGCCCTCGGTGTCGGTCAGGACGAGCAGCAGGTCCGCGCCGACCAGCACCGACACCTGAGCGGCCAGGAAGTCGTTGTCGCCGAACGACATCTCGTCCGTCGTCGTCGTGTCGTTCTCGTTGATCACCGGGACGATCCGCCACTCGAGCAGGCGCGAGAGCGTCCGGCGCGCGTTCAGGTAGTGCGTGCGGGCGCTGACATCGAAGAACGTGAGCAGGACCTGGGCGCTCTGGATGCCGCGCTCGCGCAGCAGCTCGTCGTACGTCCGGTACAGCCGCCCCTGACCGACCGCGCTGGCCGCCTGCAGGTCCTGCACCGACGCGGGCCGCGCGCCCATGCCGAGCAGGCGCATCCCGCGGGCGATCGCGCCGCTGGTGACGACCACGACGTCGACGCCCTCGTGGTGGAGCGCGGCCACCTCCTCGCAGATGCGCGCGACGACCGACAGGCGCAGCTCGCCGTTCTCCTCGGCGACGATCGACGATCCGAGCTTGACGACGGCGATCGGCATGTCCGCGGCAGCTTATGAGGGGTCCAGCTCGAACACCACGCCGCCGAGCTCGACGTCGTCGCCCGGTTCGAACCCCTCTCGCTCGAGCGCCGAGATCACCCCCATGCGCCGCAGCCGGTGCTCGACGTGCGCGAGCGCCTCCTCGCTGGAGAGATCGTGGCGGGCGATCAGACGGTCGACCGCGGCGCCGGTGACGCGGAACTCGCCGTCGCCGATCTTCTCGACGTCGAACTCGCGCCCGGCGGCGGGCCGGAAGACCTGGAAGGCGGCCACATCGTCCTCACCGGCTCGCCCCGTCGCCGGGCTCCGCCGGCGGGACGCGCCGCAGCAGCTCGCGGCCCAGCACGTCGAGGCCGGCGCCGGTGGCGGCCGACGTGACCACGACCGGCACGCCGAGGCGCTCCTCCCACTCCGTCGCCGCGGCCGCGGCGGCCTCCTCGGGCACGAGGTCGGCCTTGGAGAGCGCGAGGATGCGCGGCAGCTCGGCCAGCCGCGCGTCGTGCCCGGCCAGCTCGTGCTCGATCACGCGGTGGTTGGCGACGGGGTCCGAGCCGTCGAGCGGCGCGAGATCGAGGACGTGCACGAGCAGCCGCGTGCGCTCGACGTGGGCGAGGAAGTCGTGGCCGAGGCCGGCGCCCTCGTGGGCGCCCTCGATCAGGCCCGGGATGTCGGCGATGACGAGCTGGCGATCCTCGCCGTCGAGCGTGCCGAGCACGGGCTCCAGAGTCGTGAACGGGTAGGCCGCGACCTTCGGGTGCGCGCGCGTGAGGCGCGCGAGCAGCGACGACTTGCCCGCGTTCGGGAGACCCACGAGGCCGACGTCGGCCAGCAGCTTGAGGTGCAGGTCGACGCGACCCTCCTCGCCGGGCAGGCCGCGCTCCGCGAGCCGCGGGGTCTGGCGGGTGGAGGACTTGAAGCGCGTGTTGCCGCGCCCGCCCGCGCCGCCACGCGCGATCGTGACCTCCTGGCCGGGGCGCACGAGGTCGTAGCGCGCGCCGTCCCACTTGGCGACCTGGGTGCCGGGCGGCACGCGGACGATCATCGCGTCGCCGTCGGCGCCGTTCCGCTGCGAGCCCTGCCCGTGGCCGCCGCGCTCGGCCCGGAAGTGCGCCCGGCGGCGGAACGCCTGCAGGTCGCGCAGCGAGTCGTCGACGCGCAGGATGACGTCGCCGCCGCGGCCGCCGTCGCCGCCGTCCGGACCGCCCTTGGGCACGTGCGCCTCGCGGCGGAACGAGAGCGCCCCGTTGCCGCCGGCGCCGGCGCGGACCTCGAGGTGGGCGCGATCGGTGAGCACAGATGTATCGTCGCCGAAGGCGAGCGCGACGAAGGAGCGTCTCGCCTGGCAGGCGAAAGGTTAATCTCCGCCGCCATGGCCCCTGTCTTCCTCATCACCGGCGCCTCGACCGGCATCGGCGCCGCCACCGCCCGCCACGCCGCCGAGGCCGGCTACAAGGTCGTCCTCGCCGCCCGCTCGATCGACAAGCTCGAGTCGCTGGCGAGCGAGGTCGACGGCCTGGCCGTCCGCTGCGACGTGACCGAGTGGGAGGACCAGCAGGCGCTCGTGCAGCGCGCGCTGGACGAGTTCGGGCGGATCGACGTCGCGTTCGCCAACGCCGGGTTCGGCGCCGCGCGCGGCTTCGAGAAGGGCACGCCGGAGGAGTGGAAGGAGATGGTCCTCACCAACGTCTACGGCGTGGCGCTGACCATCCGGGCGACCATGCAGCCCCTGAAGGACAGCAAGGGCCATCTGCTGATCACCAGCTCGGTGGCGGGCCGCCGCGCGCTGCAGGGCTCGCTCTACTCGGCGACCAAGCACGCGGCGACCGCGATGGGCGAGGCCGCGCGGCTGGACTTCAACGACACCGGCGTGCGCGTCACGCTGATCGAGCCGGGCTTGGTCGACACGCCGTTCTTCGACGACCCGCCGCAGATCGAGGCGCTGCAGGGCGACGACATCGCGCGCGCCGTCATGTTCGCGGTGTCCCAGCCCGCGCACGTCGACGTCAACGAGATCCTGGTGAGGCCGACGGCTCAGCCGACGTAATCGGGCGGTAATCCGGCGCCGCGTACCGTTTGGTCGTGGCGCTCTTGCTGCTGTTCGCCTTCGTGGCCGGCGCCGGCACCGCGGTCTCGCCGTGCGTGCTGCCGATCCTGCCGGCGCTGCTCTCGGCGGGCGCGACCGGCGGGCGGCGGCGGCCGCTGGGCATCGTGGTCGGGCTGGCGTTCACGTTCACGATCACGATCGCCGGGGCGGCCGAGCTGGTCGACGGCGTCGGGCTCGGGGACGGCACGCTGCGCTCGCTGGCCGTCCTCGTCCTGCTCGGCTTCGGGCTGCTGCTGCTCGCTCCGCCGCTCGCCGACCGCCTCGAGGCGGTGCTGTCGCGGCTGGTGCAGTTCGGCCCGCGCTCGCGCGGCGACGGGTTCGTCAGCGGCCTCGGGGTCGGCGCCGCGCTGGGCTTCGTCTACGCGCCGTGCGCCGGGCCGATCCTCGCCGCCGTGATCTCGGTCAGCGCCGCCTCGGGCGACAGCGTGGCCGTGGCCGTCGCCTACGCGGCCGGCTCGGCGGCCGTCCTGTTCGCGCTGTGCCTCGGCGGGCGGCGGCTGATCGCCCGCTTCCGCGGCCCGCAGGTCCAGCGGGTGATGGGCGTCGTGATGATTGCCACCGCGCTCGCCGTGATCGTCGATGCCGACGTGCGCTTCCAGACCGCGATCGCCGACGAGCTGCCGGCCGTCGTGGTCAACCCGACAGGCGCGCTCGAGCGCTCGGATGCCGTCGAGGATCGGCTGACCGACCTGCGCGGGCGGCCGCGCTTCGCATCGCGCGACGCCGGCCTGCCGCGGCTCGGCCGGGCGCCGGAGTTCGAGCGCGTCACGCGCTGGCTGAACTCGCCGCCGCTCACGCTCGCCGGTCTCCGCGGCAAGGTCGTGCTGATCGACTTCTGGACCTACACCTGCATCAACTGCATCCGCACGCTGCCCTACCTGCGTGCGTGGGACGACCGCTACCGCGACCGCGGGCTGACCATCGTCGGCGTCCACACACCGGAGTTCGCGTTCGAGAAGGACGCCGGCAACGTCCGCGACGCGATCGCCCGCTCACGGCTGCGCTACGCGGTCGCGCAGGACAACGACTTCGGCACCTGGGAAGCGTGGGGCAACCGGTACTGGCCGGCCAAGTACCTCATCGACGCGCAGGGCCAGGTCCGCTACACGCACTTCGGCGAGGGCGACTACGACGAGACCGAGCAGGCGATCCGCGCGCTGCTGGAGGAGGCGGGCGCGGCCCGGCTCGGCGAGCGCGCGGGCCGGCAGCCCGGCGAGGTCCCGGCCCAGGCGACGCCCGAGACCTACCTCGGCGCCGCCCGCGCGGAGCGCTGGCTCGAGCCGCCGCGGCCCGGCGTCCACGTCTATTCGGGCCCGCACGCCGCCCTGCCGCCCGACCACTTCGCGCTCAGCGGCGCCTGGCGAGTCGACGACGAGTCGGCCGAGGCGGTCCGCAACGCCACGCTCAAGGCGCACGTGATCGGCAAGTCGGTCTACCTCGTGCTCGGCTCGCGCGGCAACGCGCCGCGGCAGGTCACGGTGCGGCTCGACGGCGAGCCGTACCGCCGCGTCACCGTGCGCCGCCAGCGGCTCTACACCCTGGTGAAGCTGCCGGGCACCGAGGAGCACGAGCTGGCGCTCGAGTTCGAGCCGGGCGTCGCGGGCTTCGCGTTTACGTTCGGCTAGGCGGTGGGCTCGGCCGGCTCGACCGAGATCGTGCGCCCGCGGCGGCCGGCGCGGAACTGCACCGTGCCCGCCGACTTGGCGAAGATCGTGTCGTCCTTGCCGATGCCGACGCCGTCGCCGGGCTTGAACTTCGTGCCGCGCTGGCGAACGATGATCTCGCCGCCGGTCACGGTCTGACCGGCGAACACCTTGACGCCGAGGCGCTTCGAGTTCGAGTCGCGCCCGTTGCGGCTGGAGCCGAGGCCCTTCTTGTGTGCCATCTCAGTCGCTCTTCCCGATCTTGGTGATGCGGAGGCGGGTGAGCTCCTGCCGGTGCCCTGTGCGGCGGCGGTAGCCGCGCTTGGGCTTGAACTTGAACACCCGCAGCTTCTTGCCGCGCTCGTGGCCGACGATCTCGGCCGTCACGGGCGACTTCGCGAGCTTGTCGGCGTCGAGCACCGGGTCGCCGTCGCCCGCCAGCAGGAGCGGGACGAGGTCCACGGTGGCGCCCGGCTCGTCGGGCAGGCGCTCGACGAGCAGGGTCTGGCCCTCCTCGACGCGGTACTGCTTACCGCCGGTCTTGATGACTGCGTAGGACATAGCTCACTCGTCGGCCGCGGCCTTCGCACGCGAACGGCGCCGTCCGCCTCTGCGGCCGCGGCGCCGGGGGCGAGAGGATAGCGCGTCACCGTTCTCGGACGCCTCATCTGCGGCCGCAGGAGCCGTCCCCGCCTCGGGTGGCTGCTCGTCGGTCAGCGCCTGCACGGCATCGGCCTCGACCGCGCCGTCCTCCGCGGCCTTCTTCCTCCGCCGCTTGGCGGGCTTTGCCTTCGCAGGCTTGGCCTTGGCCGGCTTGGCCTTGGCCGCCTTCTCCTCCTCGCGCGCCTTGCGGGCGGCGGCGCCGCGCTTGGCGGCGGCCGACCGGCGGGCCCGCTCGTCGACGCGCCGGCGCTCGGTCTCACGCTCCTTGGCCGCCTCCTCGGCCGCCTCGGCGTCGGCGCCCGTCAACGCGGCGACGGCCGTGGTCCGGCCGGCCCGCTCGATCCGCACGAGCTTCTTCTCGCCCACGAAGGCGATCCCGTTGACGACGTCGATCAGGTAGCCGTCGATCTTCGCGACCCCGTCGTCCGGGTTGTACATGTGCGGCTCGACGATGTGGACGTGGACCTCCTCACCGGCCCGGAACGGCACGGCGCGCTCCTCGATCTCCTCGCGCGTGCCCTCCATCGTCACCGCGAAGTGGTCGAGCGGCAGGCCCTCGGAGCCCTCGAAGTGGAAGTACCTCCCCGTCTGCTCCTCGAGCGCGTGCAGCTCGCGCGCGCCGTCGTCGGTGAACCAGGCGCTGACGCGCGGGTTGATCCGCAGCAGGTACGCCTCGGGCCCGCCGTCGCCGGCCTCCTTGATCATGTGCTGCAGGTGGCGGGCGATGCCGATGGCGATCGTCTCCTCCGACTTGACGACGCCCTCGCCGTGGCAGACCGGGCAGGTCTTGGACATGATCTCGCGCACGCCGTCGGTGACGTTCTGGCGTGTCATCTCGACCAGCCCGAGCGGCGAGATCTCGACCACGAACGTCTTCGTCCGGTCCTCGTCCAAGGCCTTGCGCAGGACCTTGAGCACGGCGTCGCGGTTGCGGGCGCGCGCCATGTCGATGAAGTCGATGACGATGATGCCGCCGATGTCGCGCAGCCTGAGCTGGTTGACGACCTCCTCGGCGGCCTCCAGGTTCGTCTTGGTGATCGTGTCCTCGAGGCGGGCGGCCTTGCCCTTGCCGGTGAACGAGCCGGTGTTGACGTCGATGACGGTCAGCGCCTCGGCGTAGTCGATCATCAGGTAGCCGCCGCTGGGCAGGTCGACGCGGCGGTTGAGCATGCCCTCGATCACCGGCTCGACGCCGTATCCCTCGAACAGCGGCTCGCTCTCCTCCCACAGCTCCACGCGGTCGACCAGCTCGGGCGCCGTGCGCGCGAAGAAGGACACCAGCCGGTGGTGCTGCTTGGGGTCGTCGACGACGGCGCGCTCGAAGTGCGCCGAGAAGATGTCGCGCACCACGCGGACCGAGAGGTCGGCCTCCTGGAAGACGAGCGCGGGCGCCTCCGTCTCGGCCACGCGCTTCTCCAGCACCTCGTTGAGCTTGAACAGGTACTGCAGCTCGCGCTCGAAGTCCGCCCGCGCGGCGCCGTGCGCCGCCGTGCGGATGATCGCGCCGCCGCCGCCGAGGTCGAGCTGCTTCGCCTCCTTGCGCAGCCGGTCGCGCTCCTTGTCCTCGAGCCGTCTCGAGACGCCGACGCCCTCGCCGGTCGGCGCGTAGACCATGTAGCGGCCGGCGATGGTGAGCTCCATCGAGAGCCGCGCGCCCTTGGTCTTCAGTGGGTCCTTGACGACCTGGACGACGATCTCCTGTCCTGGGGACAGCAGGTCGGTGATGCGCGGCCCGGAGCCGCGGCCGCGGCGGCCCTGCTCCTGGCCGGGGATGACGATCTCGTCGACGTGCAGGAACCCGTTCTTGTCGAGCCCGATGTCGACGAAGGCGGCCTCGAGGCCGGGCAGGACGTTGTCGACCTTGCCGTTGTAGATGTTGCCGACGATCGATCGGCCGCCGCGGCGCTCGAAGTAGACCTCGGCGACGCGGTAGCCCGCGGGGATCTCAGGCTTCTTCTTGCCCCGCCGGCGGCGGGACTTGGCCGGCGCCTCGGGATCGCCCGACGCCTCCAGCATGGCGACGCGGGTCTCGCCCCGGTCGACCGTGACCAGCACTTGCTTTCTCACAGGAGTGATTCCTCATTGGAAGATGGTCGCCCTCCCCTTGAGCTCCGCCGTCTCGCGCGCCTGCGCGTGGACGGAGTGGAGCAGGCCGAGGGCCAGAAATGTCGCGAGCATCGACGAGCCGCCGAAGCTCAACAGCGGGGCGGTCACGCCCGTGATGGGCATGATCCCCACGTTCATCCCGATGTTCACGAAGAGCTGGAACAGCAGCATCACGGTGATGCCGCCGGCGATCAGCGCGCCGTACAGGTTCTTCGCGACGGTCAGGATGTGCAAACCTCGCCATATAAGTAGCGCGTAGAGCGACAGGATGAGCGCGCAACCGGCGAAACCGTAGGTCTCGCCGATCACGGCGAAGATGAAGTCGGTGTGGTGCTCGGGCAGGAAGTTGAGCGACGTCTGGGTCGCGTTCTCGACCCCCCGCCCCGTCTTCTCGCCCGAGCCGATGGCGGTAAGCGCCTGCTGGAGCTGGTAGCCCTCCTCGCCCGGATCCGCGGACGGGTGCAGGAACGCGGTCAGGCGATCGACCTGGTACGGCTTGAGCACCTCCACGCCCGCCATCGGGGCCGCCACCAGCACGATCGTGACGGCGAGCGCGAACAGCCCCGCGAGCGCCGCGAAGTGGCGCCAGGGGGCGCCGGCGACGAACAGCACCGCCATCGTGGCGGCGATGTAGACGAGCGCCGACCCGAGGTCCGGCTCGGCGATCACGAGCATCGTCGGGATCAGCCCGAGGACCATGATCCGCGCCGTCGTGTCGCGCCCCATCCGGCGCATGCGGTCGACCAGGAAGGCCGACAGCGACACGACGAGCAGCACCTTGCCCAGCTCCGACGGCTGGAAGTTGAAGAACGGCAGCTCGATCCACGCCCGCGTGCCGCGGGTGGCCCCGGCGATCGCGAGCACGACGAGCAGGAGCCCCAGCAGCATCCCGTAGATCGGATAGCGCAGCTCGCGCAGCCGCGAGTAGTCGATCCGCGAGACGGCGTACATCAGCACGAGGCCGACCGCCGCATAGGCCGCCTGGCGGTACACGTAGTAGTGCGGCTCGCCGAGGATGTCGTTCCGCGTGGCGCTGTTGAGCGCGATCAGCGAGCCGGCCACCAGCCCGAGCGTGGCGAGCAGGAGCAGCGGGTCGAGCCGCAGGCGCCACTCGCGCGGCACGAGCGGGGGCGGCGGCTCCGAGGCCGGCTGGATCGGGTGGGTGCTCAATTCGACTGGTCCGAGCCTTCGTGGAACTCGTCGTCCTGCAAATCGAACCACTCATTGAGGATGAGGCGCGCCGCGGGTGCCGCAGTCTCCGCGCCGAAGCCGCCGCGCTCGATCGTCGTCACGACCACGATCGGCTTCGTCGGATGGTCCACGTAGCAGACGTACCAGGACTGGTCGGGGTTCGGCTGGCGCTCGGCGGTTCCGGTCTTGCCGTACAGGATGTCACGGTACGGGAAGTCCGCGAACACGTCGCTCGACGTTCCGCCGGCGGCGGTCGCCGCGCCGTGCAGGCCGGCGAGGATCGCGTCCCGGTGCGCGCCGTCGAACGAGATCCGGCGCCGCGCGGGCGTGCGGATCTCCTCCAGCATCACGCCGTTGCCGTCCTCCACGCGCAGGCCGAGGTGCGGGCGCACCACCTTGCCGCTCGAGATGATCGTCGAGTACGCGGTGGCCAACTGCAGCGGCGTGGCCTGCAGGTCGCCCTGCCCGACCGCCAGGTTGACGTTGTCGCCCGCACTCCACGTGCGCTCGATGCCGCCGCACGCGAACAGCGCGGCGGTCGTCCCCGCCGGCACCTTCGCCTTCTTGGTGCAGCGCAGGTACGCCTTGTAGCCCTGGTTGCGCCAGTCGGCGTCCGGCACCAGGCCCCCGAACTCGCCCGGGATGTCGATGCCGGTGCGGCGCCCGACGCCGAGCCGCTTGGCCCACTCCTGCAGCACCGGCCCGCGGCCGTTCATGTCCAGGCCGAGCTGGTAGAAGAAGATGTCCGACGAGACCGTGAGCGCGCCCGGCAGCTGGAGCGCCCCGTACGACGCCTCCTTCGCGTTGTGGAGCACGCGGTCGCCGAGCTCGAACTCGCCGTCGTCGACGATCGTGCTCGCGGGCGTGATGACGCCCTCCTCGAGCGCCGCCATGGCGGTGATCGGCTTGAACGTGGAGCCGGTGGGATACGTCGCCGCGATCGCGCGGTTGAACAGCGGCGCGCCGAGCTCCTCGCTCGAGAGCTCGTTGTAGCGCCTCTGCGAGATCGGCTTGGCGAACTCGTTGGCGTCGAAGCTCGGGTAGGAGCCGAGGGCGAGGACCTCGCCGTTGCGCGGGTCCATGGCCACGAAGGCGCCGGCCTTGGCGCCGTTCTCCGACGCGGCGCCGACGGCGCGGGCGAGCGCATCGTTGGCCGCACGCTGGAGGTTGAGGTCGAGCGTCAGCCGCAGGCGCCTGCCCTGGCGCGGCTCGCGGCGCGTCATCCGGCGGCGGTCGTCGCGGCTGCCGAGCGCGTTGATCACCACGCGGGTGAAGCCGTCGGTGCCGCGCAGGTACTTGTCGTAGCTCTCCTCGATGCCGTCCGCCCCGATCCGCGTGCCGGGCTCGACGCCGCGGTAGCGCTCCCGCTTGAGCTCCTCGGGCGAGATCTCGCGAGTGGTCCCGAAGAGCTGGGCGGCGAGCTCGTCGTGCGGGTAGTCGCGCAGGTACTGCTTCTCGACCGCGACGCCGGGGAACTCCTCCTTGCGCTCGCGGATGAAGTTGAACGCGTCGCGGTCGACGGCGCTGCGGATCGTCACGTTCGAGTACGGCAGCTCGGCGACGCCCTCGACGACGCGCTCGTGGATGATCCGCGGGCGCACGTCGATCACGCGGCCCAGCCGGCGGTAGAGCCGGCGCAGCTCGGTCTCCTGGACCGGCACCGGCGGGACGGGCACGGGCTCGGCGCTGCGGGCGGCGCGGGCGAGCCGCCGGCGCTCGCGCCGCTGCTGGCGCGTCGCGCCGCGCCGGCTCTCGCGGATGTCGCGCTCGAGCGAGCGCAGCTGGTCGGCGGCGGCGAGCCGGGCCTTCTCGGCCTCGCCGCGGGCCTCGCGGAACGCGTCGGCCTGCTCGTGGACGGACTCGGGCAGCGAGCCGGGCACGATCTGCACCACCGGGGCCACGCGGGTCTTGACCAGGACGGTGCCGTTGCGGTCGACGATGTTGCCGCGCGGCGCCTCGATCCGCACCTTGCGGACGCGGTTGTCGCGCGCCTGGGAGACGTAGTCGTCGCCCGAGAGCACCTGCAGGAACCAGAGGCGGAAGAAGACGATCGCGAACAGCACGAAGGCGAGGCCTCCGAGCACGGCGACGCGCACCGCGAGCTGCGGCGTTATCGGCGGGCGGCGTTCCTCGACGGGGTTAGGCACGCGAGAGCGGGCTGAGGCCGCCGGTCGTGTACGCGCGGCGGCGGCGACGGCGCGGGTCGTCGGGCAGGTACGGGAGCAGGACGCGGCGGCAGATGACGTAGACGGGCAGGGCGAGCAGCGTGTTGAGCACGATCGTCATCAGGATCTGGCGCAGCAGGTCGAGCGAGACCGGCGCTTCGACGCCGAGCAGGAACTGCAGCAGCGAGAAGCCGACGGCGGCGATCGCGGTCGCGGCCGCCCCGACCAGCACGGGCGCGAGCGTATGGGCGGGGTCGCGCAGCTCGCGCACGCGGCCGGCGCCGTAGCCGACGGCGGTGAACACCAGCGAGTTGACCCCGAGCGTCTGCAGCAGCACGGTGTCGACGAACAGGCCGAGGCAGAAGCCGAAGACCGAGCCCGCGACCGAGCCGCAGAGGAAGCCGACCGAGGCCACCAGGAGCGGCGACAGGTCGGCGGGCACGCCGAAGACCGAGATCTGCGAGACCGTGGTCAGCTGGACGATCCCGCCCAGCAGGCCGAGCAGCGCGAGCCTCGCCACCGCCTGCGTCGTGAAGGTCACGGCGCCTCGGCCCTCAGGTCCGCGTCCGGCTCGGTCAGCACCTCGACGATGTCGAGCCTGCGCAGCTCGGCCACCGGCTCGACGTGGATCACGCGGTCGAGCTCGCCCTCGCCGGTCTCGATCCGCTTGACCACCCCGATCGGGATCCCCGCCGGATACAGCGAGCTCAGATCCGTCACCTTCGCGGAGGTGCTCGTGCCGGCGGTGATGATCCGCTCGCCGCGCCGCACCTCCTTGGCGTTCGGGACCAGCTCGAAGCGCAGGTCGCCGGCCGCGCCGACCGCCGGGCTCACGCTGCCCGGCTCGCCGCTGTCGAGCGAGCGCGCGGAGACGCCGAACTCCGGGTCGGTCAGGAGCATCACCACGGCGTTGCCGTCGGAGACCTCCTTGATCTTGCCGACCAGGCCGGCGCTGTTGACGACCGGCTGGTTGACGCGCACGCCGTCGCTGGAGCCCTTGTTGATCTGGAACGTCTGGTACCAGGAGCTGGGCGAGCGGGCGATCACGCGAGCGGTCACAGGCTGGTAATCGTCAAGTCCGCCCGCGGTGTTGATCTGGTCGAGGCCCTTGAGCTGCTCGAGCTCGTCCTTCTGGAGCGTGACCTCCGCGAGCTTCTTCTGCAGCGCGTCGCGCTCGGCCTCGGCCCGGTCGCGCTCCTCCTTGGCGTCGAGCGTGTCGCCGAACCAGCCGAACAGGTCGCGAAACGGCTTGAGCGCGCGGTTGGCGCCCTCCTGGATCGGGGCCAGGACCTCCATCGTCGTGCGCTGGACGCCGTGGAGCGGCCCGGATGAGGACTCGCCGAAGTACGCCGTCAGCAGGAACAGCGAGAAGAGCACCAGTGCGGCGAGGACCGCGCGGCGCCGGCGGACGACTTTGTCATGCATCATCGCCTCGGGGGCACGCCGGGGCCGATTGTTCCGGTTCGAGCGGTGGATCGCCTCGAACTCCTCCAGCGAGCGGCCCGAGCCGACGGCGACGCAGGTCAGCGGCGACTCCGCGCGGTGCGCGGGCATCTGCGTCTCCTCGCGCAGCCGCTCGTCGAGCCCCTGCAGCAGCGATCCGCCGCCGGCCAGCATGATCCCGCGATCCATGATGTCGGAGGCCAGCTCGGGCGGCGTGCGGTCGAGCGTCTCCTTGATCGCGTCGATGATCTGGACCAGCGGCTCCTCGAGCGCGGCGCGCACCTCCTCGGAGGTGAGCACGACCGTCTTGGGCAGGCCGGAGACGAGGTCGCGGCCGCGGATCTCGGCCTGGACCTCCTCGTCGAGCGGGTAGGCGCTGCCGATCTCGAGCTTGACCTCCTCGGCCGTCTGCTGGCCGATCAGGAGCTTGTACTCCTTCTTGACGTAGTTGATGATCGCCTCGTCGAGCTCGTCGCCGCCGACGCGCACGGACTGCGAGACGACGATGCCGCCGAGCGAGATGACGGCGACCTCGGAGGTGCCGCCGCCGATGTCGACGATCATGTTCCCGGTCGGCTCCCCGACGGGCAGGCCGGCGCCGATCGCGGCGGCCATCGGCTCCTCGATCAGGTACGCCTGGCGGGCTCCGGCGCTCAGGCAGGCCTCCTCGACCGCGCGCTTCTCCACCCCGGTCACGCCCGAGGGCACGCAGACCACCACGCGCGGGTGCGCCCAGCGGTTCTGGTGCACCTTCTGGATGAAGTGGCGCAGCATCTCCTCGGTGACGTCGAAGTCGGCGATGACACCATCCTTGAGCGGCCGGATGGCGCTGATGGTGCCGGGCGTGCGGCCGAGCATGCGCTTGGCCTCGATGCCCACCGCATGAACCTCCCCGGAGCGGCTGTCGATCGCCACCACCGACGGCTCGGACAGCACGATCCCGCGGCCGCGCACGTAGACGAGCGTGTTGGCCGTGCCGAGATCTACGGCCATGTCACGGCCACCGAAGCCGGTGAGATACGAGAAGAAGCCCATAGAGGAGGAGCGCGAGCAGGTTGGAGCGAAGCCCGCGCCAGGGCGGCCAGTGTATCGAAGGGTCCGGCGCTGAAATGGCCTGTAATCAAGGCGCTCGCGCGAGCTTGCGAGTGCGAGAAAGCCGCACTTCAATCTCTCGCCAGCAAGGTTTTCAGCCGCTCCAGCGGCAGCCCGACGACGTTCAGGTAGTCGCCGTCGATGCGATCCACCATGAAGGATCCGCCCTCCTCCTGGATGGCGTAGCCGCCGGCCCGTCCGACCCACTCTCCGGTCGCCACGTACTCGGCGATCTCGCCGTCGCTGCGGCGGCGGAACGTGACCCGCGTGACCTCGACCGCGGTGGCCACGGTCGCGCCGTGGCGGGCCAGCGCGATGGCGCCGACGACCTCGTGCGTGCGCCCGTTCAGGGCGCCCAGGTACTCGCGCGCCTGCGCCTCGTCGCGCGGCTTGCCGAAGATCACGCCGGCGAGCGCCACCACGGTGTCGGCGCCCAGCACGAGGTCGCCGGGCACCGCCTCGGCCTTGCGCCGCGCGTTGGCCTCCGCCACGGCGGCCGGGTCGCCCGCCTCGTCCTCGTCGACGTTCGCCGGCCGCACCTCGAACGGGATGCCGGCCTCCGCCAGGATCGCCCGCCGCTGGGCGAGGCGGACGCGAGGATCAGGGTCTGATCAAGATCGTCGAGGTTCTTGATCAGGCCCCTAGGTTCGGGAAGAACAGCTTCGCCTCGCGCGCCGCGGACTCGTCGGAGTCCGAGCCGTGGACCATGTTCTGGCCGACCGCGATCGCGTAGTCGCCGCGGATCGAGCCGGGCGCGGCCTCGACCGGGTTGGTGGCGCCGATGACCTGGCGCGCGGCGGCCACCGCCTGCTCGCCCTCGAGCACCATCGCCACGAGCGGGCCGGAGGTGATGAACTCGACCAGCTCGCCGAAGAACGGCTTGCCCTCGTGCTCGGCGTAGTGCTGCTTGGCGATCGCCTCGCTCATGGTCATGTGCTGGAGGGCGACGATCCTCAGGCCCTTGTTCTCGAAGCGCTGGATGATCTCGCCGGTGAGGCCGCGCGCGAAGGCGTCGGGCTTGACCAGGATCAGGGTCCTGTCCACGTGAAATTCCTTTCGCTCTCCGGTCCTCGCAAGCTCGGACCTACGATCGACGTTACGGTGCTAGCGGCGCTCGCGAGCCCGCTCGCGCGTGGGCTCAGGTTCGATCGCCTCGGCGGCCACCGTCGGCTGGTCGGTCGTCTGCGAGCGCCGGCGACGGCGCGTTGCCTGGGGGCGGCGGGGTCTCCATCTCCGCCTCGCAGAACGGGCACAGCTTCCATGCCGGGTCGACCGGCTTGCCGCACGAGTAGCAGCGCTCCTTCAGCTTGCGCATGCAGCTCGGGCAGCGCAGGTAGTCGGCCTTGATCTCGTAGTCGCAGTGCGGGCAGAGCTGGTAGTCGAGACTCGCCAGCCGCGCCTCGGCCGCGGTCATCTCGAGCTCGCGCAGCCGCACGTCGTCCACGAACTCGGGCGGGCGCACGATCAGGTACACGATCGTGCCCACGAACGGGAACAGTGACGCGGCCGTCGCGCAGGCGACGAGCATGGGGTCGTCGATCCGCCGACGGGCGTCCGCGTACGTCCAGAAGATGAGGGCGAACCAGACGACGACCAGCACGAGGAGGAGCACGTTGACCGCCGTGTTGAGGCTGTCGTTCGTGATCCCGAAGATGCCGAAGTAGGGCATTGCTGCACGAATCGTAGACGGAGGGGTTACAGGAAAGCCCGACCGAGGGCAAAACCGATGGCGAAGAAGATCAGGATGACGAGCGCCACGACGACCGCCACGATGGCCACCATGGCGAACAGACTCGGGCCGCCGTCGTTCACAGCGCGGACGCCCTCCGCCGCCCCGGCTCGCCCAGCAGGTCCGCCACCAGGTAGATCGAGCCGGTGACCACGACGGCCCCGCCGGGGCCCGCCAGCTCGCGCCCCCGCGCCACCGCGGCGCGCGGGTCCGGCACGATCTCGGACGGCGGCCCGTCGAGCTGCGCGGCGAGCGACGCGAGCGTCGCCGGAGGCAGCGCGCGGGGGTTCTTGGAGCTCGTGAACACCGCGCCCACGGTCTTCCCGAGCAGCGCCCGCAGCATGCCCGCCGCGTCCTTGTCGTCGAGGATCGAGACCACCGCGTACAGCGGCCGGGCGCCGACTTCGAGCGCCTCCACGAGCGCCTGCATGCCCGACGGGTTGTGGGCGCCGTCGTAGATCGTCAAGGGGTCCTCGGCGACCACCTGCATGCGCCCCGGAACCTGCACGCGGGCGGCGACCTCGGCCACCAGTGTGGGGTCGAGCTCGCCGTGCAGCGCGCGGGCGGCGGCCACCGCCACGGAGAAGTTGGTGCGCTGGTAGCCCGCGGGTCCCGCCTCGACGGGCGGGGCGGGCACGACCTCGGCGCCCGTCTCGGCGACGATGTCGCGCACCTCGGGGTCGACGGCGCCCGTCACGAGCGTCGCTCCGCGCCGCACGACGGCCAGCTTCTCGCGCGCGATGTGGCGGACCGTGGGGCCGAGCCAGCGCGTGTGCTCGAGCCCGACGTTGGTGAGCACCACGACCGGCGCGCCGAGGACGTTGGTGGCGTCGTGGCGGCCGCCGAGGCCGGCCTCGACGACGGCGATGTCGACGCCTCGGCGCGCGAACTCGGCGAACGCGGCGGCCGCGAGCAGCTCGAACTGCGTGACGCGGTCACCCTCCTCGAGCGTGCGGTCGACCTTGGCGGACGCCGCGGCGGCGCGCTGCACGGCCGCCCCGAAGGCGTCGGGAGTCAGGTCGGCGTCGCCGATCCGGACGCGCTCGGCGAACGAGGTCAGGTGCGGTGAAAGGAACGTGCCGGTGCGCACGCCGTGCGCGTCGAGCAGCGCCGCGCACATCCGCGCCGTCGACGACTTGCCGTTCGTGCCGACCACGTGGATCGAGCGGAACCGCTCCTGCGGGCTGCCGAGCACGGTGAGCAGCCGGCGCATGCGCTCGAGCCCGAAGCGCATGCCGAACAGCTCGAGCGAGAGCAGGTGGGCCTCGGCGTCCTCGAGGCGCCACGTGCTCACAGGTCGGCCAGCTCCCGTTTGAGCTGCTCGAGCTTCTGGCGCTCCTTCTCGACGACGGCGGCGGGTGCCTTGGCCACGAAGCCCTGGTTGGCCAGCTTGCCCTCGGCGCGCGCGATCTCCTTCTCGAGCGCCGCCCGCTGCGCCTCGGCGCGCTCGGCCGCGGCGTCGAGGTCGACCGTCTCGGAGGCGAGCACGAGGACACTGCCCCCGGGGACGCCGACGGTGGCGACCGGCTCGCCGCCGTCGGCCGACCACTCGACCCGCGCGAGCCGGGCGATGTGCTCCGCCGTGAGGTCGTAGCCCTCGGCCTCGAGCCGGGCGGGGACGGCCTTGCCCGCGGCGGCGCCGACCCGGTCGCGCCAGCCGCGCAGCTCCTGCGTCGCCGCGATCGCGCGGCGGACATCGGCCTCGGCGGCCTCGTCGCGCAGGGCGTCATCCGGCTCGGGGTACCGGTGGACCATCAACAGGCCGTCCGTGCCGGGGAGCAGCGACCAGATCTCCTCGGTCACGAAGGGGATGATCGGATGCGCGAGCGCCAGCGTCTCGCCGAGCACGTGCAGGGCGACCTGGGTAACGTCGCGCGGAGATCCGAGCTTGCGAGGATCGAAGCGCGAAACCTCGTGTCCGTCGGCGTAGAGGCGCGGCTTGATCATCTCCAGGTACCAGTCGCACAGGTCGCCGTAGACGAAGTCGTACAGCCGCAGGGCGGCGACGTGGAACTCGAACCGGTCGATCGCCGCGGCCACGTCCGCCTCGGCCGCCTGCAGGCGCGAGAGGATCCAGCGGTCCTCGATCGCCTCGGCCTCGGGCGCGCGCTCCGGCAGCCCGACCCCCTCGGGCACGCGCAGCAGCACGAGCCGCGAGGCGTTCCAGAGCTTGTTGGCGAGCTGGCGGCCCTGGGCGACGCGCTCCTCGTTGAAGCGCACGTCCTGGGTCGAGGAGCTGGCGAGCAGCCCGAAGCGCACGGCGTCGGCGCCGTAGGCGGGGAAGTCCCCGCCTTGCTGGAACACCGGCGGGCGCGGGCCGCCCTCGATCAGGTCCAGCGGGTCGATGCCGGTGCCGAGCGACTTCGACATCCGGCGGCCGTCGGGCGCCTGGATGACGGGGTGCACGTAGACGTCGTCGAACGGGACGTCGCCGGCGAACTCGAGCCCGAACATGACCATGCGGGCGACCCAGAGGAAGAGGATGTCGCGCGCCGTCGAGAGGACGTCGGTCGGATAGAAGGCCCGCAGCGCCGCCGTCTGCTCCGGCCAGCCGAGCGTCACGAACGGCCAGATGCCGCTCGAGAACCAGGTGTCGAGCACGTCCGGGTCGCGCTCCCAGCCGGCGCCCTGGGGCGGCTCCATGCCGGCGTAGGTCTCCCCGCCGCGGTACCAGACCGGGATCTGGTGGCCCCACCAGAGCTGGCGCGAGATGCACCAGGGCCGGATGTTCGCCATCCACTCCAGGTAGCGGCGGCGCTGGCCCTCCGGGTGGATCTGCACGCGTCCGGACTCGACCACCTCGATGGCCGGCCTGGCGAGCTCGTCCATGCGCATGAACCACTGGAGCGAGATCAGCGGCTCGATCCGCTCGCCGGAGCGCTGCGAGTACGGCACGTCGTGGCGGTACTGCTCCGTGCGCGCGATCCGGCCCTCGGCGCGCAGCCGCTCGACCACGGCCTCGCGCGCCTCGAGCGCGGTCATGCCTTCGAACTCGCCGGCGGCCGCCGTCATGCGACCGTCCTCGCCGATCACGCTGACCTCCTCGAGACCGTGCGCGCGGCCGATCTCGAAGTCGTTCGGGTCGTGGCCGGGCGTGATCTTCAGCGCGCCGGTCCCGAACTCGGGCTTGACGTACTCGTCGGCGATGATCTTCAGCCGCCGCCCGACGATCGGCAGGATCGCGGCCTCGCCGACCAGCCGGGTGTAGCGGTCGTCGTCGGGGTGCACGGCGATCGCCGTGTCGGCCAGCATCGTCTCCGGCCGCACGGTCGCGATGGTGACCGAGCCGTGACCGCTCTCGAGCGGGTAGTCGACGTAGTAGAGGGTGTCGGTGACCTCGCGCTGCTCGACCTCGAGGTCCGAGATGGCCGACCGCGACCCGGGGTCCCAGTTGACCATGTAGTTGTCGCGGTAGATCAGGCCCTTGTCGTAGAGGTCGACGAAGACCTTCTGGACCGCGCGCACGTATGACGGGTCGAGCGTGAACCGCTCGTCCTCGTAGTCGCAGGAGGCGCCGAGCCGCTTGAACTGCTCGACGATCGTGGAGCCGTACTGGTCGCGCCAGCGCCACACGCGTTCGACGAACGCGTCGCGCCCGAGCTCCTCGCGGCTGGTGCCCTCGGCGAGCAGCGCGCGCTCGACGAGCGTCTGCGTCCCGATGCCGGCGTGGTCGGTGCCGAAGATCCACTTGGTTCGCTTGCCGCGCATGCGGGCGAGCCTGATCAGCGCGTCCTGGACCGAGCCGTTGAGCGCGTGGCCCATGTGGAGCGCGCCGGTGACGTTCGGCAGCGGGATGGCGATCGAGTAGTTCTCGGCGGCCGTGCCCGCGGCCTCGGGGTGGAAGAGCCCCGAGTCGAGCCAGCGCGCGCGCACGCGGGCCTCGACCTCGGCCGGGTCGTAGCGCGTGCGGTGCTCGAGGTCCGCGGTGCTCATGGGGCCGCGGAGTCTAGGTAATCAAGGCGCTCCCACGAGCTTGCGAGTGGGAGTAAGCCGCATACGGATTTGTGTTACATTTCGACAGTCAATGTCACAGCGTCACACGCTTGACGAGGACGGCCGGCTGCTCGACGCGGCGCGCGCGTGCGTGCTGGCGGTCGGGGTGCGGCGTACGACGCTCACCGACGTGGCGCGCCGCGCGGGCGTGAGCCGGATGACGCTCTACCGTCGCTTTCCCGACCTCGAGGCGGTGCTGGCGGCGCTCATGACGCGCGAGTTCGGGCACCTGATCGGGCAGGCGGCTGAGCAGGCCTCGGGCGCGACGGCGCGCGAGCGCGTGGTGTCGATGGTCGTCCACGGCGCCCGCTCGCTCGCCTCCGATCCGCTGTTCGTGCGATTGCTCGACGTCGACCCGGAGCTGCTGCTGCCGTACGTGACGCGGCGGCTCGGCGGCATGCAGCGGATCGCCGTGGCGGCCGGAGCCGAGGCGCTGGCGGTCGACGACGGCTCGGTCCGCACGGATGCCCCACCCGAGGTGCTCTCGGCCGGCATCGAGCTGATCGCCCGCGGGTTCGTCCTGGCCTCGCACGGCGAGCTCGAGCTCGACCCGTGGGTGGAGCTCGGCCGCGCCATCGACGGATACCTGCGGCCATGAACGCCGCCGACCGGCGTCGCCTCGAGCTCGAACGGCTGGCCGGTGGGGAGGCGGTGGATGTCGTCGTGGTCGGCGGCGGCATCACGGGCGCCGGCATCGCGTTGGATGCAGCGTCGCGCGGGCTGACGGTCGCGCTGCTCGAGCGGCGCGACCTCGCCTTCGGGACGAGCCGCTGGAGCTCCAAGCTCGTGCACGGCGGGCTGCGCTACCTCCAGCACGGCGACTGGGGGCTGGCCTGGGAGTCGGCGGTCGAGCGCGCCGCGCTGATGCGCCATGTCGCGCCGCACCTGGTGCGGCCGCTGCCGTTCCTGATCCCGCTCGACGAGGCCGTCGACCGCCGGGCGGCGGCGAAGACGATGGCCGGCCTGCGGGCCGGCGACGGCCTTCGCGCCGCCGCGAGCACGAGCCGCCGCACGCTGCCGCCGCCGCGGCGGGTGAGCGCGCTCGAGGCGCGCCGGCTCGCTCCGGCGCTGCGCCCCGGCGGGCTGCGCGGCGCGCTGCTGAGCTGGGACGGCCAGCTCGAGGACGACGCCCGGCTCGTCGTCGCGGTCGCCCGCACCGCAGCCGCACACGGCGCGCGCATCCTCACGCACGCGGAGGTCACCGGGCTGCGCGACGACGGCGTGGAGGTGATCGACGCCTTGACGGGCGACGGCTTCGTGGTGCGCGCCCGGCGCACGGTGCTGGCGGCCGGCGTGTGGACCGGCGGGCTGACCGGCGCCGTCGCGCTGCGCCCCAGTCGCGGCTCGCATCTGCTGATCCCCGCCTCGCGACTGGGCGAGCCGCGCGCCGCGGTCAACATTCCGGTTCCCGGCGAGCACGGCCGCTGGGTGTTCGCGCTCCCGCGCTCGGACGGGCTCGTGGCCGTCGGGATCACCGACGTGCCGGCGCCCGGCGAGCCGGCCGACGAGCCGCGCCCGGACGCCGCCGAGGAGGCGGAGCTGCTCGACCGCGCCTCCGCAGCGCTCGCGGTGCCGCTCGGCCCGGGCGACGTCTGCGGCCGCTACGCCGGCCTCCGGCCGCTGGCCGACGCCGACGGCGACACCGCCGACCTCTCCCGTCGCCACCTGATCGTGGAGGACCCCGGCGGCGCGCTCGCCGTCGTCGGCGGCAAGCTCACCACGTACCGCCGGATGGCCCAGGACGTCGTCGACCGACTGACCGATCGGCCCTGCCGGACGGCCCGGCTGCCGCTGGTCGGCGCCGCGTCGCCGGCCGCGCTGCGCTCGGTCGCCGCGCCGGAGCGACTCGTCCGCCGCTACGGCACCGAGGCGCCGGCCGTGGCCGCCCTGGCCGACGGGCGGCCGGAGCTGCTCGAGCCCGTGGCGCCCGGGGTGCCGGTGTGCGCCGCCGAGCTGCTGTGGGCGGCGCGACACGAGCTGGCCGTGACGACGGGCGACTTCGTCGACCGCCGCGTGCGTGCCGGGCTCGTGCCGGAGTGGCGGGCCGCGGCCGTCGAGGCCGTCGAGCGGCTCGAGCTCGGCGAGGTGGCGACGGGACGAACTTCGGGCATGTAGGGAGGCGGGATCGGCCGCACCATCCTGCCCTGGGGTCACACAGCGACCCCTACCCAGGACGATGCACGGATTTCTCGCCATCGTCCTGCCTAGGTGGTCGTATGGGCCACCTAGGCAGGACGCTTCGCCGAGATCCAGCGGCGCGGCCGATCACCAGCCTCCCTACCCAGCCGCAGCTGCGTTCGCCGGCCCCTACGATCCGCCCATGTCCGCGTACCGCGAGCTGCCGACGACCGGCCCGCTGCTCGCCTGCCTCTGGACCAACGACGGCGTGCGGGGACCCCGGACGAATCGCATCCTCCCCGACGCCTGCGTCGACGTCGTCTCCGTGGACGGCCGGCTGCTCGTCGCCGGGCCGGCGACGCGCGCGCACCCGACGACGGGCGGGGGCGCCGCCTTCGGCGTGCGGTTCCGCGTCGGCGCCGCCGGCGCGGCGCTCGGGCTCCCCGCGGCCGAGCTGCTCGACGTCACCGTTCCGCTCGAGGACGTGTGGGGTGCCGCCGAGGCGCGTCGCATCGCCGAGCGGGCGACGAACGTGCAGGAGCTGGCCGCAGCGGTCATGCGGCGGGGCGGGGCGGCCGACCCGCTCGTGCGCGCCGCCGCAACCGGTACCCCACGCGAGGCGCTCGGGATCGGCGACCGCCAGCTCCGGCGCCGGTTCACCGACGCCGTCGGCTACGGCCCGAAGACGCTCGAGCGGATCCTCCGCTTCCAGCGCTTCCTCGCGCTGGCGAGCGGCGGCCACGACCTCGCGCGGCTGGCGCTCGACGCAGGCTACGCCGACCAGGCGCACCTCACGCGCGAGTGCACGCGGCTGGCCGGGCTGCCCCCCGCACAGCTCCTGGCCGCCGGCGCCGGACCCGCCGGCGAGAGGTCCGTTTCGTTCAAGACGGACCGCCGCGCGCCGGCCACGATGGCTGCATGACCGTCGACCTCAACGCCGCGACGACCTTCCTGCACGCCAACGCCCGCGTGCTGGAGCGCCGCCGCTTCGAGCACCTCTTCGAGGGCGCGCCGTACGAGCCCGTGCTGCACGCCCTGCGCGCCTACCGCAACGACGACGGCGGCTTCGGCCACGCGATCGAGCCCGACATGCGGGCCCCGACCAGCCAGCCCGTCGGCATCCATACCGTGATGGAGATCCTGCACGAGATCGGGGAGCGCGACGACCCGATGATCGTCGCGGCCTGCGACTGGCTCGCGACGATCGCGCGCGACGACGGCGGGATCCCGTTCGTGCTCGAGGACGCGATGGCCCACCCGCACGCACCGTGGTGGCGGCACGCCGACGAGTCGTCGCTGACCCAGACCGCCGCGAACGCCGCGGCCCTCCACCACCTCGGCGCGCGGCACCCATGGCTCGAGCGCGCGAGCGAGTTCTGCTTCCGCCGGATCGCCGACCTCGACCTGACGGCACCTGATGTCGGGGTCGGCTACGACGTCCGCTTCGGCGTCGCCTTCCTCAACGCGACGGCCGACGACAACCGGGCCGAGCAGGCGCTCGACGCGCTCGCCGGCGGCCTCGCGGTCCTGGCGAACGCCGGGCCCGATGCCTCCGCCGAGCTCCCGACGCCGCTCGATCTCGCCCCGACCCCCAGCTCCCGCAGCCGCCGGCTGTTCGACGGCGCGACGATCGAACGTCACCTCGACGCCCTGGAGGCCGGCCAGCAGAGCGACGGCGGCTGGACCGTCTCATGGCCGGACTGGAACGCGGCGGCCGCCGTCGAGTGGCGCGGCGTCGCCACCATGCTCGCGCTGAAGACCCTGCGCGCCAACGGCAGGGTCTGAACGGCTAAGCCGACTTCGCCTCGGGCGACTCGGCGTCGTCCGGGGCCTCGGTGACCAGCGTCGGCTTGACGCCGCGGTCGACCGTCTCCTTGGTCACCACGCACTTCTTGACGTCGCGCCGCGAGGGCAGCTCGAACTGCACGTCGAGCAGGATGTCCTCGATGATCGAGCGCAGGCCGCGCGCGCCGGTCTCGCGCTCCAAGGCCTTGTCGGCGACGGCCTTCTGGGCGTCGCCGGAGAAGACCAGCTCGATCCCGTCGAACGCGAAGAAGCGCTGGAACTGCTTGACGATCGCGTTGCGCGGCTCGGTCAGGATCGTGATCAGGTCGTCGCGCGAGAGCTGGTGCACGGCAGAGCAGACGGGCAGGCGGCCGATGAACTCCGGGATCAGGCCGTACTGCATGAGGTCCTCGGGCAGGACCTTCTCGAACAGCGCGCCGGTGTCCCGCTGCGTCCTGGATTCGATGTTGGCCCCGAAGCCGACGCCCTTGTGGCCGATCCGCCGCTCGATCACCTTGTCGAGGTTCGCGAACGCGCCGCCGCAGATGAACAGGACGTTCGTCGTATCGATGGTGAGGAACTCCTGGTGCGGGTGCTTGCGCCCGCCCTGCGGCGGCACCGACGCCGTCGTGCCCTCCAGGATCTTCAGGAGCGCCTGCTGGACGCCCTCACCGGACACGTCGCGCGTGATCGACGGGTTGTCGGCCTTGCGCGCGATCTTGTCGACCTCGTCGATGTAGATGATCCCGGTCTCGGCCTTCTTGACGTCGTAGTCCGCGGCCTGGATCAGCTTGAGCAGGATGTTCTCGACGTCCTCGCCGACGTAGCCGGCCTCGGTCAGCGCCGTGGCGTCGGCGATCGCGAACGGGACGTTGAGGATCCGCGCCAGCGTCTGCGCCAGCAGCGTCTTGCCGCAGCCGGTCGGGCCCAGGAGCAGGATGTTCGACTTCTGGAGCTCGATGTCCGAGTCGTCCGCCTGCATCATCTGCACGCGCTTGTAGTGGTTGTAGACCGCCACCGACAGCGTGCGCTTGGCCTGCTCCTGCCCGACGACGTACTCGTTGAGGACGCCGTAGATCTCCCTCGGCTTCGGCAGGTTGTCGATGTCGAAGGACGGCGGAGCGGTCAGCTCCTCGTCGATGATCTCGTTGCAGAGATCGATGCACTCGTCGCAGATGTAGACGCCCGGCCCGGCGATCAGCTTCTTGACCTGGCGCTGCGACTTGCCGCAGAAGCTGCAGAGGAGCTGCTCATTGGAGTCGGTGGGCCGGGCCATGGAGTCCGTCTCCTAGTGCTCGGAGATCACCCTGTCGATGATGCCGTACTTCGTGGCTTCATCCGAGCTCATGAAGTAGTCGCGCTCGGTGTCCTGCCTGACCTTGTCGATCTCCTGACCCGTGTGGTCGGCGATGATCTCGTCGAGCCGGCGGCGGAGATCGATCACCTCGCGGGCGTGGATCTCGATGTCGGTGGCCTGGCCCTGGAAGCCCGAGGAGACCTGGTGGATGAGGATCTTCGCGTTCGGCAGCGCCATCCGCTTGCCCTTCGCGCCGCCCGCCAGCAGGAGCGCCCCCATCGACATCGCGATGCCGACGCAGATGGTCTGGACGTCGGGCTTGATGAATTGCATCGTGTCGTAGATCGCGAGCCCCGCGTAGACCGAACCGCCCGGTGAGTTGATGTAGATCGAGATGTCCTTGTCGGGATCCTCGGCCTCCAGATGGAGGAGCTGCGCGACGATCAGGTTCGCGATCTGGTCGTCGACGGGCGTCCCGAGAAAGACGATCCGCTCGTTCAGCAGGCGGCTGTAGATGTCGAACGCGCGCTCCCCACGGGAGGTCTGTTCGACGACCATCGGTACGAGTGGGCTCACGGTCCTCGCTTCGTTTCGCTTCGGGCGCTCGAGTCCTGCTCAGCTTCTGGGCTGGGAGCCCGGCGACAGCCTAGCAATCGCCAGACGCCGCCTTTCCCGGTCTACCGACTAGGAACCAGGCGTCCAGATCTGGCCGCTCGAGCCGCTCTCGGCGCGCTCGGAGTCACCCGGCGTCCAGAGCTTGTCGCGCGCCTGCGCCTGCTCGATCGAGATCGGCATCGCGGACTCGGCGACGAGGTCCAGCGCCTTGCGCTGGGCGAGGTCCTGCTTGAGGCTCTCGAGCCCGCCCGTCGACTTCAGGCGCTCGAGCAGCTTCTTCGGCGAGGTGCGGCCGCGGCCGTCGGCGGCCGCCTGCTCGACCGCCTCGAGGACCTCCTCCTCGGTCGGCTCGATGCCCTCGGCCTCGATGATCGCCGCCAGCACGGCCTCGCGCCGCAGCGCCTGCTCGGCGTCGGGCTTGCTCTGCTCGACGATCTCCGACTCGTCGCGACCGGCGATCCGCAGATAGGTCTCGCGGTTGATGCCCTGGTGGCCGAGCGAGTGCAGCATCGAGTCCCACAGCTCCCGGGCTCGCGCCTCGACCAGGGCCTCGGGGACCTCGACGGTCGCGGACTTCACCGCCGAGTCGAGCGCGGCCTCGCGGAACTCGGACTCGATCTGCGCGCTGTCGACCTCGGCCAGCCGGGAGCGGATGTCCTCGCGCAGCTCGTCGAGCGTGTCGAAGCCGGCCTCCGCGGCGAGGTCGTCGTCGAGCGCGGGCAGCTCCTTGGCCTTGACCTCCTTGACCGTGACCGCGAACTGCGCCTCCTCGCCGGCCAGCTCGGGCGACGGGTAGTCCTCGGGGAAGGTCACCGTCACCGTGCGCTCGTCGCCGGCCGAGGCGCCCTCGAGCTGCTCCTCGAAGCCGCCCACGAGCCGCCCCGAGCCCAGCTCGACCATCTGGTCGCGGCCGTCGCCGCCGGCGAACGGCTCGCCGTCGCGCATGCCGCGGTAGTCCATGACGATGAAGTCGCCGGTGGCGGCGGGGCGGTCGACCGTGTCCAGCCGCGCCGAGCGCTCGCGCAGCCGATCGATCTCCGCGGCGAGGTCCTCGTCGGACACGGTGGCCTCGCGGCGCCCGACCTCGAGGCCCTTGTACTCGCCCAGCGTGGCCTTGGGCCGCACGCCGATCTCGATCGAGAAGGTCAGCGGCTCGCCCGTGCGCCGGCAGGTCGCCCAGGTCGAGCTGCGGCTCGCCGACGGGGACCACGTGCGCGGAGTCGATCGCCGCCGAGTACCAGCTGCCGATCGAGTCGCGGACCGCCTCGTCGAGCACGGCCTCGCGACCCATCCGCTGCACGATGACCGGCGGCGGCGCCTTGCCGGCCCGGAAGCCGGGGACGCGCAGGCCCTGCCCGAGCCGCTTGGCGGCCTGGGCGACGCGGCGCTCGACCTCCGCCGCCGGCACCTCGGCCTCCACGCGCACGCGTGACTCGGGCAGCTCGGTGACGGTCGTCTGAAGCTCGGTGGCCATCGGCGCATCACTGTACAACTGCTCCAGTGCGCGCCTGGCTCTACACGGGACCGCTCGGGCACCTCGTCGCGGGGGTGCTCGACTGCCTCTCGCTGCTCCTGAGATCGCCGAGGTGGTTCAGAAGCTCATGAAGAACGTGTAGGGGCCACGCCTGGGGCGCCGTCCGCCGCCAGGGCGGCGTCCCGCGTGGCGTAGACGCGGAAGCGCTGCGTGAGATTGGTCATCTCGAGCAGCCGCCGCACCGGGCCCTCGGGCGCCACGACGGCCAGGCTCGTGCCGGACTCGTCGAGCTGCGCGGCGGCCTTGAGGATCGTCCCGAGCGCCGTCGAGTCGATGAACGCCACTTCGGAGAGGTCGAGCACGAGCCGCCCGCCAGGGTTCGCGGAGGCGAAGGCGAGCACGGTCGACAGCCGCGGCGTGGCCGAGATGTCGAGCTCGCCGCTGGCGACGACCAGGTGGCCTCGCTCGATGGGGTCGTGATCGATCTGGTAGTCCATGGGCCCGGGGTCAGTACCCATCGCGGCGAGATCTCATGCGCCACGCGACCGTATCCGGTTTCGAGCACCCGCGCAGGGGTGCGCTGCCCGTCAGGCGTGCAGCGCGACCCCCGCGTCCCCCCTCAGTCGGGCAGGTGTGTCGTCGTCGAACTCGGTGAAGAAGCCGCCGACCACGTCCTCCAGCTCACCCATGCCGTCGGCGCAGAAGAGCACGGGCTGGTAGTGCGTGATGTCGTACTCCTGCGTGGCCATGGCGAGGATGTCGAGCGGCCGCAGGTCGGCGCCGCGGAACTCCTCGATCTCGCCGTAGGAGCTGAGGATGCCGGCGCCGTAGGCACGCACCTCGCCGTCCTCGCGCATGACGCCGAACTCGATCGTGAACCAGAAGACGTCGGCCAGGAACTGGAGCGCGTCGTCGGTCTCGACCCGCTGCGCGGCAAGGCCCGCCTGGCGCTTGATCTCGGCGAAGCGCGGGGCGGCGAGCAGGTTGCCGTGGCCGACGACCTCGTGGATGAGGTCCGGCTCGGGCGTGTAGAGCGGCATCGCCCCGTGCCGGATGTACTGCGTCGAGTGGAACACGCGATCGCCGAGCGCTCCGAGGAAGTCGCGCAGCGGGACCAGGCCGGCGGCGGCGTGGTAGGTCCAGCCGGTCAGGCCCTGCAGTCCGTCGGTCACCTCGTCGAGCTGCGGGATGTGGTCGGTCGGCAGCGCGAGCGCGGCGGCGGCCTCGCGGAAGTCGTGGCAGGCGTAACGCTCGTGCTTGGGCGCGAGCTCGCGCGAGACGATGCGCCAGACGTCGTGCTCGGCCTCGGTGTACTCGATCCGCGGCGTCGGCTCGCCGGGCTTCCAGGCGACGGCCCGCGCGGCGATGTGGTTGCGCCGCTCGCGGTAGGCGGGGTCGCTGGCGCCGGGATGGTCGCCCGCGAGCTCGACGGTGACGGACCCGTCCTCGTTCTCAGTGACCGGTGAGTACAGCTGGGCTTCCTCGAACATGTCCCGCCGATGTAGCGCGCGCGGGTCGCGAACGCAATCGAGACGGCATAGAGTGGGCGTGAGGTGCAACGTCCCGTCCGTCTCGACGACGTCGACCGCAAGATCCTTGATCATCTGGAGCGCGACGGCCGCGCGACGCTCGCCGAGGTCGGCGCCGCGGTCGGCCTCTCGGCGTCGGCCGTCAAGCGACGCGTCGACCGCCTGCACGAGACCGGCGTGATCATCGGCTACACCGCGGTCGTCGACCCGCAGGCGCTGGGCGACCGCCTCGAGGCGTTCGTCGAGCTCTACTGCGCGGACAGCGTGGCGCCCGGCGATCTGCTGGCCTCGGTCGCCGGCCTCGAGGCCGTGATCGCCGCCCATACGGTGGCCGGCGACGCCGACGCGGTCGTGCGCGTGCGCGTCAAGGGCATCGAGGAGCTGGAGCACACGATCGAGCAGCTGCGGCGAGACCCGAAGGTGATGCGCACGCGCACGATGGTGGCGCTGTCGACGCTCGTCGAGCGCCCGGCCGGGTAGAACGTAGGGCCATGGCGTACGAGCTCCGCGCCCTCACGCGCCTGGCCTTCGAGGAGCTGGGGGGCGCGACCGGCGGCATCGAGCAGATCCACCGCGCGATCGCCGACCGCGCGTTCGTCACGCCTAGCGCGGCGAAGGCGCTGCACGACGGCATCTCCGGCGCGGTCTACGCGTCGGTGGCCGGCGCGGCGGCGCTGGCCGGGCACGCCGCCGCCGTCGCCGTCCGCGACCGCCCGCTGTCGACGACACCGCGCGGCGCGGCCGTGCTCGGCGTGCTCAACGGGCTCCAGGGCGACGTGCTCGAGCGCGAGGGCAGCGATCTCGCCACACCGATGTCGCTGCGCGTCGACCGCGAGCCCACGCCGCGGATCGCGGTGTTCGTGCACGGGCTGTTCGAGACCGAGCTCGCCTGGGGCTTCGGCGGCGGGCCGCGCTACGGCGACCGCCTCGCCGAGGAGCACGGCTTCACGCCGGTCTACGTGCGCTTCAACAGCGGCCGCCACATCTCCGAGAACGGCCGCTCGCTGGCCGAGGCGCTCGAGCGGCTCGTCGCGGACTGGCCGGTGGAGGTCGACCAGATCGTGCTCGTGGGGCACTCGCTGGGCGGGCTCGTGGCGCGCAGCGCGTGCCACGCCGGGGGTGATTGGGCGGGCCGGGTCACGCACGTGGTCTCGCTCGGCTCGCCCCACAGGGGCGCGCCGCTCGTGTCGGCCGTGCACTACGCCGCCGCAGCGCTGAACGCGGCGCCTGAGACGCGGCCGCTGTCGCGCTTCCTGCGGCGTCGCAGCGCCGGGATCCGCGACCTCCGCGGCGGCTCACTGGTCGACGAGGACTGGCGCGGCCGCGATCCCGACGCCCTGCGCGCCGTGGCCTGTCGCGAGGTGCCGCTGCTCGACGGCGCCACGCACTGCTTCGTGGCGGCCACGGTGACGCGGCGGGCGAGCCATCCGGTGGCGCGCGTGATCGGTGACTGGCTCGTGCTCGAGCGCAGCGCCGGCCACCGCGCGCAGGAGAAGCTGCACGTCGGCCCCGTGCACCATCTCGCGCTGCTCAACCACCCCGCGGTGTACGCGCGCCTCCGCGAGTGGCTAGCTGCTCCACCCGGCTAGCCAGCCAGTCGGTGGTGAGCTCGTGCTCCGGCTTCATCAACACGCTGCGCAGGATCCGGGCCCCGGGGGCGTCGACCTCGAGCTCGGGGTGCAGCGCCGCGAGGTGCGCGGCGTCGACGCGCACGGTGCTGAGAAAGACCGGGTCCTCCGGATCGTCCATGCCGGCGTGCAGGATCGCCGCGCTCGCCGCGTCGAGCTGCGAGAGGCTCGAGGCCGGCGGCAGGTAGGTGACGATGTCGAGCTCGGGCTCGAGGTGCAGCCGCAGGCTCTCGGACGCGCGCAGGCGCTCGGCGAAGGCGAGCGCGGCGCGGCGGGCGGCGGCCAGGATCGGCATCAGGTCGACGGCGCGCAGGGTCAGCCACAGCGCCGCCGCCGACGCACCGGCGCGCGAGCACTCGAGGCTGATCTCCCCGAGATGCAGGTCGTCGGACGTGAAGTAGGTGAACGGGGACTCGTGCGCGTAGAAGCGGCCGACGCGGGGGTCCTTGAACATCACGGCGCCGCAGCCGTATGGCTGAAGGCCATGCTTGTGCGGGTCGATCACGACCGAGTCCGCCGACTCGATCGCGCGCAGCCCGGCGGGAGCGTCGTCGAGCAGCCGGAAGAAGCCGCCGTACGCGGCGTCGACGTGGATCCGCACGCCGTAGCGCTCGCGCAGCGCGAGCGCCTCGTCGATCCGATCGACAGCGCCGAAGCCCGTGGTGCCGCCCGTGAGCACGGCGGTGCCGATCTCGCCGCGCGCGCACAGCGCCTCGAGCGCGTCGAGGTCCATCCGCCCCTCGGGGCCCACCGGGACCTCGTACGAGGGCATGCGGAGGACCTCGCACATCCGCGCGTGCGTGTAATGGGCGTTCGCGCCATGCGCCACGCCCTTGTCCGGATGCAGCTCACGAGCCACCCACAGCGCCTCGAGGTTGGCGATCGTCCCGCTCGAGGTCAGGTGGCCGAGGAACGGCTCGCCCAACCCGAGCATCGCCGCCAGCTCCGCGACCGCCTCCTTCTCCATCTCGCTCGTCACCGGCCCGCCGTCGAGCGCGTGGTTGTTCGGGTTGACCAGCATCGCGGCGACGTAGCCGGCGGCTGCCGCGGGGTGCGGCGGCTTGAGCATCTGGCCCGCGAAGCGCGGGTGGAAGAACGGGAAGTTGCCGTCCATCCGCGTGGTGAACTCGTCCCAGGCGGCGGCCCAGCGGTCGGGGTCGACGGCCGGGCCTTCGGGCTTGTCGCCCCAGCGCGCCTCCCACGTCCGCACGAGCTCGAGCGCCGCGTCGATGCCGGTCCGGGTCACGCGCCGCATGATCCCCGGCGGCGCCCGGAGATGTCGCGCGGCGCCACGAGATCGTGGGCCGCCGCCGCGCTCGTGGCGCTCGGCCTCGCGGGCGCGGGCTGCGGCTCGTCCGGCGAGCAGCCGCCGTCGGCCCGCGCCGCCGTTGCGCCCACGACCACGCCGTCGGTCCCGCCGCCGGTCAAGGACATTCCGCCGTCGACGGCGATCGTGTGGGGCCTCGAGCGGCCCGCGCGTGCCGCACGGCGACTGCGCGGCCACCCAGCGGTGGCGGCGGCGACGCCGGTCGGCCGCGGCGCGATCCTGCTGCGCGCCGGCATCGGCGCGGACGGGCGCGTCGTCCAGCGCGTGCGGGCCGGCTATGCGATCCCGCTCGACGTGTTGGCGGTCGACCCCGCGGGCTACGCCGCCACGCTGCCCGAGCCGCAGCGCGAGCCGTTCGCGAAGCTTCGGCCGGGTACCGCGATCCTTTCCACGACATCGGCGGGCCTGCGCGGGCTGGGCGTCGGCGGCGAGCTGCGGCTCGACGGCGGCCGCGCGCTGCGTGTGGTCGGCGTGGTCGCGGACGAGTCGCTGCGCGACGCCGAGGTCGCGCTCGCCTCGCGCGACCGTCGCGTCGACCCGCTGCGCTCGACGGTGATCGTGTCGCTGCGCAAGCCGGTCTCACCGCGCGAGCTGATCCGGCGCACGGAGCGCGTCGCCGCCGCGCGGATCGTCGACGGCACGGGGCCGACCGGGCCGGCACGCCCGGCGCAGCTCAAGGTGATGTTCGGCGAGCCGGCCGTCGGGCTGCCGTACGGCGACGACTGGGTCCGCCTCGATCCGGGCTTCCTGCGCCGGAACATCGTCGCCCGGCGTGTGCCGATCCTCGGCACCGTGACATGCCACCAGAGGATGATCCCGCCGCTGCGCGCCGCGCTCGGCGAGCTCGCCCGCCGCGGGCTGTCGCGGCTGGTGAACCCCGGCGATTACGCCGGCTGCCACGCGCCGCGCCGCATCCAGGCGCGCGGCCAGCTCTCGCTGCACGCCTGGGGCGTGGCGATCGACCTCAACGCCTCCGCCAACCCGTTCATGGGCCGCTCGCGGCAGGACCGCCGGCTCGTCCGCACCATGCAGCGGCACGGGTTCACGTGGGGCGGCGAGTGGCCGACGCGGCCCGACCCCATGCACTTCGAGCTGCGTAGTCTCCCGCGCCCATGAAGCTCTACGAGCACGCCTCGTCCGGCAACTGCCTCAAGTGCCGCCTGGTCCTCCGCGCCCTCGACCTGCCCTACGAGTCCGTCTCGGTCGACCTCTTCCGCGGCGAGACGCGCACCGAGGAGCACTTCGCCCGCAACCCCGACGGGCGCATCCCAGTGCTCGAGACCGACGATGGCGAGCTGATCCCCGAGTCGGGCGCGATCCTCCTCCACCTGGCCGAGGGCACCGGCCTCCTGCCGGCCGGCGGCATCGATCGCGCCCGCGTGCACCAGTGGATGTTCTTCGAGCAGAACCGGATCGAGGCCGACCTGGCCGTTGCGCGCTTCCTCAAGCTCGCGGGCCGCGACGTGACGATGCCCGAGGTGTTCGCGAACCGGCTCGAGCGCGGCCGCGACGCGCTCGCCGCGCTCGATCGCGGCCTGTCCGACGGGCGCCCGTTCCTGGCCGGCGAGACCTTCACGGTGGCCGACATCGCGCTCTACGGTTACGGCCACTGCGGCGCCGATGCGGGCGCCGACCCGCGCGATTTCGCTCACGTGGCCGCCTGGCTCGACCGTGTCGAGGCCACGCCCGGGTTCGTGAACGACCTCGAGCCCGTCCCCGACCATGTGTCTGAACGACCTCTCTAGGCTGTGCGAGCATCGCGCCCATGAGCGAGAACTCACTCGGCCAGATGGTGCTCGACGCCGCCGAGCGCCACAGCGGCACCGCGATCCGATTCCCGAGCGACGGCACGTGGCACGAGTGGTCGTTCGCCGAATTCGGCTCCGCCGTACGCGAGCTGGCGCGCGGGCTTGCCGCGCTCGGACTCGAGCCCGGCGACCACGTCGCGCTGCTGGGCGAGACCCGCCCCGACTGGACGCTGGCCGACGCCGCGATCCTGGCGGCCGGGCTGGTCGTCGTGCCCGTCTACCACACGAACTCGCCGGAGGAGTGCCGCTACGTCGTCGACCATTCGGGCGCGCGGGCGATCATCGTCGAGGACGCCGAGCAGCTCGAGAAGATCGAGGCCGTCCGCGACGAGCTGCCCGGCCTCGAGCACGTCGTCAGCATGCACGACACCGGCCGCACGACGACGGTCGCCGACGTGCGCGCCCGCGCGGGCGAGGTCGACGACTCGGTGCTGGCGACCCGGCTGGAGGCGATCGGCCCCGACGACGTGGCGACGATCGTCTACACCTCCGGCACGACCGGCCCGCCGAAGGGCTGCGTGCTCACCCACCGCAACATCCTGTCGACGGGCGACGCGTACATCGAGCTGATCCACCTGCGTCCGCCGGCCACGCTGTTCATGTTCCTGCCGCTCGCGCATGCGCTTGCGCGCGTGGTGCAGATGGTGTCGCTCCAGACCGGCTGCACGCTGGCCTTCTGGAGCGGGGACTCGCGCAGGCTGGTGGAGGACGTCGGCGCCGCCGCCCCGACCCACTTCCCGTCCGTGCCGCGCGTGTTCGAGAAGATCCACGCCCGCGTGCTCGCGCGCGGGAGCGAGGGCAGCACGGTCAAGCAGCGCCTGTTCGCGTGGGCGATCGCCACCGGCCGCAAGGCCCGCCCGGCGATGCGCGCCGGCAGCGCATCCGCCGTGCTGCGCGGGCAGTACGCGCTCGCCGACCGGCTCGTGCTCTCGAAGGTCCGCGAGGTGTTCGGCGGCCGGCTCGAGCTCGCGCTGACCGGCGCGGCGCCGATCCCCGCCGAGGTGCTCGAGTTCCTCGACGCCTGCGGGATCACCGTGCTCGAGGGCTACGGCATGACCGAGACCTGCGCGGCGGCGACGCTCAACCCGCCGGAGGACCCGCGCTTCGGCACGGTCGGCCCTGCGCTGCCGGGCACCGGCGTCCGGATCGCCGAGGACGGCGAGATCCTGCTCAGCGGCCCGAACGTGTTCAAGGGCTACCACCGCAACGAGGAGGCCACGCGCGAGGTGTTCGACGGCGACGCCGTGCGCACCGGCGACCTCGGCGAGCTCGAGGACGGCTACCTGCGCATCACCGGCCGCAAGAAGGACCTGATCATCACCTCGAGCGGCAAGAACATCTCGCCCACCAACATCGAGAACGCCCTGCGCGAGTCGCGCTGGATCTCGCAGGCCGTCGTGCACGGCGACAACCGCTCGTACCTCGTGGCGTTGCTCACGCTCGACGCCGACGAGGCGTCGGCGCTCGCCGCGGAGCTCGGGATCGAGGGCGACGTGCGCGCGATGGCGGGTCACGTTCGCGTGCGCGAGGCGCTCCAGCGCGACGTCGACGGCGCCAACTCGCGCTTCGCCCGGATCGAGCAGGTCAAGAAGTTCGTCGTGCTGGAGGAGGACCTCAGCCAGGAGGCGGGCGAGCTGACCCCGACCATGAAGGTCAAGCGGGCGGTGGTCGAGCAGCGCTACGCGGCCACGTTCAGCGCGCTGTACGACGGGTAGGCCCGGTCGCATGCTCGCCGTCTACGCAGCATCCAGCAATGCCGACGACCCGCTTGCCGCGCTCGAGGTCGGACGAGCGCCCCGACCCTGAGCCGCCAGGCGGCTGGACCACCGTCGAGGTCCGCGCCGCCTCGCTCAACCACCACGACCTGTGGTCGCTGCGCGGGGTCGGCCTGCCCGAGGACCGGCTGCCGATGATCCTCGGCTGCGACGCCGCCGGCGTCGACGGCGACGGCAACGAGGTGATCGTGCACTCGGTGATCGCGTCCGACGACTGGCGCGGTGACGAGACGCTGGACCCCAAGCGCACGCTGCTGTCCGAGAAGCACCAGGGAGCGCTGGCCGAGCGCGTGGCGGTGCCGCGCGGCAACCTCGTGCCCAAGCCGGACGCGCTCTCCTTCGAGGAGGCGTCGTGCCTGCCGACCGCCTGGCTGACGGCGTACCGGATGCTGTTCGTCAAGGCGCGGTGAAGCCCGGCCAGACCGTGCTCATCCAGGGCGCGGGCGGCGGCGTGGCGAGCGCCGCGATCGTGCAGGCCCGCAACGCCGGCCTGCGTGTCTGGGTGACGTGTCGCGACGCCGCCAAGGGCGAGAAGGCGGTCGAGCTCGGCGCGCACGAGGCGTTCGAGAGCGGCGCCAAGCTGCCCGAGCGCGTCGACGCCGTCCTCGAGACGGTCGGCGAGGCGACCTGGAAGCACTCGCTGCGCGCCTTGAAGCCCGGCGGCACGCTGGTCGTCTCGGGCTCGACCAGCGGGGGCGCGCCGTCGGCCGAGCTCCAGCGCGTGTTCTTCCTCCAGCTCAACGTGATCGGCTCGACCATGGGCACGCGCGACGAGCTCTCGCAGCTCGCGCGGCTGTGCGAGGCGAGCGGGATCCGGCCCGAGATCGACCGCGTCCTGCCGCTGGCCGAGGCGCGCGACGGGTTCGCGGCGATGGCCTCCGGCGACGTGTTCGGCAAGATCGTCTTCACGCCATGAGCCTCTACGAGTTCTCCGTCTTCGTGCACGTCAGCGCCGTCGTGGTCGGCTTCGGCGCCACCTTCGCCGAGGCGATCATGTTCCCGGTCGCCATGAAGGCCGGCGTGCGGAACCTGCCGTACATGCACCAGCTCCAGCTCGCGATCAACCAGCGGATGGCCGGCCCGGCTCTCGGCCTGGTCATCCTCACCGGTATCTACCAGACGATCGACGGCGACTGGGGCTTCGGCTCGTTCTGGATCAGCGCGACGTTCGCGATCGCGATCGTGCTCGGCGGCATGCAGGGTGCGTATTTCGTCCCGACCGACCGGCGGCTCGCCGTCCAGGCGCAGCGCGAGATCGACGAGACCGGCAACGTCTCGGACGACTATCAGCGCGAGGCGCGCCGCGAAGGGATCATGGGCGCCGTCGCCGGCCTGCTCGTGCTGGCGGCCGTCTTCCTGATGGTCACGAAGCCGGGAGCCTGACCCGGGCCGGCACCGGTTCCCGGACGGGCGCGTCGAGGACGTACTCGGAGGGCTCGAGCCGCGCCACGCGGCGCCGGAACCGCCAGGTCCGGTCGGGCTCTTCTTCTCGGCCGCTCGACAATAAGATTTAGGCATGCCATAATCAACGGTGTGGCTGAACTGACACGCCGGAAGCTGCTCGCCGGATCGCTTGCCGCCACCGGCGGCGCGGCGCTCCTGCACAAGACCGTCCCGCACGGCCATCCGTGGGAGGCGCAGGCGGCGGAGCAGCACGGCGCCCACCGCACCGCCGACCACGGCCACGCCGACTTCCGCGACGGGCGAACGGTCGACCACGCGGCCAACGGCTTCGACCCGCACGAGATCCTGCGCGACTTCGACTGGGGCAAGACGACCCGGATGGCGAACGGCCGCGTGCTGCGCGAGTGGGAGCTCTACGCCGTCGACAAGGAGGTCGAGGTCGCGCCCGGCGTGAAGTTCGCGGCCTGGACCTACAACCAGCGGATCCCCGGGCCGACGCTGCGCTGCCGCGAGGGCGAGCGGCTGCGAATCACCTTCGCGAACGGCTCCGACCACCCGCACACGATCCACTTCCACGGCATCCACCCGTCCGAGATGGACGGCGTGCCGGGCATCGGCGCCGGGCAGATCCCGCCCGGCGGCAAGACCGTCTACGAGTTCGACGCGCTGCCCGCCGGCCTGCACCTCTACCACTGCCACGTGCGGCCGCTGGCCGAGCACATCGCCAAGGGCCTCTACGGCGCCTTCATCGTCGACCCCGCGGACGGCCGCGAGGACGCCGAGGAGCTGGTGATGGTGATGAACGGGTTCGACACCAACTTCGACCGCGCGAACGAGATGTACGCGGCCAACTCGATCCCGTTCGCGTACATGCGTGAGCCGATCCGGGTGCCGCGCGGGGAGCTGGTGCGGATCTACCTCGTCAACGTGCTCGAGTACGACCTGATCAACTCGTTCCACCTGCACGGGAACCTCTTCCACTACTACCCCACGGGCACGTCGAAGACCCCGTCGGAGTTCACCGACACCGTGATGCTCTGCCAGGGCCAGCGCGGCATCCTCGAGTGGCGTTTCGCCCATCCCGGCACGTTCATGTTCCACGCGCACCAGTCGGAGTTCACCGAGCTCGGCTGGCAGGGCTTCTTCGAGGTCTTGTAAGCGAGAACCCCCGCATGTTCCACGACCTCGAGAACGTGACCTGATGGAAGGGCGCGCCGCCACCGTCGACGAGGGGCTGACCGCGCGCTTCCCGGCCTGGGTGCTCGGGCTCATCCCGCTCGTGCTCATCATGGCGGCGATCGGCGCCTTCGCCGTGCTCGGCGGGCCGGGGTTGGGAGAGCGGCGCGGGCCGCCGGCCGAGGAGCTCGCGGTCGAGCGCACGACGCTGACGCCCGGGGTGATCGAGCTGACCGTGCGCAACGACGGGCCCGACCCGGTGACGATCGCCCAGGCCGTCGTGAACGATGCCTTCGCGCAGTTCTCGGGCGCCGAGGGGCCGATCGGCCGGCTCGAGACCGCGACCGTCCGGGTCCAGCAGCCGTGGGTCGAGGGCGAGGCCTACGAGGTGGCGCTCATGACCTCGACGGGCGGGACGTTCGCGCACGAGATCCCGGTCGCCGTCGAGACCCCTTCGAATGACCTCTCGTTCTTCGGGCTGATGGCGCTGCTCGGCGTCTACGTCGGGGTGATCCCGGTCGCCCTCGGCATGCTGTGGCTGCCGTGGCTCCGCCAGATCCCGCCGGGCTGGCTGCGCGTGGTGATGGCCGTGACCGTCGGCCTGCTCGCCTTCCTGGCCATCGACGCCACGCTGGAGGGCTTCGAGCTCGCCGGCGAGGGCTCGCAGGCGTTCGGCGGCGCCGCTCTGGTGCTGGTCGGCGGCGTGGTCTCCTACCTGCTGCTCACCGGCGTCTCCGAGTGGCTGGCGGCGCGCCGCAGCGCCGCGCGCGCCGCGGGCGCCTCCGGCGGGACGCTGGCGCTGCTGGTCGCGGTCGGCATCGGCCTGCACAACCTCGGCGAGGGCGTCGCCATCGGCTCCGCCTACTCGGTCGGCGCGCTGGCGCTGGGCGCGTTCCTGGTCGTCGGCTTCGCGCTCCACAACACGACCGAGGGGCTGGCCATCGTCGCGCCGGTCGCCCACCTGCGGCCGTCGCTCGGCCGGCTCGCGACGCTCGGGCTGGTGGCCGGCGCCCCGGCCGTGCTCGGCGCCTGGATCGGCGCGGCGGCGTTCAACGCCTCGCTCGCCGCCTTCCTCTTCGGATTCGGCGCGGGGGCGATCGTGCAGGTGATCGTCCAGCTCGCGCCGTCGCTGCGCGACGACGACGGCCGCACCCTGCACCCGGCCGCCGTGGCGGGTCTGCTGGGCGGGATCGGCCTGATGTTCTTGACCGGGCTGCTGGTGAGCGTATGACCGGCTCGTCCGAGGCCGTCGAGAACTACACCAAGGCGATCTACTCGCTCCAGCACCGCGCGGGCGGCGACCCGGTGGCGACCAACGACCTCGCCGACCGGCTCGAGGTCACGCCGGCGTCGGCCTCGGGGATGATCAAGAAGCTCGCAGACCTCGGGCTGGTCGCGCACGTGCCCTACCGCGGGGTGCAGCTGACCGACGAGGGCGAGCGCCTGGCGCTCGAGGTGCTGCGGCATCACCGGCTGCTCGAGCTCTACCTCGCCACCCAGCTCGACGTGCCGTGGGACCGCGTGCACGAGGAGGCGGAGGCCTTGGAGCACGTGCTGTCCGAGGATCTCGAGGAGCGGATCGCCGCCAAGCTCGGCAACCCGACGCACGATCCGCACGGCGACCCGATCCCGAACGCCCAGCTCGAGATCGACGAGAGCAGCACGCGCAGCCTGTCCGACCTGTCGGCCGGGGACCGCGGGGTCTTCGTGCGCGTGTCGGATTCCGACCCGGAGATGCTGCGCTACCTGTCCGAGCGCGGGGTCGGTCTCGGCGACCGGCTCGAGGTGCTCGACCGCCAGCCGTTCGGCGGGCCGCTGACCGTGCGCTTCGGCGACACTCTCCAGGTGCTCGGCGGCGGGCTCGCCGCCGCGATGCGGGTAGAGCTCGAGCCCTAGGATCCGCCGGGCGATGCCGTTCGCCCACGAGCGCTGGTTCGAGTTCGGCGACTATCCGACCGACTGGGGGTTCGCCGGCGAGACGCTGACGCTGGTGCTGCTCGGCTGCGCCGTGCTGGCCACCGTGCTCGTGCGCGTGATCGCGCGCTTCTGGCCGGGGGTCGACGTCCCGTTCCTGGCCCGGCTCGTGCCGTTCATGCCGTTCGCGATCCGGCTGCACCTCACGGTGTCGCTGGTCGGGCTGCTGTCGCTCGGCTTCTACCTCTCGCCCGCCATGGACCTGCAGGCGGACGTGGCGGGGATCCTGCTCGGCGCGGTGATGGCGGTCGTCGCCGTCAGCATGGCGACCGGCTGGCACGCTCGCGCGGGCGCCGCGCTGCTCGTGGCCGCGGGGCCGATCGGCATGCTCGAGTTCGGCTTCCTGCCGGTGCTGTCGCGCATCGACATGCTGGGGCTGGCGATCTACGTGCTGCTCGCGGGACCGGGCCGCTGGTCGGCCGACCATGAGCGCGGCGCGGCGGCCGAGCCGGCGCTCCTCGACCACGCGCGCGCGGTGTGGGCGCTGAAGGTGGCCGCCGGCGTGGCGCTGATCGTCGTGGCGTTCGACGAGAAGCTCGCGCGGCCGGACCTGGCGCTGGCCTTCCTTGCCGACCACCCGGAGCTGAACGTGGCGCGGGAGATCGGGCTCGGCTGGAGCGACCTCGAGTTCATCCGGGTGGCCGGCGCGATCGAGGTGCTGTTCGGGTTGCTCGTGATCTCGGGGGCGCTCCCGCAGGTGATCGTGATCGTGGCCGGCATCCCCTTCAACGCCACGCTGTGGTTCTTCGGCGCGAACGAGCTGATGGGCCACCTGCCGATCTACGGCGCGATGCTCGTGCTGCTCGTGTACGGCTCGGACCCGCGGCTGCGGCCGGCCGTGTCGGCACTCTGGATACCCTCGCGGCCGTGGACCGCGTCGCGCTCGTCACCGGCGGCGGCACCGGCATCGGCCGTGCCACCGCCCTGAGCCTCGCCGCGTCGGGCGTCGCGGTAGCGGTGACCGGGCGGCGCCGCGAGCCGCTGGAGGAGGTCGCATCGGCGATCGGCGGCCTGGCCGTGGCGGGCGACCTGTCGGTGCCGGAGGACGCGGAGCGGGTGGTGCGCGAGACCGTGCGCGCGTTCGGCGCGCTGCACGTCGTCGTCAACAACGCGGGGGCGATCCGGCGCAACGTCCGCCTGCACGAGGTCGAGGTCGAGCGCTGGGACGAGCAGATCGCGATCAACCTGCGCGGCCCGTACCTGGTGCTGCGCGCCGCGCTGCCCGAGCTGCTGCGCGCCGAGGGCGATCGCGCGATCGTCAACGTCTCCTCCACCCTGGCCGTCAAGCCGGCGTCCGGCACGGCGCCGTACGCGGCGGCCAAGGGCGCCCTGATCGCTCTGACGCGGTCGGTGGCGGTCGAGTACGCGGCGGACGGCATCCGCTGCAACGCGGTCCTTCCGGCGGTGGTGCGGACCGCCCTCGCGCGCGTCGACAGGCCCGACTACGACGCGCGCGAGGGTGACATGGCCGCCGGCTACCCGGTCGGCCGGCTCGGGGAGCCGGAGGACGTCGCGCGGACGATCCTCTGGCTCGTCTCCCCCGACGCGGGCTGGATCACTGGCACCGCGATCACGGTCGACGGCGGCTTCACAGTGACCTGAGCTCGGCGGCGAGGCCCTGCAGGTCGTAGAGGCCGTCCACCGACGTGGGGGCTCCGACCTGCTCGACGGCGGCCATGACCTCGCTCGAGCCGATGCGGCTGTCGTTGCCCAGGCCGTCGGCGCCCTGCGTGAGGACGTAGCGGATCCGGCCCTGCTCGACCGCGTCGGCCAGCCAGTCGACGGTGACCTGGCTCTCGCGGCCGGAGAAGCCGCCGATCGCGGCGACGTCGGCGCCGGAGGTGATCAGCGAGCCGGCGGCGCCGGACTGGCTGGACACGGCGATCGTGCCGCCGCCGTTGGCCGCGGCGTACTCGAGCGCCGCGCTGACGGACGAGGTGTCGCCGCCGAACATGTTGCCCCCGCCCGGGGGTGCGCCGCCGCCGCCGCCCGGTCCGGCAGTCATCGTCGCGGCGCCGCCCGCGGGGAACGTCCCGCTCGTGGCGTGGCCGAGCGTCTGCGCCGACCAGCTCGCGGGTGTGATGAGCAGCACGGCCATCGCGGCGGCGACGATGTACGGACGGGCCTTGCGGCCGAGCGCGTCGCTCGCGAGCAGGACGGCGGCGAAGACACCGGCCGCCGCGATCCAGGCGGCGTCGCCGCCGAGGATCAGCATCTCGGTCGCCACGCCGGCGAGCAGCGCCGCGGCCGCCACGAAGCGGTTGTTGAGCATCGTCGCCGCGGTCGCGCCGACCAGCGCGGCCGTGAAGGGCGCCAGCTGGGCCACGTAGTAGGGATGGAAGATCCCCTCGGCGCGGCTGAAGGCGACCGCGATGGTCAGGAACGTGCCGCCGACCGCGATCAGCCAGCCGGTGCGGGCGTCGGCGCGGCGGAGACGCGTGAGCGCGAGCAGCGCGATGCCGCCGACGAGCGCGACCCCGAGCAGCCAGCCGGCCTGTCCACCGAGCGCCTCGTTGAGCAGCCGCAGCAGGCCGGGCTCGCCACCGAACATGGCGCCACCGCCCACGCCGCCGGGGCCGCCGTCCTGCCCGAGCAGGCGGCCGAGGCCGTTGTAGCCGAGGATCAGCGACCAGATGCTGTTGTCGCTCGTGCCCGACACCCAGGGTCGGTCGGCGGCCGGCGTCAGCCAGATCAGCACGGGCCAGGCGAGGCCGACGACGGTCATCGCGGCGCCGCCGGCGAGCAGGCCCTTACGCGGTTCCGCGGCGCCGCCCACATCCAGGCGGCGGCGATGGCGGGCACGACGAGCAGGGCGGCCGCCATCTTGGCCTCGAAGCCGAGGCCGACGGCGACGCCGGAGAGCACGAGCCAACGGATGCGACCGTCCTCGAGCCCCTTGACGAGGAACCACAGCGCGGCCGTGCAGCAGAGCACGAGCAGCGCGTCCGGGTTGTTGTGGCGGGCGATCGCCACGGTGACCGGCGTGAGGACCAGCGCCAGGCCGGCGGCGAAGCCGGCCACGCGGCCGAAGCGGCGGCGGGTCATGTCGTAGGTCAGGCCGACGGTCGCGACGCCCATGAGCGCCTGCGGCACGAGGATGCTCCAGGAGCTGAAGCCGAACGCGCGCGCGGACAGGGCCTGGACCCAGAGCGCGAGCGGCGGCTTGTCCACCGTCATCACGCCGGCGGTGTCGAAGGATCCATAGAGGAACGCATGCCAGCTCGTGCTCATCGAGCGCACGGCGGCGCTGTAGTACTCGTTGGCGAAGCCGTTGCGGTCGAGGGCCCAGAGGTAGAGAACGCCGGCGAGGACGAGCAGGGCGGCGAGCTCGGGCCGCGGCATCGGGATCGACAGCGCGCGCGTGCGGGCGCGCCGTCCGGCGGGGAGCGGGAGCGAGGTCGTTGACATGCGGCGAGCTTCGGCGCGGCGTGCGAGAGCGGGCTGGGACGACCCTGGGAGTTCCCTGAGCGCGCCGCGGCTCTCAGGGATCTCCCAGCGTGCTCCGAGCCGCTTCGCACGGTCGGGGCCGACGGTGGTCGCATGACATCGCGCAAGCCCACCATCGCCCTCACCCGCCCGCGCCGCTCGGGTCGGCGCGTCAGGCGGCTGCTGCCGGACGAGGCGTCGGCCCGACGCTTCCGTCGGCTGCTCCCGGCGGTCGTCGCGGCCGCCACGCTCGCCGCGCGGAGGCTCCCGTGACCGCCCCGGAGGCTTCCGTGACCGCCCCGGCGGCGCGGGCCGACGCCGCCGCGCGCTCGGACCGTGCGGACCTCGTCGCCGCGCGCCCCCGTGCGGAGCTCGCTCCCCGCGCGCAGGTCGAGATCGTCGTGCCCGTGCACAACGAGGAGCCGACGCTCGCGCTGAGCGTGCGCCGCCTGCACCGCTTCCTGCACACGGAGTTCCCGTTCACGTGGCGGATCGTGATCGCCGACAACGCGAGCACCGACGGCACGGCCGCGGTCGGTTCCGCGCTCGCCCGCGACCTGCCGTCGGTGTCGTTCCTGCGCCTCGATCGCAAGGGTCGCGGCCGAGCGCTGCGCGCTGCCTGGTCGCTGAGCGACGCGCAGGTCGTCTGCTACATGGACGTCGACCTCTCGACCGACCTGCGCGCCCTGCTCCCGCTGGTCGCGCCCCTGCTGTCGGGCCACAGCGACCTGGCCATCGGCAGCCGCCTCGCCCACGGCGCGCGTGTGGTCCGCGGACCCAAGCGCGAGGTCATCTCGCGCGCCTACAACGGCATCCTGCGGACCGTCCTGCGAGCGCGGTTCAGCGACGCCCAGTGCGGCTTCAAGGCCGTCCGCGCGAACCTGGTGCCGGACCTGCTCCCCGAGGTGCGCGACGACGGCTGGTTCTTCGACACCGAGCTGCTCGTCGTGGCGCAGCGGCGCGGGATGCGGATCCACGAGGTCCCGGTCGACTGGGTCGACGATCCCGACTCGCGCGTGCGGATCGTCCGCACCGCTGTCGACGACCTGCTCGGCGTGGCGCGGCTGCTCGCCGGCTCGACGGTCGTGCGGTTCGCCGCCATCGGCGTGCTCAGCACCATCGCCCACGCGCTGCTGTTCCTGCTGCTGCGCGGCGCGCTCGGCGCGGTCGGCGCCAACGCCCTCGCGCTGGGCATGACGGCGGTCGGCAACACGGCGCTGAACCGGCGCTTCACCTTCGGCGTGCGCGGCAGGGCCGGACTCGTCCGCCACCACCTGCGCGGCGCGCTGGTGTTCGTCTTGACCTTGGCGCTCACCAACAGCGCCCTGCTCGTGCTGCACGGCATCTCCGCCGACCCCCCGCGCGCCGTCGAGCTGGCCGTGCTCGTCGCGGCGAACCTCACCGCGACGGTCACCCGCTACGTCGCCATGCGGACGTGGGTCTTCGCCCACCGCAGGCGCACCGCTTCACCCCGACTCATCACCACCGACAGGAGGACCGCATGAACCCCCGATCCCGAACCATCGCCATCGTGCTCGGCGCCGCCGCCCTCGCGGGCGCCGCCGGCATCGGCGTCGCGGCCGGCGGCGACTCCGCGCGCCGGCGGCAGCGAACCGTCGCTGAGCCGGCCCGGCCAGGGCGGCGGCGGGCCCGGACCGGGCGGCTTCGACCTCAGCGCCCTCGCCGGCGAGCTCGGCGTCTCCGAGAGCCGGCTGCAGGAGGCGCTCGAGGCGGCCCGGCCGAGCTCCCGCGACGGCGACGGCGGCCCGCCGGACGGGTCGCAGCTCGCCGAGACGCTGGCCGACGAGCTCGGCCTCGCGGTCGACGAGGTCGAGGCCGCGCTCGAGGCGACGATGCCGTCGGGCGGGTCTGGCGGCCCGGGGGCCGCGCCTCCGGGTGGCGACGGCTCGGGGGTCCCGGGTGTTCCGCCGGGCGGCGGCTCAGGCGTGCTCGGCGATCCGTCCGGCGGCGGCTCAGGCGTGCCCGGCGATTCGTCCGGCGGCGGTCGGGTGCCGGCGATCGTCCGGCGACGGCTCAGGTGTGCCCGGCGATGCGTCCGGCGGGCCGCGCGAGTCGGACTCCGGCGACTCGTCATCCGCCGGCACGACCTTGTCGTGATCCACGCGCCGGTGCGAACGTCACTGCCGCGCCGGGCGCTAGCCTCGCGTCTCGTGGCCACCGCCGACCTCACCGTCATCGCGCTCGGCCGCCCCGACGCGAGCGCGTCGACCTACATCGCGGAGATCCATCGGCGGCTCGAATCCCAGGACCGCGTTCAGTTCGCGCTGCACGCCATGGGCACGTCACTCGAGGGGACCGTCGAGGACATCTTCGCGATCGTCGCCGAGCTCCACGCGGTCCCGTTCGAACAGGGCGTCCCGCGCGTCTACACCGTCCTCAAGCTCGACGAGCGCCGCGACCGCGAGCAGACGCTCGACGACAAGGTCGCCTCCGTGCAGCGGCTGCTGGATACCTGATCGTCAGACGCCCGGCGGCTCCCCCGTCGCGATCGGCGCGAACGCGAGCACGGCGTCGACGGCGAGCTCGAGATCGAGCCTGTCGTGCGACAGCGGGACGCACGCGTCGGGACGTCGCGTGCCCGGCAGCGACGCCTGCGGGCCGCCGCGCGTCCGCCCGGGGCACTCCGGGATCGGCCGCCCGTCGCGCCGGTGGAACCGCAGTCGCCCGCCCGGCCCGCGCGTGATGCGGTAACCGCCCTCGTGGAGCAACCGGTGGTGATGCCCGCAGAGCTGGAGCAGGTTGTCGAGGTCGGTGGCGCCGCCGTCCGCCCAGTGCTCGATGTGATGGGCATCGAGGAACCGCCGCGACCCGCAGCCCGGGAACCGGCAGCCGCGATCGCGGGCATTGAGCGCACGGCGCAGCGCAGGCGGGACGGCGCGCGTCTTGCGCCCGATCCGCAGCGGCTGCCCGTCGCGTTCGAGGAGCCGAACGAGCGAGGCGTCGCATGCCAGCCGCCGCGCCGTCTCGATCGCCACGGGCGGGCCGTCGTCGAGCTCGCACCGTCCGCCCGGTTCGTCGCCCGAGAGCGCCGCGGCGTCCGCGTGCAGCACGACCTGGTAGCGGTCGCCGCCGGTCCGCACCGACCGGCCGCCGCCGGCCAGGAACGCGTCCGCGATCGCGACGAGCGCGTCGGCCCGCGCCTCGCCCGCGCTGAGCCGCGGCGTTCCCGCGGGAACGCCCTCCGACGCCGTCATCCCCCGCACACGCACCGTCCGCCACAGACGTCTCCGCGGGAACGCCCTCCACGCCGTCATCCCCCGCACACGCACCGTCCGCCACAGACGTCTCCGCGGGAACGTCCTGCTGTGCCAGCCACTCGTGCGCCGCCTGCAGCGCGGCCAGCACCAGCGCGCCTTCCTCGGCGGGCAGCCGGCCGCGCAGGAGCAGGCTGCCGTCGTCCGCGTGGTCGAACGCCAGCCAGCGGTCGGGCCGCCCACCGGCCGCCGCTCGCTCGGCCGCCACCACGCCGCGGTACGCCCGCAGCAGCCGCTCCAGCTGCGACGCCGTCGCATGGCGGGCCAGGTCGAGCAGGTCCTGCTCGCGTTCCACGTTCTCCACGCGGGTGAGCGCACGGACCTTCGAGTAGCTCAGCTCGCCCGCCGCGAACGCGGCTCGGATCAGCGGCAGTTCGACGAGTCGGCGCGCCACCCGCACGTGCTCACGCGCGGCGCCCGGCGCGATCCCGCACTGCCACGCCACCCAGTGCGCGCACGACTGGCAGCCCCACTGCGCCCAGCCCTCGCGCGCGTCGTACTCCGCCACGAGCCCGAGCCACCGGCAGGTCGCCGCATGGATCTGCGAGGCCAGCGTGGTGATCTCCCGCTCCAGCACCTCCAGCGGCCTCGTTCCGTCCGACCGCCCGACTATCACTTGCGAACACATGTTCGTATCCTATGTCGCCCGCCGGATGGCATCCCTGCGCCGCGCCGCAGGCTCGAGGTCAGCCGCCTGCGGCGGGCAGCACGACCGTGAACACCGCGCCGCCGCCGGCCGCGTCAGCCGCCTCGACGCGCCCACCGTGCGCATCGACGATGGCCGCCACGATCGCCAGCCCGAGCCCGGCCCCGGCCTTGCCGCGTTCGCGGCCGCCCTCGGCACGCCAGAAGCGGTCGAACAGGGCGCTCGGATCGCCGGCCGGCAGCCCCGGCCCGTGGTCGCGGACCTCCAGCCGCACGGCGCCGTCGCCGTCGCCGTCCCCACCGCCGCCCCCATCGTGATCGGCCGAGACCACCACGTCGATCCCTGTCCCCTCAGGCGTGTGCACGAGCGCATTGCGCAGCAGGTTGGCGAACACCTGGCGGAGCTGATGCGCGTCCCCGAGCACGACCACGCCCGCGGACACGTCGAGCGCGATCCGGCGCTCGGGCGCAGTGGCCCGCGCGTCATCGACCGCGTCGCCCGCCAGCGCCCCCAGGTCGACCTCGGTGTGCGGCGCCTCGGCGATCTCGTCGAGCCGCGCGAGCATCAGCAGGTCCTCGACCAGGACGCCCATCCGCGCGGCCTCGTCCTCGATCCGCCGCATCGCCTTCGCCACCTCCTCGGGCGAGCTCGCCGCGCCCATGCGGAACAGCTCGGCGTAGCCGCGGATCGAGGCCAGCGGCGTGCGCAGCTCGTGCGAGGCGTCGGCCAGGAAGCGGCGCAGCCGGTCCTCGCTCGCCCGCTGGCGTCCGAACGCCCCCTCGAGCCGGTCGAGCATCGCGTTGAAGGCGATCCCGAGCCGGCCGACCTCTGTCCGCGGGTCGGTGGACTCGACGCGGTGCGAGAGGTCGCCGCCCGCGATCGCGCCCGCCGTGTGCCCGATCCGGTCCAGCGGCAGGAGCCCGACGCGCACGACCGCCCAGCCGACGAAGCCGAGCACCAGCAGCACGCCCGCGATGACGAGCAGCTCGAGCACGAGCAGCCGGTTCAGCGTCGCGTCGACCTCGCTGAGCGGCGCCGCCACGACGATCACGCCGGAGCCGAACCGGTCGGCCTCCGCGTACACGCGGTACCGCTCATCGTCGCCGTTCTCGCCGTCGACCGTGAACGGCTCCCCGAGCGGGATCTCGTCCGGCAGCGCCGGATCGGCGGTGATGTCCTGGCCGTAGTCGAAGACTTGCGACTTCTCGACGTCGCCCGACGCGTCGCGCAGCTCGACGTAGGTGCCCGGCGGCAGGCCGCTGCCCGGCCCCCCGCCGCCGGGCGGCGGTCCGCCGGCCGCGCCGCCCGGCCCGCCCTCGAAGCCGCTGTTGTCGAGCGCGCCCGCCGCCGCCGGAGGGGCGCGCCGGATCTGGTCGTCCAACCGGTCGAGCAGGAACGAGCGCTGGCCGAGGTAGGTGATGCCGCCGAGCAGCAGCATCCCCACGGCCGTGATCACCAGCATGGCGGCGAGCAGCCGTGAGCGCAGCGACACCATCATGTGCGCGGCGGCCGCAGCGCGTACCCGACCCCGCGGACGGTGTGGATGAGCGGCGGGCCGTGGGCGTCGAGCTTCTTGCGCAGGTAGCTCACATACGTCTCGAGCACCCGCGCGTCGCCGCCGAAGTCGTAGTCCCAGACGTGCTCGAGCAGCTGCGCGCGCGTCAGCACGCGGCGCGGGTTGAGCAGCAGGTAACGCAGCAGCCGGTACTCGGTCGCCGTCAGGTCGACGTGCACCCCGCCGCGAGTGACCTCGCGCGTGTCCTCGTCGAGCTCGACGTCCTCGAAGGTGAGCCGGCTCGACTCCGGCTCGGCCAGGCCGGCGCGGCGCAGGATCGAGCGGATCCGCGCGACCAGCTCCTCGAGGCTGAACGGCTTGGTCACGTAGTCGTCGCCGCCGAGCGTGAGCCCGCGGATCTTGTCGTCGGTGGCGTCGCGCGCGGTGAGGAAGATGATCGGGACGCGACTGCGCTGGGCGCCGAGCCGCTGCGGCGACGTCGAAGCCCTCCATGTCGGGCAGCATCACGTCGAGCACGATGAGGTCGGGACGGAAGTCGGACACCGCGGCGATCGCCTCGGCCCCCGTGCCCGCCGACTCGACGGCGAAGCCCTGGAAGCGCAGCGCCATGCTGACGACGTCCACGATGTTCGGCTCGTCGTCGACGACGAGCACGCGCGGCTCAGCCGGCTGCGACATCGAACGAGATCGTCCCCACGTAGCCGTCGCCTTCACGCGCGAGATCCAGCAGCAGCGCCTCGTCGAAGATCCCGTCGCCGTCGTTGCGCATCTCCCGCTCGCCTCGCGCGGCGTAGGGCGCCGCCGCGAAGACGCGATCGGTCACGGCGTCGTCGAAGAAGAGCTGCGTGGTCAGCACGGTCGAGGAGTCGAGATGCACCTTCGCGTGGATGTGCACCGTGCGGCCCTGGTACCAGCCCGGATAGATCGTCGTGAACTCGGCGATCCCGTCCTTGTTGGTCACCTGGGCGCCGCGCAGGAACGGGTCGTCCTCCTCGGAGTAGCCGCCCTCGGCGTCGCAGTGCCACAGATCGACGACCGCGTTGGCCAGCGGCCGGCACTCGGAGTCGCGCACCCGGAGCGCGAGCTGCAGCTCGGTGCCCTCGTGGCCGTCGCGGATGTCGCTGCGGATCTTGTCGGCGTCGAAGTAGAACGGGCCCTCGGTCATCTCCGGGGTCAGCGTGCAGCTGGACTCGTCGCCGAAGCGGCTCGCGGTGTCGGGCGACGCGGTGGTCTCGGGCTCGACGGTCGCCGTTCCGCCGTCGGTGGTCTCGACGCGGTCGCTGCCGCATGCGGCCAGCAGCGCGCCCAGGCTCACCGTCCCGAAGGCCCCAAGTGCCTGCCGGCGATCGATCCGTCCTGTCATGGCGCTCAGTATCGACGGCCGGGGTGTGAGCTTCCTCGGAGGTTCCTGGGAACTTCCTGAGAAGCGCCCGTCTTATCCCGGGATTACCCGGCATCCGCCAGGATGCGCGGCATCGCACGCCGGCTGATCGTCGTCGCAACGGTCTCGTCTGCTGTGGGCGGCGCCTCGCCGCTCGCCCTACGCGGCAGCGACGCGCCGCCGCCGCCCACGCTGTCCAACCGGAGCACTCGGCGGCGACGCGACCGAGCTCGTCGGCTCCGCGCCGATCGCCTTCGCCGACCTTCAGATCGAGCCGCCCAGCGTGGCGGGCGTCGTGACCGTCGAGGACCGCGGAACGCTGGAGTTCAAGCTCCGCCTGCAGCCGACCGGCTGACCCGCTTGCGCGGCGCGCGGGCGAGGACACGGGCGGCGATGCCGGACTGCGTCTCGCGCCCGTAGCCGTGGTCGGTCCCGCTGGTGAGCACCGCGACCGCGATCCGACGCCCGTCGCGTTCGAGCAGCGCGACCTGGTGGAAGATCCCCGTCCGCCATCCGCCCTTGAACATGACCCTGAAGCCGCGCGCCTCGGCCACCGGCGCGATCCCCCAGCGCTGCGAGGGCACGACCGAGCCCAGCAGCGCGCGCAGATAGGCGCGATGGCGGCGCGGCGCGAGGCGGTCGATGCGCAGGAAGAGCCGCGCCTGGTCGCGCGCGGTGAGCAGGGCGTCGGCCCAGTTGAAGCTGACGTCGAAGCGCGTCATGCCGGCCGCGCGCGCGATGCGGTATAGCGCCGCCGACCCCACCCGCGCGTAGACCGCGGTCGCCGCGTCGTTGTCGGAGTAGGTGACCATCGGCCGCAGCAGCGCGCGCTCGCCGGCGGTCAGCGCGCGATCGCGGGCCGCGCGCACGACGGCGAGCGCGAGCATGGCCTTGACCACGCTCGCCGAGTAGAAGCGATGGTTGACGTTGATGCCGCGGATCGGCGCGCCCTTGCGCGCGACCGCGAAGCCGACGGTGCCGCCCCGCCGGCGCGCCCATGCCTGCGCCTCGCGGATCCCGTCCACGGCGACGAGCCGCGATTTCACGGGAGGCGCCGCGACGATCGCGACGGGCGCGCGCGTGTGGGCGACCTGCGGGCGCGCGTGGGCGACCCGCACCCGCGACGGGGCCTCCGCCACGGCGGTGACGCCTAGCGCCAGCAGGACGGCGGCGACGACGGCGCGGACGTGCACGGCCGGAAGCGAATCAGGCCGCGAGGCGGAATGCCAGCGACCTCGAGGCCGAAGCGAGCCGCCCGAGCTCGTGCATCCTGTCCCGCAGCGCCGGACAGCGACCTTCAGGCCGAGGCCAGCCGCCCGAGCTCGTGCATCTGGTCCCGCAGCGCCGGATAGAGCGACCGGTAGACCGCGTACAGCTCGTCGTACGCACGCGCGCGCTCCGGATCGGGCTCGGTGTCCTCCGGCCGCAGCCGCACCTGGGTGCTCGCCTCGTCCACGTCCGCGAACGCGCCGGCCGCCACGCCCGCCAGCAGCGCCGCTCCATAGGCCGGACCCTCGTCGACCTCCGTGCGGCGTACCGAGCGGCCGTAGACGTCAGCCTGCAGAGCGAGCCATAGCGGCGACCGGGCGCCGCCGCCCACCGCCCGCATGTCCTCGTCCGGCGTGCCGAGCCCGCGCATGACCTCCAGCCCGTCGCGCATCGAGAAGGCCACGCCCTCCATCACGGCGCGCGTCATATGGGCGCGGGAGTGACGCACGGTGAGCCCGACGAACCCGCCGCGCGCGTGCGGGTCGAGATGAGGGCTGCGCTCGCCGGTCAGGTACGGCAGGAACACCAGCCCCTCGGCGCCCGGCCCGACCTCCGTCGCCTCGCCCACCAGCTCCTCGAAGCTCGCGTCGCACTGCTCGCGCCACCAGCTCAGCGAGCCGCCCGCCGAGAGCGTCACCGCCATCAGGTGGAAGGCGCCCGGCACGGCATGGCAGAACGCGTGCACGCGGCCGGAGGGATCGGGCGTGAAGGCATCGCGGTGAGCGAACAGCACGCCGCTGGTGCCGATCGAGGTCGAGACCGACCCCTCTCGCACCACGCCGACGCCGACGGCCGCCGCCGCGTTGTCGCCGCCCCCGGCGGCCACCGGCAGCCCACGCGGGAGCCCCAGCTCGTCGGCCACGTCGTCGCGCAGGGAGCCGGTCACCGACGGCCCTTCGAAGACCTCCGGCAGCCACGAGCGCGGGATCTCGAGCGCGTCGAGGATCTCCGGCGACCAGTCGCGCGCGCGGACGTCGAGCAGCAGCGTGCCCGAGGCGTCGGAGGCGTCGGTCGCACGCGAGCCGGTGAGCATGAAGCGCACGTAGTCCTTCGGCAGCAAGACGCTCGCCACCCGGCCGAACGCCTCCGGCTCCTCCTGCGCCAGCCACAGGATCTTCGGCGCCTGGAAGCCCGTCAGCGCGGGGTTGCCGGCCAGCTCCAGCAGCCGCTCGGCTCCGACGCGCGCGGTGATGTCGTCGCACTGCGGCGCCGTGCGCTGGTCGTTCCACAGCAGCGCCGGCCGCACCACCTCGCCGGCGGCGTCGAGGAACACCGAGCCGTGCATCTGCCCCGCAAGGCCGAGCCCGACCACGTCGTCGCCGGCCGTCGCCGCGACCTCCGCGAGTGCGGCCCGACACGCCTCCCACCACTGCAGCGGATCCTGCTCGGTCCAGCCCGGGCGCGGCGTGAGCAGTTCGTGCGGGCGTGTGGCCTCCGCCACCAGCCGCCCCTCGGTGGTGACGGCCAGCGCGCGCGTGCCGCTCGTCCCCACATCGATGCCGATCAGCGTGGCCATGACGGGCGTGCAGCCTACGCAAGCTTGACGTCGCGCGAAGTAGTTGCACGTGCAATCACCCGTGATAGACTGCGGGCATGAACCTCGCCGGCCTGCACCACGTCACCATGATCACTGGCGACGCCCATGAGAATGTGCGCTTCTACGCCGACCTGCTCGGGCTGCGCTTCGTCAAGAAGACCGTCAACTTCGACGCCCCCGAGGCCTACCACCTCTACTTCGGCGACGAGCAGGGCAGGCCCGGCTCGATCCTCACCTGGTTCGAGTTTCCCGGCGCCGCTCGCGGCCGCGCCGGCATCGGGATGATCCACACGCTCCAGCTCGGCGTCGCCTCCGAGGCCTCGCTCGACTTCTGGCAGGAGCGCCTCGAGACCGGACTGCGCGAGCCTGGCAGCCTGCGGTTCGAGGACTACGACGGGCTCGGCCTCGAGCTCGTCGTCGCCGCGCTCGGCAACCCACCGCTTCGCGCCCGGCACCCCGACATCCCCGCCGAGCACGCCATCCTCGGCGTCGAGGGCGCGCGCGCCTACGCCGAGTACGCCCACGTCGAGGAGCGCATGCTGACCGACGTGCTGGGCTTCACCCACCAGACTCAGGGCGAGTACCTGCTCGAAGGCTCCGAGCGCCGCTTCCGCTGGGCCTACGACCCGGCGCCCGAGAGCCGGTCGGTGCAGGGCGCCGGCACCGTCCATCACATCGCCTGGGCCACGCCCGACGCCGAGCAGCTGCGCTGGCAGGAGCGGATCCGCGAGGCCGGCGGCTACGTCACCGGCGTGCGCGACCGCGACTACTTCCGCTCGATCTACTTCCGCGAGCCGCGCGGCGTGCTGTTCGAGATCGCCACCATGAGCCCCGGCTTCGCCGTCGATGAGGATCCCGACCACCTCGGCGAGGAGCTGCGCCTGCCGACCCAGCACGAGCACCTGCGCTCGCACCTCGAGGCGACCCTGCGGCCCGTGGAGAACCCGCGCCGCGTCACGGCGTGAGTGAGCTGATCCATCGCGAGCGCCCGGCGGCTGGGGAGGCCGCCGGGCTGCTCGTGCTCCATCACGGCCGCGGCGCCGACGAGCACGACCTGCTCGGCCTCGCCGACGTCCTCGATCCCGAGCAGCGGCTGCACGTGGTCACCCCGCGCGCGCCGCTCCAGCTCCCCGGCTGGCCCGGCCACCACTGGTACGTCGTCCCGCGCGTCGGCTATCCGGACCCCGACAGCTTCCACGCGGCCTACCGCAAGCTCTCGGCGCTGCACGACGCGTTGTGGGAGCGCACGGGGATCGCGCCCGAGCGCACGGTGTTCGGCGGCTTCTCGATGGGCTCGGTGATGAGCTACTCGCTCGGCCTCGGGCCCGACCGCCCGGCGCCCGCCGGCATCCTGGCGTTCTCGGGCTTCGTCCCGACCGTCGACGGCTGGCAACCCGACCTGCCGAGGGACACGCGCGCGTTCATCGCCCACGGCCGTCAGGATCCGATCATGAACGTGGAGTTCGCGCGGACCGCCCGCGAGCTGCTGGAGGCCGGAGGACTCCCCGTGGAGTACCACGAGTCCGACGCCGGCCATCACATCGACCCCGCGCACGTGCCCGCGGCGGTCGACTGGCTGCGGGCCACAGTCATCTAGTCTGCCGCGCGTGCCCTTCGAGCCCGAGCGCCGACACGCACGCGACACGCTGACTTCGGATCCCTCGCGCGCCGGCGCGCGCTCGCACTTCCGCGCCATGGGGATCGACCCCGATCGCCTGACCGGCCCGATCGTCGGCATCGGCTCGACGTGGACGGGGACGATGCCGTGCAACCTCACGCACCGCGAGTTGGCGGCCGCCGTCGCCCGTGGCGTGGAGCAGGCCGGCGGCGTGCCGCTCGAGTTCAACACGATCGCGGTGTCCGACAACCAGTCGCAGGGCACGCCGGGCATGCGGGCGTCGCTCGTCTCGCGCGAGCTGATCGCCGACTCGATCGAGCTGATGGACGTCGCGCACGACTTCGACGCGCTCGTCTGCATCGTCGGCTGCGACAAGACGGTGCCCGCCGCGCTGATGGCGCTGGCGCGGATCGACAAGCCGGCGCTCGTGCTCTACAGCGGCCCGATGCGCCCCGGCGCGAACCGCGCGACGATCCTCGAGGTCTGGGAGGCGGTCGGCGCGTTCCAGCGCGGGCTGATCGGCCGCGACGAGCTCGACGAGCTCGAGCGCACGGCCTGCCCCGGGCCGGGCACCTGCGCGGGCCACTTCACGGCCAACACGATGGGGCTCGCATGCGAGTTCCTCGGCATCGCCCCGCTCGGCCACACGATGGCGCCCGCCGACGATCTCGACGAGCGGCGCCGCGCCGCCGCCGAGCACGGTGCGCTCGCCACGCGCCTGGCGACGACGGCGCGCACGTTCCTCGACCGCCGCGCGCTGCGCAACGCGATGGCCGGGATCGCCGCCACCGGGGGCTCGACCAACGGCCTGCTGCACCTGTTGGCGATCGCGCGCGAGGCCGAGGTCGAGCTCGAGCTCGGCGAGCTGGTCGAGATCAGCGCGCGCACGCCGGTGATCGGCAGCCTCAGCCCGTCCGGGCGCTACGTGGCGACCGACCTGCACGAGATCGGCGGCGCTCCCGTGGTGATCGCCGAGCTGATCCGCGCCGGCCTGATCGACGGCGATGCGCCGACGGTCGGCGGGACCACGCTCGCCGAGGGCACCGCGCACGCCGCCGCGCCGGACGGCGCCGTCGTCCACTCGGTGGAGCAGCCGTACAAGCCGCCCGGCGGCCTGGTGGCGCTGCGCGGCAACCTCGCCCCCGAGGGCGCGGTGGTCAAGGTGTCGGGCGCCGAGATGCGCCACCACGCCGGGCCGGCGCGCGTCTTCGAGAGCGAGGAGACGTGCAGCGCCGCGATCGCGGCCGGCACGGTCGCGGCCGGCGACGTGCTGGTGATCCGCAACGAGGGCCCGGCCGGCGGCCCCGGCATGCGCGAGATGCTGAGCGTCACCTCCGCGGTGGTCGGCGCGGGCCTCGGCGAGTCGGTGACGCTCGTGACCGACGGCCGCTTCTCCGGCGCCACGCGCGGGCTGATGATCGGCCATGTGAGCCCCGAGGCGGTGCGCGGCGGCCCCATCGCGGCCGTTCGCGAGGGCGACCGCATCACGGTCGACGTCGACGCCGCGGAGCTGACCGTCGACGTCGCCGACGACGAGCTGTCACGGCGGCTGGACGGATATGCGCCACCGGAGCCGCCGTACACGCGCGGCGTGCTCGGGCGCTACTGCGCGCTCGTCGGCTCGGCCTCGGAGGGGGCGACACTTCGATGAGCCGCTACCTCGTCACCGGCGCCTTCGGCGCGATCGGCGTCTGGACCATCCGCTCGCTGCTCGACCGCGGGCACGCGGTCATCAGCTTCGAGATCAGCGAACAGGCGCCGCGGCTGGCGCTGGCGCTCGAGCCCGGCGAGGCCGAGAGGATCACGCGCGTGCGCGGCGACATCGCCGACCTCAACGCGGTCGAGCGGGCGCTCGACGAGCACGCGATCGAGTGCGTGATCCACCTGGCCGCGCTCCAGGTGCCGTTCGTGCGCGCCGACCCGCCGCTCGGCGCGCGCGTCGACGTGCTCGGGACCGTCAACGTGTTCGAGGCCGTGCGACGGCGCAAGGGCCGGATCGCGCCGGTCGTCTACGCCTCCTCGATCGCCGCGCTCGGCGACGACGACCACCCGAGCACGCTCTACGGCGTCTTCAAGTGGGCGAACGAGGGCACCGCCGAGCGGTACTTCGAGGACTACGGCGTGTCGTCGATCGGGCTGCGCCCGCACACGGTCTACGGGCCGGGCCGCGACCAGGGCCTGACCTCGGCCCCGACGATGGCGCTCGTCGCCGCGGCCGCCGGCGTCGGCTACCGGATCCCGTTCGGCGGCAGCGTCCAGATGCAGTACACCTCCGACGTCGGCGAGGCGTTCGTGCGCGCGAGCGAGGTCGAGATCGAAGGCGCGCCGGTCCACAACCTCGACGGCCCCGAGGTGTCGATGCCCGAGCTGATCGAGTTGATCGCGGCCGCCGCACCTGAGTCCGCCGGCCGCATCACCGCCACCAAGGAGCCGCTGCCGTTCCCCTCCAGCGTCGACGGCTCGGCCTTCGCCGAGCTTCTCGGCGGCTCGGTCATGCGGCCGATCGATGCCGGCGTGACCGACTCGCTCGAGCGCTTCCGCGTGCTGCTGGCCGACGGGCGCGTCAGAGCGCCCACGGCACACCGCGACGCAGGGTGACGACGTGGAAGGGCGCGCCGGCCTCGACCGCCGCGTCCACCACACGCCCCGGCCACTCGGTATTGCCACGGAACAGATCCCAGTGGTACGGGACGAGCACCGAGGCGCCGACCTCGGTCGCCAGCGCGACGGCGTCACGCGCGTCCATGTTGCCGACCAGGCCCTCGGCCTCGCGGTAGTGGCTCCGGCCGTTGATCGGCAGCAGCGCGACGTCGATCCGCAGTGGCGCCAGCGCTGCGCGCAGCGCATCGGTGACGATCGTGTCGCCCGCGTGGTAGAGGCTGACGCCGCCGAGCTCGAGCACATAGCCGACGAAGGCCGGATCGTCCGGGTAGCCGTGGGCCACGGTGACCCCGTGGATCGCGGGCACGACGGTCAGCGAGCCCGCCCCGGCCAGCTCGAGCCGGTCGCCGCGATCGACGCCGGCGAATGCGGCGTCCGCCGCCTCGCGGACCATCGCCTCCAGCGGCGCCGGCGCGACGATCTCCAGGTCAGGGCTGCGCGCGGCGACCTCGCGCAGCGAATACGGGTCGAGATGGTCGATGTGCTCGTGGGTCACGAGCAGCCAGTCGACGCCGGTGCCGTGCTCATCGACGGACAGCGGCGGATAGAGGCGCGCCTCGTGGTCGGCGAAGAAGGGGTCGACGAGGATCCGCCGGTCCCCCACGTCGAACCGGAACGAGGCCTGCCCCAGCCAGGTGACTACGAGCGCCATCCCCGCGAACATAACGTGTGAGCCGATGCAGGCGCTGATCACCACCCCGCTCCAGGCCGGCTCGACCCGGACCGCCACCGTGCCCGACCCCGAGCGGCGGCCGGGCGCACTGCTCATCCGCACGCTCGAGGTCGGCGTCTGCGGCACCGATCGCGAGATCTCGGCGGGAGAGTTCGGATCGCCGCCACCCGGCGAGACCGACCTGATCCTCGGCCACGAGCTGCTCGGCGTCGTCGCCGAGGGCGGCGACGGGTTCGCGGAGGGCGACCTCGTGACCGCCACGGTCCGGCGGTCGTGCGGGCACTGCGGCGCCTGCGAGGAGGGCGCGCCCGACGCCTGCGACACCGGGGACTACACCGAGCGCGGCATCACCGCCCTTCAGGGCTTCGCCGGCGAGCTGGTGGTCGAGGACGCCGAGCACGTGGTCGCGATCCCGCCCGCGCTCGGGCGACTGGGAGTGCTCGCCGAGCCGTCCTCGATCTGCGCCCGCGGCATCCGGCACGCGACGGCGATCGGCGAGCGCCAGCCGTGGGAGCCGGCACGGACGCTGGTCATCGGCGCCGGCGCGATCGGGATGCTCGCCACCTACATGCTGCGGCTCGCCGGCCACGAGGTCTGGACCGTCGCCCGCAGCGCGCCGGAGACCGAGAAGGGCCGGCTGGTGGCCGCGTCCGGCGCGCGCTACGTCTCGACCGCCCAGACGCCGCTCGCGGACGTTCGCGAGGAGACCGGCGGCTTCGACGCCGTGATCGAAGCGGCCGGCAACGCCGAGATGATGGTCGAGGCGATGGCCGCGCTGCGACGCAACGGCGTCGCCTGCCTCCTCGGCCTCGACGCCCACGCCCACCGCGTGGAGCTCGACGCGACGCTGCTCGGGCGCGACTTCGTGATCGAGAACCGCGTCGTGTTCGGCAGCGTCAACGCCCACCGGACCGACTGGACCGCCGCCGTCGCAGCGCTGGAGGCGATGCAGGAGCGCTGGCCGGACGCGCTGGAGCAGCTGGTCGGGCTCCGCGTCGAGCCCGACCGCTTCTCCGAGGCCTTCGACTACCGCGGCGTCAAGGCGACGCTCCGCTTCGGCTAAGTGGTCGTGGCGGAAGTTCCGCGCATTCCGGCGGGCCCGGCCACTAAGACTGGAGTCAGGCCAGGCGAGCGTCGCCCGGCGTCGGCTGCGCTTTGACTAGCGTTCGCCAAGGTTGCGCCAACGCCTCGCCAAGGCGCGCGCGCAAGGCTGCGCCCTGTGAGCTACGCCCGCACCCCGACCACCCCGCGCCTGGGCTTCACCGTGACGGAGACGGTGCGTCCGCCCGAGCCCGTGGTGCCGGATCCGTTCATCGCCGCCCCGCCGCCGCCGGCCGACGGGGGCGCCGCGGCGAACCGCGACGCCCCGTAGCCGGACCGCGCTAGGGGGTGCCCAACGGGACATCGCTCCGAACGGAATGGCCCGTCGGGCGGGGACCCGTGGTGTATTCGCGGCGGCCGGCGGCGACGAGGTCGGCGAGGCGGACGAGCTTGACCCGCGGCCGCCCGTGCGGCTCGCCGGCGGCGCGCTCGTGCTCGTCGATCGCCTGCCAGCCCTCCCACGTGACGGCGTCCGGGGCGCGGCCGGCCAGCCACGCGGCCAGCTCGTCGGCGTCCGGGCGGTCGCCGTCGAGCACGCCCGCCTCGGCGTCGGCGACGATCTTGGCCACGGTGTCCGCGGCGTCCTTCTTGTTGGTCCCGATCACGCCGCTCGGCCCGCGCTTGATCCAGCCGACCGCGTACTCGCCGCGGTGCGGGACGCCCTCCTCGTCGCAGACGCGCCCGCCGTCGTTGCGAACCAGCCCGCGCGACGCGTCGAACGGCACGTCGTCGACGGGCCGCCCGCGATAGCCGATCGAGCGGAAGACGAGCCCGCAGGCGATGACCTCCTCCTCGCCGGTCGGCACGGCGCGGCCGTTCTCGATCCGGTTGCGCGACGACGCGCATGCCGGTGACCGGCCCGTCCTCGCCGTCACCGAGGATCTCCACCGGCGAGCGCCGGAACTTCAGCGATGATCCGCCGGCCCGCCGCTGCCCGGCGGGCGCTCGGAGTAGGCGCTTGCAGGATCTCGACGTTGCGCGCGCTTGGTCGGGTCCTCGGGCTCCTCGACGCCCTCCAGCTCGGCGGGGTCGACCTGCACGTCGACGCCGGTCATCTCCCCCAGCTCGCGCAGCTCGGGGTTCGTGAACGCCGCGTGCTCGGGCCCGCGGCGCCCGAGCAGGACCACCTCCGACACCTGGCCCCCGACAGCGGGCCGATCGCGTGGTCGGCGGTGTCGGTCAGCGCCAGCTCGCCCGGGTCCAGCAGCAGCATCCGCGCCACGTCGATCGCCACGTTGCCGTTGCCGATCACCACCGCGCGCTGCGCGGTGAGGTCGAACGACTCGTCGCAGGCGTCCGGATGGCCGTTGTACCAGGCCACGAAGCGCGTGGCCGGATACGAGCCGGGGAGATCCTCGCCCGGGATGCCGAGCCGCCTGTCGCAGATCGGTCCCCGATCGCGTAGACGACCGCGTGGTAGCGCTCGAGCAGTTCGGCGCGCGTGACGTGCTCGCCCAGCACGACCCCGCCGAAGAACCGGAAGCCGGGCTTGGCCGCGGTCTTCTCGTACACGCGCGTGACCGCCTTGATGTTCGGATGGTCCGGCGCGACGCCCGACCGCACGAGACCGAACGGCGTCGGCAGCGCGTCGAGCAGGTCGACCTCGAAGCCGGCCGCCAGCAGCTTGTCGCAGGCGTAGAACCCGGCCGGGCCGGCGCCGATGACCGCGAACCTCATGCCCCTACACGCTAGCGGCGCTTCGGCAGCTCCACCGCCTTGCCGTGATCCGCGCGCTCAGCGCGGATACGCCGCCGAAACCCCTCCGTCGACGTTGAGCACGTTGCCGGTGCTCTTGCCCGAGCGGCGCGGGGAGGCGAAGTGCAGCACCGCCTCGGCGACGTCCTCGGGCAGGATGTTCACGCCCAGCGTCGTCCGCCGGCGGTAGTGATCCTCGAGCTGGTCGCGGCTCGATCCCGTAGGAGGCGGCCCGCTCCTCGCGCCAGCTCGAGTCCCAGATCCGCGAGCCCTGGAGCACGGCGTCGGGGTTGACGGTGTTGACCCGTATCCCGTCCTCGCCGCCCTCCTCGGCGAGACAGCGCGCGAGGTGCAGCTCGGCGGCCTTGGCGGACGAATACGCCGCCGCGTTCCGGCCCGCGACGAGCGCGTTCTTGGAGGCGACGAACACGATCGAGCCGCCGCGCCCCTGCTCGCGCAGGAGCCGGAACGCCTCGCGGGCGACGAGGAAGTAGCCGGTGCCGAGGATCGCGTGGTTGCGCTCCCACTCGGCCAGCGTGGTCTCCTCGATCGGCGCGCTCGACGCCACGCCCGCGTTCGAGACGACGATGTCGACGCCGCCATAGGCGTCGACGGCGGCGGCGAACGCGCCGGCCACCGAGGACTCGGAGGTGACGTCGCCGTGGAACGAGACACCGCCCTCGCCGACCGCGTCGGCGGCACCCTCGGCGTCGAGGTCGAACGCCACGATGCAGGCGCCGGCGGACGCCAGCGAGTCGACCACGGCGCGTCCGATGCCGCCCGCGGCGCCCGTGACCAGCGCGACCTGGCCCTGCAGCTCGCCCGGCGGCGGCGCGAGCGAGAGCTTGTACAGCTCCAGCGGCCAGTACTCGATGGCGAAGCTCTCGCCCGCGTCGAGCGAGACGAAGCCGCCGAGCGCGTGCGCGCCCGCCATGACCTCGATCGCGCGGTGGTAGAGGTCGCGCGACAGGCGCGCCGCCTTCGTCGTCGGCCCGACGCCGACAAGGCCGACGTGCTGGATGAGGACCACGCGCGCGTCCGGATCAGCGGGCTCGGTGCCTTCGGCGACGTAGGCGCGGTACTCCTCCCGGTAGGCGGCCGCCCGCTCGCGGATCCGTGCGATGAGCGTGTCCGCGTCCTCGCCGCTGGGGTCGTACGGGATCCACAGCGGCAGGCGCTTCGTGTGCACGAGATGGTCGGGACAGGCGGCGCCGACGGTCACCAGCTCCGGCGCCGCCTTCGAGCAGACGAACTCGAGCGCGCGTGACGAGGTGTCGACCACGAGCACCTTCGGCCGCTCGCTCGACACCGCGCCGCGCAGTGCGGGCAGCACGGCCCGCAGGATCCCCTCAACGGGCTTCGCCGCCGCGCCGCCGAAGCGCTCCTCGCCTGCGGTCTTGGCGTTGACGAAGTCGACGGCGCGGTTGATGACCTCGATCGTGCGCCGGTACGCCTCCTCGGCCGTGTCGCCCCACACGACGAGGCCGTGCTTGGCGAGCACGACGAGCTTGAGCTGCGGGTTGTCGCGCACCGCCCGGCCGACCTGCTTGGCGAGCGTGAAGCCGGGCCGGATATACGGGATCCAGGCGGCCTCGTCGCCGAAGCACTCGGCGACGAGCCGCTCGCCGTCGCGCGTGCCGGCGAGCACGTTGATCCCGTCCGGGTGCGTGTGGTGCACGTGCGGGGCCGGGACGAAGGCGTGCAGCAGCGTCTCGATCGACGAGCGCGGCGCCGCCGGGTCGACCTGGCAGCGCGCGAGGTGGGCGACCATGTCCTCGTCGCTCATCTCGTCGCGCTCGAACACGGCGAGCATCTCGTCCAGGCGCAGCGGCGTGAAGTCCTTGCGCTCCATCGTCGCCAGGTCGCTGCCCGAGCCCTTGACCCACATGACGTCGATCTCGCGCCCGACGTGGTCGGTCGCCGTGCCCTTGGCCGACGTGTTGCCGCCGCCGAAGTTGGCGACCGCGCGGTCGGCGCCGAGCAGGTGCGAGGCGAGCAGGACCTGGCCGAGCGCGTCGCCGGGCACCTCGCCGGAGGCCGGCCAGCGATCCTCGGCCGGCGCGATCATGTGCGCCAGCGTCGTCATCGACCCCAGCCTCCCGCGACCGAGACGGTGGATCCTCGCTCGGCGACGATCCGCTCGACGTAGGGGCGCAGCTCGGCGATCGGGTCCGCGGCCGCCCCGAGCGAGACGCGCATCTCGGCGCAGGTCGGCCGCACGTCGGTCTTGTAGGCGTCGAGCAGCAGCTCGTGCCCGCGCAGCACGTCGCCCTCGGCCTGGGCGGCGGCGAGCGCGGCGCGATCGACGAGCTGCGCCTTGGCGTAGGCCTCCTGCAGGTTGAGCACGCTGAGCACCATCGCCTCGACCTTGGCCTCGACGTTGTGGGCCTGGTCGATGGTCAGCCGCGGGAGCTGGTCCCCGAGCTCGAAGAAGATCAGGAACAGCTCGAACGGGTTGACCGAGCCGACGATCAGGTCGTCGTCGGCGTACTTGCGGTTGTTGAAATGGAACCCTCCGAGGCGCCCTTCGGCCGCGAGGATCGCCACGATCTGCTCGATGTTGGTGCCGTGCAGGTGGTGGCCGAGGTCGACCAGCACCTTCGCGCGCTCGCCCAGCTTCAGGCACGCCAGCAGCGATGAGCCCCAGTCCGCGAGATCGGTCGCGTAGAACGCGGGCTCGAACGGCTTGTACTCGAGCAGCAGCTCCTGCGTCTCCGGCGTCGCCGCGTATAGCTCGGCCAGGCAGTCGAGCATCCGCTCGCGCCTCGCCACGAGGTCGTCCTGGCCGGGGTAGTTCGTCCCGTCCGCGAACCACAGCGACTGCGCGGTCGACCCGAGCACGCGCGCGATCTCCACGCACTCGAGCAGGTGTTCGGTGGCCTTGCGACGCACCCGCTCGTCGGGGTGCGTGATCGACCCGAGCTTGTAGTCGGGATCCTGGAAGAGGTTCGGGTTGACGGCGCCGATCCGCAGCCCGCGCGCCTCCGCGTGCGCTCGAAGGGCGGCGAGGTCGTCCACCGCGTCCCAGGGGAAGTGCAGGGCCACCGCCGCTGCGGTCCCGGTGAGGCGATGCACTTCCCCGGCGTCGTCGATGCGCTCGAAGACGTCGCGCGGGCGCCCCGCCTGCTGGAACGTCGCGAACCGCGTGCCTGAGTCGCCGTAGCCCCAGGACGGAGTCTCGATCTCGAGTTTCACGGCACGGTCTCCTTGGCGGTCTGGCCGGTCACTGAGAGGAAGCGCTCGTAGATGCCGTCGGCGTCCCCGCCGGGCTCGTAGACGACGGGGTCGGCCGAGGCGGCGGCGACGGCGCGCAGCTCGGCGAGCGCCCCCAGCTCGCCGACCGCGCGCGCCTGCACGAGGACGTTGCCGAGCGCCGTCGCCTCGACGGGTCCGGCGAGCACCGGGCGGCCGAGCAGGTCGGCGGTCAGCTTGCAGAGCAGCTCGTTGCGCGCGCCGCCGCCGATCACGTGCACCACGTCGACCTCGCGGCCGGTGACGAGCTCGAGGCGGTCGAGCACGAGCCGGTACGTGCAGGCGAGCGAGGTGAGCACGGAGCGCACGATCTCGCCGCGGCCCTCCGGCGCCGGCTGCCCCGTCTCGGTGCACGCGGCCGCGATGAGCGCGGGCATGTCGCCCGGTCGCAGGAAGCGCTCGTCGTCGGGATCGAACAGCGGCACGTCGGCGCGCGCCTGCGCGGCCAGCTCGTGCAGCTCGTCGTAGGAGGCGTCCCAGTGGCGGTGGCACTCCTGCACGAGCCACAGCCCCATCACGTTGCGCAGCAGGCGGATCGTGCCGTCGATCCCGCGTTCGTTGGTGAGGTTGAAGTCGCGCGCCTGGTCGGTCAGCACGGGCGCGTCGAGCTCGACCCCGAGCAGCGACCAGGTGCCGGACGACAGGATCGCGGCGTTGTCGCCGCGGATCGGCGCCGCCACGAAGGCCGCAGCCGTGTCGTGGCTCGCCACGAGGTGCACCGGCGCCGCGGTCTCGTGGTGCGCGAGGATCGGGCCCAGGGTCGTCCCCGCATCGACCGGGTCGCCCGCGAACGGCGCGGCCGGCAGCCCGAGCCGCTCGATCAGCCCGCGCGCCCAGCCGCCCGCGCGGGCGTCGAGCAGCCCTGTGGTCGACGCGTTGGTGACCTCGTTGACCAGCTCGCCGCTCAGCCAGTACGAGAGCAGGTCGGGCACGAGCGCGATCCGCTCCGCGTCGACCGCCCGGTCGTCGGCGAGCAGCTGGAAGACCGTGTTGATCGGCATCGTCTGGATGCCGGTGACCGCGTACAGTCTCGGCCGCCGGTACGCGCGCGTGCGCGCGCAAGACCATCCCTTCCGTGCGCGCGTCGCGGTAGTGGAACGGCAGACCGAGCAGGCGGCCGTCGCCGTCGAGCAGCGCGTAGTCGACGCCCCAGGTGTCCACGCCGACGCCGCGCAGCGGCGCTTCGAGCCTGCGCAGCCCTTCGAGCGACTCGGCGAACAGCGCGAGCAGGTTCCAGCGCAGGCCGTCGGGCAGCCGCACCGGCCGGTTCAGGAAGCGGTGCGCGACCTCGAGCGTCACGCGCCGGCCGTCGAAGCGGCCGTGGACCACGCGCCCGCTCTCGGCGCCGAGGTCGATCGCGGCGAAGTCAGTCAAGGTGGAACACCTCGTCGATGCGGCGCAGCGGCGGCACGAGGAACTCGGCCATCGCGGCCTGCCAGCGGGCGTTGACCTCGGTCGCCTCCATGCCGGCCAGCGCCGCGTCGAAGTCGTCGGTCTCGAAGTAGCCGATCAGCAGGCCGTCATCGTCGAGGAACAGGGAGTAGTTGGTCCACCCCGTCGCGCTGAGCGCCTCGAGCATCTCGGGCCACACCGACCGGTGCGCCTCCTTGTACTCGTCGAGGCGGTCCTGACGCACGCGCAGGATGAAGCACACGCGTTCCACGTCAGGCCCGCCTCGACTCTGCATCTCCGTTATCCCCCTTCGACGTTCGTCTCGTCGTAGACGGTGAACGGACCCATCAGGATCCGCAGCCCGGTGTCGCGGGTCGGATCCTTCTCGATCGTCTTCTCGCCCAGGCGCCCGGCTTCGAACTTGGCGCCCTCCTCGGCCTTGACCTGCCCGGTGGCGATCCCGTATGCCGCATAGAACGCCAGGTACCCGAGGTCGGTGAAGCTCCAGAGCGCGAACTTCGGCGCGCAGCCGCTGAGCGTGTACTCCTTCATCTCCTCGGGCAGCCCGAGGCCCGACACCTTGACCTTGTCGCACAGGCCCTCGTCGGTCATGGCCTTGCCCGCCGCGGCGATGCCGACGGTCGTGGGAGCCATGATCAGCTTGAGATTCGGGTTCTTGTCGACCAGGCCGAGGGCCTCGTCGTACGACTTCTCCGAATCGTCGTTGCCGTACACGGTGTCCACGAGCTTGAGGTTCTCGTACTTCGGGTCCTTGATCGCCTCCTTGTGCGCCTTGATCCAGGCGTTCTGGTTCGCGGCGTCCGGAGCCGCCGAGAGGATGGCGTACTCGCCGCCCTCCTCGCCGAGGATCTCGAGCGCCAGGTCGGCCATCACGACTCCGGTCTCGTCGAAGTCCACCTGGGCGATGAACACGCTCTCGCCCTCACCCGAGGGGACCGGCGAGTCCCACGAGACGACCGTGGCGCCGGCGTCGGCCGCCTGCTGGACGGCCGGCTCGATCTGGTCGCCCGCGCAGTTCGAGATCATGACCCCGTTGACGCCCTGCGTCGCGGCGTTGGTCACGGTGTCGATCTGGCCGGACACGCAGCCGTCCGGCGACGACGGGCCGAGGTACTCGGCCTCGGCGACCTCGAGCTCACCCGCCGCCTCCTTGGCGCCGTCGTTCGCCTGGTCGAAGACGGCGATGCCGGTCTGCTTGGGGATGAAGACGGACTTGAACTCCTCCCCTGGGGTGAGCTTGCCGTCGCTGCTCGTCTGCGGCGGCGCCGCCGCCCTCGGCCGCCGGCTCCTCCTCGTCCTCTCCGCAGGCTGCGACGGTGAGCATCAGCCCGACCATCAGCGCCGCGAGTATCCACTTCAACTTCATCTACCTCTCCTCCTGAGTCAACGTTTTCGTCGGATGCAGGTCCGGCTGCTGTTTGGGCGTATCACCTCCCTCTGAGCGCCATGAGCCGGCGACCCGGGCGACGAGGTTCGGCACCAGCACCGAGAGGATCAGCAGCACGCCGATGACCCCGGTCTGAGTGTTCTGGTCGATGTTCGCGAGGCCCAGTCCGTTGCGGATGTTGAGCACGATCAGGATCGACAGCGCGACGCCCACGATCGTCCCCGAGCCCCCGAAGATGCTCACCCCGCCGAGGAGAACCATCGTGATGACGTCGAGCTCGAAGCCGAGCGCCAGGTCGCCGCGGACGGAGCCGAGCCGCGACGCGAAGAGGACCCCCGCCAGGCCGGCGAAGAGGCCCGACGCGGTCATCAGGATCATCTTGTCGCGCGCAACGTTCACGCCCGAGTAGCGCGCGACGTTCGCGTTGTTGCCGATCACGAACACCGACCGGCCGAACGCCGTCCGGTGCAGGATGATCCCGGCGAGGACGAGCTCGACGAGGAAGAAGATCAGCGCGAACGACACGCGCCCGATCACCGGCTCCTGGCCCAGCGTCTCGAACCACTCCGGGAAGGCCCCGATCGAGCGGTCCTCGACCAGGATGCGCGCCGCGCCGCGGAAGCCGATCAGGCCCGCCAGCGTGACGACCAGCGACGGCAGGCCCATGAAGGCGATGAACGATCCCTGCAGCGCCCCGGCGAACGCGCCCGCTGCGAGCGCGATCACGACCGCGAGCTCGAACGGGACCGACGCGGCCTCGTGGAGCGCGGCGAGCACGCAGGCGCTGAACGCCATCACCGAGGCGACCGAGAGGTCGATCTCGCCGTTGATGATGACGAACGTCATGATCACGACGACGATCACCTTCTCGATCGAGAGCTGGAACATGTTGATGAAGTTCTGCTCTCCGAGGTAGAAGTCGGAGATCGAGACGTTCACGCAGAAGACGGCGGCGAGGACCACGGCGAGGAACAGCTCCCAGCGCCACCGCAGGGCCTTGTCACGCATCTGAGGCAGCTCCCTGCGCGGGTGGCGGCACGCCGGCAGTCGGTCGTCCCCTCGCGCGCGTCGAGAGCCGTCCGAGGCGCTTGCCGAGGTAGAAGTCGACGGTGACGGCGACCAGGATCAGGGTGCCGAGGACGGCGTCGCGCCAGAACTCGCTCAGCCCGGGCACGCGCAGAAGGCTCAGGTCGAGCAGGTTGATGAGCAGCGCGCCGAGCAGCGCGCCGACCAGCGTCCCCGAGCCTCCGAAGATGTTGACGCCGCCGACCACGGCCGCCGCGACGGACTGGAGCTCCAGCCCGTTCCCCGCGTTCACGGTGATCGTCCCGAAGCGCGACAGGAACAGGAACCCGGCCAGGCCGGCGAGCGCCCCGGACGCGACGAAGGCTCCCAGGATCACGCGCTCCACCGGCAGCCCGGCCTGGCGGGCGGCGTCCGGGTTGGAGCCCACCGCGTAGACCCAGCGGCCCCACTTGAGGCCGCCGAGCAGGAGCTGGAGGACGAGGATGAGCACGACGGCGCCGGCGACCACGGTGCGGATGTCCCACTCGCCGAAGCTCACCAATGTCGAGTTGGGGAGCTCTAGCACCCAGTCGGGCAGCCCGTCGGAGGTGATCGTCCGCGAGTCCGAGTGGTTGATCAGCCAGGTGCGGAAGATCGCCAGCGTGCCGAGCGTGACGATGATCGAGGGCACGCGCGCGTAGGCCACGAGCACGCCGTTCAGAAGGCCGAGGCCGCCGCCGATCGCGACCGCGTAGGCGACCGCGAGCACGGGCGCCAGCTCCGGGTGATCGTGGAGGTACTCGCCCGTCACGTACGCGGTGACGCCCACGATCGAGCCGACCGACAGGTCGATGTTGCGGGTCAGGATGACGATCGTCTGGCCGGCGGCCAGGATCGCCGTGATCGCAACGCTCGTCGTGACGCGGTTGAAGAAGCTGCCGCCCAGGTAGTCGTCGATCAGCAGGCTGAAGATCAGGACCGCGACGGCGAGGACCACGAGCAGGGACAGCTCCCGCAGGCGCTCCGGGCGGAGCCGCAGCACGGCGCTCATCCGGCCCCCATCGCCGCGGTGATGATGCGCTCCTCGTCGGCCTCGGCGCGCTCGAACATCCCGGTCTGGCGGCCCTCGCGCATGACGAGCACGCGGTCGCTCATCGCGATGACCTCGGGGAGGTCGGAGGAGATGAGGATGATCGCCATGCCCGAGGCGGCGAGCTCGTCGACGATCTGGTGGACCTCCGCCTTGGCGCCGACGTCGATGCCGCGCGTCGGCTCGTCGAGGATGAGGACGCTCGGCTCGGCGTTCAGCCACTTGGCGAGCATCGTCTTCTGCTGGTTGCCGCCCGAGAGCTGCTCGACCGGCGTGTCGAGCGACGGCGTCCGGATCGTCAGCTTCTCGCGGAAGCGGGCGGCGACCTCGCGCTCGGCCGACGAGTCGAGCAGGCGCAGCCGCGTCACGTACTTGCGCAGGGTCGCCAGCGTGATGTTGGCGGTGATGGATTGCGGGAGCGAGAGCCCGAGCGCCCGCCGGTCCTCCGAGAGGTAGGCGATCCCGGCGCGCAGCGCCTGGCGCGGGGAGCGGGGCGCGAGCCGCCGGCCGCGCAGCTCGACGACCCCGGCGTCGGCCGGCGCGATCCCGAACAGCGACAGGCCGACATCGGTGCGCCCGGCGCCCACCAGTCCGGCGAAGCCGAGGACCTCGCCCTCGCGCAGCGCGAAGCTCACGTCGGAGAAGGCGCCCTCGCGGCCGAGGCCGTCGACGCGCAGGACGATGTCCCCCGGAGGATGTGGGTTGCGCACGAAGAAGTCCGACATCTCGCGCCCGACCATCTCCCGGATCGCCAGGGCCTGCGTGATCTCCGCCTTCGGCCGCGAGGAGATGAGGCGGCCGTCTCGGAGGACGGTCACGCGGTCGGCGATCTCGAAGACCTCGTCGAGGCGATGGCTGATGAAGAGCACCGCGACGCCGGAGTCGGTGAGCCGCCGGATCTGCTTGAACAGCTCCGACACCTCGTGCGCCGACAGCGCCGCGGTCGGCTCGTCCATGATCAGCACGCGGACGTCGAGCGACAGCGCCTTGGCGATCTCGACCGCCTGCTGCGAGGCCACCGTCAGCGTGCTCGCGAGGTCGCGGACGTCCATGCGGACGTCGATCCGGGCGAGGATCGCCTCGGCATCCTGGTACATGCGGTGCCAGCGGACGAGCGCGCCGCGATCCTGGTGGCTCATGAAGATGTTCTCCGCCACGTTGAGATCGGGGAAGATCGCCGGCTCCTGGTAGATGGCGGCGATGCCGGCCTTCTGCGCGTCGCCCGAGCCCTTGAAGGTCGTCTCCTCGCCGCCGACGCGCATGACGCCGGCGTCCGGCGCGTGGATGCCGGTCATGACCTTGATCAGCGTCGACTTGCCGGCGCCGTTCTCGCCCAGCAGCGCGTGGGTCTCGCCGGGGTGGAGCGTCAGCGAGACGTCGTCGAGGGCCTGCGTCGCGTCGAACCGCTTGGAGATGCCGCTCAGCTCCATCACGGGGACGTCCGCGCTCATAGGAACCGCCGGAGGCCGGGACGTGGCGCCGGCTGCGCGCGCTCGACCGGATCGGCGCGGATGATCTCGACGCCGCGTGCCTGCCACGCCTTCACCTGGTCGGCGGGCGCGCCCGTGTCGCTGACGATCGCGTGCACCTGTTCGGCGGCGGCGAACGACAGCAGGGCCGTGCGGTGCCACTTGGTGCCGTCGGCGATGCCGATCACGCGCTCGCAGACGCCGGCCATCTCGCGCTTGATGCGGACCTCGTCGGGGTTGAGATCCATGAGGCCGCGGTCGATGCTCAGGCCGCGCGCGCCGAGGAAGCCCTTGCTGATCCTCGTGGCGCGCAGGGCGTCGGCCCCGAGGTCGCCCACGAGCGACATCGCGTGCAGCCGGAGCATGCCGCCCGTGACCAGCACCGAGATCCCCGGGGCGTCGGCGAGCGCGGCGGCGATCAGAAGGCCGTTCGTGACGACGACGAGCTCCTTCTTGGTCCGCAGCTCGAGCGCCAGGTAGTACGCGGTCGTGCTCGAGTCGAGCGCGATCGCCTCGCCTTCGCCGACCATGGCCGCCGCCGCCTTCGCGATCGCCTGCTTGCGCTCGACCTCGAGCCGCAACCGGAAGTCGAACCCGAGCTCCGACTGGCCGCGCTCGAGCGGCCGGACGCCGCCGCGGACGCGCGCAACGAGACCCTGGCGAGCGAGCTGGGACAGGTCGCTGCGGACCGTGACCTCCGAAACCGCGAACGCTTTCGAAAGTTCCGTAACGCGGACGGCGTCACGCGTCTCGAGCATCCGCAGGACCTCCTGCATCCGCTCCTGTTGCGTCAGGTTCGCCACCTGGGCCACGGCGCAGCGACCCTACAGTCGCCTCGCAGCGATTGTCAATGCCTTCCAGCGCGCTTTCGAATTGGAGAGTTTCGAAAGCAGTCTCCCGCTTGTGGCGCCACGGATGACCGGCCGGCGGGTAGTCCTCCGCCCAGGGCTGCGGAGACTCACGGTTGACCGCCCGTGTGCGCGGCGCGAGGCTTCGCGCCATGACACGGATCCTGATCGCCGGCGCCGGTGTGGCTGCGGTCGAATGCGTCCTCGCGCTACGCGCCGTCGCAGGCCCGCGCGCGGACCTCGAGCTGCTCGCTCCCTCCGCCGAGCTCGTCCACCGCCCTTCGTCGGTCGCGACGCCGTTCGGCGGCGGGCCGGCGCCGCGCGTCGCGCTCGACGACCTGGCCAAGCGGCTCGGCGTCCGCCTGCACCGCGACGGCCTGGCGTCCGTCGAGTCCGAGCGCCACCGCGTGCTCACGCGCGACGGCGACTCGGTTCCCTACGAGATCCTCGTGGTCGCCACCGGTGCGCGCTCGCGCGAGGTGGTATCGGGCGCCGCGACGTTCCGCGGCCCGATGAGCGCCGGCCTCGTCGAGCACGCGATCGACCGCGTGTTCGCGAACCCGACGCTGCGGCTGGCCTTCGTCGCCCCCGCGGGCGCCCGCTGGCTGCTGCCCCTGTACGAGCTGGCGCTGCTGACCACCGCCACGCTGCGCGAGGGCGGCGTCGCCGACCCCGACGTCGTCGTCGCGACGCCCGAGCACGCGCCGCTCGAGGCGCTCGGCCCGGCCGCCGGCGAGGCGGTGCGCGGCGAGCTCGACCGCGCCGGCGTCGACCTGATCACCAGCGCCGCTGCCGTCGGCGCCTTCGAGGGCGCGGTCCGGCTCGAGAGCGGCGCGCTGATCGACGCCGACCTCGCCGTCGCCCTGCCCGAGCTGGTCGGCCCGCGCATCGCCGGCCTCCCTCACGACGAGGAGGGCTACCTGCCCGTCGACGAGCACCTGCGGGTGGTCGGCGCCACCGACGTCTACGCGGCCGGCGACGCGACCGCCTTCCCGATCAAGCACGGCGGCCTCGGCGCCCAGCAGGCCGACGCGGTCGCCGACGCGATCGGCGCGCGGCTCGGCGCCGTCGGCCACCCCGAGCCCTTCCGGCCGATGCTCCGCGCCCTGCTGCTGACGGGCGGCGCTCCGCTCTATCTGAGCGGCGAGCTGCCGGCCCCTGCGACCGTCTCTACCGAGCCGCTGTGGTCGCCGCCCGACAAGCTCGCCGGGCGCTACCTCGCCTCGTTCCTCGCCGGCGGCGTGTTCGAGGCCCCGCTGAAGGACCTCGCGTAGGACAGACTCGTCCCTCTCGATCGGGCAGGACATGCAGCGCGGGCCGCCGCGGCCGCGGCCGAGCTCGGAGCCGGCGATCGTGATGACCTCGATTCCCTCGCGCCGCAGGCGGGTGTTGGTGTCCACGTTGCGCTCGTAGCCGACGACGACGCCGGGCGCGACAGCGAGCACGTTGTTGCCGTCGTCCCACTGCTCGCGCTCGGCCTCGTAGGCGTCGCCGCCGGTCTCGAACAGCCGCAGCGACGGCATGTCGAGGGCGCGGGCGATCGCCTCGAAGAGGTCGTCCTCGCGCCGCGCCGGCTCGCCCGGCCGCAGCGTGTAGGCGGTCAGCTCGGCGCGGATCTGCGGGTAGATCGTGAACGCGTCGCGATCGACCATCGTCATCACCGTGTCGAGGTGCATGGCGGAGCGGCGGGCCGGCATGTCGACCGCGATCACGGAGGTCGCCGAGCCGGCCTCGAACAGGCGCCGCGCGATGCGCTCGACGCCCGCCGGGCGGGTGCGCTCGCCCATGCCGACGAGCAGGCAGCCGTTGCCGATGACCAGTACGTCGCCGCCCTCGAGCTGGGCGGGGCCGCCGAGGTCGTCGGACCAGACCGTCGCGCCGGCGAACAGCGGGTGGTGGCGGTAGATGGCGTCGTAGTGGATGCTCTCGCGCCGCCGCGCGCGCATGGCCATCGCGTTGATCGAGACACCGTCGTAGATCCACGCCGAGGTGTCGCGCGTGAACAGGTGGTTGGGCAGCGGCGCCAGCACGAAGCCGTCGAGGGCCGGCACCTGGGCGCTCAGCGCGGCGCTGGCGAACGGCAGCTCGTCGTAGGTGATGCCGCCGATCAGGCGGTCGGCGAGCTCGACGGCGGACACCGCCTTCAGCCACTCGGCGACCGCGGGCCCGAGCTCGGGCCCGAGGTCGACGGCCGCCAGCGTCCGCGCGATCACCTCGTAGCGGACCGCCGGCTGCGTCAGCGTCTCGGCCAGCAGCTCCTCGAGGTAGAGCACCTCGACCCCGCGGTCGGCCAGCGCGTCGGCGAACGCGTCGTGCTCCTGGCGCGCGCGCCTGACCCACAGCACGTCGTCGAACAGCAGCGCGTCCTTGTTGCGCGGGGTCAGGCGCTTGAGCTCGAGGTCGGGCCGGTGGAGGACGACACGCCGCAGCGTGCCGACCTCCGACCCGACGCAGAGCCGCGTGGCGGGCTCAGCGCGCACCGGCGATCACCTTCTCCGGCTCCGGCACTTCCACCGTCTCGAGCTTGCGGCGATCCCACCAGCGCATCCCGACGTAGACCGGGATGCCGGCCAGCAGCAGGACGAAGCCCTTGGTGACGATGTCGTCGCCCGCTCCCGCGATCGCCCACACGCTGTAGGCGAAGGCGAGCGTGGCGACCACGACGTCGCGGACCAGGTGCAGCGGCTGGAACGTCTCGCGCTCGACCAGCCACAGCCACGCCTGCGCGGCCGCCGAGAAGGCGTACGGCACCAGCGTGGTCAGCGTGGCCAGCAGGATCACGAACTCGAAGGCGCCGACGAGGCCCTTCGTGTAGTTCATGAGCATCAGCACGGTCACCAGGACCGACGAGACGACGAGGCCGAACACCGGCGTGCGGCGCTTGCCGTGCACCTGCGCGAACGGCGCCGGGAACATCCCGTCCTCGGCGGCCGCCATCGGCACCCGGCCCTGGAGCAGGATCCAGCCGTTGAGCGCGCCGAACGTCGAGACCAGCGCGATCGCGGCGATGACCTTGTCCCAGCCGCCGCCGAACGCCTCGCCGGCGGCGTCGGCGAACGGCGACGTGGAGGCCGCGAGCTGGTCGGTCGGGATGATGCCCATGATCGCGGCCGTGGCGACGAGGTAGAGCAGCGTCGCGAGGACGGTGCCGATGATCGTCGCGCGCGGGATCGTGCGCTCGGGGTCCTTGACCTCGTCGGCCGGCACGGTCGCCGACTCGAGCCCGATGAAGGCCCACAGGGTCAGTGCCGCGGTCGTCGACAGCAGGCTCAGGCTCGCCCCGTTGGGCGCGAACGGCTCGTAGTTGCCGCCGTCGACGAAGAACAGCCCGACGATCGCGATCACGGCCAGCGGCACGAACTTCAGGATCGTGGTGGCGAGCTGCACGATCCCGCCCTCGCGCGCGCCCAGGATGTTGGTGCCGGTCAGCAGCCAGATCAGCCCGATGCCCACCACGGCGCCGAGGAGCTTGTCGTCACCCACCTCCGGCCAGAACACGGTCAGGTAGCTGACGAACGCGACCGCGATCGCGGCATTGCCCGCCCAGATCGCGATCCAGTAGCCCCAGGCGGTCTGGAAGCCGACGAAGTCGCCGAACGCGCGCTTGGCGTACGCGTACGGGCCGCCCTGGCGCGGCAGCGCGCGCCCGAGGCCGGCGAACACGAGCGCCAGCAGGACCGCGCCGGCGCCGGTGAAGATCCAGCCCAGCATCGAGACCGGGCCGGCGGTGCCGGCCAGCGTGGCCGGCAGCAGGAAGACGCCCGAGCCGATCATGTTGCCGACCACGAGCGCGGTCGCCATCCATAGGCCCATCGAGCGCTTGAGCTTGGGCGCCGGCGCAGGGCCGGGCGCGGCTCCATTGGTACTCATGGTGATTCCTTTCGGTCGTGCTACTCGTAGGCGAGCGCCTCGATGACCTTCAGCCGTGCGGCCCGCCGTGCGGGCAGGACGGCCGCGAGGGTTCCGAGGACGATCGCGGCGGCGGCGACCGCGAAGGCGGTCGCGCCGGGGAAGTGGAAGGTCAGGCCGGGCATCATCTCGGCGAAGCCGCGCATCCAGGCGAGGGCGATGACGAGCCCGAAGCCGATGCCCGCGAAGGCGCCCGCCGAGGTGATCAGCAGGCTCTCGTCGAGCATCGTGCGGCGCACCTGCCAGCGCGAGGAGCCGAGCGCGCGGAGCACGCCGATCTCACGCGTGCGCTCGAGCACCGACATGGCGAGCGTGTTGACGACGCCGAGCAGGCTCACGATCACGGCGATCGCCACGATCGAGTTGAACATGTTGAAGGTGGCGCTCACCTGCTTCTCCTGCGCCTCGCGCTCGTCGGCCAGCGAGGCCAGCTCGAGGCCGGGGTAGCGGGCCGCGACGAGCTCGTCGATGCGGCGGCCGAGCGCCGCGGCCTGCTCGTCGGAGCGGGCGCGCACGGCCACCTGCGCGTCGGTGGTCACGCCGTAGACGCGGCGGATGGTGTCGAGCGAGACCTGCAGCTCCATGACGCCGGAGCTGGACATGCCGTCACGGATGCCGACGACCGGCGCCTCGTGCGTGCCGCGCGGGCCGGCGAGCCGCACGCGGTCGCCGAGCTCCAGCCCGGCCACGCGCGCGTACTGGGCGCCGGCGATCAGGCCGCCCGCGGCGACGCCGCGCAGCGCCTCCTCGCGCGTCGTGCCGACCATCGGCGTGCCGTCCATGAGGCCGTAGACCTCGGGGTCGTAGCCGAGGGCGAGGCCCTGCGGGCCGCCGGGCTCGACGCCCGGCATGTCGAGCAGCAGCGCGCGGATGGGCGTCGCGGCGCGCGTCTCGGGCATCGCCGCGATCTGCTCGGCAAGACCGTTCGGGACGCCCGAGCCGCCGCCCGTGGCGAGCGTGGCGCCGGCGGCCTGGACGGTGAAGTCGCGCGTGTAGGTGCGCTCGATCTGGTCGCCGATCGTGCCCATGAAGCTCGAGGAGAGACCGCTGTTGACCACCACGACGCGAAAGCCCGATGGTCAGCGCGGCTGCGGTGGCCGCGGTGCGCATGGGGTCCGAGAGCAGGGCGTCGGCGGCCAGGCGCCCGCCCGCGGGGAACGCCTTGCGCAGCGGCCAGGCGAGCAGGCGGACGATCGGGATGATCACGAACGGCGCCAGCATCACGATGCCGCCGAACATCGCCATCGTCAGCGTGATGCCGATCAGTCCGGCCAGAGCGGAGCCGGTGGCGTTGCCGCCCCAGTAGTCGCCGCCGAGCAGAACGCCCGGGAGCAGCATGACGAGGCCGATGAGCGCGCGGCGCGCGCGAGGGGTGCGGCGCACGCCGCGCGCGCCCAGCACCGCGCGGATGGGCGACACGCGCCCGGCGCGGCGGGCGGGCCAGGCGGCGCCCAGCAGCGTCACGACCATGCCGAGGACCACGGCGGTGATGGCAGGGCCGGCGGTCACGTGCAGCGCGCCGACCGGCATCTCCATGCCGCGCATGAGCTCGATCAGCCCGGACGCCAGCCCGAGCCCGAGCCCGAGCCCGAGCACGCTGCCGAACACCCCGATGACGGCCGCCTCGGTCAGGATCGTCCGCGTCACGAGGCCGCGCGAGGCGCCGAGCGTGCGCAACGTGCCGATCTCGCGCATCCGCTGGAGCACGGTCATGTTGAAGGAGTTGAGGATCAGGAAGCCGCCGACGAACAGCGCGATCCCCGAGAAGAAGTAGAGGAGGACATTGAGCGCGTCGAGCTGCTGGGCCACCTGCTCGCCGTAGCCCTGCGGGGTCTTGACCACCGCGCCCGCGCCGAGCTCGGCCTGGATCCGGCGCCGGACCTGCTCGATGGCGCCCTTGTCCTCGACCGCGACGCTGATCTGGTGGTAGCCGTTGAGGCCGGTCAGTCGGCGGGTCTGCTCGATCGGCGTGGCGGCCAGGCCCTGGTCGCCGAAGGAGAGGTTGCTGGAGAAGCGGAAGATGCCGACGATCGGCATCTCGACGGGCCCCGCGGGGGTGGCCATGCGCACCCGGTCGCCCACGCCGAGCCCGCGGTCGCGTGCCCAGTTGCGCTCGAGTCCGAGCTCCGGGCCGGTCTTCGGCGCCCGGCCCCCCTCCCAGCGGAAGTCGTACGGAGCCCGCCCGCTCGTGTCGTAGCCGGCGACCCACAGGCGGCCAGGACCGCCCTCGACGGCGCGGTCGTTCTCGTCGAGGCGGGTGAAGGCGCCGCCCAGCATGCCCGAGGCGTTCTCGACGCCGGGCACCGCACCGATCTCGCCGAGCGCGGAGTCGGGCAGCAGGCCGCCGCCCTGGCCCATGACGACGACGTCGGTCGTGCCCCACGCGGAGCCGATCAGGTCGTCGAAGGTGTGGCGGATGGTGCCGACCAGCAGCAGGACGCCGAACACCATCCCGACGCCGAGAACGACGCCGAAGGCGGTGAGCAGCGCGCGCAACGGCCGGCTCCGGAGCTGTCGGAGCGGGAGCGCGTCGATCGATCGCATGGCCGCGACCTCACGCCACGGCCGGTTCGGGCTCGGCCGGCTCGAGCGTCGCGAAGAAGTCGATCACGCGCTGCGTCGAACCGCCGGCGACCTCGCCGGCCACCTGGCCGTCGCGCAGGAACACGACGCGGTCGGCCACCGCGGCGGCCGAGGGGTCGTGGGTGACCATGAGGATGGTCCGCCCCTCCGCCTGGTTGAGGTCGCGCAGCGCGCGCAGGACGTCGCGGCCGCTGCGCGTGTCGAGGTTGCCGGTCGGCTCGTCGGCGAGCACGAGCTCGGGGGCGAGCAGCAGGGCTCGGGCGATCGAGACGCGCTGCTGCTGGCCGCCCGACAGCTCGCCGGGCGTGTGCGTCGCGCGGTCGGCGAGGCCGACGCGCTCGAGCAGCATCCGCGCGCGCTCGCGCGTGGCGTCGTCGGCGCGGCGCGCGATCAGCGCCGGCAGCAGGATGTTCTCCTCCGCGGTCAGCGACGGCAGCAGGTTGAAGAACTGGAAGATGAAGCCGATATGGTCGCGCCGCAGGCGCGTGAGTGCCTTGTCGCCGGCGCCGTCGTAGCGCTTCCCGGCGACCGCCACGGTGCCCTCGCTCGGGGTCTCGAGCGCGCCGACGATGTGCAGCAACGTCGACTTGCCGGACCCGGACGGGCCCATGATCGCCACCATCTCGCCACGCTCGACGACGAGGTCGACGCCGTCGAGGGCGCGCACCTCGGTGTCGCCCTCGCCGAACACCTTGACGATGCCTCGGGCCTCGATGGCCGGCGCGCTGTCGTCGCGTGTGAGCATGGACGCGACGCTACGCCCGGCCCGGAGCGCCTCCATCGGCAGGCGGCCACACACCGGATCCGTATTAACCCGCCGAGCCGCAGTGGTCCGCCCCGATGGCTCGCGAGCCCGCGGCGCGTACGGTCGCGGCATGACCGCGAACACCCCCACATCCACACTCACCCGCTTCACCGTCCTGAACGCCATGCAGGTCGGCGTCATCCACTGCCCGCCCGACGCGGACGTGGCAACGGTGGCGCGCACGATGGCCGAGAACTCCATCCACTGCGTGGTGGTCGGCGGGCCGACCTGGGGCATCGTCTCCGACCTCGACCTGATGGCCAGCCTGCGTCCCGGCGTCGAGGCGACCGCCGGCGAGCTGGCGGCCAGCGACGTCGTCGTCGTGGACCCGTCCGACACGCTCGAGCACGCCGCCCAGCTCATGGCCGAGCACGACACCGCCCACCTGGTGGTCGTCTCGCCCGAGACCGGCAAGCCCGTCGGCATCCTGTCGACGCTCGACGTGGCCCGCTGGGCCGCGGCCTAGCGCCTCACGCAGGGCAGCTGGTCGGCGGCGGGTCGGGCAAACGGCAACTGCGGCTGGGTAGGGCGGCCACGGGATCGGCCGCTGCGCGGGGAATTTCGTGCATTTTGTGGTGGTCGCCGATGCCGAGATTCACATTCTTCCTCCAGACGGGGAGTTATGTGCATCTCGGCAAGCCGTCCGCGCCGCGATTCACGAAACGATCCGTCTGGGATCAAAACGTGCATCTCGATGTCATGAGCGCGCAGAGATGCACGTTTCGTGCTCTAGAGATCCACCAGCGGCTCGTCGGCGGGCACCGGCGGCCGCGCGGTCGCCATGTAGGGCGCGAGGTAGCGGCCGGCGACCTTGCCCGGCGGCCACCACAGCGCACGCGACGAGACGGTGCTCCGCAGCCGCCGCTGGCGCGTGGCCAGTAGACGGCCTGAGCGGTCGAGCTCGGCGCGCAGGTAGAGCGGGGCGCCGCCCGTGAGCAGTACACCGCGCAGCACGGGCGCGAACGGGCGCGGCGCCGCGCGGGCCCCCAGGCGCTGTGCAATCGTGCCCGCCGCAGTGTCGGCCTGCTGGGTGGCGAGGCCGCCCTGCTTGACCGGGAAGCTGGTGGCGTCGCCGGCAGCGAGCACGCGGTCGGCGCCGGTCACGCGGCCGTACGGGTCGACCGGGATGAACCCGTGCTCGTCGGACGGCAGGCCCGGCACGCCGGGGCCTTCGAGCCGCGGCAGGCTGAGCACCGCGTCCGCCAGCACCGCCTCGCCGGAGTCGAGCCACAGGACGTCACCGGTGACGTGCTCCGGCCGGGCATCGGTGCGGAGGCGGATGCGGCGCTGCGAGAGCAGCTCGGTCAGGGCCGCGCCCGCCTCGTCGCCGAAGAGCGACAGCGGCGCGGCCTCGGGGGTGACTACGGTCACCACGACCTCGCGGCCGCCCTGCATGTCGAGCGTCGTCCGCGCGATGATCGCGAGTTCGTAGGCGGGCAGCGCCCACGTCACGCCGGCAGGTACGGCCACGACGATCCGTCTGGTGTCTCCGCGGATCGCGTCGTCCAGCATCCGCTCCACCGCGCGCGCGTCGGCGGGCCCGCGGAAGGTCTGCGCCCCGCGCAGCGCGGGCGCCGGATGCGCGCCGACGGCCACGAGGAGGTGGTCGTAGAGCAGAGGGTCGCCGCTCTCGAGCCAGGCCACGCGAGCGCCGGCGTCCACGCCCGCCAGCGCGCCCTCCACGAGCCGGACGGCGTAGCGCTCGGCGAGCTTGTGCAGGTCGAGCGGCGGCGGCGCGCCGAGGCCGAACGGCGCCGCCACGGAGGCGGGCCGGTCGACGAGGGCGTGCTCGGGGGCCAGCAGATCGATCTCGAAGCCGCGGCCGGCGAGGGAGCGCAGCGCGAGCACGGCCTCGACGGCGGCGACGCCGGAGCCCGCGATGACGACGCGCGTCATGGCGCATTCGCCTCCTCGAAGGCGCCGAGCAGCGAGTCGAGCGCCTCGTGGCGGCTGCCGCGCGGCATCACCAGGACCGGGCAGGCGGCGTCGCGCACGAGCACGTGCGACACACCGCCGAGCAGCACGGCGCGCGCCGGGCCGTAGCCGCGCGAGCCGACGACCATCAGGTCGGCCGAGTGCGACTGGCCGGCGAGCTCGCGGCCCGGGCTGCCGGTCAGGAACATGGCCTCGGCGCGCACGTCGTCAGCCAGGCCGGCGACGACCCGCTCGAGGCTTTCGCGCCGGTCGCGCTCGAGCTCCTCCAGGTAGGGGCCGGTGTTGATGCCGGCGACAAGCGGCGCCGCGGCGGCCGAGACGTCGAAGACGCGGATGACGCGCAGGCTCGCGCCGAAGCGGGCGGCGAGTGCGCAGGCGGTGGCGAGCGCGGCGTCGGACTCCTCCGAGCCGTCGTGGCCGACGGCGATCGTCTCGATCGGCGCCTGCGGGTAGCCGCGGGGGACGATGGCCACCGGGCACGGTGAGCCGTGCAGCAGCCGCTCGCCGGTGCTGCCGGGCATGACGCGGCCGACCGGGCCGCGGTGCGAGGAGCCGACCACGACGAGCGCGGCGCCCGTCCGCTCGGCCACGTGGTGGAGCGCGCGGGCCGGCGAGCGGTCCGGAACGGCCTCGGCCACGCCGGCGCCCACCCGTTCGAGGAGCGCCCGTGTGTCGCCCTCCAGGAGCTCCGCGTAGTCGGGGCTCGAAGCGCGGCTCGGATCGATGTCGTAGGGATACGCGGACGCGACACGCAGGGTGGCGCCGGTGGTGTCGGCGAGGCGCCGGGCGAACGCGAGCGCGTCCTGCGCGGCGGGGTTGTCGTCGAGTCCGACGAGGATCTCGGTCATGGTCGGTCCTCCTGGAAGTGGGAGACACAGCGTGCGCCGCGCACGCCGGCCGGCCAACCGCCCAAAGCCCGCCGATCTCTGCGGCGAACTACTGACTCGGGGCCTGTTCTTCCCGCCGCTCGTCATGGGCGTGGTCAAGGCGGCGACCGGCGGCTACGCGCTCGGCTTCGCGCTGCTGGCGCTGATGGCGCTCGCGTGCCTGGCCGCGCTCATCGGCCTGCGGGTGGGGGCGCCGGCTCGCCCTCGGCCCGGATGACCGCCTCGACCAGCCGCTCGGCCGCATCCTCGGGCATCGTGGCCTCGATCAGCGGGAACACCTCGCGCTCCTCGAGCCGCACGTGACGCTCGAGCATCGTGCCGAGCTCGTGCAGCGCCTCGAGCGGCTGCGGCTCGCGCTCCAGGCGCTGCGCGGCCGCTCGGATGCGGACGTGGTCGACGAGCATGCGCACCACGCACTCGGCCGCCGGATCGGTCCAGCCGGCGGCCGCCGGGAGCAGGACCTCCTCCTCGACGTGGAAGTGGCGCGCGCCGTGCTCGCGCCAGAAGGCCAGGAACTCGTCTCGCGCCGCGTCGCCGTCCGTCGCTCGGCGCAGCCGCTGCGCGGCGACGAGCGCGACGTGATGGTCGCGCGAGAGCGGCTGGAGTGCGCGGTGTCGCTTCACCACACGTGATGGTGACATCCTGAGCGCGATGTCCCGCACCCTCCCGCAACCCGGCCGCCCCGAGGACGTGCTGCGCCACGTCGGCCCGCAGACCGACGTGATCCTGCCACTCGCCAACGGCGAGCCGGTCGGGCTGATGGACACGCTCGAGGAGCACGCCGACGCGCTCGAGGGCGTGCGCGTGCACCAGATGCACGCGCTGCACGAGCGGCCCTACATCCACGGCGCGTTCGGCGATCGGCTGCGCCACGTCTCCTACTTCCTGTCGGCAGCGACGCGCGGGGCGTTCTGGGACGGCTGCTGCGACCTCGTGCCGAACCACTTCTCCGAGATGCCGCTGCTGCTGCGGCAGAGCCTCGCCCGCCCGCTCGTGCTCGCCGCAGCGAGCCCGCCGGACCGCCACGGCTACTTCTCGCTCGGCACCAACGCCGACTACGTGGCCGCGCTGATCGGGCAGGTGCCGTTCTTCCTCGAGGTCAACGCGCGCATGCCGCGCACGCTCGGGCTCAACCAGATCCACGCCTCCGAGGTGCTGGGCTGGTGCGAGGCGGACCGGCCGCTGGTCGAGGTGCCGCCGATCACGCCCGACGAGCGCGACCGCGCGATCGCGGCCGCCATCGTCGAGCACATCCCCGACCGGGCGACGCTGCAGGTCGGCATCGGCGGGATCCCCAACGCCGTGCTCGAGGCCCTGCGTGACCACCGCGGCCTCGGCGTCCACACCGAGCTGCTGGCCGACGGGATCGTCGACCTCGTCGAGTGCGGCGCCGTCACGGGCACCCACAAGCTGCTGCGCCGCAACAAGGTCGAGGCGACGTTCTGCCTCGGCACGCAGCAGCTCTACGACTGGCTGCACGACAACAGCGCGGTCGAGCTGCTGCCGGTCGACCTGGTCAACGACCCGCGGCGGATCGCGACCGAGGACGACTTCATCTCCATCAACGCCACCACCGAGGTCGACCTCTACGGCCAGTGCGCGTCGGAGACGATCGCCGGCCGCTACTGGTCGTCGAGCGGCGGGCAGGCGGACTTCGCGCGCGGCGCCATGTACTCGCGGCGCGGCAAGGCGTTCATCGTGCTGCACTCGACGACGAGCAAGGGCCGCAGCCGCATCCGCGTGCGGCTGACCGAGGGCTCGGTGGTGACCACGCTCAAGAACACCGTCGACCACGTGGTGACGGAGTGGGGCATCGCCAAGCTGCGCGGCCGCTCGCTGGCGGAGCGCGCGCAGGCGCTGATCTCGATCGCCCATCCCGACCATCGCGAGGCGCTCGAGCGCGAGGCGGGCGAGCTGGGGCTGCTGCGGTCGGGCCTGCGGCCCGCGGGCGAAGCGCCGACGAGCCGGCGCGCGCACGCCAGCGCGCCCAGCGGCTGATCCGCGCCGATCCTGCGGACTCCTACGGAGGGTTGCGGGCCCGAACGCGCCGAACCTGTGCGCATGACCCTGGCGCGAGTGTCGCTTGACCCCACCAAGCCTGTCCGCCGCTGGTTCGAGCGGCGGTGGGTGATCCTCGCCGCCGCCGCGGCCGGCCTCGCGGCGATCGCCGCGGCCGGCGACCCCGCTCTGCACGTCCTCTACGTGCTGCCGGTCATGCTCGCGGCGCTCGAGCTGGGCCTGGCCGGCGGCGTCGCCGCGGGGGCGGCCGCCGCGGCGCTGGTGGTGCTGGGCGGCAGCGTGGCGCCCGCGATCGCCGTCCTCGGCGTCGGGGCGATCGCCGGCCGCTTCAGCAACCAGATGCGTGCCCTGCTCGAGCAGCGTCGCGGCCTCGGTCACCTGCTCGACGCGCACGAGGACGACCGCCGGCGCCACGCGGAGACGCTGCACGAGGAGCTCGCCCAGGTCCTGGCGGCGGTGCTCATGAACCTGCGGATGCTGCGCCGCCAGGGCGTCGACGGTGAGTCGCTCGACGAGCTGCACGACCAGGTCGTGGGGGTGCTCGAGGAGGTGCGCGACGTCGCGACCGAGCTGCGGCCCTCGTCGCTGGCACAGCTCGGCCTGGTGCCGGCCCTGGAGGCGCTCGACGGCGTTTCCGTCGAAGCCGAGGGGCTGCCCGAGCCGGTCCCGGAGCCCGTGCGGACGGCCGTCTACCGGCTCGTCCAGCACGTCGTGGCGGCGGCACCCGGCGCTCACGTCCGGGTGTTCGCGGCGGACGACCGGCTCGGCGTCGTGCTCGACGCCGACCTCCGGGGGCCGGACCCCGTGGCGGCGGCGCGGGCCCGGATCGCCCTGCTCGGCGGCTCGCTGGACGCCGAGTCGCTGCCCGCCGGGCGAACGCGCCTGCGGGTGCGGCTCCCGCTTCAGGCCGGGCGGGCGGGCAGCGTCGCGCGCACGACGGTCCGCCCCACCTCGGAGTCGATCTCCAGCTGACCGTGGGCGAGCGCCACGCGCTCGCGCATGCCGACCACGCCGAACCCCTCCGCCCGCGCATCGGGGTCGAAGCCGCGACCGTCGTCGCTGACCTCCACGCGCACGACGTCGAAGTCGAGCGCCACATGGATCTGCACGCGTTCGGCCCGGGCGTGCTTGGCGATGTTGGTGAGCGCCTCCTGCACGATCCGGTACACGGTGGTCTCCAGCTCGGGGTCGAGCCGGCCGCCGACCTCCACGTCGATCTGGACCTCGAGCCCCTCGACGGCGGACAGGCGCCGGCCCAGGCTCTCGATCGCCGGCGCGAGCCCGATCTCGTCGAGCGCCGCCGGGCGCAGCTCGGTGATCAGCGTGCGCAGGCCGTCGATCTCCGTGCCGATGTAGTCGATCGCCTCGCGGACCGACTGCTCGAGCCCTTCGGGATCGCCGCGGCGCAGCGCCGAGGAGAGCAGCACCTGCAGCCCGCCGAGCCCCTGCAGCGTCTCGTCGTGCAGCTCGCGAGCCCAGCGCCGGCGCTCCTGCTCGCCCGCGGCGATCGAGTGCCGCAGGCGGTCTTCGGCGACCGAGCGCGCCGTCGCCACCGCAGTCGCCGCGCTCGCCGCGAAGGCGAGGAACAGCCGCTCCTCCTCGTCGTCGAACGCGGGGTCGCCCGCGAAGCGGTCGAAGGCGGCGAGCAGGCCGAGTGGCATGTTGCGGTAGACGAGCGGCACCAGCAGCGCGGTGGTCGCGCCGCTGATCCCGAGGTCGCCGAGCCGCGACGGCACGTCGTCGAGGCGCGCCGGGCGGCCGGAGAAGAGCACCTCGCCGGCCGCCGAGCCGGCGAGCGGGAAGCGCCCGCCGATCGCCGTCGAGGAGATCTGGCCGGCGCCCGCCGCGAGCTGGAGCTGATCGCCGTCGGCCAGCAGCAGCACCACCGCGCGTACGTCGAGCAGCGCGCGCCCACGCTTGACGATCAGCTCGAGCACGCGGTCGAGGTCGGTCTCGCTGCCGACGGCGCGCGCGATCGCCGACGTCGCCTCGAGCCGGCGGACGGCGCGCTCGGCCTCGGCGCGGCGGCGCGCCGCGTCCTCGTGCAGGCGGGCGTTGTCGACCGCCAGCGCGGCCCAGTCGGCCAAGACCACGGTCGCCGCCTCGTCGCGCTCGTCGAACGGCCCCTCCGCCTTGTCGGTCAGGTACAGGTTGCCCCACGGCTCGCCGCGGATGAGGACGGGGACGCCGAGGAACGTCCGCATCGCCGGATGGTGCGCGGGGAAGCCGTAGGACCGCGGATGGTCGCTCACGTCGTCCAGCCGGAGCGGCGCCGGGTGGCGGATCAGCTCCCCCAGGATGCCGTGACCGCGCGGTGGGTCGCCGATCGCCTCCCGCTCCTCGGTGCTGACCCCGCGCGTGACGAAGCGCTGCAGCTCGCGGCGGTCCTCGTCGAGGACGCCGATCGCGGCGTAGCGCGCGCCGGTCAGCTCGCAGGCGACGCGCAGCAGCTCCTCGAGCACGGCGTCGACCTCGAGCTGGGCCACCAGCCCGCGGCCGGCCTCGAGCAGCGCCGCGAGGCGCGCTTCGTCGAGCGTCCCGAGCTCCACCCGGGGCATTGAACCATCCGTGGAAACCCGCAGGATGTCCGCGGAGCGCTGCGGAGGCCGGCCGGCGGCTCGGCACCGATGCTGGGGCATGACGTTTCCGTTCGCCGCCTGCACCGAAAGGACACCCTCATGGCCGCCCACGCCGACGACCACACCTCAGAGCCCGCCACCGGTGCCGGTCTACTGCCGATCTTCGCCATCGCCGTCATCGTCGCGACGATCGCCATCTGCGCCGTGGTTGCCGCGCCCGGCACGCTCACGCTGATCGTCGCCCTGGCCTGCGTGATCGTGTTCGGCGCCGGGATCGTCGCCCTGCTGGGCCGCCTGATCGGGCCAGAGGACCACTGACCGATGCGGGTTCTCGTCAGCGCCGCCAGCCGGCACGGCGCCACGCACGAGATCGCGGCGGCGATCGCGCGCGGTCTCGTGCAGCGCGGCATCGAGGCGCAGGCGCGCCCGGCCGAGGAGATCTCCGCGCTCGACGGCTTCGACGCCTACGTGCTGGGCAGCGCCGTCTACATCGGTCGCTGGCTGGAGCCCGCGCGCGAGCTGGTCGAGGCCAACGCCGGCGCCCTCGCGGAGCGGCCCGTGTGGCTGTTCAGCTCCGGCCCGCTGGGGCCGCCCGACGCCCTCAAGCCCGAGGGCGACCCGGTCGACGCCGCCGCCCTCGTCGAGTCCACGCGGGCGATCGCGCACCGCGTCTTCGCCGGCCGGCTCGACCGCGGGCTGCTGTCGTTCGGCGAGAAGGCCGTCGTGGTCGCCGTGCGCGCGCCGGAGGGCGACTTCCGCGACTGGGACGCGATCGACGGCTTCGCGGCCGAGATCGCCGCACACCTCGCGGACAACTACTGAGCGGGTCTGCACAGGAGTGCGGAGGAATGGCGCCCCGGCACGGCCGACGATAGGGGCAGAGAGAGATCAAAGGAAGGAAATCCCCGCCATGTCCACCCTCATCCCAGACTCCGACGACCACGCCCAGGCTCTCGACTACGCCGCCGCAGAAGGGCTCGACGGCTCCGATCCCACGCTGTACGCGCCCGACGCCGAGCAGGAGCGCCGCTCCTGGATCTACGTCTCCATCGGCCTCGTGGGCCTGGTCGCCCTGATCGGCGTCCTCGTCGCGGTCGTCGCGCTCGCGACGAAGAGCGACTCGCAGGCCGCGAGCGCCGCCGCGGCCCCAGCCGTCTCGCACGACGCCCACGCCGCCGCGACCGCGCCGACCGCCGCTCCCTTGGCCGCCGACGCCAAGGGCGTGAAGTTCGAGCCGTTCGAGCGCGTCGATCCGACGCTCCCGCCCATCCCGGCCGGCGCCGTCAAGAAGTTCAAGGTCGACGTCTTCCAGCACGTCACCCAGGTCTCCAAGGACCTCGCCCCGACCGAGGTATGGAGCTTCGCCGTCAACGGCAAGTACTACCGCGGTACCGGCGTCTCGACGCCGATGGTCGTCAACGAGGGCGACACCGTGGACTTCACGCTGATCAACGGCACCGACGAGAGCATGCAGGTCGACCTGCCGCACTCGCTCGACTTCCACTCGGCCGAGGTCAACCCCGGCAAGCGCTACGCGGACCTGGCGCCCGGCAAGTCGATGCACTACCGGTTCGTCGCCAAGCACCCCGGCGTGTTCATGTACCACTGCGCCACGCAGCCGGTCCTCATGCACACCGGGGCCGGGATGGTCGGCATGTTCGTGGTCAAGCCCAAGGACCTCGCCCCGGTCGACAAGGAGCTGTGGATCACGCAGCAGGAGTACTACATCGGCGAGGCCGGCAAGGACGCGGACATGAACAAGATGGCCGCCAAGCAGCCTGACGTGATCGCCTTCAACGGCTACGCCAACCAGTACAAGGACCACCCGATCGACGTCAAGGTCGGCGAGAAGGTCCGGATGTACGTCCTCAACGCGGGCCCCAGCGTCTGGAGCGCCTTCCACGTGATCGGCACCGTCTTCGACCGCACCGTGATCGAGGGCACCCCCGGCCACGACGCCCAGACCATCAACCTCGCGCCGTCACAGGGCGGCTGGGTCGAGTTCACGCTCGAGGAGGAGGGCGGCTACCCGTTCGTCAACCATGCCTTCGGGGACATGGTCAAGGGCTCGCTCGGGGTGCTGAAGACCCCGAACGCCCCGCACGCCGCCGGTCACTAGGACCTTCGGCTCTCTCCGGCGCAGCGGCGCCCCGAATGGGGCGCCGCTTCGTCGTTGAGGACTGCGGGTTTTCCCGGATCGGGTCGTGTAGTCGGCGCGGATGGAAACGGGCCGCCTTGGCGCTGCAATGGGGATGCAACGAAAAAGGTCCAAGAGGAGGACACCATGAGCAAGCTCTACATCTACGCCGGCATCGCCGCCAGCATCGTGCTGATTCTCTTCGGCGCCGGCTCGCTGTACATGGGCCTCGACGGTCGTGACCAGGTCCGCAGCGACCTCGCTCGCGAGCAGATCGTCGGCACCGAGGACTCGACGATTCCCGGCCAGAAGGTCGACACCGGCAAGGAGGCCGAGGCGTTCGCCGCCGTCATCCGCAAGCACACGCTGGAGGCCACGGGCGGCCAGACCTACGCGCAGATGGGCCGGTTCCTGGACGAGCAGGGCAACGCGACCTCCGACGAGGCGGCCGCCGCCAAGGACCCGAAGACCGGCGAGCCGGTGGAAAACGGCCTGCGCAACATGTGGGTGACCTCGACCGCGCTGAGCACCGCGCTCAACACGGCCTTCTTCGCAGAGAGCGTGGCCACCTTCGCGATCGTGATGGGCGTCGCCCTCATGCTCACCGGCATCGGCTTCCTGGTCCTCACGGTCCGGGTGCTGCGGCCGGTCGCCGAGGGCGCGACGGCCCCGAGGGCTTCCGCCCTCCCCACGACCAGCTAGGTCCTCCTCTGGAGGGCGGACACGCGAGCGGCCCCCGACCGGGGCCGCTCGTCGTTTGCGCTACCAGGTCTTCGAGCGCGCCGGCGAACGCGGCGCGCTCACGCGCACGCGCGCGTCGACCACGACGCAGCCCTCGGGCCGCCCGATCACCGGGTTGAGGTCGAGCTCGGCGACCTCGGGCAGCTCCTCGGCCAGGCGCGAGAGCCGGTGCACGACGTCGGCCAGCGCCGAGGCGTCCGACGGCTCGGTGCGGAAGCCGCGCACGAGCCGGCCGGCCTTCCCGCCGAGCACCAGCTCCTCGGCGTCGGCGTCGGTGAGCGGGGCGATCCTGACCTGGGCGTCGCCGATGATCTCGGCCAGCACCCCGCCCGGCCCGAAGGCGACGAGCGGCCCGAACACGGGGTCCTGCACCACGCCGGCCAGCAGCTCGGCCCCGCCGCGGACCATCGGCTGGATCACCGCGGGCAGCCCGACGCGCGCCAGCGCCGCGCGCAGCTCGGCGGCGTCGCGCAGGTCGAGCGCGACGCCGCCGCGCTCGGTCTTGTGCACGCCCGGCGCCGTCGTCTTGGCCACGACCGGGAAACCCAGCTCGGCGGCGGCGGTCAGGCCGTCCTCCTCGCTCTCGACGTAGCGCTCGGCGACCAGCGGCAGCCCGTAGGCCTCGAGCAGCGACCGCACGTCGGGCGCCGCCAGCCAGCCCTCGGCGCCGGCGACCAGCTCGCGCGCCCGTGCCGTGTCGACACGGTCGAGGTCCGGCACGCTGCCCGCCGCCCGCCGCAGCCAGTCGGCGCGCGCGGCCGCGTGGCCGAGCGCGGCTGCCGCCGACTCGGGGTAGGCGAACGTCGCGACGCCGGGCAGCGCGCCGGTCGCGCCCATCACCACGGCGAGAACGGGCTTGACCCCGTCGACCGAGCGGCGGATCGCGGCCGCCACCTCGTCCGCTCCGGCCACCACCGGCGGCACGAACAGCACGATCACGGCATCGACGTGGCGGTCGGCCAGCACCGGCGGCAGCGCCGCCTCGTAGGTCGCGGCGGTCGCCGAGCCGAGCAGGTCGACGGGGTTGCCCAGGCTGGCCTCGGCGGGCAGCACGCGCGCCAGCGCCTCGCGCGTGTCCTCCCCCAGCTCGGGCAGCTCGAGCCCCGCCGCCTCGCACGCGTCGGCGCACAGGATGCCGAGGCCGCCGGCGTTGGTCACCACCGCCACCGAGCGCCCGCCCGGCAGCGGCTGGGTGGCGAGCAGCGAGGCGACGTCGAGCAGCCGGCCGAGCGTGTCGGCACGGATCACGCCGGCCTGGTGGAACAGCGCGTCGACCGCCTCCTCCGACCCGGCCAGCGCGGCGGTGTGCGAGCCGGCGGCCCGGATGCCGGCGCGGCTGCGGCCGCTCTTCATGGCCAGGATCGGCTTGCGGCGGGCCACCCGCCGCGCGATCCGGCCGAAGCGCCGCGGGTTGCCGAAGGACTCGAGGTAGACCAGCACCAGCTCGGTCGCGGCATCGTCCTCGAAGTGCTCGAGCAGGTCGTTGGAGGAGACGTCGGCCTTGTTGCCGATCGAGACGAAGGCCGACAGCCCGAGCCCGCGCGCGGCCGCCTCCGCCAGGAAGGCGAGGCCGAGCGCGCCGCTCTGCGACGAGAAGCCGATGTTGCCGGCGGGGATGTGGGTGGGCCCGAAGGTGGCGTTCAGCCGCGGCCCGGCGGCGGCGATCCCGAGGCAGTTGGGGCCGATCAGCCGGCCGCCGTGGGAGCGCACCAGCGCCAGCAGCGCGTCCTGGCGCTCAGCGCCCTCCGCCCCGACCTCGGCGAAGCCGGCGGAGATCACGCACAGCGCGCGCACCCCGCTGCGCAGCGCCGTCTCGGCCGCCTCGATCACACGCTCGGCGGGGACGGCGATGACCGCCAGGTCGACCGGTCCCGGCACGTCGGCGATCGACGAGTACGCCCGCACGCCCGAGACCGGCTCGGCGTGCGGGTTGACGGGATGGGCGGCGCCCGCGAAGTCGCCGGCCACGATGTTGCGGAACAGCTCGCCGCCGATCGAGCCGCGCCGGGCCGAGGCGCCGATCACGGCCACGCTCGCGGGGGCGAAGAACGCCGCCAACGAGGCGGTGACGGCCAGGTGATCGCGGCGGTCGACGTGCTCGAGGTAGCCGGCGGTCGGCTCGATCGCCAGCGTGACCTCGGCGACGCCGCTCTCGTACTCGCGCTCGACCCCGAAGCCCGCGCTCTCGAAGACGCCGAGCATCGCTCGGTTGTCGGGCAGGACCTCCGCGATGAAGCGGCCGACCCCCACCATGCCGGCCTCCTGCGCGAGCTGCTCGAGCAGCCGCGTGCCGACGCCCTTGCCCTGCAGCTCGTCGGCCACCGCGAAGGCGACCTCGGCGCGCGTCGGATCGCGAAGCCGCATGTAGCTGCCGAGCGCGACGATCCGCTCGCCTGCCTCGTCGGCGATCGTCCCGGCCAGCGCGCCGCGCTCGAGCCAGTCGGGATCCAGCATCGGCTCCACGAGCCGCGGCGACGGCTTCGCGAAGCCGTGGAAGCGCAGGTAGCGGCTCTCGTCGGAGAGGTCCTCGAGGAACGCGATCACGCGCGCCTCGTCGTCACGCACGGGCGGACGGAAGCGCATCGTGGTGCCGTCGCGCAGGACGACGTCGCGCTCCACTGGACCCATCGCGCGAACACGGTAACCCACGGCGCCGCCCTGCGGGAGACTACGGAGCGCTGCGCCGCCGGCTCGGGCATCCTGTGAGGCAATGACCGAAGAGACCAGCGTGATCATCGCCGACGACCATGCGGTCGTCCGCAAGGGGCTGCGGCTGCTGATCGACGCCGAGCCGGGGCTGAAGGTGATCGCCGAGGCCGGGACGGTGCCCGACGCGATGATGAAGACCCGCGCGCTGCGGGCGGGCGTGCTGATCCTCGACCTCAACATGCCGGGCGGCTCGAGCCTCGAGGCGATCCCCCGGATCCGCGAGGAGGCGCCGATGACGGCGATCGTCGTGCTCACCATGCAGAACGACCCGGCGTTCGCGCGCCAGGCGCTGCAGTCGGGCGCGGCGGGGTTCGTGCTCAAGGAGGCGGCCGACGACGAGCTGCTGGAGGCGATCCGGCAGGCCTCGAGCGGCGGCACCTACCTCAACCCCACGCTCGGCGCGCGCCTGGCGGCCGCGCCGCCCGAGCCCGCCGGCCCGCCCGACGACCTGTCCGACCGCGAGCTGTCGGTCCTGCGCCTGATCGCGCTCGGCCACACGAACAGCGAGATCGCGGGCACGCTGCACCTCAGCGTGCGGACCGTCGAGTCGCACCGTGCGCACATCCAGCAGAAGACCCGGCGCTCGTCGCGGGCCGAGCTCGTGCGGTACGCGCTCGAGCATCACCTCGTCGAGCTCTGAGGGCTATCGTCCGGCGCCATGGAGATCGTGATCGCAGGCGGCGGCGTGGCCGGCCTCGAAGCACTGCTGGCGCTGCATCGCGCGCTCGGTGACCGCGTCCGCCTCAAGCTCGTCGCGCCGGACCCGGACTTCACCTATCGCCCGCTCGCCGTGGCCGAGCCGTTCGGCCTCGGCCACGCCCACAAGGTGCCGCTCTCGCGCTTTGCCGACGACACCGGCGCGGAGCTGGTGCTCGACGGCGTGGCCGGCGTCGACGACGGCGCCGGCGAGATCCGGCTGACGAGCGGCGGAAGCCGCCGCTTCGACGCGCTGCTGCTGGCGCCCGGCGGCCGGCCCGTGGCCGGCGTCGAGGGCGCGACCACGTGGTTCCCGGGCGGCGACTCCGAAACCTACGGCGGGCTGCTGCGCGACCTCGAGGAGGGCTACGTCAAGCGGCTCGCGATCGTCGTGCCGCCGGGCTCGGTGTGGCCGCTGCCCGCCTACGAGCTGGCGCTGATGACGGCGGGCGAGGCGAAGGAGATGGGCCAGTCCGACGCGCGCATCACCGTCGTGACGCCCGAGCACGCGCCGCTGTCGCTGTTCGGCGAGCAGGCGAGCCAGGCGGTGGCCGGTGAGCTGCGCTGGGCCGGCGTCGACGTCAAGACCGGCGTGGTGGCCCGCAAGGAGGGCGACGGCCTCGTGCTCGAGCCGGCCGGCGAGCGGCTCGACGTCCAGCGGGTGTTCGCGGTTCCGCGCATCGTCGGGCCCGCCATCGAGGGCGTCCCGTTCGACGACGAGGGCTTCATCCTCGCCGACGACGAGGCCCGCGTGGAGAGCTGCGAGCGCACCTGGGCCGCCGGCGACGGCGTCGTCTCGCCGGTCAAGTTCGGCGGCCTCGCCACGCACCAGGCGCGGCGGGCGGCGGCCGCGATCGCCCGCCTCGCGGGGGGCGAGCTCCCGGATCCGGGCGAGCCCGTCCTGCACGGCCGCCTGCTCGTCGGCCACCGGTCGCGCCGCCTGGCGCCGAGCCGCGGCGCCCAGGGCGCCCCGCTGTGGTGGCCGCACGGCAAGGTGGCGGGCGAGCACCTGCCGCGCTGGCTGGCCGAGCACGGCGTGGCACCGCCCGCGGCGGCCGAGGAGCCGCCCGACGAGGAGGGCGCGGTCACCATCCTGCGGCCGCTGAGCGCGATGCGCGGTGTCGAGGCGCAGTACCTGTACGACCTCGCGCGCGAGTTCCGTACGGACGATCCGGCGATCGCGTCGCTCGGCCGGCGGATGCGCGAGGCGCGCGAGCGCTGAGGGCATGGACGAGGACCCGCCGTTCGTCGCCGACCGCCCGCTCGTCCGTGACGCCCTGCACTGGGCGGCTGCGCTCCACCACGGCCAGCACCGCGACGTCGACCAGGCCCCCTTCGTCCTGCACCCGGCCGAGGTCGCGGCGGCCCTCACCGTTCGCGGCTACGACGACGAGGTCCTCGTAGCCGGGCTCCTGCACGACGCGGTCGAGGACAGCGAGGCGCAGGTCGCGGACGTGCGCGAGCGCTTCGGCGATCGCGTGGCGACGATCGTGGCGGCCGTCACCGAGGACCCCGCGATCGCCGACTACCACGCCCGCAAAGCGGAGCTGCGCGCGAGGGTGGCGGCGGCCGACACCGACGCGCTCGCCGTCTTCGCCGCCGACAAGCTGGTCAAGACGCGCGAGCTGCGCGCTCAGGCCACAGGCACCGAGGCCCGGCTCGCGGAGCCGGACCTGGTCCGGCGGCGCGAGCACTACGAGCAGTGCCTGGAGATGCTCCAGGACGCCGCGCCCGAGCTCCCGATCGTGCAGCTGCTCGCCTTCGAGCTGTGGGCCTTGCGCGTGCTGCCGCCGCCGTGAGGGCGACGTCCCGGCGGCGATCCGCTACCTGGAGGCCGGGAACGCCTGCGGAAAGGTCGTCATCACGGTCTGAGCCCCGCCGCCGGTGACGTGCAGGCGCACCCCGGCGGTGCGGTACTCGCCGGCCACGGCGGCGTCCAGTCCCGGGTCGCTGACGATCAGATCCAGCTCCTGCGCGGGCGCGATCGAGACCAGCGCGGCGCGCCCGAACTTCTTCGCGTCGACCATGGCGATCGTCCGGCCGGCCGCGTCGCGCGCCGCCCGCAGGACCTCGGCGATCGTGCTGCGCGACGTGGTGAGCCCGGCGTCGAGCGTGATCCCGGCGGCCGAGACGAACGCGATGTCGAAGTTGAGCCGGTGGATGAACTCCGCCGTCCAGCGGCCCGTGATCGCGCGTGTGTGCTGGTCGAGCTCGCCCGGGCAGACCACGACGTGGATCGTGTCGGCGCCGATCTGCGCCGCGATCATCGGCGAGGTCGTCACCAGCGTGAGCTCGTACGGCGGGTCGAGCGCCAGGGCGCCCGCGAGCGCCAGCGCGGTCGACGACGCGTCGAGGAAGATCGTCGACCCGCTGGAGACGAGCGTCGCCGCGTGCTCGGCGATCGCCGCCTTCGCCGCCGCCGCCTCATGGATCCGGTGATCCCAGGCGGTCGGGTGCGGCTGGGAGGCCACCCGCGCCCGCGCCCCGCCGCGGATCCGCTCGACCAGCCCCTGGCGCGCGAGCTGCTCGAGATCGCGGTGCGCGGTCATGTTGGAGACGGAGTGCGCCCGCGCCAGCTCGGAGACCGTCACGCCGCCGTCACGCTGGATCCGTTCGAGGATCTGCGCTCGGCGCAGCGATGCGGGCACACCCGTCATTTCTCACAAAACCTCACATGTGGGCTCGCAGCGTCTTGATCGACTCCTCGACCAGCCACGAGTAGAACTCCTCCGACAGGACGCCCGAGCCGTGGTCCTCGATGAACTTGAGCTGCTCGGGGGTGAGCGAGTCGTCCGCCGCCGCCATCGCGTTCTTGTACGGGTTGGCCGGCGTGCGGTCCAGCGGCGGGACGAACTCCACCGTCAGCGAGCCGTCGTAGCCGATCTCCTTGAGCGTGCCCACGATGCCCGCCCAGTCGAGCTGGCCCTGGCCGCACGCCATCCGGTTGTTGTCGGCCACGTGGACGTCGAACAGCTTGTCGCCGGCGTTGCGGAAGGCCTGCAGGACGTCGGCCTCCTCCTGGTTCATGTGGTAGACGTCGAGGCAGACGCCGACGTCGTCGCCGACCTCGCTCGCCAACAGCAGGACCTGGTCGTGGCGGTTGACGAAGTTGGTCTCGAAGCGGTTGAGCGGCTCGAGCGCGACCCGCACGCCCTCGGCCCTGGCGTGCTCGTTGACGGCCTTCAGCCCCTCCACGGCCCACGCCCACTCCTCCTCGGGCGACGCCATCTCCTTCACCTTGCCGACCTCGGAGGGGACGATGCTCATGGTGCCGCCGCCGTCGCCGCCGCGCAGCTCCTTGATCATCGTGATGCATTTGCGCAGATAGTCGACCGAGCTCTCGCGCACCGCGGGGTCGGCGTGGATCAGGTCGCGCCCGGCGAACATCAGCGAGATCGAGCCGACGCACTCGATGCCGTTCTCGACCAGCGTCTCGCGGATCGCGGCGGTCCCCGACGCCCCCGGTGACAGCTCCACCGAGTCGTACGAGATCTCGATCCCGTCGTAGCCGTACTTCGCGAGCCGCCGGATCGTGATCTCCACGGGCTCGGCCCGCATCCAGTTGTGCATCGCGACCTTCATGGCCGTCTCCTCCGTCGTGTCACAGAACCGATCAGACCAGCGCCCGCCACTCGCGGGTGTGGACTTCGACGTGCAGCTTTTCGAACTCGCCGAGCGCCGCGGCGAGGTGCTCGGCGTAGCGCTCGTAGGTGCGCTCGCCCTTCTCCGCGGTCGACCGCATGGGGTTGCCGATCACGCCCGACGGCGTGAACTCCTGGTGGTCGGTGGCGAAGAGGAAGAACTCGTGGCCCTGGAAGGCGACGTCGGGCGCGCCGTCCTTCTTGACGAACGAGTCGGGGATCGACGTGGGCCGCTCGGGCACCTGGGCGACCGCGCGGTCCATCCGCACGAGCGACTCGTCGTGGGCCATCACCTGCGAGGTCTCCAGCTCGCTCGAGTGCCAGCCGGGCGTCTCCTCCGCCGGGTTCTCCATGATGTCGTCGATCAGCGCCAGGTAGCGCTCGCCGTACAGGCGCGACATCGTGACCATGGCGCCCGTGTCGTAGCGCAGGCGCCGCAGCAGCGGCTCGATGATCTTGGCGTTCGAGCCGTGGTTGTTGACGAACACGAGCTTGTTGAAGCCGTGGTGGATCAGCGAGCGGCCGACGTCGTACCACAGCTCCAGCAGCAGGTTGGGGCGGATCGTGATCGTCCCCGTGCCCTCGCCGGGGTCGTACATGTGCTGCGGCGAGTAGCCCATCCAGACCGTCGGCGTGTAGAGCACCCGCGCGCGGCGGGCGGCGCGGATGGTGATCTCCTCCGCCTGGATCGTGTCGGTCAGGAGCGGCAGGTGCGGGCCGTGCTGCTCGAGGCTGGCGATCGGGATCATCACGACGTCCTTCTCCTGCAGGTACGCCTTGATGTCGACCGGCGACAGCTCGCCGAGGTTGTACGTCGGAAGCTCCTCCATTCCGGCAATCTCGCAGATTCGTCAACTCCCATCAAGTTCTCACATCGTTGTGATGTACTGAGGGCGTGACGGCGTTCATCGACGACCTGCGCGCCCTCGTCGGCACGGCCTCGACCGACCCGGACGACCTCGCGCGCTGCGCGCGCGACTGGTCGTGGCCGTCGCTGTTCGCCGCGCTGGAGGGCCGGCCGTCGCTGCCCGCAGCCGTGGTCGCACGCCACGACCGACGCCGAGGTGGCGGCGACGCTCCGGTTCGCCGGCGAGCGGGGCATCCCGGTCGTGCCGCGCGGCGGCGGCTCCGGTGTGATGGGGGCCGCGGTGCCGCAGACGGGCGGGATCGTGGTCGACGTCAGCGCCATGGACGCGGTCGTCGAGATCGACGAGGCGTCCCTGACGGCGACCGTCGAGGCCGGGCTCAACGGCCGCGCGTTCGAGCGGGTGCTCAACGAGCGCGGGCTGTCGTTCCCCCACTTCCCGGCCTCGGCCGAGTGGGCCTCGGTCGGCGGCTACGTCGCCGCGCGCGGCTCCGGGGTGCTCTCCTCGCGCTACGGCAAGATCGAGGACCTGGTCGTCGCGCTGCGGGTCGTCACGCCGACCGGCGAGGTGATCGACACGCTTCCGGTGCCGCGCCATGCCGTCGGGCCGGAGCTCACGCAGCTGTTCGTCGGCTCGGAGGGAACGCTGGGAGTCATCACGCGCGTGACGGTCAAGCTCGTGCCGCTGCCCGAGCACCGCCGCTTCGAGGCCGTCGCGATGCCCTCGCTCGAGAGCGGCATCGACGCGCTGCGCGCGACCATGCAGCGCGGCATCCGGCCGGCCGTGATCCGCTACTACGACGCCGAGGCGAGCAGCGGCAGCCTGTCCCCCGTGGTCGGCGCCGCGCTCGAGGGGCCGACCGCGCTGCTCATGTTCGAGGGCGACGCGGCGGTGGCCGACGCCGAGGCGTCCAGCACGCTGCGCTCGCTGGAGGCCGCCGGCGGCACGCTGCTGGACCCGGAGCTGTGCCGCACGTGGTGGGAGCGCCGCTACGACTTCTACCACCCGCCGCACTATCCGACGCTGCCCGCCATGTGGGGCACGATCGACGCCGTCGCGCCCTACAGCCGCGCGCTCGGCGTCTACCACGCGATCCGCGCGGCGCTGGAGCCGTTCGGCGAGCACGGCCTGCGGCTGCGCACGCACTTCAGCCACTGGTACGACTGGGGCACGATGGTCTACCCGCGGTTCCAGATCGCCGACGCGTCCGGCCATCCGGACCCGCTCGCGCTCTACAAGGAGATCTGGGGGCGCGGCGTGGAGGCGATCCTCGACGCGGGCGGCGTCATCAACGACCACCACGGCGTCGGCTCGACGCTCGCGCCCTACCTCCGGCGGCAGTGGGGGCCGGCCCACGAGACGCTCACGCGCATCAAGCAGGCGCTCGATCCGGCGGGCGTCATGAACCCCGGGAAGCTCGGCTTCGACACGATGCGGTTGATACCCCCTAGGGGTACTGCTAAGCTTTGGCGGGAGAGATACCTCGCCGCCGTATCAGGAGCCCCCTTGATGGACAAGACGTTGACGAAGTTCGCGCCGTACGTGGCGAGGTAGCCGTGGCGGTCGAGCACGTCGAGCTGCCGATCGCCGGAATGACGTGCGCGTCGTGCGCGAACCGGATCGAGCGCAGGCTCAACGAGCTCGAGGGCGTGCGCGCGTCGGTCAACTACGCGACCGAGCGCGCGACGGTCGACTACGACGCGGCCGCCGTGCAGCCGCAGCGGCTCGTCGAGGCCGTCGAGGCCGCCGGCTACCAGGCGGTGCTGCCGGCCGCCGAGCCGGCGGGCGCCGAAGAGCCGGACGAGACGGCACCGCTGCGCCGGCGCCTGCTCGTCTCGCTCGCGCTCATGCTGCCGGTGCTCGCGATGTCGATGATCCCGCCGCTGCAGTTCGACAACTGGCAGTGGCTGTCGCTGACGCTCGCCGCACCGGTGGTCGTGTGGGGCGCGTGGCCGTTCCACCGCGCCGCCTGGGCGAACCTCAGGCACGCGTCGGCCACGATGGACACGCTGATCTCGCTCGGCGTCCTCGCCGCCTTCGGCTGGTCGCTCTACGCCCTGTTCATCGGCGACGCCGGCATGCCCGGCATGACGATGGGCTTCGACCTGGTGCCCGAGCGGGACGCCGGCGCGGACGAGATCTACCTCGAGGTGGCGACCGCCGTGACCGTGTTCCTGCTCGCGGGCCGCTACTTCGAGGCGCGGGCCAAGCGCAGCGCGGGGTCGGCGCTGAAGGCGCTGCTCGAGCTCGGGCGCCAAGGACGTCGCCGTGCTCGACGCGGGCGGCGCCGAGCGCCGCGTGCCGATCGAGCAGCTCACCGTCGGCGACCGCTTCGTCGTGCGCCCGGGCGAGAAGGTCGCCACCGACGGCGTCGTCGAGGACGGCGCCGGCGCCGTCGACCAGTCGCTGCTGACCGGCGAGGCCGTGCCGGTCGAGAAGCGGCCGGGCGACGAGGTCGCGGGCGCGTCGGTGAACGCCGGCGGCCGCCTGATCGTGCGCGCCACGAAGGTCGGCGCCGACACCGCGCTGGCGCAGATCGCCCGGCTCGTGACCGAGGCGCAGTCGGGCAAGGCTCCCGTCCAGCGGCTCGCCGATCGCATCTCGGGCGTGTTCGTCCCGGTCGTCATCGGGCTCGCGGTCGCCACGCTGGGGTTCTGGATCGGCGCCGGCGAGGACCTCACCTTCGCGTTCACGGCCGCCGTCGCGGTGCTGATCATCGCCTGCCCGTGCGCGCTCGGGCTCGCCACGCCGACCGCGCTGCTGGTGGGCACCGGCCGCGGCGCCCAGCTCGGGCTGCTGATCAAGGGCCCGGAGATCCTGGAGTCCACGCGCGAGGCGGACACGATCGTGCTCGACAAGACCGGCACGGTCACCAGCGGCCGGATGAGCCTGGTCGACGTGACGCTCGCCGAGGGCGAGGACCGCGCGACCGTGCTGGCCCTCGCCGGGGCGCTCGAGGACGCCTCCGAGCACCCGATCGGGCAGGCGATCGCGCGCGCGGCGCGTGACGAGCTGGGCGACCTCCCGGCGCTGGAGGGCTTCGCCAACCACGAAGGGCTCGGCGTCGACGGCATCGTCGGCGGCCACGGCGTCCAGATCGGACGCGCGGCCTTCATCGCCGACTGGAGCCTGGTCGTCCCGGCCGCGCTCGACGAGGCGCGCGAGGCCGCCGAGGCGCAGGGCCGCACGGCCGTGGTGGTCGCGTGGGACGGCGCGCTCCGCGCAGTGCTCGTGGTGGCCGACACCGTCAAGCCCACCTCCGCCGAGGCCGTCGCGTCGCTGAAGGCGCTCGGCCTGCGGCCGGTGCTGCTCACCGGCGACAACGAGCGCACCGCGCGCGCGGTCGCGGCCGAGGTCGGCATCGACGAGGTGATCGCCGAGGTGCTGCCGGCGGAGAAGGCGGCCGTCATCCGCGCGCCTGCAGGCCGAGGGTCGCGTGGTGGCGATGGTGGGCGACGGCGTCAACGACGCGCCCGCGCTCGCGCAGGCCGATCTGGGGCTGGCGATCGGGACCGGCACCGACGTCGCCATCGAGGCGTCCGACCTCACGCTCATCTCCGGCGACCTGCGCGCCGCCGCCGACGCGATCCGCCTCTCGCGGCGACCCTGCGCACGATCAAGCAGAACCTCGGCTGGGCGTTCGGCTACAACCTGGCCGCGCTGCCGCTGGCCGCCGCCGGCCTGCTCAACCCGCTGATCGCCGGGCTCGCGATGGCCTTCTCGAGCGTCAGCGTCGTCGCCAACGCGCTTCGGCTCAAACGGTTCCGGGTCGGCCGCCGAGCGAACTGATTGCAAGCGCAACCATCCTGCGCTAAGCTTGCTAGAGCAAGTATTTGGGCGACCAGGAGTCAGGCCATGACCTTCGACGGCATCCACCACATCACGGCGATCACGGGCGACGCGCCGCGCAACGTCGACTACTACACGCGCGTGCTCGGGTTGCGGCTGACGGCGAAGACGGTCAATCAGGACGACCCGAGCGTCTACCACCTCTTCTACGGCGACGAGCTCGCGCGACCGGGCGCCGATCTGACGTTCTTCGAGTATCCGGGCGCGATCCCGGGCCGGGCCGGCGCGGGCATGGTGCACCGGATCGTCTGGCGCGTCGGCTCGGATACGGCGCTGGACTTCTGGGCCGCTCGCCTGTCCGAGGAGGGCGGCGAGGTCGAGCGCACGGACGGCAGCCTGCGATTCGCGGACTTCGAGGGCCTCGGTCACGAGCTGATCGTCGACGCGAGCGGCGACCAGCCGCTGATCGCCGATCACCCGGAGATCCCGGCCGAGCTGGCACTGCGGGGCTTCGAGGGCGTGCGCGCGTACAGCGCAGCGCCGCAGGGCACGACCTCGCTGCTCCTGCAGCTGCTCGGCGCCGAGCGCCGCGGCGACGATGTGTTCGAGCTGCGCGGCGACCGGCGCGGCGGCTGGATCGCGCTCGACGCGCCGCCTGCCGAGCGCGGCCGCCAGAGCGCCGGGACCGTGCACCACATCGCGTGGTACACGACCGACGCCGAGCAGGGCGAGTGGCTCGCGCGCCTGAACCGGGCCGGCGTGCCCAACAGCGGCATCATCGACCGCCACTACTTCCACTCGCTGTACTTCCGCGAGCCGGGCGGCGTGCTGTTCGAGCTGGCGACCGAGGAGCCCGGCTTCACCGTCGACGGCCCGGTCGAGGAGCTCGGCCGCCGGATCATCCTGCCGCCGTGGCTGGAGTCGCGCCGCGACGAGGTGGAGGCGCGGCTGACGCCGCTGCCGGATCCGCGTGCCGACTGGACAGGAGGTCGCGAAGGCCGGGAGCCGGCGGTGAGCGCAGCGCAGGCCGCCACGCCTCAGGACGAGCGCGACCGCTGTGCGTACGTCGTCGGCGACGACTCGCATGCGCAGGCGTGGATCGGCCTGCAGCGTGTCCACCGCGAGCTGACCCGGCAGCTGGAGTCCGCGCTCGAGGCGCGCCACGGGCTGTCGCTGAGCGCATTGGAGCTGCTCGGGCGCCTGGCGGCGGCCGACCAGCGCCGGCTCAGGCTGTCGCGCCTCGCGGCCGAGGTCGGGCTGAGCCTCAGCCGCGTCTCGCGCATCGTCGACGCGCTCGAGCGGCGCGGCCTCGTCGAGCGCCGGCGGTGCCCCGAGGACACGCGCGCGACCAACGCCTGGCTGACCGACGCGGGGGCGGCGCTGGTGCGCGACGCCCAGGCCGAGCATGTCGCCGACGTCCGGAGCAGATTCCTCGACCGGCTCAGCGCCGACGAGCTGCGCACGCTCGGCGACGTCTTCGCGCGGCTGACGCAGCCGCAGCCCTGAGCGTCATCCGCGTCGAGCCGTCAGGGGGTGAGCTCAGCTCTCCTGTGCGCGGATGTACGTGAGGACGGCCAGCACCCGGCGGTGGCCTTCGGCGCCGATCGGGAGCTCGAGCTTGCCGAAGATGCCGGCGACGTCGCGCTGCAGGGCGTGCTCGCCGATGCCGAGGTCGGTCGCGATCGCGAGGTTGGACCGTCCCTCGGCCATCCCGGCGAGCACGGCGAGCTCGCGCTCGCTCAGCTCGTCGAGTGGACCGCCCCGGCGCCGGCGGTCGAGCATGTGGGCGACGACCTCGGGGTCGAGCGCGGAGCCGCCGCGTGCCACCTGTCTGACCGCTTCCGCGAAGCCGCGCGGCTCCATGACGCGGTCCTTGAGCAGGTAGCCGACGCCTTCGGCGCTCTCCCCGAGCAGCTGGATCGCGTAGCTCTCCTTGACGTACTGCGAGAGGACGACGACCCCCGTCCGGGGCAGCTCTGAGCGGATGATCGCGGCGGCGCGCAGGCCCTCGTCGGTGTGCGTCGGCGGCATCCGGATGTCGGTGACGACGACATCGGGACGGTGCTCGCGCACCTGGTCGAGGAGCTCCTCCGCGTCGCTGGCCTCGCCGGCCACGACGAAGCCGGTGTCCTCGAGCACGCGAACGACACCGGCCCGCAGCAGGAACGAGTCCTCGGCCACGACGACACGGAGCGGACGGTCGGCGGCGGCGCTCACGTGCAGGGCAGCTGTGCTCGCAGCCGCGTGCCCCGGCCCGGAGGGCTTGAGACCTCGAGCGTGCCGCTGAGCGCCGCGACGCGATCGGACAGGCCACGAAGCCCGGAGCCGTCGCCGGCGCTGGCGCCGCCCACGCCGTCGTCGCTGACCTCCACCAGCAGTTGTCCGTCGACACGCTCGACCCGCACGGTCGCGTGCCGCGCGTGCGCGTACTTCGACACGTTGGTGAGCGCCTCCGAGACCACGAAGTAGGCCGCGGTCTCCACCGCCGCGGGCAGGCGACCGGCGGCTTCGACCGACGATGTCCACCGGGACGGGCGCGCGCGCGGCGAGCGCGCGCACCGCCGGCTCCAGCCCGCGCTCGGAGAGCACTGCGGGATGGATGCCGCGGGCGAGGTCGCGCAGTTCCTTGAGGCTCTCTCCCAGTTCGGCGATCGAGCCGTCGAGCAGTGCCGCGGTGTCGGAGCCGTCGGCCACGCTCATGCGGGCGAGGCGGAGATTCAGCGCCAGGGCGACCAGCCGTGACTGCGCGCCGTCGTGCAGGTTGCGCTCCAAGCGGCGGCGCTCTCCGTCGGCCGCCTCCACCAGTCGCGCCCGTGAGGCACGCAGCTCGACCAGGCGGGCACGCAGTTCGGCGTCGAGGCGCTGGTTCTCCAGCGTCAGCGCGGTGGCCGCGCCGGCGGCCCGGACCGTCTCGGTGTCCTGCGCTCGGTCGTGCACGATGGCGGCGACGTGCTCGCCGTGATGGTCGATCTCGGTCACCGTGCGCTGGGCGTCGTCCTCGGCGGGTAGCTCGGCGGGCGCCCCGCCCGCGTCGACGTAGCGGTCGAGCTCGGGCATCCAGAACGCGAGCTCGAGCGCGGGGTCGCCCAGGGCGCGCGCGAGGGCGTCGCGCAGGTCCGCGCGCTCGGGCGCGTCGGCGAGCTCTGCCATCAGCGTGCGAACGCCGCGCGACCCGGACAGGTCCGCGCGCGCGAGGCCCGCGAGGAACGCGAACGGCGTCGCGGCGAAGGCGGCGAACGCCATCCACAGCAAGCCGTGGACCTGAGTGGCGGCGTAGGCGGCGACGAGCGCGAGCGTCACGCCGCCGCTGGCGAACAGCGGCACGAGGCTGCGGCGCTCCGGCGCGGCCGCCGCGCGCCACTGGCGGACCAGCATGCCGACCGCCACGAGGCAGAGACCGAGCGTCAGCGCCGAGCCCAGGGCGAGCGCGGCGTCGGTCAGGCCCGCGTCGCGCTCGATCAGCAGCACGTTGCGCGGACATCCGCCCTGGCACTCGCTGATGACCTGGTCGGCGTCGCTGACGAGCAGCGCCGGGACCGGGGCGAGCGGGATCAGCACGTAGCTCGCGGCCACGACGCGGCGCCGCGCCCGGGTCGGGAGCCTGCCGGTCGGGAAGCTCAGCAGCAGCTGGCCGAAGAGCGGACCCCAGAGGGCTCCGAGGACGATGCCGAGGGTGAACACCAGCGGCGAGTCCGACGCGTAGACCGGTCCGAGGAACCACGCGAAGCCCGTCAGGACCATCAGGAACCCGAAGCGCGACTCGGGCCGGCGACGCCACGCATACAGGCCCGTGCCCACGAAGCTCCAACCGACCACCGGCCCGAAGACCGCCCAGACGCCGGGATCGGAGAGGTGCTCGCTGCCGAGAACGAGCAGCACGTCGCCGACTCCGCAGAGCAGGGCCGCCGCCGCGATGGCGAGCGTCCGACGCGCCGTCATGAGGTCAATCCTGACGCCTGACGCTCGGCCTGGCTAGGTACGGCTGGCCGCACCCCGCCTGCGACCTCCCTTGCGCCCGGACGCCTGCCGTCTCCCATGTCCGTACCCGAGCCGTCCGGCGAGGCTTGCAGCGATGACGGCCACACCCAAGGAGACCTCATGACCATCCTCCGCCACGCGCTGCTGATCGGTGTTCCCCTCGCCTTCGCCGTGCTCCTCTGGTTCCACCCGATGATCGGCGACTACGAGGGGCTGCGGGACGTCACCACGCGCTTCCAGGTCGTCCACGTCGGCATGGTGATCTCGCTTCCGCTGCTGGCGATCGCGATCTACGGCCTGCTCGACGGGCTCCACGGCCGGGCGGCCGCCGTCGGCCGCTTCGCCCTGATCCCCTTCGTCGTCTTCTACGTGCCCTACGTCGCGTTCGAGGGAATCGCGCTCGGCGTGCTCGGCGACCAGCTCAACGGCCTCACGGCCGCCCAGCGCGACGCGATCGCCCCCGGGATGGTCCAGGACTTCGCGAGCAACCCGATCTTCGGCGAGCCGGGCCTGTTCTGGGCCCTCGGCTCCATCGCCCTGATCGTCGTCATGGTCTCGACCGTCCTGGCCTTCCGCCGTGCCGGCGCGCGGCCGGCCCTCCAGGTCCTGCTCGGCGCGTCGGTGCTGATCGGCGCGCACGCCCCGCCGCTCGCTTCGATCGGATGGGCGTGCTTCGCCGGAGCCGGCTGGCTGGTGCTGCGGGCGCGTCACACCGCGGTCGAGAAGCCGGCCGCCCTCGCCGCCGCGGTCGGGAGCGGGTCGTGACGCACTGCAGCCGCAGCTCGCTTCGCGAGCCCACGGCTTGCCGACCTTGTGCGCGCGGTCGGGCGCGAGTCCGGACTGTTCGTGCTCGGCGTCGCCACGATCGCGCTGCACGTGCTCGACGACAGCTTCCTCCAGCCGTCTCCGGGCACGTCCGCGGGCGATCACCTCGTCGGCGGCCTCGTCCCGCTCGCCGTCCTCGCGCTCGCGGCGTGGGCCTATCCGCGGCTGCGCGGGGGCCGCCGCGGAGCGATGGCGCTCGTGTTCGGCGCGTTCGGGATCGTCGCCGGAGCCGAGGCCGTGCACTACGCGACCAAGGTCGGGGCATCCGGCGACGACTACACCGGCCTGCTCGCGATCCCCGCAGGGCTGTTGCTGCTCGGACTCGGCGCCGCCACGCTGTGGACGACGCGGCGCACACACGGCAACCGCCCGTGGCGTTACCTGCGCCGCCTGCTGCTGGGTGCCGCAGGCGTCGCCGTCGCGTTGTTCGTCGTCGCACCCATGAGCGCCGGATACCTGTACACGCACCTCGGGCGCCCGGTCGTGCCCGCCGCGAACCTCGGAGCCGACTACGAGCAGGTCGCGTTCACGACGAGCGACGGGCTCGAGCTCTCCGGCTGGTACGTCCCGTCCAGGAACGGCGCCGCCGTGATCGCCTTCCCCGGCCGCAACGGCCCGCAGGCGCACACGCGCATGCTGGCCCGCCACGGCTACGGGGTGCTCCTCTTCGACCGCCGCGGTCAAGGCGAGAGCGAGGGCGACCCGCACGCCTTCGGCTGGGAGGGCGAGAAGGACATCAAGGCCGCCGTCGCGTTCCTCCAGCGCCGGCCGGACGTCGACCCCGACCGCATCGGCGGCCTCGGGCTGTCCGTCGGCGGCGAACTGATGCTGCACGCCGCGGCGGAGACCGACGCGCTCAAGGCCGTCGTCTCGGAGGGCGCCGGCTCACGGTCGGTCGGCGAGTTCCGCCAGATGCCCGGTGCCACGGCGGTCCAGCACGGCTACGAGACCATGATCACGGCCGGGTTGACGCTGTTCTCCAACAGCCCGCCGCCGCCCCTCATGCAGAACATCGTCGGCCGGATCGCGCCACGGCCCGTCTTCATCATCTGGGCGCCCCACGGCGTCGACACCGAGGCGCTCAACCCCGAGTACTTCGAGGCCGCAGGCGAACCCAAGACGCTGTGGGAGATCCCGGAGTCGAGGCACGTCGGCGGACTCGCGGCGCGCCCGGCCGAGTACGAGCGGCGCGTGATCGGCTTCTTCGACGACGCGCTGCTGCCAAAGCCAGGCTCGCAGGTGACTCAGGCCGTCACACGTGCGGCGTACCGGCTCAGGTAGAGCGGCCAGCCGTCCCCGGACTCGACGCCCGCGCGCAGGCCTTCCCACCCGTCGCCATGGCGGTCGAGATTGCGGTGCTCGAGCTCCACGCGCGTCCGGTCCGGCGACTCGGCGACGAAGCGCACCTCGACCTCGCTCGCCCGCTCGGGATCGCTCTCGATCTGCCAACGCGGGCTGATGTCCCACGTGAACACGACACGGTCCGGCGGGTCATAGGCGAGCACACGCGCCCAGCGGCACTCGCTGCCATCGACGCCGCGGTCGTAGATGTGGCCGCCGGCGCGCGGCTCGAACACGGTCTCGGCGATGTCGACGCCGAGCATGTTGTGCTCACGCGGCTTGATCGCGTCGAAGTCCTCGACGAAGACCGAGAACGCCCGCTCGAGCGGCGCCTCGACCATGATCGAGGTCTGGATGGACGTGTCGGTTGCCTGCATGCTCATCGGTCCTCCTCGGCCCGTCGCTCGACGACCCGCTTGTAGTTGGCCAGGGCATGGCCCCAGAAGCGCTCCAGGTCCGCGCGCAACGGCCCGAGCCCGGCGGGGTCGACCTCGTAGATGCGCCGGTTGCCCGCGGGACGGCCGACGACCAGCCGCGCGTCCTTGAGCACACGCAGGTGCTGGGAGACCGCCGGTCGGCTGACCGGGAACTCGCGGGCAAGCTCTCCGACCGCCTGCGGACGCTCGACGAGCCGCTCGAAGATCGCCCGCCTGCGTCGGGTCCCCCAGCGCCGTCCAGCCGTCGACTTGGTAAGTTGGCACTGACCGTAAGTTGACACTTACGTGGCTGGTTGTCAACTCGGCGGCTCCCTGATCGCGCGGTGTGGGTGCTAAGAGTTGCTCGTGGCGATGACAGCGACCTCGGTGTTCGTGGGCCGGCAGAGTGAGCTCCGGGCGCTTCACGATGCGTTCGGCGAGGCCTCCGGTGGGCATTCGCAGCTCCTGCTCGTGGAGGGCGAGGCCGGCATCGGCAAGACGACGCTGGTCGAGCGCTTCGTCTACGAGCTGCAGGGCACCAGGGTGCTGCGTGCGAGCGGCGACGAATCCGAGTCCCACGTGCCGTTCGCGCTGGCCGACCAGCTCCTCCGGTACGACGGCCGCGGCAGCGACGCGCTGCGCGCGCGGGGCCACGTCGCCGTCGGCCTGGAGCTGTTGGAGCTGATCAGCTCGGGCCCGGAAACTGAGCCGTGCGTCGTCGTGATCGATGACGCACATCTGATCGACGCCGAGTCGCTGCGCGCTCTGCTGTTCGCCGCTCGCCGGCTGCTCGCGAGCCGTGCGCTCGTCGTTCTGGTCGTGCGCGGGACACACGGACGACACCCTCCCGGAGGGATGGCGCAAGCTTGCGGCCGGGTCGACCGGCGGCGTCCTGCCACTCGGGCCGCTCGCTCCTTCGCACATCTCCGAGCTGGGCCTGGCCTTCGGTGTCGCGATGACGCCGGACGCCGCCGGCCGCCTGTGGGAGCACACGCGCGGCAGCCCGCTGTACGCCCGCGCGGTGCTCCGGGAGCTCCCGGCCGACGACAGCTGGCAGCACGAGCCGCGTCCGCTCCCGGTACCGGAGTCGTACGCGCACCTGGTCCGCCGGCGTCTCGAGCGATGTGGGACCGACGTCGTCACGTTGATCGAGGCAGCCGCCGTGCTGGGCGTTCGTGCGCCGCTGCAGGCGGTCGTCGAGCTGGCCGGCCTCGAGGACTCGCTCGGGACGCTGGATGCGGCGGTCGAGAGTGGGTTCGTGCGGCTGGATGACCGCGCAAGCGGCGCGTTCGTCGAGTTCTCGCACCCGCTCGCGCGAGGCGCCATCTACGGAGCCCTGCCCAAGGCGCGGCGCTCCGCGCTCAACAGCGGCGCTGCGGGCATCACCCAGGACGCCGTGGCGGCGATGCGGCATCGCGTGGAAGCCGCGACCGTCACCAACGACGCGCTGCTCGCGGACCTCGAGGCGCATGCGCACACCGAGATGTCACGCGGTGCGTGGTCGAGCGCCGTGTCGAGCCTGATCGCAGCGAGCCGCCTCACGCCGGTACCCGCCGATCGCGAGCGACTGGCGCTGGAGGCGATCGAGGCGATGCTGTACTCGGGCGACGGCGCCGCAGCCCGGAGACTGGCCGAGCAGACCGGCTTCGCCGAAGGTCCGCGGCGGGACAGCGTTCTGGCCTACCTCGCCGCGTTCGCCGACGACGTCGAGGCGGCCGAGCGGATGCTGACGCGTGCGTGGGATCGGCGCGCGCTCGCCGACGATGCCCGGCTCTCCGCGACGATCGCGCAGCGGAGCGCCTTCCTGGCCACCGCCCGCCTGCAGGGCCGCGAGGCCATCGAGTGGGCGCAGCGCGCGATGGCTCTCGCGCCCGACGACCCGGCCACCGGTCTGCTCGTGGCGCCGTCGCTGGCACTCGGGCTCAGTTTCACGGGCTCGCCAAAGGAAGCGCATGCGGCGCTCGACCGCTGGCTCGACGATCCTGCGGCGCCGCGTCATGGAGCCGGGTTCGTCCTGCTCGCGCTGAAGGGCTTCCTGCTCCTCGGCGACGGCGACCTCCGTGGCGCCCGCGCGGCGTTCGAGACCTCGGCCGCCGAGAGCCTCGAGCGCGGCCTCCTCGTCGTGGCCGCGCTGTCGCTCGCCGGCCTCAACCGCGCGGAGTACCTCGCCGGGGCGTGGGACAGCGCCGTGGTCGCGAGCGAACGAGCGATCGCTCTGGCGGTCGAGTCCGAGGATCGCTGGGTCATCGCCTTGGCGCACTGGTCGGCCAGCGATGTGCCGTCGGCTCGCGGCGACTGGCCGGTCGCCGAGACGCATGTGCGCGCGATCCAGGAGCAGTCCCCGACCTTCGAGCGTCACATCGCCGCCGAGGCGATCGCGACGGCCGGATTCGCCGCGGCACAGGACCGCCCGCGCGACGTGCTCCGCGCGCTCGAGCCGCTCGATCGGATTCAGCCGCGCGACGGAGTGGACGACCCCGCGTTCCTCCCCTGGCAGCATCTCAGGGCGCACGCCCTCGTCGACGCCGGCGAGCTGGATGCGGCCGAGCAGTTCATCGCTTCCGCGAGCGCCATCGCGACCGCTCGGTCGAACCCCGTGCTCGCGGCAAGGATGGCTCACGCGCGCGGCAGGCTCGACTTCGCCCGCCACGACGTCGCGAGCGCCACTGCCTCGCTCGAGGACGCGCGGGCCAAGGTCGAGCCGCTCGGCATGCCGTTCGAGCAAGCGCTCATCGAGCTCACCCACGGTCAGGTGCTGCGGCGCTCGGGCGAGCGGCGTGCGGCTGCGGAGGCGCTCCTCGCCTCGCAACGTCGGCTCGGCGAGCTCGATGCCCAGCCGGCCTTGCAGCGGTGCGAAGCGGAGCTCAGCGCGTGCGGCCTCGCACCGGCTGCCCGCAAGACGCGCGACTACACCGCCCTTACGCCGCGAGAGCTCGCAGTGACGCGGCTCGTCGTATCGGGCATGACGAACCGTGAGGTCGCCGAGGAGCTCATGCTGAGCACCAAGACCGTCGAGTTCCACCTCGGCCACGTGTACGCCAAGCTCGGAATCCGGACGCGCTCAGAGCTGCGCGCGCGGGCGCGCGCGAACGAGCTCTCGCTCTGACGCCCGCTCGGTGGTGAAGCTCCGGCGCCCGGAGCCGACCTCGTGCCTCTCGCCTCCGGGCAGAACCACCGTGGCCGTCACGTTCGCCGGGATCTCGATGTCGAGCTGGAACGTGCCGTCCTCCTGGCGCCAGCCACTGCTGATCGGCCCTCTGACGGAGTGGTACGTCGCTCGTGCCCACGCCAGACCGCCGGGCTCGGGGGCGATGAGCACGTGCTCGTAGCCTGGCCGCTCGGGGTCGAGGCGGATTCCCGCCACGTACTCGTACAGCCATTGGGCGACCGAGCCGAGCGAGTAGTGGTTGAACGAGTTCATCAGCGGGGTCTGGAACCCGCTCTCCTCGGTCCAGCCGTCCCAGCGCTCCCAGATGGTCGTGGCGCCGTGGCGGATCGAGTAGCCCCAGGACGGGAACGTCTCGTTGAGCAGGAGCCGGTATGCGACGTCGGCGTACCCGGCCTCGGTCAGCACCGGGCAGAGCAGTCCGACGCCGATGAAGCCGGTGGTGAGGTGCCAGTCACGTGCCTCGATGTCGGCGACGAGCCGCTCCGCCACGCGCTCGCGCACCTCGTCGGCGACCAGGTCCGATGTGCAACGCCAGCAGGTAGACCGTCTGCGTGTCGCCCTCGATGAAGCCGTCGTCGCCGACGTAGGCTCGATTGAACGCCGCGACGACGTCCCGGTACAGCTCCTCGTAGCGGGCCTCCTGGTCTCCTCGCCCCAGCGCGCCTGCGATGCGCGCCATGAGCTTCGCGTCGTAGGCCAGGTACGCGGTCGCGAGCACCTCCCGCGGCGTGTCCGCTCCCACTGACAGCCAGTCGCCGTAGTCGTTGTGACGCCGCGAGCGCCACAGCAGGTCCGGGTTGTGGCGGACCAGGTACGCCAGGTAGCGCTCCATGGCGTCCCAGTGGCGCTCGAGGATCCGCACGTCGCCGTAGCGCTGGTAGACGGTCCACGGCACGATGATCCCTGCGTCGCCCCACGCGGGCGCGCCGTCACGCTCCGCCCCGAGCCGGGGAGCGACGTCCGGATATGCGCCGTCGGCCGACTGCGCATCGAGGATGTCGTCGCCCCACTTGGTGATGAAGGCGGCGACGTCCATGTTCAGGGCGGCGCTGGGCAGGAAGACCTGCGCGTCGGCCAGCCAGCCGAGCCGCTCGTCGCGCTGCGGGCAGTCCGTCGGAACCGACAGGAAGTTGCCGCGCTGGCCCCAGGTGACGTTGCGCCACAGCTGGTTGACGAGGTCGTCCGAGCACTCGAACCGACCGGTCCACGGCGTGTCCGAGTGCACGACCCGGCCGACGAGGGTCGGCGCGTCCGCCGGCCCCTGCACCTCGACGTACCGGAACCCGTGGAACGTGAAGCGCGGCTCGAAGACCTCGCGGCCGCCGCCGCTCAGGACGTATGTCTCCTGCGGCCGCGCCGTCCGCAGGTTCGCCACGTGCAGCGAGCCGTCCTCCTCGAGCATCTCGGCGAACCGCAGCCGCACGGTCGTGCCGCGCTCGCCTTCGACCTCCAGCCGCACCCAGCCGACCATGTTCTGACCGAAGTCGACCACATGGATGCCGGGCTCACGCTCGGTCACGGACACCGGCTGCAGCTCTTCCGTGACGCGGATCGGCTGCGCGCGCTCGGGCACCAGTGCCACGCCGTCGCGCTCGCGGGTGCGGACCGCGCGCCAGTCGCGGTCGTCGTAACCCGGATCCGTCCAGCCGCCGAGCTCGCGGCGGGCGTCGTAGTGCTCGCCGTGCAGGAGGTCCGAGTACCGGATCGGCCCGGTCGTCGCGCGCCAGCGCTCGTCGCTCGCCACCACCTCGCGCGCGCCGTCCGCGTACTCGAGGTGGAGCTCGCAGAGCAGCTCCGGGTACGTCCCGTAGTGGGCGCCGGCGCGCTTGAGGTCGAAGCCGACGAAGCCTGAGTACCAGCCGTCGCCCATGATCGCCGAGAGCACGTTGGGCCCGTCGGCGAGCAGCTCGGTCACGTCGTGAGCCGCGTACTCGATGCGCTTGCGATAGTCCGTCCACCCCGGCGCAAGCACCGCGTCGCCGACCCGCGCGCCGTTGAGATGCAGCTCGACGAGCCCACGGGCAGTCGCGTAGAGCATCGCCCGGCGCACCGGTCCCTGTACCGCGAACTCGCGGCGCAGGAACGGCGCCGGCCGGCAGCGCTCGAGCATGATGTCGCCGGCGCGTTCCGACTCCGACGCGGGCACCGGCACGCCCGGATCATCGACGTCGTCGCGCGAGATCCACTGCGCGCGCCATTCGGACAGAGCGGTCCGGAACCGCGCCGACTCGCTCCACGGCGACTGGCTCGCCCTCCTCGTCCCAGACCTGCACGACCCACCAGCAGTCGCTCGCCGGCGGGAGCGCGCGCCCGCCGTAGACGACGTCGACCGAGAATGCGGACTCGACGCCGCCCGCTGTCCCACAGAGCGTCTGTCGGTCCGGGTCCAGCGCGACGACGACGCGGTACGCCGACTGGCGCTTGCCGCGCTCGGAGGACTCGAGCGCCCAGCTCAGCCGCGGGGCGGGCTCGTCCAGGCAGGGCACGTCCCGCGGTGTTCACAGCGCAGATCGACCGGACGCATCAGCTACCCCTTGACGGCGCCCGCGGTCAGGCCGTCCACGATCCTGCGGTTGAAGAACATGAACATGATCAGCGGCGGGATCGTGATCAGCAGGATGTCGGCGAAGAGCAGGTGGTAGGAGGTGGCGTACTGGCTCTGGAAGTTGAAGAGCGTGAGCTGGACGGTCGCGTTCTCGTCGCCGGGCAGGAAGTAGAGCGGGTTGACGAAGTCGTTGAAGACGGTCACCGACTGGACGACGATCACCGTGATGGTGACGGACTTCAGCAGCGGGAAGATGACGCTGAAGAAGACGCGCAGCGGTCGGGCGCCGTCGATCGTGGCCGCCTCGTCGAGCTCGCGCGGGATCGTGGCGATGAAGGCGCGGAAGAGCAGGATGCTGAAGGAGAGGCCGAAGGCGACCTCGATCAGGATCATGCCCTGCAGGGTCTTGAACAGGCTGAGCTCCTGCAGCACCCAGACGGTGGGGACGACGGCGGGCGGGATGATCAGGCCGCTGAGGATCAGCACGTCGGCGACCTTGGTCCATTTGCTGGGGCGGCGCTGGAGCACGTAGGCGACCATCGCCGCCAGCACGACCATGATCGCCACGCTGGCGACGGTGATGATCGTGCTGTTGATGAAGGCGGTGACCAGCATGTAGTCGCGCGCCTCGATTGCCTGGCGGAAGTTGTCGATCAGCTGCCAGTCGGTGGGCAGCGAGAACTCGAGCTGTGCCGGCCTCGGCCTGCGTCTTGCCCGCCGTGAACAGGATGAAGACGAAGGGCACCAGGAAGATCACGCCGATCACCGCGACGAAGACCGGGCTGAGCAGTCGGATGGTGCTTCTCACAGCTGCACCTCCCGGCGGCGCAGGAACGAGTAGAGCGGCCAGATGATCGCCGTCACGAGGATGAACAGGACGACGTTGCCGGCGGTGGAGAGGCCGTAGAAGCCGGCCTGGTACTGCTTGTAGATGACCGACGCGATGACGTCGGACGTGAAGCCCGGGCCGCCGCGCGTCATCGCCCAGATCAGGTCGAACGAGCGCAACCCGCCGATCAGCGAGAGGATGATCACCGTCACAGTGGCGGGCCAGGCCAGCGGCAGCGTGATGTAGCGGAACAGCTTGTATGCCGTGGCGCCGTCGACGCGGGCGGCGTCGTAGTACTCGCGCGGGACCGAGACGATGCCGGCGATGTAGATCACCGTCGCCAGGCCGACGCCCTTCCACACGTCGACCAGCGCCACCGACATCAGCGCCCACTTGGGATCCACCAGCCAGCGCGGGCCCTGGATGCCCACGACGGCCAGCGCCTTGTTGATGAGGCCCGCGTCAGGCTCCATCAGCACCGTGAAGGTGAGGCCCGACGCCGATCGTGCTGACCAGCACCGGGAAGAACACGGCCGAGCGCATGAACGCCCGGCCGAGCACGCTCGACGTCAGCAGCACCGCCAGCGCCATCCCGAGGATCACCTTCATGCCCCGAGGTCGTGACCGCGTAGATGAGCGTATTCGTCAGGCCCTTGGTGAGCGCCGGCTCCTCGAAGAACTGCCGGAAGTTGTCCAGCCCGATGAACTCGGAGTCGAACAGCGTCCAGCGCGTGAGGCTGTAGTAGAAGCTGCTGAACGTCGGCAGCAGGAAGAAGACGAAGAAGACGACGAACGCCGGCAGGTAGAACCAGTACGGATAGGCGCTCTTCCTCGCCCGCCTGGAGCGCGGGCGGGCGACGCCCGTGCGAGGCATCGCCCGTTCGCGTACTTCGACCGACATGTCAGATGCTTACCAGCCCTCGAGGCCCAGCTGCTGCGCCTGCTTCTCGACGTCCTCGTCGTAGAGCTTCGCGCCGTCCTCCGCCGAACGCAGCCCCGACCCGACCTCGACCGTGATCTGCTCGAGCGCCGGGCCCTTGACCGGCGACAGGAACTCGAGCGCCGGTGTCACGTTGCCCTCGTCGACGTACGGCTGCAGGTCCTTGACCGACGCGGGCACATCCGCGGGCAGCTCGCAGCCCTTGAGCATGTACGGGCCGGTCGGCGCGTACGCCTTGGACGAGAAGTCGCAGCCCTCCGGGCTGGCGATGAACGCGAGGAACTTCTTGGCCGCCTCGAGCTTGGCGCCCTCGGTCGACTTCGGGATGTATGCGGCAAGCGGCAGCCAGAGCGTCATCCCGGTGTTCGTCAGGATCCACTGCGGGCTGGGCGAAGAAGCCGATGTCGTCGATCTTGTCCGGGTCGGAGGTCTCGAGGTTCGGCACGATGATCGTCAGCGCCGGATAGTGCGCTCCCTTGCCCTGGGCGAGCATGCTGAGGGCGGGCGGGAACTTGACCGAGCCGTAGTTCTTGTTCAGGTACCCCGCCTTGTTGACCTCCTCGAGGTGGCGGAAGCCCTCGACCGCCGGCTCCTGCGAGTACTTGACCTCATTGGCCGTGTACTTCTGGTCCCAGTCCGGTACCGCGGACGCCACGTTGTGGTAGTCGGCCAACACGAACAGCTGCGATGTCCAGGTCTCCCCGTAGCTCTGGATGACCGGGTCGATGCCGGCCTTCTTGATCTTGGCGTTGTTCGCCATGAACTCGTCCCACGACTTCGGGATCTCGAGGCCCGAGCTCCTCGTAGACCTTCTTGTTGTAGAGGATGCCTCCGCCGAAGGCGCTGCCGAACGGCGCCCCGTAGACCTGGTCGTTGACCGACACGGTCGGTACGTATGCCTCGTCGAGGTTCTCGACCCACGGCTCGTCATTGACCGGCGTCAGCTGCGACTCGGGCTTCAGCGCCTGGAACAGCGAGCCGGCGAGGTAGACGAACACGTCGTTCATCTCCCCAGTGGCGAGCCGCGTCTTGACGAGGTTGTCGAGCTCGGAGCCCTGAGGGCCCGTCTCGAGGTCGATGTTGATGTTCGGGTTCTTCTGCTCGAACGCGGCGATCAGCGCCTCGGCCGGCTTGACGGCCTGCTCGCTGTTGGCGACGAGGAACGACAGCTCGACGGTCTCGCCGGCCTCACCACCGCCGTCGTCACTGCCACACGCCGCGACCCCGATGGCGACTGCGAGAGCCACGAGCACGCCGGCCGGCTTCCACGACCTGACCATGTAGATCCCCTCTCCTCCTGCGCTCCGAAGACCGACGGGCCACAGCTTGGCAACCAGCCGCCACGTTCGCGCCGGGGGAAATCCCTTGTTGATGTGTGTTTGTCGACCGACTGCGGGGTTTTGCACGCCTCATCGAACATGGTTCGCACGGGCTCTGCCATTTCTCGCCCGCGAATCGTGCCTCAGCGGCGGCGCCGGCCGGGGCGGGATGGGGAGATCGCCCGGCCGGCGCCATTTGCCGCTCTATCGCTGCTGGAAGGTCACGTCGCCGGCCGCCACGTCGTACACCTGGTAGCCGTCCTCGTAGCGCAGGTAGCGGGCATCGCCGCTGCCCTTCGCCACGAAGGTCTGCGACGCGCTCGTGGCAGGGACGTGGACGGTCGCCTTCGTGTTCGCCGGGACCGTCACGTCGAACCGCGTGATGCCGGTGGCGTCGCGGCGCCATTCGCTGCGCGCCGTGCCCTGCGGCGTCGTGTGATGGCCCTCGGCGTCCGTCAGGTCGCCGACCGGGGTCGGCTTGATGACGAGCTCCCGGTACGCGACCGAGCCGGGCGCCTGCTTGATGCCGACCACGCCCGTGTGGAACCACTCCTCGATCTGCAGCAGGATCATGTGGTTCTGCGAGTCGCCCAGCGTCCAGCGCTCGGGGTGGGTCGTGAGACCCTCCGGATGCGCGGTCGTCGGCTGCATGAAGAAGCCGTAGCTGGGCCGCGTGTCCTCCTGCATCACATCCCACAGCACGTCCGAGCGGCCGCCCTCGAGCAGCGAGCGCACGACGGGCGCGAGGCCGATGGTCCCCGCGCTGAAGTGCGGCCCGCCCCCGAACGGCTGGTACGCGTAGATGTTCTCGACCAGTGCGTTGAGCACGTTCTGCCGTTCGCCCTCGGGCACCAGGCCCGCATCGATCGCGACGGCCTGCGCCGCCTGGGTCGCGCCGGTCGTGCCACCGTTGCCGGCTGCGGTGTAGCGGTGGAGCGTGGTGTTGAAGAACCGGTTGTTGAACGCGGTCTTGATGTTCTGCGCCAGCTCCGCGTACGCCGCGGCGTCCGCGTTGCGGCCGGTCAACGCCGCCATCTCCGACATGTACTTGGCGCTCAGGTAGTAGCCCCACGTCCCGAGCAGCTGCTGCGAGGTCTGCTCGGACGCGACCCAGTCCGCGAGCAGCGCGGTGACGATGAAGTCGGTTGCCTTGCGCCGCGCGACGAAGTCCATGTAGGTCTTCATCGCGTCGTAGTGATCGCGCATGGTCTGCGTGTCGCCGTAGAGCGTGTACAGCAGGTACGGCACCTGCACGATCGACGAACCCCAGTTGATCTCGTCGCCGAACTGGCCGGAGTAGCCCCAGTCGTAGACGGGCGTCTTGAGCGCCACATTGCCGGCGTCGAGCCCGGCCTTCGACTGGCCCTCGACCAGCTGCACCTCCATGTTGCGCAGGTAGGCCGCGTAGTCGAAGTTCGCGCTCAGCGACCCAATCGGCTGAACGTAGTCGGCCCCGTAGGGGAGCTTCTCGCGGCCCGGGCAGTCGGTGAACACCGACATCGTGTTGCTCGTGATCGAGTAGTACGACATCCGGTGGAGCCGGTTGATCCGCTCGTTGGACGTCTCGATCTCACCGGCGCGCGGGACGTCCGCGAACAGCTGGAGCCCGCGGATCATGTCCGCGGGCGGCGTGAAGGAGGCGGGCAGGCCGGTCACCTGCAGGTACTGCATCCCGAAGTAGTTGAACTTCGGGTGCCACGTCTCGCCGCCCGCTGTGCCGAGCGTCGTGTAGGTCGCGAAGATGTCCGAGCCGCGGCCGCCGACGCCGATCGAGGACTGGTTGACGGTCCCGTTGGCGTTGAGCGTCTCCCCCGGCAGCATCTTCACGATCGTGCCCGCGGGGATCCCGTCCGGCAGGCGCAGCTCGGGCCAGCCGGCGAAGTTCTGGCCGAAGTCGAAGACCCAGACGCCGGGCTGCGGGTTCGTCAGCTTCACCTGCTTGAACGTCCTCTGGATCTTCACCGGCTCGGCGTTGCGCGCCGCGAGCTTCGTGGTCAGGTTGGGAGGTGGCGCGATCCCGGCGCTGCGCCAGCCGACCTCCGTGCCGTCGCGGCGCGACGCCGACGCCGAGAGGTCCGCGCGGGGCTCTGTCCAGGCGGCCTGCTCACGCCGGGCGTCATAGTCGGTCCCCCCGAACCAGTGGTCGGTGACCATCGGGCCGAACGCCGCGCGCCAGTCGCGGTTCGTGACCACCGTCTCGGTCGAGCCGTCGGCGTAGGCGATCTCCAGCCGGCCGATCAGCCGCGGCGTGACCATCGCCCCCGCGCTCGGGTCGAGCGCGGCCAGAGGGTTGCCCGAGCCGGTGACCAGAGCGCCCGCGGCGTGCGCCGAGTCGAGCGCCGGCGTGAACGTGATGCCGGTGCCGGGCGTGGACACCGTGGCGCCCTCCGCATACGCCTGGGTGAGCGGCGAGTCGAGCGTCACGCCGGTGCCCGGCCGGTCGAGATCGCGTACCGGCGCTCCCTGGGCATGAACGATCGTCAGCGGTGCGTTGACCGTGATCCCCGTCCCGTTGGCCCCGGCGGTGCCCACGGCCGTGACAGTCCGCGTCTCCAGGTTGTCGCCCGTGTCCACGGTGATCCGATCACCGACCTGGAAGCCGGCCACGCTCGCAACCCTGAGGACCGAGGGGTTCGGCGTCGCGGGCGTCTGGATGTTCTGGTTCCACGGGCCGATGCCGTACTGGCCCGCGGAGAACGCCGCCGGCCATGACGAGTCGTCGAAGGCGGCAGTGTTCCAGCCTGCCGGCGGCGTCGCCGGCGTGCCCGCGAGCGCCTTCCACGTCGTGTCGGTCACGACCCGCTGGCCGTCCAGCTCGAGCGCGCCGATCAGGCCGCCGGCCCCGCCGGCGTTGGTGGCCGCGACCGCGATCACGTTGGTCCCGGCGACGAGGCGCGGCTTGACGTCGACGATCTGTGACGTCTGCCAGGCGTTGTTGCCGCCCCCCGACTGCGCCACCTGTTGGCCGTTGACATAGGTGGCGTGCGAGTCATCGGCGTTGATGCGCAGCTGCGCGCGCGCGATGCTCGCCGGGTCGGTCGCGGTGAACGTCTTGCGCACGTAGATCGTGCCCGCGGGGGTGCTGTTCGAGTGGCCCTCGACGTTCCAGAGCCAGCTCGCGCCCTGCAGCGCCGGCGGCGGGGGCGGCGCCTCGCCGACGATCGTGGCGGCCGCCAGCGTCGTGTTGACCGCCGCCGTGCCGACCTCGGTGATCGTCTTCGTCTCCGAGCCGATGTTCAGCTTGCCGCCGACGGCCATGCCGGTGATGCTGTTGAGCTTGACGTTCGTATCGCCGGCCGCCGCCGGAACGGCCAGCGTCGTGCTCGCCGGCGCCGTTCCGATCGCGGTGATCGTGCGCGACTCGAGCCGGTCGCCGCCGTCGCCGGTGTCGATGTTGATCGTGCCGCCGAGGTAATAGCTCGCGACGCTCGAGACGCCGACGTTCGTGGCACCGGCCGCCGCCGGGGCAGTGAGCGTCCCGCTGCCGACCGCGGTGCTGTTCCACCAAGCGAAGGAGTTCGTCCGGCCCACGGCCGCGTTCGCCATCTTGATGTTGTTGGCCGTTCCGTTGCCGAGCTCGACGCCGAGCGTGTTCGCCCCACGGCGGAGCTTGCCGGTCACGTCGTAGGTGCGGTACTCAGCCGAAAGCTGGTAGTTCGTGTAACCGGGCGCGAGCACCTCGTCGGTCAGGTTCGACCCGTTCAGCTGCGCCTCGAAGAGACCGAGGCCGCTCATGTACAGGCGCGCGCTCTTGATCGTCTTGGCGCCGCCCACGGAGAACGCGCGCGCGAAGATCGGCAGCGGCTGCGTGTTGTTGCGCCCGGCCAGCTCGATCCACTTGGCGGAGCCCCAGTCGGACTGCTGCAGGAGCCCGGTCTCGAAGCTGGCGGGAGCGCTCCAGGCCGAGACCTCACCTGCCGCGTCCCACACCCTCACCTGCCAGGCGGCCGGCTGACGCGACGGGAGCGGCTGTCCACCCAGCACGACGTCCGACTGCTTGGACGACTCGAGCTTGCCGGAGTGCCAAAGGTACGGCCCGGACGAAAGCCTGCTCTCCGAGGCGGCAACGCGGATCTCGTAGGCCGACTGCTTGGCCGCCCGACCGGCGCCGGCGAGCTTCCAGCTGAAGTCAGGGGTGCCGTCGCCGATCCCGAGCGGCTCCGACAGGCCGTTCGTCTTCAGCCCGCTGACAGAGAGCGACGAGCCCGCCGTCGCCGTGGACGTCCAGAGGACGGCCGACGCCATCACAACGAGCGTCGCCGTACCGAGACGGCGCATTCCCCCAAAGGCCATGCTCTCTCCTCCTCGCGGGCCTCGATCCCTGACGGGCACAGGGTGGCAAGCGGCAGTGGCCTTCGCGCCGGGGAAAAACCCTAGTTGGAGTGACTTATTGGGCGTTGTACGAGAGATTCCGGTTCGTTTTGGCCCTCGTCACGCAGACATCGCACATGACTCTGTCGTGAGCTCGGCTCGACTTTCAGACGCGCCGCACTTCGATGCCGGCGCGCACGAGCGGCCTGAGCGACAACTCGTCGACGTCCGCGGCGAGGATCATGCCGACCTCGTCGACGTGTGCGATCTGCGTCAGTGCAGGGCGGTCGAACTTGGAGCCGTCGACCAGCACCACCGCCTGACGCGCACGCCGGATCATCGCCCGCTTGACCTCTGACTCGAGCGGGTCCGGATCTGTAAGGAAGCCCTCGTCGGTCAGGCCGCGGACGGAGCACAGCACGTGGTCGGCGAAGTGCGTTTCGATCGTGCGGATGGCCTGGGGGCCGACGAACGAGCGTGTCAGCTTCCGCAGCGTGCCGCCGGCGCCGATCACCTCGACCTGCGGTGCGTCGAGCTCGCACACGAGCTGCATGATCGGCACGGAGTTCGTGAGCAGCGTGCAGCGGAGGTTCTCCCGCACGATGCGCCGCGCCGTGATGTATGCCGTAGTCGAGCTGTCGACGAACACGGCCTCGCCCGGCTCGATGAGCTTCAGCGATGCCTCGGCCAGGCGCTCCTTCGCCTCGACCGCCACTTCGAGCCGCTGGAGGAACGAGTCCTCGTGGCTGGACAGTCCGGGCAGTACCGCGCCGCCATGGGTCCGGGCCGCCATGCCGCGGCGCTCGAGCTCGTCGAGGTCGCGGCGCGCCGTCATCGGGGAGATGCTGAACTCCGCCTCGAGGCTCGAAATCGAGACGCTGCCGTGCTGCCGTAAGCGCTGGGCGATCTGGCGCCGCCGCTCGTCCGGGAGCATGGAGCTTCTCGTGTTGCTCATGCGCCAACGCGTGCGAACGGCCGCGGCATGGCTCTGATCTATCACATCGAGCGCCGCCGCTTGAACGCGGGCAGCCACGAGTCGACGGCCGTCCCGGCGGACCGGACCTTCTCACCGCGCACCGCAAGCCCGGTGCCGATGCGTGCGCCCCTGCAGGACTCCGCGTAATCCTCGGTGGTCGTGCCCAGGCCGCTCATGGCGTACGTCGCATCGCCGAAAACTTCGACGTCTTCGACTTCTCGCTGGAGGCCGAGGAGGTCGCGGCAATCGACGCGCTCGACAAGGGCGTGCGCGGCGGCCCCGACCCCGAGCTGCTGAGCCCGGAGACGTACCCGAAGGTCGTCGACAACTCGTGACATCTACTAGACCCCCGCGACGACCTCCGCCCACAGCTCGGCGTACGCACGTCCGGCCGGGCTGCGCGGATGGTTGACGACCAGCGGCACCCGCGCGACGCCCATCAGCTCGATGGCGCTGGCCACCGGGATCACCGCGCGAGCGACGCCGGGAAGCGTCTCCGGGAGCGACTCCGCCAGCTCGCGATGCAGCCGCCGCCGGCGGTCGACCATCGACAGGAACGCCACGACGCCGGGCGCCGGCTGCGAGCCGTCCGCGAGGAACGTCTGCAGCTGCTCGAACGTGCGCACCGACAACGTGGAGGGCACGAGAGGAACGAGCAGCAGGTCGGCGGCCGTGAACACGTTCTCGGACACGAGCGAGATCGACGGCGCGCAGTCGAGGACCGCGACGTCGTAGTGCTCCGCGAGCGTGTCGAGCACGCGGGCGACGCCTCTCAGCGGCTTCTTGCTCTGGTCGAGCGTGATGTCCAGGTGCCGATAGGAGAAGTCGGCGGGCAGCAGGTCGAGCCCCTCGATGTCCGTGCCCTTGACGACGCTCAGCGGATCGCGGCGACCGCGGACCAGCTTGCTCCCGCCGCCCTTGACCTTGGGCCGGATGCGGAACAGGAACGAGGCGGCCCCCTGCGGGTCGAGGTCCCAGATAAGCGTGCGGCGACCCTCCCGCGCGGCCAGCGCCGCGAGGTTGACCGCGGCGGACGTCTTGCCGACGCCGCCCTTGATCGAGTAGGTGGCGAGGACCTTCAGCGGACCCTCGCGAACGTTCCGCGCACGAGCTTGCGCTGCTCGCGCGACGAGAAGGCCGCAAAGCGCTCGGCGAAGTGTTCTCGCGCGTCGCGCTTGTCGGCCTCCAGCGCGGAGATGACCAGACCGGCGGCGAGGACGGCGCCGGGCCCGCCGCTGAGCGCGGCGAGCTCGTCCGCGTTCGCACGCAGCATCTCCGTCTGCACGCTGCGGTCCTGGAAGCGCCCGAGCACGTCCTGGAGGTCCTTGAGCGCGCGCACGAGCGGCTTGACCACGTCGCTCGGGAACAGCGAGCCGAACAGCTCGAGCAGGTACCGCAGCTCCTTGCCGCGCTTGCGCAGCTCGTGCAGGTCCTCGTCCGGGCTCGCGTCGTCGATCCGGTCCCCGTCGCGCACCATCCGCCGGTACACCTTGCGGATCCGCCTGGCGGCCACAGCCTCGATCGGGAGCGCCGCGCGCGGCTCCTCGGACGGCGATGAGGCCAGGGCCCGCCACGCCTCCAGCGCGGCGGCGAAGCGGCGGCTGCGCAGAGCACGGCGTACCCGCGCGAGCTCGCGGGCCCGGCGCTGCTCGAGCAGCGCTCGCAGCGGCGTCAGCTCGTCCGCGCGCTCGCCGGCCACGTCGTCCCACTCGAGCAGCTGCACGTCGAGATCGCGCAGCGGCCCCGTGACCGTCTGCACCCACTTGAGCTCCGTCCGCAGCCGCGCGCGCGGCGCCGGGGGGTGCACGCCCGCGAGCTCGCGCAGCACCGAGCGCGCGCGCCGGACCGAGACCCGCAGATCGTGGAGGAACTCCGTGTCGACATCGTCGAGCACGCCCTGGACGTTCGCGTCGGCGATGTCCGCCAGCTGCAGCAGCACGACCCCTGCCGCCACGTCCGAGCGCGTCCCGCGCGCCAGCTCGAACACGGGCTTGGACTGCACGCCCTCCGGCCGCCCGCCCGCAGCGGTGACGGCCGCGTCGAACAGCGGCACGTCGGCGGGCGCGAGACCGAGGCCGTCCCGCAACCGGCCGACGACGCGCTCGAAGTCGCGCTCGTAGCCGCGCACGGGCTCCACCAGCAGGCGCCCGGGGAGCTCGTGGCCGTCGACGACGGGATGCTCGACCGCGAGCCGCACGACGGTCTTGTCGTCGCCGTTCAGTACCGCCGCCCGCAGCACGCGGCTGCGCACGCGGGCGACTGGCAGCAGCGCACGCTCCTCGATCACCGGCGACAACCGGTCCCGCACCGGCCCCGGCGGAACGGCCGCCAGGGTGACCGCGGATCCGGCGTCGACGTCCGCCGACCGTGGAGGCATCCCGGGCTCGCGCAGCGTCAACCGGCGGCGCAACGCGCGTCCGGCCGGCCACTCCGCGTGCAGTCCGGCCTCGCGGAGACGGGCGTCGAACGTGTCGAGCAGCACGCGGTCGGACTTGGTCGCGCGACCGACCTCGAGCCTCAGACGCTCCGCCAACGCGGCGAGGACCGCTCGCGCGTCGAGCTCCTCCGGCAAGACGAGTTCAAGCGCCCCAGGTGACATCGGGCGGGGAGTGTGACACCCGTGACCGATCTCAGGCCGGGTGCGGCAGCTCGTCGTATGTGAAAGTCAGTCGACGAGGAGAAAGCGCATGCCGACCTTGCCTTCCTCGTCCACCACGTACATGGTGTGGCCATCGGGGCCGGGGCGATGCCCTCCACCCGCTGCTCGTCGTCGCCGAGCTCGCTGTGGATGTGGAGCCCATGGACGAGCCTCGCAGGCGGTGCCTCCGCTGAGCGTCAGAGATCGTCCCGGATCAACCTCCGGCCGCGCTTGAGGCTCGCGCCCTCGAGCACGTTGGCGACGGTCTCGCAGGCATCGACGGCGGCCTCGAGCGTCTCGAGGATGTCCTTCCAGCGGATCACCACCATCGGGTCGATGCCCGCGGCGAACAGCGAGCTCACCGAGTCGCGCACGAGCACGTCGGCCCGCTTCTCGAGCCGGTGGATCTCGCTGAGGGGGGTCGAGATCTCCCAGCCGCTGCTGAACCCCGTCAGCGCCGACTCGACCTGCTCCGTCGCCGCGTGCAGGATCTCGGCGAGCGCCTCGGCCGCCTCCAGCGGAGCCTCCACGCCGTAGCGGCCGAGCTCGTCGGCGGCCTCCTCGGCATGGTCGACCACGTCGTCGAGCGCCATCGTGAGGGCATGGACGTCGGTGACGTCCATGTGCACTCGCCGGCCTCGCTCCGCGAGCCGGCGCAGGATCTCGTGGGCGATCCGGTCGCCCTCGTGCTCGCGCGCGCGTATCTGCACGCCGAGCTCGCTCGGCTCGGGGAACACGCCAAGGAGCTCCCGCAGCAGGCCACTCGTGACGTGGGCGTTTCGACCGGCCTCGTCGAACAGGGCCAGCAGGAGAGGATCTGGCCGACGACGGAGCCGCACGCGCTGCACCCTAGCGCCGGCCACGCCGGCGGGGAATTCGGACGACGGCTGGCCGAATTGTCTGCGTGCCGTATGCTGGCGGGCGCGATGACCACCGCCCGAGCGGCGATCCGGCTGGGGATCGTGGATTCCGACAGCGGACTGCTGACGGTTCTTGCGAATCGGCTCCAGCGGGCCGGCTGGCAACACCGCGTCTTCGCGTCGCCGGTGCCGCCGGACGAGCTGGTGGCGATGCGGCTCGACGCGCTGGTGATCGACCTCGACGTGCTCGGCCCACAGGCGTGGGCGTATCTCGAGACGGTCTGCGCGCGGCTGCCGCTGCTGGCGGTGCTCGTCTGTACCGGCCGGTCGACCGTGGCCCAGCGCGTGCGCGGGTTGCGGCTCGGAGCCGACGACTGGATCGGCAAGCCCTACCACCCAGAAGAGCTGATCGCGCGCGTCGAAGCGATCGTCCGGCGCCGCAGGCGGGCGGAAGCGCCCGAAGCGGCAGAGCCGCTCATCGCCGGCGGGCTCGAGATCCGCGCCGACACCTACCAGGTGCTGGCCGGTGCCGTCGGCGCAGATCTCACGCGACGCGAGTTCGAGCTCATCGGCGTCCTCGTCGAGGCCGAGGGCCAGGTGCTCAAGCGCGAGGAGATCTACGAGCGCATCTGGGGCTACGCGATGGTGCACGGTGACCGCTCGGTCGACGTGTTCGTCCGCAAGCTGCGGCAGAAGCTCGAGCAGGTCTCGCCGGGCTGGCGCTACATCCACACGCACTTCGGCATCGGCTACCGCTTCGCGGCCGAGCCGGTCGTCGCCGTCACCGTCGAGCCCGCTGTGACGTCCACGCCCGTCACAGCGCCGATCGCGCCGGCGCCGACCGCTTGACGCCGCACGCCGAAGCGCCCGGCTGATCCCCGCCCCGGGCCGGCGAGCGGACCAGGGTACCGGGACGATGCGACCGCGGCGCGAAGGACCGCGCCAATGTCAGTCGATGCTGCGCGGGTCGGGCTGGCCTGACGGCTGGGGGATCACCGAGGCCCCTCGATGCACGGTCATGTCGGAGGGGCGGGCGAGGAGGCCGAACACCGCTCGTTGATAGTCGCGGAAGGCCGGCGAGCTCTGGTGCGCCGCGAACGCCTGGTCGCCGGCCCATTCCTGGACGTGGATGTACTCGTCGGGGTCCTCGAGCGTGGCCGCGAACCGGTAGAGCCGGCAGTCGGGCTCGGCGCCGACACGGTTCTCGGTCGCCCGCATCAGCTCGCGCAGCTCGTCGCGTCGTCCGGCGATCCCGTGGATGCGCGTGATGGCGACGACGCGATCGGCCACGACCCGATCGTAGCCGCACACCGTGCTGCGCTCGGCGCAGCACGTCGCGTGCGGCCACTGCCCACCGTGACCGCACGCGACGCGACGTACCTACATGGCGTCCATATCTGAAGACCCTGGTCGGTGGGTGCCCTAGACGGCGGGCGCAGTTCGCGCGGGGGCGATCTCCTTGCGGAGCGCCTTGAGGGCAGCGAGGTAGATCTCCGAGAAGGTCGGGAAGGGCTGGATCGTGTCGAGCATCACGTCGAGCGGCACGCGGGCGCGGATGGCCAGCGTGGCCTGCTGGAGCCACTCACCGGCCTCGGGCCCGAGCGCGTAGGCGCCGGTCAGGCGCTCGCCGTCGCTGAGCAGCGTGAGGAAGCCGTTGGACTCGGCGTACTTGTGTGTGTAGGTGGCGGTCTTGGCCACCTCCGACACGAGCACCGTCGCGCTGAACCGCGCTTCGATCGCGCCGACCGCGGCGGCGTGCGGGTCGGTGTAGGTCACGCGCGGAACCGCCTCGTAGTGGGCCTCGCGCGGCTCGCCGAGGATGTTGGAGGCGACGACGCGGCCCTGGTACTTGCCGACATGCGTCAGCGGCCAGATGCCGGTGACGTCGCCGACCGCCCACAGGCGCTCGCCGACCCGCAGGTGCGCGTCGACCGGGACGCCACGCGGGTCGGCTTCGATACCGACCGTGTCGAGCCCGATCCCGTCCACGCGCGGGCGACGCCCGGTGGCGACGAGCAGCCGGTCGCCCTGCAGCTCGCGACCGTCGTCGAGCTCCAGGACGTAGTCCTCGCCCGCGCGCCGGGCGGCGGCCACGTGCGCGCCGATGACGAGCTCGATGCCGTCTCGGCGCAGGACCTCGCCGAGCGCCTCGCCCAGCGGCGCGGCCTCGCGCGCGAGCACGCCGCCCGCGACGAGCGCGACCTCGCCGCCCAGGCGGCGCACAGCCTGCGCCATCTCGACGCCGACCGGCCCGCCGCCGATGACGAGCATGCGGCGCGGGACGGCCTTCATGCCCGTCGCCTGACGGTTGGTCCAGAACCCGTCGAGCTCATGCAGCCCCGGGATCGGCGGGATGAAGGGCTCCGAGCCGTTGGCGAGGACGACGTGGCCGGCGGTGTGGCGCGCGCCGTCGACCTCGACCACGCCGGTCCCGGCGAGCCGGCCGCTGCCGCGAAGCAGGTCGATGCCCTCGCTCTCCAGCCAGCGCTCCTGGCCGGCGTCGGAGTAGTCGGAGACCATGAAGTCGCGCCAGGCCAGCGCGGCCTCCACGTCGACCTCCGCGGTCGCGCCCACGTCGCGGGCGGCGTGCACGGCCTCACCGGGCCGCAGCAGCGTCTTGGACGGGATGCACGCGAAGTAGGAGCACTCGCCGCCGACCAGCTCGCGCTCGACGACGGCGACCCGCAGCCCGCCCTCTGCCAGCGCACCGGCGCAGTGCTCCCCGGGCGAGCCGGCGCCCAGCACGATCACGTCGTAGTCGTAGCTCATGGCGACCTCCGCTCGTTCCCCGGCGCTTGTCGCAACCCTAGACGACCCCGGGGGGAGAGACCAGGGACTTACACGGGCGCGACGCGGCTCGAAACGCGAGACCGTGCTGTCCACACCCAAACCCCCACGGAGGACACCATGAACACCACCGAACTCAACACCGCCACCGCGACCCAGGTCCCCGAGACGCGTTCGAGCGACCTGAAGCTCGAGGTCGTGATCCTTCCCGTGTCCGACGCCGAGCGCACCAAGCAGTTCTTCGCCTCGCTGGGATGGCGCGAGGACGCGGACTTCGTCTTCACCGAGGACTTCCGGGTCCTGCAGTTCACGCCGCCCGGCTCTGAGGCGTCGCTGATCTTCGGCACCGGAGTCACGACCGCCGTCCCCGGGTCGGTCGGGAGCCTGCTGCTGGCCGTCGAGGACATCGAGGCGGCGCGCGCCGATCTGATCGAGCGCGGCGTCGACGTGTCCGAGGTCTTCCACGGCGTGGCGTTCACCGCCGACGGCTCGCGCCGCGAGCCCGGCCGGACCCCGAGCGCAAGTCCTACAGCTCGTACGCGACGTTCAGCGATCCCGACGGGAACGAGTTCCTGCTGCAGGAAGTCACCTCCCGCCTGCCCGGCCGGGTGGACGAGACGCCCGTCGCCACGCTGGCCGAGCTCCTGCTCGAGACGGGCCTGCACCACGACCGCTTCGAGAAGGCGGCGCCGGCCCACAACTGGTGGGACTGGTACGCGCCGTACCTGAGCGCCCGCCAGCACGGCAGCACGCCCGAGCAGGCAGACGCGGCCGCCGACCTCTACATGGAGGAGGCGCACGGTGTGGTGGTTTCCCGATGAGGTCGCGCACCTCGCGGCGCTCGAAGAGCGCGTGAGCCACTGGCTCCACCGATAGCCGGCCTGGGCCCCGCCAGATGGCGGGGCCCAGGCTGTCTCAGGCCGGAACCAGGCCGCTGTCAGGCAGGGCCGTGCGGAGCTGTCTCCGGGAGCTGATCCCGAGCTTTCCGAAGACCTTGCGTAGATGCCACTCGACGGTGCGCGGGCTGAGGAAGAGCTGCGCGCCGATCTCCGGGTTCGTGAACCCGTCGGCCGCCAGACGCCCGATCTGCGCCTCCTGCGGCGTCAGATCGTCCAGCGTCTCGACGGTCCGCTTGCGTACCGTCTCCCCGGTCGCCAGCAGCTCCCTGCGGGCCCGCTCGGCGAACGCCTCCATGCCGACGTCCGTGAGCATCTCGTGTGCGGCGCGGAGCTGCTCGCGCGCGTCGACGCGGCGGTTCTCGCGCCGCAGCCACTCGCCGTATACGAGCATCGTGCGGGCGAGAGCCACGCGGATGCGTGTGCGCTCGAGCCGCTCGATCCCCTCGCGGTAGAGCGCTCGGCGGCCTGCCGCTCCGCGGCCAGCGCGCGGGAGCGGGCGAGGAATCCCAGCGACCAGTCGGTGCCGTTGGCCTCGGCGATCTCGGTCACCAGCCAACATCACGTTGCCGACCGCAAATCCGCGGCGGCGAGGCTCGTCGTAGCGGCCGAGCCGTTGTAGCGGCCGCGCCCCCAGTCCGCCAGGCCCCCCGCGACTCTGCCTGGCCACCCAGTTCGATACCGCGCGGCTGACGCTGCGGTCGCCTCCGCGGCCGCTCGGCCGCCAGCGCTCGAGCGCCGCGGCGATCGGTGGCGGGCCGGCAGCAGCGAGGCCGACGCGGCTCCTGCCGTCCCACGGAGCGCAGGCCGCGATGGGCAGCCACCGTCGCTACTCCCGCCTCCTTCAGCGCCGGCGTCCCAGCGGTGTAGCCCTGGCACGTGAGGAGGGCGAGCCCGTTCAGCAGCAGACTGCAGGCGCGTGGCGACTCGGTCGGCAACGTCCCCCAGTCGGCGGCGAGGACCGCGGCGGCGACCTCGCGCGTATCGCCGCCGTGGGCAAGGCGGTCGGCGACGAATGCCGCCGCGAACGCCTCGAGGTAGGTCGCGTGCGCGAGCTGCGAGTCCAGCGGCTTCAGCCGCTCGGCGGCCGCGAGCAGCAGCGGCGGAGCGTCGCGGCCCCGTGTGGTCGCGAACGTGATCTGCGCATGCAGCAGCTGCGCTCGTGCCTGCTCGAGCTCGTCCAGCGGCCCGGCCTCCGCCATCGCCAGCAGGCGCAGCGCCGCGTCGGGCGCGCCCGCCTGGTGCTTGCCCTGCGCCGCGGCCAGTGCACGCTGTGCCCTGCGCTTCGGGTCGGGCGTCAGCTCAGCGGCGCGCTCGTGAAAGGCGGCCCCTGCCGCCAGGCCGCCGCGCGAGCGTGCCCGGCTCGCCGAGCGCTCCAGCTCCGCCGCGACGCCTTCGTCGAGCCCGGCCGTCGCCTGGGCGCGGTGCCACGCGCGGCGATCGGGTTCGACATCAGCGTCGGTGGCCTCGGCGAGGGCTTCGTGGACGCGCCGCCGATCCTCCGGTACGGCTGCCCCGTACACGGCGGACCGCACCAGCGGATGGCGGAACCGCACCTGGGCGCCGAGCTCGACCAGGCCGGCCGCCGTCGCCGGGTCTGCAGAGCCGCCCTCGATCCCCAGCGCGGCGGCCGCCTTCCACACCAACAGCGGATCGCCGACCGGCTCGGCCGCCGCGACCAGCAGCAGGAGCCGGGTTCCCGGCGGCAGCTCCGCGAGTCGCTCCTGGAAGCGCTCCTCGATGCGGGCGGGCGGGTTCAAATCGTCCGGCCCGCCGTCCAGCCCGAACCCGCCCGCCAACTCGGCGGGTGTCCGGCCGCGTGGCAGCTCGAGCAACGCCAGCGGATTCCCGCGCGTCTCGGCGACGATCCGATCACGCACCCGCTCGTCGAGCGGACCGGCGACCACGGCGTCCAGCAGGGCTTGCGCATCACCGTCGGCCAGCCCACCGACCACGAGCTCCGCCAGACCCTCGAGATGCTGCTCGCCGGCCGGCTCGCGCACGGCGAACACCAGCCCGACCGACTCAGCTCCCAGACGGCGTGCCACGAACGCCAGCGCCTGCGCCGACGCGCCGTCGAGCCACTGCGCATCGTCGACGACGCATACCAGCGGCCGCTCCTCGGCCGCGTCGGACAACAGGCTCAGGACCGACAGGCCGACGAGGAAGCGATCCGGGGCGTCGCCCTCGCGCAGACCGAGCGCGGTGCCGAGGGCCTCGCGCTGCGGGCCGGGGAGGCGGTCCAGGCGATCGACGAACGGCGCGCACATCTGATGCAACCCCGCGAACGCGAGCTCCATCTCCGACTCGACGCCCGCCGCACGGGCAATGCCGCACCCCGACGCGCGCCACACCAGATACTCGAGCAGGGCGCTCTTGCCCACGCCGGCCTCGCCGCGCAGCACCAGTGCGCGGCTCAGACCCTCGCGCACGCTCGCCACGAGCTGATCCAGCGCCGCGCATTCGCTGCGCCGACCGAGCAACTGCGGCTCATGAGTCGACATGGCCACCCGCCGAGGCTATGTCGGGCGCGGCCGGTTGGCAACCGGGAGCGCAGTCCAGGGATTTCCGCGGGCGCGCCGGCCCGAGCTCCGGGCCGGCCCGCCGCTTCGGGGGAGATCGCGGCGCGCAGCGCGGCCGCCTGGGTCCGCCATGAGAGCCACGCCCCGCTGTCGTAGGCGAGGTCGGAGATGCGTGGGCTTCGAGCAGTTCCTTCCCGCGCAGTTGCCGCCGTGACGTGATGGTGAACCTGACGCTGTCGGTTCGGCTACCCGCACGGCGATTGAGCGGTATGCCACATAGTGGACCGGCGCTGCCTGCTGCACGCTGGGGGGTCGCCCATATCGAGATCGGTCGACATAGCCTGGCTGCTGGTCTGCGCGGCGCTCGTCCTGCTCATGCAGGCCGGCTTCACCGCGCTCGAGAGCGGCCTCGTGCGCTCGAAGAGCTCGATCAACGTCGCGATCAAGAACTTCGCCAACTTCCTCGTCGCGGCGTCGCTGTTCTGGCTGTTCGGCTTCGGGCTGATGTTCGGCTCCGACGAGGGCGGGCTCGTCGGGACGAACTCATTCCTCTACGACGGCGACGGCGCGTTCCTGACCGCCTTCTTCCTGTTCCAGCTCGGCTTCATCGGGACGGCGACGACGCTCATGTCGGGCGCCGTCGCCGAGCGGATGCGCTTCGGCGGCTACCTCGTGCTGGCCACGTTCGTCGCCGCGATCACGTACCCGGTCTTCGGCCATTGGGCGTGGGGCGACGGCGGCTGGCTGCGGAACCTCGGGTTCGTCGACTTCGCTGGTTCGACCGTCGTCCACTCGGTCGGAGGCTGGATGGCGCTCGCGGCGATCGTGATCCTGGGACCGCGGATCGGGCGCTTCGGCCGCGGCGCCGTACCGATCCGCGCCGACTACCTGCCGCTCACCACGCTGGGCGTGTTCGTGCTGTGGGTGGGGTGGTACGGGTTCAACGGCGGCAGTCGGTTCGGCCTCACGGCCGACGTGCCGGCGATCATCCTGAACACGACGCTCGCCGCCACGTTCGGCGGGCTCGTCGGGATGGCGCTCACGTGGCGACTCGATCGCCGCCCGGATGTGGTGACGATCATGAACGCCTCGCTGGCGGGGCTCGTCGCCATCACGGCGTCGGCGCACATCATGACCCCGTGGAAGGCCGCCGTGATCGGCGGCGTGGGCGCAGTCGTCATGCGTTTGGTGACGCGCGCGCTCGAGCGCATGCGGATCGACGACGCGGTCGGCGCCGTGCCGGTCCATCTCGGCGCGGGGATCTGGGGCACGCTCGCCGTCGGCCTGCTCGCAGACCCCGACGCCTTCCCGGTCGCCTCCGGCAACCTCGAGCAGACCGGCATCCAGCTCGTCGGCGTCGGCGTGGCCTTCGCCTGGGCGTTCGGTGCGGGCTATCTTGCGCTGAAGCTCATCAACCGCCACGTCCCCTTCCGGATCGACGAGGAGGGGGAGGTCGCCGGGCTCAACATCGCCGAGCACGACGCCAGCACGGCCATGTCCGATCTGCTCTTGGACATGGACGAACATCGCCGGACCGGCGACATCACGCGGCCCGTCCACGTCGAGCCGCACACCGAGGTCGGCCGGATCGCCGCCGAGTACAACCGTGTCCTCGACGCCGTGCGGCACCGCAGCGATTCGCTGCAGCTGCTGCGGCGGACGTCCGCCGCGGCCAACGAGTCGTCGTCGGTCGAGGAGGCGCTCGCCCTCGCGCTCGGCGAGGTGTGCGAGTACACGGGCTGGGCGGCCGGTCACGCCTTCCTCGTCAGCCGCGACGATCCTGACGAGCTGGTGTCCACCGGCGTCTGGCGGATCAGCGACGAGGAGCGGTACGCGCAGCTTCGCGCCGCAAAGGACGGCCGGCGCGTGCGGGCGGGCTACGGACTGCCCGGCGTCGCGCTCGAGACGCGCAACCCGGCGCTCGCGGCGAGCGGCGAGCTCGCTGTGCCGGTCATGGCCGGCAGCCAGGTCGTCGGCGTCATGGAGTTCTTCTCCGAGCAGCCGCTGCCGGCCGACCCTGAGCTGCTCGACCTGCTCTTGAGCGTCGGGACCCAGCTCGGGCGCGTGGTCGAGCGCCAGCGCTCCGAGGAGGCACGCCTGCGTGCGCTCATCGACAACATGCCGGCCCACGTCTACCTCCGCGACCTCAGCGGCCGCTTCATCCTCGTGAACCGGCTGTACGAGGAATTCTGGGGCCTCCGGCTCGACGAGATCCGCGGCAAGACGCTCGTCGAAATCGGCTCGCTGACCGACGTCGATGTCCGGCCCGAGCTGCACACGCGGATCGATCGCGAGGTCCTGATGACCGGGCAGCCGAGCCGCCACGAGGCCAACGTCCTCCGTGGCGGGAAGGAGCACGTCATCGCCGATGTGCGGTTCCCGGTGCTCGACGGAGACACGACTGTGGCCGTCGCCGGCATCGACATCGACATCACCGCGCAGAAGCGCGGCGAGGCGAAGATGGCCGAGCTCCTGCGGCGCGTCGAGATGGCGCGTGACACGGCCACGGAGGCCGCGTTGGCGAAGAGCCGGTTCCTGGCGAGCATGAGCCACGAGCTGCGGACGCCGCTGAACGCGATCATCGGCTTCACGCGGCTCGTCTCGCGCAACGCCGACGGCCTGCCGCCGAAGCAGGTCGACAACCTCTCGAAGATCCTCAGCAGCGCCGAGCGCCTGCTGGCGCTGATCGACGAGATCCTCGACCTCTCCCGCGCGGAGGCCGGCGAGGTCGGCCTCGACGTCGCCGAGACCGACATCGCCGGCGTGCTGCACGAGGTCGCCGGCTCGCTCGAGCCGCTCGTCGACCGCCCGCGGGTGCGAGTGCTCGTGCACGCCGACCCGCATCTTCCCCGCGTCGCCACCGACCGCGACAAGGTCAAGCAGATCTTGCTGAACCTGCTCAGCAACGCGATCAAGTACACCGACGCCGGCTCGATCGGCATGCGCGCCGAGGCGGTCGACGGGCGGCTCCGGATCGCGGTGTCCGACACCGGGATCGGCATCGCCGGCGAGCAGCTCGACAAGGTCTTCCTCGAGTTCCACCGAGCCGACTCGACGCGCGCCGGAACCGGTCTCGGCCTGACCATCTCGCAACGGCTCGCGCGGGCGCTCGGGGGCGGCATCACGGTAGACAGCCGCCTCGACGCCGGCTCGACCTTCACCGTCGACCTGCCGCTGAAGCCATGATGCGCCCGTCGCGGATCCTCATCGTCGACGACGAGCCGCTCAACGTCGACTACCTCGAGCAGGAGTTGGAAAGTCTCGGCTTCACGACCGACAAGGCCGCGAACGGCCTGGAGGCGCTCGAGCGCGTCGCCGCCGCGCCGCCGGACCTCGTCCTGCTCGACGTGATGATGCCCCGCATGGACGGCATCACCGCCCTGCGGGTGCTGAAGGAGGACCCCGAGACACGGCTCATCCCCGTCGTCCTCATGACGGCTCTCAACTCGGTGGAAGACCGCGTCCGCGGCATCGAGGCGGGCGCCGACGACTTCCTCTCCAAGCCCGTCGACGAGCGCGAGCTGCTGGCCAGGATCCGGACGGCGCTGAGCGTCAAGCGGACGATCGACGAGCTCACGAGCGCGAGCGCGCACCTCGAGCGCTACGGCCGGCAGACGCGCGACGTGGCGGTGCTCGCGGTCGAGTGGCGGCTGAACGCGCCCGGGGTGCCGGAGGCGGCGGTGGGCTTCCTCGGCCGCCGCCATCGGGAGGCGGTCGAGGCGCGGATCCGAGCGCTGGGCGGCACGCTGCGAGAGGGCGACGACGCGCCGCTCATCGCCGTGTTCGAGTGCGCGATAGTGGCGGTGGAGACGGCGCTCGCGGTCCTCGCGGAGGCCGCGCACGAGTTGACCACTAGCCTCGGCGTCAGCGTGGGCCCGGCGGAGGTCGGCTCTACGCGCGTGCGGGAGCGCTGGGTGTACGGCGTCGCGGGAGCGCCCGTCGAGCAGGCCGCCAAGCTCGTGGCCGGAGCGCGCGAGGGCGGCGTGCTGGTGGCGGGCGCCGCGGCGCCCGCCGTCGGTGAGAGGTTCCGGCTCGAGCCGCTGGGCGACGGGACATACCGTGTCAAGGCGGCGCATCCCGCGCCGCCGCGCCGCAGGATCAGGACCATTCTCGTGACCGACATCGTCGGCTCGACCCGGATCGCGGAGCGCGTCGGCGACCGGGCCTGGACCGAGCTCGTCGGCGCCCATGAGCGCGCCACTCGCGACGCGGTCGCGTTGTTCGGTGGCGACGAGGTGGCCACCACCGGCGACGGCCTGATCGCGTCGTTCGACACGCCGGCTCGGGCCGTCGGCTGCGCGCACGCGCTGATCGGTCATCTCGACGGGCTCGGGTTGCGGCTCCGCGCGGGCGTCCATACGGGCGAGGTCGAGGTCATCGACGGAGAGATCCGCGGCATCGCCATCAATGTCGCCACCCGCGTCGCCGCGCGTGCGGCGCCGTCGGAGGTGCTCGTCAGCGCCACCACGCGCGAGCTCGCCACCGGCTCTGGACTCGTCTTCACCGATCGCGGCGAGCACGTGCTCGAGGGGCTCTCCGAGCCCAGGCGCCTGTACGCCGCGATCGCCGGCCCTCCCCCCACCCCCGCCCCCGTCGCCGAGCAGGCCGCCCCGACCGAGCTCCCCGCCCGCTTGACCGCACGCGAGCTCGACGTGCTCAGGCTCGTCGCCGCCGGCCTGTCCGACGCCGAGACCGCGGGACAGCTCTACCTGAGCGTCCGCACCGTCAACGCGCACCTGCGGTCCATCTACCGCAAGGTCGGTGTCCGCTCGCGCGCGGCCGCCGGCCGCTTCGCTGCCGAGCACGGCCTCATCTAGGCAGCCGGATACGGCAGATCTGCCGATTTCGCGGGGCCATTCCGCGCCTACCGTCGATGTCGACCCCAGATGGAAAGGTTCGTGATGAGCGAACGAGCATTGACCATTCGTGTGGCGGCCCCCACCGACGCCGCCACTCTCGGGCGCCTCGCGGCGCTCGACAGCGCACACACCCTCCGCGGCCACGTGCTGATCGCCGAGACCGACGCCGTTCCCGTCGCCGCGATCTCGCTGACCACCGGCGCCGTGACGGCCGACCCGTTCCAGCGCACCGAGCACGCGATCCGCATGCTCCGGCTGCGCCGCTACCAGCTCCTGCGCCAGGGCGGGGACGCGGCGCCTGCCCGCACGCTGCTGCGGCGCCTCGTGCCCAGCCCGGGCGGCTGAGCGCGTATCCCAGCCAGCGGCCGCCCGCGTGATCGTGACCCCGAACCGATGAGGAGGCCAGCGTCGAGCGCGACGAGCGCCACGCTCGCCGGCCTCGCCGCGGGCGACTTGAGCCGCGAGCGGCTGACCCGTCTGCTATCCGGCTTCATGCCGGTCCAGCTCGCCTACGTGATGGCGCGCCTGCGGCTTGCCGACCTGGTCGAGGAGAGCCCGGCGACCATCGGCGAACTCAGCTCCGCCACGGCGGTCCGGCCCGACCTCATGCGCCGGCTGGTGCGCGGGCTGGCAGGCGTCGGGCTGCTCCGCCTCGAGGCCGGCGACCGGGTCTCGCTGACCGAGATGGGCGCGCTGCTCGGGTCGCGCTCCCCCGGCTCCATGCGCGACTTCGTGCTGCACCGCGGCGGCGAGTCGTTCGCGGCGTGGGGCAAGCTCGAGCACGCCGTCCGGACCGGACGGCCGGCCTTCGAGGCGGCGCACGGCGACGCCTTCTTCTCCTACCTGCGCAGCCACCCGGAGGCGGGCGCGACCTTCGACGGGACGATGACGCGGCTCTCCCAGGGCGTCGTCGCCGAGGCCGTGGCGCACTACGACTTCCACGGCACGTCCCGCATCCTCGACGTGGGCGGTGGACGCGGCCATTTCGTGGCCGCCGTGCTGGACGCGCATCCGGAGCTCGAGGGCGCGGTGTTCGACGTGCCCGAGGTGGCCGAGGCGGCGCGCGAGTACCTGCGCAGCCGCAGGCTGGCCGACCGCTGCGTCGCGATCGGCGGCAGCTTCTTCGCCTCGGTGCCAGCCGGCTACGACGTCCACCTCCTGAAGTGGATCCTCCACGACTGGGACGACGACGCCTGCCGCGAGCTGCTGGCAGCGTGCCGTGCGGCGCTGCCCGAGCACGGCCGGCTGCTCGTCGTCGAGCAGCTGCTGCCCGAGGAGGTTCCCGGCTCCGGCGCGCTTCACCCGGCGGTCGCGATGGACCTCGTCATGCTCGTCAACTTCGTCGACGCGCGCGAGCGGTACCTGCACGAGTACGCGCGACTGCTCGACAGCGGCGGCTTCGCGCTGCACGCGGTGGTGCCGCTGCCGTCCGGCTTCAGCGTCCTCGACTGCAGGCCACTCCCGTGATAGGCGCACCTTCGCCGGCTCGCGATCAGCGACGAGGAGGACACCGGGCCGCGCAGCTGGATCGGGCTGCTGGCGGTCAACCCGGCGGGCCTCGGAGGCGCCACCGGATGGCCCTTAGGGGTGAGCGACGGGATTCGAAACCCGCGTCCGCCGGGACCCAACCCCGGCGGACCGGGCCGAACCGCGCTAAGGCCGGTGCTGACGGCGGCGCGCATAGTGGCGCGCCTGGCGGGCGCGATTGCCGCAGGCGGCGGAGCACCACTCCCGGCGCGGGTGGTCCTTGAGGAACATCAGCACGCAGCCGGGGGCGCCGCATGTGCGCAACTCGTCGGCGTGCGGCCCGCTCACGAGCGCGATGGTGCTCGACGCGATCAGTCCCAGGATCACGTCGGTGGTCGTCGGACCGTGGAAGTGCCGCTCGCTTCCCTGCTCGGTGAGCCGGAGCGACTCGGGACTGTTGGCGCTCCAGCGGTTGAGCGCAGCGAGCGCGGTCTCCGCGATCGGCCGGCCTTCCACCGCTGCGTGTAGCGCCTCGCGCGTCGCCGTGCGCAGCGCCACGAAGTCCGGAAGGCGCTCGCTCTCGACCGGGCCGGGAGCGACCGGCAGCCGCGGCGCGAGGGCCTCCAGCCACTCGCGTAGGCCTGCGGCGTCGGCGAGGGCATCCCGCGGCGTGCCACGGTCGACGTAGAGCGTGTTGTGCAACTCGAGCCCGAGCGGCTCGTCTCTGATCGGCCCCGGATACGTCGGCATGCCAGTGACTAACGCTACCAGGACTTGACAAGCGTTAGTACGAACGGCTACTGTGGACCTGGCGAACGCCGGCGTCTCGATGGTCATCTGGGCGACGGGCTATCACCTGACGCTCGACGCTCGGCAACGCTCATCGACGCGACGCTAACTGGCCGGCGCGGCGGTCGCCACGGGACCCAGCTTGCGCAGCGGCGCCAGCAGCAACCGCTGCACGCCGACACTGAGCCACGGCGCGTGCGCCTCCTGGTCGTAGCGGCGGGCCAGGTCCGCGAGGTCGCGCAGCCGGCGCGGCATGCCGCGCCGGTTCATGAGCCCCGCTTCGGCCATCGCCACGACCTCGGCCAGCATCTCCTCCATCGCGAGCGCCGGCCGGACCTCGACCCGCACGCGCGCCTCATCGTCGCCGGCGTTCGCGAACGAGTGGACCACGCCCGGGGCGACCTCGACGACGTCGCCCGGGCCGGCGAGCTGCCGGCGCAGGCCGAGCCGGAAGCGCATCAGGCCCTCGACGACCTCGAAGCGCTCCGTCTGTATCGGGTGCACGTGCGGGATGGGAACGGCGCCGCCGGGCCGCAGGCCGAGCTCGAAGGCCAGAAGCTCGCCGTCCGTGGTGGCCGACGTGTGCGTGAAGGTGAACCGCTCACCCGTCACGGGGTTCTCGAGTGTGGTTCCAGGACTGATCATGCGTCCAAGTCAACCGCACACATTCTGGACTTTCTATAGCCATGACGCGCGGATTCATGCTCGATCATCCAGCATCGCTGGACGGCGGGCCGCTCGCGGTCGGCGCCGCCGGAGTCGCGGCGCTGGCCGCGAACGTCGCGGCGATCCTTTTCATCGGATCGTTCATCGCCTTCCAGTTCGTCGCCGTGCTGTACCTGCAGGAACTGCGCGGCTGGTCGGCGCTGGAGACCGGCGTCGCGCTGCTGCCCGTGGGCATCGACGCGATCCTCGCCGCCCCGCCGCGCGCCGGCTCACGTGATGGAAAGCGAACTTGACATCTGGGCCGATGTCAAGCTACCTTTACATACATGAGGAACGCGATCCGGCAACTCCGCACCGAGCGCGGCCTCACGCAGCAGCAGCTCGGCGAGGCGATGGCGGTCTCGCGACAGACGATCAACGCGATCGAGACCGAGCGCTACACGCCCTCGCTGCCGCTCGCCATCGCGCTGGCCCGCTTCTTCGCCACGCCCGTAGAGGAGATCTTCCATGACACGCAACCCCATGCTTGACCGCCGTTGGCTGATGCCGCTCGTCCCGGCAGGCCTCGGCGTCGTGATCCTCGCCGCCGAGATTGCCAACGGTGACGTCGCCGAAGGCCTCGTCTGGTTCGTCCTGCTGGCCGGTGTCGGCGCCCTGCTCGCCTTCGGAGGGCGCTGGCAGGCCGTCCGCGACGCCCGCGGTGACGGCGAGGACGAACGCGAACTGGTGATCACCACCCGCGCCATGGCCGCCTCGGGTCAGGCGATGATCCTCGTCCTCACCGGCGCCGTCGTGTTCGAGCTCGCGCGCGGCGAGAACCCCAGTCCCTACACCTGGGTCCTCGCGGTCGGCGGTGCCGTCTTCGGGGTCGCGCTGCTCGCGCTGCGCCGCTACTCCTAGCGTGGCAGGGTGCTTGACATCGCGCCGGAGCCGCGCGCAGGCGGCGCGTACCTCCGGCCACGCCCGCTTTGCGGAAGTGGCGGCAACGCCGAGATCGCCCGCCAGCTGATCGTCGGAGAAGCGACCATCAAGACACACCTCGAGCGAATCCTCGCCAAGCTCGGCGTGCGCGACCGGACGCAGGCGGTCATCACCGCCTACGAGACCGGGCTGGTCGAACCCGGCACCGGATGAGCCGTCACCGGCGAGTTTCGGCTCAAACCTTCAGAAAAGGGCCACTAGAGCAGGCCGCGCTCGGCGGCGAAGCGTCCCGGCGGAATGGCGGCGGGGCATGCCCGCCCGCCGGCGGCGGGCGGGCGGGCTCCCGTAGCCTCGACTACCGCGAGATGTCGATCGACTCGGCGACGTCGCTCGCGTGGGCGGGCTCGACGACCTTCAGGAATCCCGGCACGCTCGGGTCGATCTCGGTGACGAGCGTGTTGCGGGACGGCGGGCCGCCCTCCGGCGTGTACGTCACGGCGGGCGTGATGCCGCCGAGGTCGACCTCGCCGAGGTTCTCCTTCGCGCTCAGGATGCCCTCGCGCGTGAGGTCGCCGGACGCGATCGCCTTGCGCAGGATCTGCTCGACGACCATGCCCTGCGAGTAGGCGAGCGCGAAGTAGATGCTCGGCGTCTGGTCGGGCGCGTACTGCTCCTGGTCGGCGAGCAGCTGCTCCATGCCCGGCGCCTCATCCGAGCCCCACGGCGCCGAGAACGACGTGACGATCGCGCCTGCCAAGGCCGCCGCCACCGGTGTCGGCTTGCCGTCGAGCGTGCCGTCCTCGGTGATCAGCTGCTCGACGTACGACGGGCCCTGGAGGATCCACTGCGGCGTGAAGCCGAGCGTGGCCGCGGTGCCCACGATCGGGCCGGTGGCGCTGGGCAGGGCGGTGACAACGACGGCGTCGGCACCGGCGGACTTGAGCTTCTGCACCTGCGCCGTGAAGTCGGTGTCGCCCGGCTTGTACGACTGACGGCCGGCATCGGTGAACCCGAGCGCCTGCTTGGCGGCCTCGAAGCCGCGCAGGCCGTCGGCCCCGTACTCGTCGTTCTGGTAGATGATCCCGACGCTGAGCTTGTTCGCGCCGCCCTCGGTCGCGAAGTCGAGCGCGTTGGCGACGTCGATGCTGTACGGCGTGCCGACCGGCGCCACCGTCGGGTCGGTCCCCCAGATCGAGTCGAACGACGCCGGAATGGTGACGAGCTTCTCGCGCTGGAACTGCGGCTGGATCGCCTTCGTCGTCGGGCTGCCGAACGAGTTGAGGATGGCGATGTCGCCCTTGAGCGCGTTGTACGCCTGCACGTGCTGCTGGGGCTGGTAGCCGGTGTCCTCGACGGCGAGCTCGACCTTCCAGCCGTCGATGCCGCCGCGCGCGTTGAGCGCGTCGAAGTAGGCCTGGTGGCCGGCGGCGACCGGCTTGCCGAGCGCGGCGGCAGGGCCGCTGAGCGCGTTGAGGTCGCCGACGCGGATGGTCTTCGTCTCCGCGTCGACGCCGGGTCCGGTCTGCAGCGAGCCCGTGGCGGCGCTGCCGCTCGAGCTCTCGTCGGCGTCGCCGGTACCGCAGGCGCCGAGTGCGAGGCTCGTGGCCGCCACGGCGGCCACAGCCAGGATGGACGGTCTCACGAGTGAGCCTCCTTCGGGTGGTTGACGAGTCCGACCAGCCCTCGTGGCTGGAGGACGAGGAACACAACGATCAGGAGGCCGTAGGCGATCGACGCGATGTCGGCCTCCTGGGGTAGGAACGGCAGGTTCTTGAGCAGCGTCGGAAGCGCGAACACCACCGCCGAGCCGAGCAGCGGCCCCGCCAGGCTCCCCATCCCGCCGACGATGACCGCGGCGACGAACTGGATGGACAGCAGCAGGCTCCACTCGCCCGGCTGCGCGAAGCTCAGGTACGACGCGTAGAGCGCTCCGCTCGCGCCGGCCATGAACGCGGCCGCGGTGAAGGCGGCGACCTTGACGCGGCGGACGTCGACGCCCATGACAGAGGCGGCGAGCTCGCGCTCGCGTACGGCGACCATCGCGCGGCCGCTCCGTGTGCGGCGCACGTTCCACGCGAACGCCGTGGCGCCGGCCAGCAGCACGAGCGCGAGGTAGTAGTACAGGCCGTTGGTGTCGATCAGCAGGCCGCCGAGGTCGAGCGGCTCGGTGAAGACCGGCGGGAATGCACGGCCCTGCGGCCCGCCGGTGAGCGACTCGGCGTTGAAGAACACGTGCTGTCCGATGAAGACCAGCGCGAGCGTCACGATCGCCAGGTAGAGCCCGCTCAGCCGTAGCGCGACCGGCCCGACGAGCGCGCCGAACAGACCGGCCACGAGCCCCGCCGCCGGGATCCACAGCGCGGCGCTCCAGCCGAGGCCCTCGCCGAGCTTGGCGCCGGTGTAGGCGCCGACCGCGAGGAAGAACGCGTGCCCGAGCGAGATCTGGCCGGCGTAGCCGGTGAGGACGTTGAGGCCGGTCGCGCCGACGGCGGCGATCACCACGAACGTCGCCGTGGTCAGCGCCGAGGAGCCGAGCTGGAACGGCAGCACCAGCAGCACGAACGCGACCGCGATCAGGAGTGCCCGGGCGCGCATCACACACGCTCCACGGGCCGGGCGCCGAACAGGCCGTAGGGCCTGACGAGCAGGATCGCGATCATCGCGATGTAGGGCGCGACGGCGTAGAAGTTCGTGCCCAGCGACTCGGGCGCGTAGCCCGACGTGAGCACCTCGATCACGCCGATGAGCACGCCGCCGACCACCGCGCCGACCGGCGAGCCGAGGCCGCCGACGACGACCGCGGGGAACGCGCGCAGGGCGGCGTCGCCGAGCGCCGGCTGCGGCGCCCCGGGGAACCCGGCCAGGAACAGCCCGCCGAGCGTGGCGAGCGCGCCGGCCATCGCCCACGTCGCGGCGTGCACGCGGCGGACGGGCACGCCGACGGAGAGCGTCGCCTCCTCGTCTGCCGCCGTCGCCTGCATTGCCAGGCCCCAGCGCGTGTAGCGGTCGAAGGCGAAGTACGCGGCGAGCGCCAGCGCCGTGATGGCGATGCCCCAGACCTTGACGGTGCTGATGGTGACGCCGCCGGCCTCGAACGCCGACGAGCCCCACGGGTCGCCGAGCAGCCGCCGGTCGGGGCCGAAGGCGGCCTCGACGCCATGCGTGACGGCGATGCCGACGCCGATCGTGATCATGACCAGAACGAACGTCGGCTGGCCGACGACGCGGCGCAGGACAAGCGCGTGCAGGCCGGCGCCGCCGAGGGCGAGCACGACCGTGGCGGCCAGGACGGCGAGCCCGAACGCGACCCCGACGTCGACCGCCAGCCACGAGATCGCGTAGGCGCCGAGCAGCAGCATGGCGCCCTGCGCGAAGTTGATGACGCCGCTCGAGCGATAGACGACGGCGAAGCCGAGCGCGACGAGCGCATAGGTGGCGCCCAGCGAGACGCCCTGGAAGAGCAGCTGGAGGAACTCGGTCATGCCGCCACCCGCTCTTCGATCTCCTCGCCGAGGTACGCGCGGATGACCCGCTCGTCGCACTGGATCTCGGCCGGCGTTCCGATCGCGATCGGGACGCCGAAGTCGAGCACCAGGATCCGGTCGGCGACGTTCATGACCATCCCCATGTCGTGCTCGACGAGCAGCACGGTGATATCGCGCTCCTCGCGCAGGCGGCGCACGAGCGCGGTGATCTCGGCCCGCTCCGCGGCGTTCATGCCGGCAACGGGTTCGTCGAGCAGCATCAGCCGCGGCTCCATCGCGAGGCAGCGCGCCAGCTCGACCCGCTTGCGGTGCCCATACGGCAGCAGCTGCACCGGAGTGCTGCGGTGCCGCGCCAGGCCGACGAAGTCGAGCGCCTCCAACGCGGCGGTCCGGTGGCGGCGCTCCTCGCCGCCGGCCAGGCCGAGGCCGCCGCGGACAATCCCGCGGCGCATCAGGTGGTGGCGGCCGACCAGGACGTTCTCGAGCACGGTCAGGTGCGGGAAGACGCCGAGGTTCTGGAAGCTGCGGGCGACGCCGAGCGCCGCGAGCCGGTCGCGCCGCTGGCGCAGGAAGTCGCGGCCGTCGAGCCGGACGCTGCCCGCGTCGGGCTCGTAGACGCGCGAGAGCGCGTTGAACAGCGAGCTCTTGCCGGCGCCGTTGGGGCCGATGACAGCGAACAGCTCACCACGGCGCACGTCGAACCCGACCCCCTCGAACGCGGTGATGGCGCCGAAGCGGAGCGTGAGGTCGCGCACTTCGAGCAGGCTCATGCCGCCTCTCTCGCGATGTTCGCGAAGCGAAGTCGCAAGGGAATCCGCGCCAGCGGATCCCCCTCGACCAGCGCATGCCCGCCGGCGGTGCCGAGGTACGAGGCTCGCACGGCGTCGTCGAGCAGCAGCTCGGCGGTCGGGCCGCTCGCCACCATACGGCCGCTCTCCAGCAGGTGGGCTTGCTGCGTCGTGTGCAGCGCCAGCGTCGTGCTCTGGTCGGCGAGCAGAATCGCCGTGCCGTCGCCGGCGATCCGGCGCAGGGCGCCGGCGATCTCTGCGACCACGATCGGGGCCAGCCCGAGCGACGGCTCGTCGAGCAGGAGCAGCCGCGGCCGCGCCATCAGGGCGCGTGCGATCGCGAGCATCTGCTGCTGGCCGCCGCTCAGCAGGCCGGCCGGCTGGTCGAGCCGCTCGCCCAGGATCGGGAAGAGCTCGAGGATGTCGCCGCGGATGCCGCGCTCTCGCGCCGTGAACGCGCCGAGCCGCAGGTTCTGCCCGACCGTGAGGTCGGCGAACACGCGCCGGCCCTCCAGTGTCTGGGCGATCCCGCGCGCCACCAGCCATGCTGGGTCGGCGCGCCGCGTGGAGCGGCCGTCGAAGCGGATCTTGCCCCTCACCACCGTGCCGCCGTGGTACGTGAGCAGCCCGCCGATCGCGCGCAGAAGCGTCGTCTTGCCGGCGCCGTTGGCGCCGAGCAGCGCGACCGTCTCCCCGGGCGCGACGGCGAGCGACACGTCCTCGAGCGCCAGCACCGCGCCGCCGTATCGGACCGTCACCTCCTGCACGTCGAGCAGGCCCATCCCTCTCTCCTCTCCTCGGGTCGCCGGACCGGCGAACGAGGCAGCAAGCTACGGTCGCCCGGGAGGCGAAACCTCGGCACCGGCGCCTGAACTTGCATGGCGGCGCGTTGTCGTCCGCGGACAACCGGAGCGGCCTGCTGTGCGCCGATGACAACTGCGGCGACTCCGGTTCGGCACCGGCGCACGATGTGCGCACCGTCCGTCGGGGACTAGCGTCACGCGGGCGTGAACCTCGCGAACGTCCTCACCGACTCGGCACGCCGGCACCCGCGGCGGGAGGCGCTGCGGCGTGGCGGGCGCCGCGTCACGTACGAGCAGCTCGACCGCGCGAGCGCGCAGGTCGCGCGCCGGCTCACGGCCGAGGCCGTGCGGCCCGGCGACCGCGTCGCGCTGATGATCCCGAACGTGCCGGAGTTCGCGGCCGCGTACTACGGCATCCTGCGTGCGGGCGCGATCGCCGTCCCGCTCGACGTCGACCTCACACGCCACGAGCTCCGGGCCATGCTTGCCGACTGCGGGGCGTCCTTGCTGATCGCCTGGCGCGCGCTGCGCACCCTCGACGAGCCGGCCTGGCTCGTCGCGCCGGGCTCGTTCTTCGACGACGCCGAGCCGGTCGCTGCGGTCGGGCGCGAGGCCGGCGATACGGCCGTGATCGTCTACACCTCAGGCACCACCGCCGAGCCGAAGGGCGTCGAGCTCACGCACGCGAACCTGCTCGCCAATGCGCGCGTCACCGCGGCGCTGTTCGCCTACGGCGGCAGCGACGCCGTGCTGGCGGCGCTCCCGCTTGCGCATGCCTTCGGTCAGACCTGCACGCTCAACGCGCCGCTGCTGGCAGGTGCCGCGGTCGTGCTCGCCGACCGGTTCGGGGTCGATGACGGCGTCACCGTGCTGGTGGGCGTGCCCTCGATGTACGCGCGATCGCTCGCGGACGGTGCACGACCTACGCGCTCGCTGCGCCTCTGCGTCTCCGGCGGAGCGCCGCTCGCGCCCGAGCTGCTCGACGCGTGCGAGCAGACGCTCGGCACCCGGCTGCTCGAGGGCTACGGCCTCACCGAGACGTCCCCGGTGGCGGCGTTCAACCGGCTCTCGGATCCGCGCCGTCCCGGCTCGATCGGCACGCCCGTGGACGGCATCGAGATGCGGCTGCGCGACGGGGAGATCGTCATCCGCGGGCACAACGTCATGAAGGGCTACTGGAACCGCCCGGAGGCCACGCGCGCCGCGCTGTCGGAGGACGGCTGGCTGCGCACCGGCGACCTGGCGCGGGTCGACGACGACGGGGCGTTCCGGATCGTCGGCCGCAGCAAGGACCTGATCATCCGCGACGGCCGCAACGTCCATCCACGCGAGGTCGAGGACGTGCTGCACGGCCATCCCGAGGTGGTGGAGGCCGCCGTGCTCGGCGTCGCCGACCCGCTGCTCGGCGAGGAGGTCGTCGCCTGCGTCGTGGTCGCACCCGGCGCGACCGTCACGGAGGACGAGCTGCGCGACTACGCGCGCGAGCGCACGGCTCGCTATCCGCGGCACGTCTGGCTCGCGCCGGCGCTGCCGCACAGCAGCACCGGCAAGGTGCTCAAACGGGCGATCGTGATCCCGCCCGGCATCGCGGGCGGGCAGGAGCTCGCCGCGTGAGCGCCATGCTCGATCCGCCGTATGATCGGCCCTTGGAGGAGCCCGACCCACTCGCGGGTCTGATCGACGCGCTCACCGCCCGCCGCGACGAGACCATCGAGAAGGGCCTGCACCGGATCCGGACCGAAATCCCGGAGTACCGCGCGATCGTCGATCCCGCGTTCGTGGACGACGTACGCGCGCACGTCGCGCTGCACCACGACCTCATGACGCGCAGCGTGGCGGAGGGCCATCCGCCGCCGCGCGAGGAGATGTCGTTCATGCGCGCGCGCGCGACCCGCCGCGTCGGCCGCATCCCGCTCGCCGCGTTCATGCAGGCGTTCCGCATCTACCAGGAGGAGTTCTGGGACGCGCTGCTGGCCGGCGCCGAGGGCGAGGCGGCGCGCATCAGCGCGATGGAGGCTGCCGGAACGATCATCCGCTACATCAACCTCGCCGCCGCCGAAGCGGCCGAGGTCTACCTCGAGGCCGAGCGGCTCCTGCACGCGCAGGGGGAGCGGGTGCGGCGCGACCTGCTCGAGGACCTGCTCGCCGGCCATGCGCCCGCGCCGGGGCCGAAGCTGACGGCGGCGCGCGAGGCCGGGCTCGGACCGGAGGCGGCCTGCCTACTGATCGCCGCGCACCCGCCCGCGCCGGCGGTCGACGAGCGCGCGCTGCGCTCGGTGGCCGTCGCCCTGACCCGCGCGGTCGGCGCGGCGGTGGCGCCGCTGGCCGTCGTGCGCCACGACGAGGTCGTCGTCATCGCCACCGTCGACCGCCCGGTCGAGGCGCTGATCGAGGCGGTCGAGAGCGCCCAGGCGCAGCTCGCCGGCGAGGGCATCGCGCTGGCGATCGGCGTCAGCACGCTGCACGACGGGCTCGAGCGCATGCCCGACGCGTACGGCGAGGCGATGAGCGCGCTCGAGCGCGTGCGCGACGCGGGCGGAGTCGTGGCGCTGCCCGCGCTCAGCGCGTTCGACTGCCTGGCACTGTTCGGCCCCGAGACGGCGCAGCGGCGGATCCCGCCGAAGGTGCGCGAGTTCGTGATCGACGACCTCGCGGAGGACGGCGTGCTCACCACGACGCTGCTCGAGTACATCGCCGCCGACTTCAACACCAAGGTCGCCGCCGAGCGGCTGTTCATACACCCGAACACCGCCCGCTACCGGCTCGGCAGGATCGAGGAGCGCACGGGCTGCGACCTGCGGCACGTCGCCGACGTGATCGACCTCTTGATCGCGCTACGCGTCCACGGGTCGTAGCGTCACGGCTGGCGAGCCGAGAGGACCGCGATCACGACGAGCGCGACGAGGACGGCCACGATCCCCGCGAGCCCCGCGAAGACGGCGGCGATCGCGAACAGGGGGATCGAGATGCCCATCGAGCCGAGGACCATCTCCTTCTGGTGATCGCGCCTCCGTTTCAGCGCGCGCTCGTTCTGATCGCCCCGCTCGACCAACCGTTGCTCGATCCGCGCGACGAACGCGTCGATCACCTCCGGCTCCATGTCAGAGCCCATCTCTCTGCGCGTCTCGATCGTCGCCTCGAGCTCCTGCCTCAGAACTGCGTCGTCGCTCACGCTTTGATTTTGCGGGCTACCGTTCGCCGGTGCAAGCTCCGGCTACGCGAACGCGCCGATCCCGGTGATGTCGCGCCCGACGATCAGCGCCTGCATCGTCTCGGTGCCCTCGAAGGTGTGCAGGACCTCGATGTCGCTCATGTGGCGGATGACGTGGTTCTCGAGCAGGATCCCGTTGCCGCCGAGCAGATCGCGCGCCTCGGCGATCACCCGGCGCGCCTTGCGCGTGTTGTTGAACTTGGCGAGGCCGGCAATCGTGTCGGTGACCTGTCCGGCGCCGGCGAGCCGGGCGAGCCGCATGCAGTAGAGCTGCATGCTCGTGACCTCGGCGAGCATCCGCACGAGCCGCTCCTGGACGATCTGGAAGCTCGCCAACGGCCGGCCGAACTGGTGGCGCTGCTTCGCGTAGGTGAGCGCGATGTCGTATGCGGCCATCGCGTGCCCGAGCGCCCCCAGGCGACGGTGCCGCGGGTGGTGACGAGCACGCGGCCGGCGTCCTTGAACGTGGTCCCCCCGGGCAGCCGCGCGCTCTCCGGCACGCGCACGCCGTCGAGCCGGATGTCGGCCTGCCAGACCGCTCGCGCGGCGCCCTTGCCGCCGATGACGGCCGCCTCGTAGCCGGGCGTGTCGGTCTCCACGAGGAAGCCCTTGACCTCACCGTCCTCGATCGAGCGCGCCCACACGACGGCGACGTCGGCGATCGTTCCGTTGCCGATCCAGCGCTTCGCGCCGTCGATCACCCACGTGTCGCCCTCGCGGCGCGCGCTGGTCTCGAGTGCCACGGAGTCCGAGCCGTGGTCGGGCTCGGTCAGCGCGAAGGCGCCGATGCCCCGAGGTCGCTATCGGCGCGAGCCAGCGCTCCTGCTGCTCGGGCGAGCCGAGCATGGCGATCGCCTTCATGGCGAGGCCGGTCTGGACGCCGAAGAAGGTGGCCCAGGCTGCCGTCGCCGCGGTTGAGCTCCATGTGCACGAGCCCGAGCGGCCAGTAGGGAGAGGCCGTCGTCGAGCAGCTCGAGCTCGGCGAGCCGGCGCGCGAGCGTCCACGGGAACTCGGCGCGCTCCCAGTAGTCATTGATGACCGGCAGCACCTCTCCTTGACGAAGCGGCGGGCGCGCATGAACGGCTCCCAATCGGCGTCGTCGAACTGCTCGCGGACGAGGAAGTGGTCGGTGACGAGGGCGGTGCCGAGCATCATGTGATCTCCGGGAGCGCGAGCGCGTCGGCGATCGCGCGGTAGGCCTTGCGGTTGAAGATGAGGCCGACGTGACTTCCGGTCACCTCGACGTTGTCGGCGACGGCGATGACGCTGCCGGGCCAGTGGACGACGCCGTCGCCCTTCGAGTAGACGCTGGTGAAACGGACACCCTCCGGGAGCGGGCACGCGAAGTCGCGCGCGAACGAGCAGGTGCAGTCGGCGTACAGGCAGCGCTCCGCGCGGCCGCGGCGCAGCGCGGCGACGCCGCGGCGCGCCGCGATCACCGCGACCTGGGTCGGCACGCTGATGCCGAACATGCGCTGGAGGTCGGCGCCGAGCGAGACCGGGGGCACCGGCCAGACGGTGCTCGGGGCGGCGGTGCGCGAGCGCGCGGGGCGAAGCGCCCGCCGCGGCTGTGCCCGACCAGCGCGACGCGCCGGCCGTGACGGCGGTGGAGCTGCTCGACGCGCCGCTCGACGCGCTCGAGCGCGCGGGTCCGAGCAGTCGACGTTGGCGACGAAGCCGCAGCCGTAGGGGCGGTGCCCGATCCGGCGCAGCCACGAGGCGAGGACGAGCAGGCTCGGGTCGCCGGCCAGGAAGCCGGGGAGCAGGACGACGGGGCGCCCGTCGCCGCGCGCGACGCCGCGACCGAGCAGAACGGGGTCGACCGACAGGCGGGCGAGCTCGAGCGCCCAGCGCGACTCGGCCAGCGGCCGGCCCCACCAGCGCTCAGGCCCGCGTGGACATAGCTCCCCGGCGCTTGCCGCGGCGCCTCGTGGGTGCGGCTGCCGAGCTTCGCGGGGGCCGGCTTGCGCTCGCCCGACCGCTCCGCGAGCCAGGCCGACCAGTCCGGCCACCAGCTGCCGGGGCGGACGGCGGCGCTCTCCAGCCAGTCGGCACGCTCCGTGGCGACGCGGAAGCTCGCGCGGCTCTCGGCCTTCGGCGGGTTCACGAGCGCCTGGATGTGGCCGCTCGTCGCGAGCACGAACCGCGTGTCGCCACCGAGCAGCAGCGCGCTCCGGTACGCGCTCTCCCGACGGGACGAGGTGGTCGCTGCGCCCCGCGACCGCGTAGGTGTCGACGGTGCAGGCCTTCAGGTCGACCGGTCGCCCCAGCACCTCGACCCCGCCCGCGCGGGTCAGCGAGTTCTCGAGCCCGATGCGCACGAAGTCGCCGTGGAGGCCCGCCGCGAGCCGGACCGTGTCCTGGGTCCAGTAGAGGACGTCGAAGGCCGGCGGCCGGCGGCCCAGCAGGTAGTTGTTGACCACGTAGCCCCAGATCAGGTCGTTGGGCCGCAGCCAGGCGAACACGCCGGCCAGCGCGCGGCCGTCGAGGTACCCCCTGCGCGCGGACTCGGCCACCGCCGCGGCCGCGACCTCGCGGCTCGCCAGAGCGGACGCCGTGCCGGCGCGCGCGTTGTCGAGCGCGCACACGAGCAGCGTGAGGCTCGCGACCTCGTCGCCGGCGAGGTGGGGGAGCGCCCCGGCGGTGATGATGCCGCCGGAGCACGCCACGGTCAGGTGAACGGGTCCGTGACGCCGTGATCTGCGCGACCGCCGCGCGTGCCTCGAGGACGGCCTCGGCGTACGTGTCGAGGTCCCAGTGCCCGTGCTCAGGCCCGGGATTGCGCCACGAGATCACAAAGACCTGCTGGCCGGAGGCGACCAGGTGCTCGATGAAGGCTCCTCCCCGGCGCGAGGTCGAGCACGTAGACGCGGTTGATCGTCGGCGGGACGATCAGCATCCGCACCTCGTGCACCTCGGTGGTCGCCGGCCTGTACTGGATCAGCTCGA